>NZ_JBEZCG010000025.1:0-116343 GCF_040647455.1 Streptomyces sp. NPDC041068
CGCATCCACAAGCTCACGGGCGCCAACCCGGCCGATCCCGTGCACCGTTACACGCTCCAGACCGCGGTGATCGGCGCCCGCCTGCTGGACTGGCCGAACCGGCAGTTCTGAGCGCGGGACCACGGGCCGTCACAAAGGCCTGCCGGGCCAGTCGAGCAGCCGCGCCCCGATCACCGCGGTCTGCAAGGTGTAGCGGTGCGCCGGATCGGTGGGGTCCGTGCCGGTCAGGGTGTGGACGCGTTCCAGACGGTACGTCAGGGCGCGCACGCTCAGGGCGAGTCGGCGTGCGGTCTCCGATGCCACGCAGCCGGAGTCGAAGTACGTGGCGAGCGTGTCGATGAGCGGCTGCGCGCCTCCGCGTGCCTGCTCCAGCGGGCTGAGCGTGCCGCGCACGAGGTCGACCAGGGCCTGCCGGTCGCGGGCGAGGACGGGGAAGACCAGCAGGTCGGCGGCGCGCAGCACCGGGTCGTCGAAGCCCATGCGTCGGCCGACGTCGAGGGTGTTGAGGGCCTCTTCGTAGCTGTGGCCGATGCCGACGGCGCCGGTGCGGGGGCGGCCGATGGCGACCTGCCCGCCGTCGGTCGCCGCGTGGGCCTGCTTGGCGAAGTGGACGAGGACGTCGTCCTGGTCGCCCGGGGCGATGCACACCATCCGCCCGTCCTTGGTGGTGAACAGGATGCGCCGGTTCTCGAAGCGGCCGAACAGGGCGGCTTCCACCCGGTAGGGGATCGGGTCGGTCTCGTCGAACTTGGCGGGGCCCTCCGCCACGGCGACGGCGTGGGCGCGGGAGAGTCGCAGCCCGAAGCGCTCCGCGCGCGCCGAGAGGTGGCCCGGGTCGCCGCCCCCGTGCAGGAGGTCGTCGATGAACTCCCGCCGGGCGGCCTCCTCTTGGCGTACGACGAGACGCTGGGCCCGTTCGTAGCCGTCCGCGAAGGCGTCCATGGCCTGCTCGAAGACGGTGAGGACGCTGTCGGGCGCGGCCGCGCGGGGCCAGCAGGACCGGGTGGCGGTGATGTGTTCCCTGACCAGGACGCGCCACCCGTGGCCCTTGGCGGCGGCCTGGGCTCCGAGCGTGCGGCGGGAGAGCAGCTCCTCGCGGCTGAGACGGCGGCCGGTCGCGGAGGCTTCGGCGAGGATCTGCGGGTAGCCGTCGACGAACGTGGCGGGTGCGTCGTGCACGATCACGTACCCCTTTTCTGGGAGGTAGGGCGCGGGCGCTCAGGTTTTCGGGGAGGGAGGCGCAGGCGCTCAGGCGTCCACGGTGACGGTTTCGGTCCGCTCGGTCTCGGTCTCGTCCCGTTCGGTCTCGTTCCGCTCGGTCTCGGTCCGCTCGGCCTCGACGGGGACGGGCGCCGTAACGGAGGGCTTCGGGGCCGCGCGGCGGCGTATGAGGAGCCGGACGAACGGCTCGGCGAAGCGGGCGGTCAGCGGTCCGACGACGACCAGGATCAGGACGTACGCGGTGGCCAGAGGGCCGATGCGGGGTTCGACGCCGACCGCGAGCCCGGCGATGACGATGGAGAACTCGCCGCGGGCGACCAGCGTGCCCCCGGCCCGCCAGCGGCCGCCGCCGTGGATCCCCGCACGGCGTGCGGCGTACCAGCCGGTGGCGACCTTGGTCAGCGCCGTGACGACGGCCAGGAGCAGGGCGGGGACGAGGACGGGCGGGATGGCGGCCGGGTCGGTGGACAGGCCGAAGAAGACGAAGAAGACGGCCGCGAAGAGGTCCTGCAGTGGGGAGAGCAGGGTGGTCGCGCCCTCGGCGGTCTCTCCCGACAGGGCGATGCCGACGAGGAACGCGCCGACGGCGGCGGAGACTTGGAGTTCCTGCGCGATGCCCGCGACGAGCAGGGTGAGGCCGAGCACGACGAGCAGGAGCATCTCGGCGCTGTCGGAGGAGACGGCCCGGCTGATCAGACGCCCGTGCCGCAGCGCCACGAACAGGACGGCGCCGACCGTGCCGAGCGCGATCACCAGCGTGAGGGCGCCGCCCGCCAGGCTCACCCCGGCGAGCAGGGCGGTGAGGATGGGCAGGTAGACGGCCATGGCGAGGTCCTCGATGACCAGGACGCCGAGGACGACGGGCGTTTCGCGGTTGCCGAGGCGGCCGAGGTCGCCGAGGACCTTGGCGATGACGCCGGAGGAGGAGATCCAGGTGACGCCGGCGAGGGCGACCGCGGCGACGGGGCCCCAGCCCAGGAGCAGCGCGGCGGCGGCACCCGGGGCGGCGTTGAGGACGAAGTCGACGGCGCCGGAGGGATATTGGGCCTTGAGGTTGGTGACGAGCTCGGAGGCGCTGTACTCCAGGCCGAGCAGGAGCAGCAGCAGGATGACGCCGATCTCGGCGCCGGTGGCGACGAACTCCTCGCTGGCACGCAGCGGGACGATGCCGCCGTGGCCGAAGGCGAGTCCGGCGAGCAGATAGAGGGGTATGGGCGAGAAGCCCACGCGTCCCGCGATGCGCCCGAGCAGGCCCAGGGCGAGGATGATGGCTCCGAGTTCGATGAGCAGGGCGGTCGTGTCGTGCACGGGCGTCGGTCCTCCGGGTAGGTGACGGCGTCAGTGCCTTCTCGGGCGGCTGCGGCGGGGCGCGCGACGGCATGGCGGCGCGGCGGTACGGCCTGCGACGGCATGGTGGTGCCCCTGCCGGGCGTGAGGGCAGTGGGGAAGTCAGGAGAGGCTGGCGATGCCGCTGATATCAGGCACGCTGTCGCGAGCGGTGTTGTGGATCGCCCCGCTGGAGGGCAGGCTCAGGACGTGGACCATCCGAACCATGTCACCCCCCGTTGCCGTGGCGGCCGGTCAAATGGCCCACCACTCCCCAGAGTTGAGCGCCTTTCTGCTCAGGCGAGCGTAAGCGCTTGGTAAAGAAGTTTACCGCACGGCATAGTTCGCAAAAGGGGTGAAGGGTTGGATAGCGGTCGGTCGGCTCGTACGCGGGTTCGGCGTGACGACTGATCGCAACGACTGATCACAACGGCTGATCACAACGGCTGATCACAAGGGTCGACGCGGCAAGGATCCGCAGGCCACACTTGATCTCCTCGGTGCGGCTCGCCGCGCCCACGGCGTATGCGAAGGACCGCGAGGAGGCTTCCGGTGAGTGAACTGTCCTATGCCCACGGGACCAGTGGCACGCCGCTGCTCGGCGACACCATCGGCCAGAACCTCGACCGCGCCGTGGCGGCCTGGCCCGAGCGGGACGCGCTGGTGGACGTCGCCGCGGGCACCCGCTGGACGTATGCCGAATTCGGCGCTGCCGTGGCCCAGTTGGCGCGCGGCTTCCTCGGGGCGGGCGTCGCCAAGGGGGACCGCGTCGGCATCTGGGCGGTCAACTGCGCCGAGTGGGTGCTCGTGCAGTACGCCACCGCCCGCATCGGCGCGATCATGGTGAACATCAACCCGGCCTACCGCGCGCACGAGTTGGAGTTCGTCCTGAACCAGGCGGGCATCTCCGTGCTGGTCGCCTCGCAGTCCCACAAGAGCAGCGACTACCGCGCCCTCGTGAACGAGGTGCGGCCCCGCTGCCCCGAGCTGCGC
Source organism: Streptomyces sp. NPDC041068 (assembly GCF_040647455.1). Lineage (NCBI taxonomy): Bacteria > Bacillati > Actinomycetota > Actinomycetes > Kitasatosporales > Streptomycetaceae > Streptomyces > Streptomyces sp. NPDC041068. The sequence goes on from NZ_JBEZCG010000025.1 coordinate 3,541, forward strand.
GCCGTCCACTACATCGAGGACGGCTCCTGGGACGCGCTCCTGAACGCCGCCGCCTCCGTGACCGACGACGAACTCGCCGCCCGCGAGGCGCAGTTGAGCTGCGACGACCCGGTGAACATCCAGTACACCTCGGGCACCACGGGATTCCCCAAGGGTGCCACGCTCTCCCACCACAACATCCTCAACAACGGCTACTGGGTGGGGCGCACGGTCGGTTACACCGAACAGGACAGGATCTGCCTGCCCGTGCCCTTTTACCACTGCTTCGGCATGGTGATGGGCAACCTCGGAGCCACCTCGCACGGCGCGTGCATCGTCATCCCCGCGCCGTCCTTCGACCCCGCCGCCACGCTGCACGCCGTCGAGCGCGAGCGCTGCACCTCGCTGTACGGCGTACCGACGATGTTCATCGCGGAGCTGGGCCTCGCCGACTTCGCGACGTACGACCTGAGTTCGCTGCGCACCGGCATCATGGCGGGCTCGCCCTGCCCGGTCGAGGTCATGAAGCGGGTCGTCGCCGAGATGAACATGCGGGAGGTCTCCATCTGTTACGGCATGACCGAGACCTCGCCCGTCTCCACGCAGACGCGCCGCGACGACGACCTGGAGCGCCGCACCGGGACGGTCGGCCGGGTCCTGCCGCACGTCGAGGTGAAGATCGTCGACGCGGTGAGCGGCGTGACGCTGCCGCGCGGCGCCTCCGGCGAGCTGCGCACCCGCGGCTACGGCGTGATGCTCGGCTACTGGGACGAGCCCGAGCGCACCTCCGAGGTCATCGACGCCGGGCGCTGGATGCACACGGGCGACCTGGCGGTCATGCGCGAGGACGGGTACGTCCAGATCGTCGGCCGCATCAAGGACATGATCATCAGGGGTGGCGAGAACATCTACCCCCGGGAGATCGAGGAGTTCCTGTACGGCCACCCGAAGATCGCGGACGTCCAGGTGGTGGGCGTCCCCCACGAGCGGTACGGAGAGGTGCCGCTCGCCTGCGTGATCCTGCGGGAGCCCGGCGACGCCCTGACGCTGGAGGAGCTCCAGGCCTACTGCAAGGGGCGGTTGGCCCACTACAAGGTGCCGGCCGCGCTGCGGATCCTGGAGTCCTTTCCGATGACGGTCTCGGGGAAGGTGCGGAAGATCGAGCTCAGGGAGCGGTTCAGCGCGTGACGTCCGCCGTGAGGGGTGTGACGTCCGCCGTGAGGGGTGTGACGCCCGTCATGAGGGGTGTGACGTCCGCCGTGAGAGGGCGGCGCATGCAGAGGCGGGGCCACCGGTCGAGGCCGAGCTCCGCCTCATGCGCGCGGATCTTCTTCAGCTCCGGGGTGAGTTCGTCCTCCGACAGCGGGCGGAAGCCGATGCGGGCGTAGTACGGGGCGTTCCAGGGGACCTCGGCGAACGTGGTCAGGGTGAGCGCGGTCCTGCCATCGGCGCGGGCGAACGCGGCGAGGTGCTCGATCAGGGCGCGGCCGACGCCGCGGCGGGCGGCGCGGGGATGCACGGTGACCTGCTCGATGTGTGCGGCGTCGGCATCCTCGACGGGCTCACCGATGAGGTACGCGATGGGCGCGTCGTCCGCGTCCACGGCGACCCAGGCCCGGCCCGCCCGGCGGAACCGGTCCAGTTCGTCGACCGCGGGCGGCTCGTCGTCCGCGATCGCGGCCATGCCGAGGGGACGGAAGGCCTCGCCCGCGGCGCGCTCGATGTCCTGGAGCGCGGTGAGCTCGGACGCGGCGGCGGGGCGGATGCGGGGCGGGGTCGGCTGCGCGGGGTGCGGGGTCGGGTGCATGGGGCGAGTATGCCCGGGCCGAAATCTGTTGTGCGGGGCCCCGGGGTGCGGTATCCGCGAGGCGTCACGCCCCGGTGGCGACCAGCTCGTCGGCCGCGCCGTTGACCGGCTGGGGCGTGCCTGTGAGGTCCATGGTGAACAGTGGCATGGCCAGCGTGTCCGCGCAGGCGCGGGCCTCGGCTGTGTAGCCGGAGAGGGAGAAGAAGGCGCAGGTGACGGGGGTGTCGCCGGCCTCGTTCATGGCGGTCAGCCACAGGCACTCGATGTCGCGCAGCGTGGTGGGCCGCAGGGCGGGCTCCACCTGGGCGAGCAGGCCGCGCGCGGCGATGCGCGTACCGGAGGGCGGCCGTCCTGCGGCGCTCCTCGTATTCAGATATCCGAGCCACCGCAGATAGAGCGCGGCGACGGTCACGGCGTCGCGGGCGTCCCGGATGGTGACGGGCCGGAAGGCGGGCCGGGGGCGCGGGGCGGTGCGGGGGAGGGGGATGTGGGAGGGGCCTGCGGGTGGGGTGTCGGGCGGGGCGTCGGGACCCTTGTCATGGGGCCCCTCGGGTGCCCCGGCCACCGGTATCCGTAAGACCGCCCCGCACGGGCAGTCCAGCTCCGGGTGGGGCCACTGGCCCTGGTGGCCGCAGGACCAGCAGCGGAGGGTGACCCACTGGTCGGTCCAGGTCTGGTCGGTGACCGGAACCGGGGGTGCGTCCCGGGCCACCGGTGGGGCCACCTGGGCGCCGCAGCAACAGGGGGTGGACGGAGGAGCGTACAGATGCTCGCGTCGGCAGTCCGGGCACCGAATCGGCACAACCCTGTCCGCCACCGTCACCACCGCCTGCCCTGAGCCGTCCCGTCGCGCCTCGCTCACCGGGGTGCCGTCACCCCCTCGCGCCGTCTCCTCCCATCCTCCACCCAAGGTGTGCCCGGCGGCGGCAAGTTGCCGTAAAGGGCCGACGACCGCCCCCACCTCGCCCGGATCCCGGATGTCTCTTGACGGTCTCTGCGGGGCGCCTCTACATTGCTTCCATATAGCAGAACATAATTTCCACAATGCGGAAACTGAAGCTCACCGCGGGGCGCGACGGGAGCCGAAACCGCCAGCCGTACTCGTCGGCCGCAGGGCCGCCGAAGCTGTCGAAGCCGTTGTCGAAGCAGGAGAACCCCATGGCTCGTATGACCGCTGCCCGCGCGGCAGTTGAGATCCTCAAGCGCGAAGGCGTCGTCAACGCGTTCGGAGTTCCGGGCGCCGCGATCAACCCCTTCTACAAGGCGCTCAAGGAGGGCGGTGGCATCGACCACACCCTCGCCCGCCATGTCGAGGGCGCCTCGCACATGGCCGAGGGCTACACCCGGGCCAACCCGGGCAACATCGGTGTCTGCATCGGTACGTCGGGCCCGGCGGGCACCGACATGATCACGGGTCTGTACTCGGCGACCGGTGACTCGATCCCGATCCTGTGCATCACGGGCCAGGCGCCGACGCACCTGCTCCACAAGGAGGACTTCCAGGCCGTCGACATCGCGACGATCGCCAAGCCGGTCACGAAGATGGCGGTCACGGTCCTGGAGGCCGCGCAGGTCCCCGGCATCTTCCAGCAGGCGTTCCACCTGATGCGCTCGGGCCGCCCGGGTCCCGTCCTCATCGACCTGCCGATCGACGTCCAGCAGACCGAGATCGAGTTCGACCCGGAGACGTACGAGCCGCTGCCCGTCTACAAGCCGACCGCGACCCGCGCCCAGATCGAGAAGGCGATCGGCTTCCTGCTCGAGTCCGAGCGGCCGCTGATCATCGCGGGCGGCGGCATCATCAACGCCGACGCGTCCGACCTCCTGGTCGAGTTCGCCGAGATCACCGACACCCCGGTCGTGCCGACCCTGATGGGCTGGGGCACCATCCCCGACGACCACGACCTGAACGCGGGCATGGTCGGCCAGCAGACCGGCCACCGCTACGGCAACGCGACGTTCCTGGAGTCGGACTTCGTCCTCGGCATCGGCAACCGCTGGGCCAACCGTCACACCGGCTACAACCTGGACGTGTACACCAAGGGCCGCAAGTTCGTGCACGTCGACATCGAGCCGACCCAGCTCGGCAAGATCTTCGCGCCCGACTACGGCATCGCGTCGGACGCCAAGGCCGCGCTCGAGCTGTTCGTCGAGGTGGCCAAGGAGCTGAAGGCCGCGGGCAAGCTGCCGGACCGCGCGGAGTGGGTCGCGTCCCACCTCAAGCGCAAGGAGACGCTGCAGCGCCGCACGCACTTCGACAACGTCCCGATGAAGCCGCAGCGCGTGTACGAGGAGATGAACAAGGCCTTCGGCCCCGAGACGCGCTACGTCACCACCATCGGCCTCTCGCAGATCGCGGGCGCGCAGATGCTGCATGTCTACAAGCCGCGGCACTGGATCAACTGCGGCCAGGCGGGCCCGCTCGGCTGGACCATCCCGGCCGCGCTCGGCGTCTCCAAGGCCGACCCGGAGACCCCGGTGGTCGCCCTCTCCGGCGACTACGACTTCCAGTTCATGATCGAGGAGCTGGCGGTCGGCGCGCAGCACCGCATCCCGTACGTCCACGTCCTGGTGAACAACGCCTACCTGGGCCTGATCCGCCAGGCGCAGATCGGCCTGGACATCAACTTCCAGGTCAACCTGGAGTTCGAGAACCAGAACTCCCCGGAGCTGGGCGTCTACGGCGTCGACCACGTCAAGGTCGCCGAGGGCCTCGGCTGCAAGGCGATCCGCGTCACCGAGCCCGACGAGCTCCTGCCCGCCTTCGAACAGGCCAAGAAGCTCGCGGCCGAGCACCGCGTCCCGGTGGTCGTCGAGGCGATCCTGGAGCGCGTCACGAACATCTCGATGAGCCCCACGGCCGACATCAGCGCGGTCAAGGAGTTCGAGGAGATCGCGACGGAGCCGGGCCACGCGCCGACGGCGATCCGTCCGCTGAAGGTCTGACCGAGGCCTGCGGGGCCTGAACACCGCACCGAACAGGGGCGGTCCACCTGAGGGGGGTGGACCGCCCCTTCGGCGTGCGTACGGACGCCGTCGCCCACGCGCTAGAAGATCACCTGCGCCAGTGCGGGCACCGTCGCGCCCATGAGGGCCAGGATCACCGAAGCCACCGTCTGGCCCGTGATCGTGGAACTCGGACTGCTCGCGACCATGGCGAGCAACTCGATGTTGCGGGCGGTCTGTTCGTCGACCGGCACCTGATGCGTCGGTACGTCGTCGGGGAGCAGCGCCGAGATCTTGCGCAGGCTCTCGGACTTGGCCTCGCCGATCGCCATGGACAGATGCAACTGGGGCAGCAGCGAGAACACGGCCGCCATGACGAGGGTCGAGGCGATGACGGACCACTTGACCACCGAGACGCTGGTGTCCTGCGGTCCCGAATAGGCCCAGCTGAGCACCGGGACGAGTCCGGCGGCCGTGCCCAGGGAGACCATCAGCGAGGCCAGACGGTACGCCGACGACATCTTCTCCATGCCGGGCGTCCTGGCGGGCGCGGACCACAGCAGCTTCACGTTCCCCCGGCGGGACACGACGGTGGCCATGCGGCCCCCGTTGAGCAGCCAGTAGCCGCTGGAGCCGTACAGGACGCCGCTCCAGGTGACCGTGGCGTACGACGTGACCGCCACGAAGAGGGAGTCGCCGTCGCCGCCCCTGACGCCGTCGGCGGCGAGCGTATCGGCGGTGAGCAGGCCGCCCGCGAGCAGTACCCCGCCGATCACCATGGCCCGCACCTGCCGCCCCCGGGACGTCTTGGCGTCGATCCAGGAGTGAACGGCCGTTCGCCCGGGGGGAGTCAGTATGGCGTCCAGGTCCTCGGACACGGCGAGGAAGAGGCGGCACACCCACCAGTGCACGGCGACGGCGATGACGTCGAGGCCGACGAAGAACGCGGTCCAGCCGAAGTGCGAGAGGACGTCACGCTTGTGGGTGAGGCCCGTGGCGATCGCCACCGCGGCGAGCAGGGCCGGACCGAGGCAGGCGAGGGCGAAGACGAGGGTTTGACGGCGGACCCAACGGCGGCCCCCGGAAGGGGACATGCGCAGTCCGGCGATCCGCAGTATGACGATGTTCGGGACGTCACGGGTGGGCCAGCGTCGGTACAGGTCGCCTGGGCGGTGGTGGTTCATGGACGACTTCCGTACCCAAGCGAGCCGCCACGCACAAGCGAGCCGCCACGCACAAGAGAGCGGCGAGTACGGAGACCGTTCCGTACTCGCCGCTCTGGCTCAACCGGCCCTGAGGCCTGTGAAGTTGTTGCCGCCCGACGGCGCGCGACTGGCGGAACATGCATACGCGCGGCCGGACGGAGCCTGTGGGACCCCCGTGGCGAGCGGAGGGTTTCGGCTGGGGCCGCGGCGGTCGCGATGGGTCGGGGGTTCTCCTCCCTCAGGTCGAGAGGAGAGCCGTCCGTACCTTTGACCACCGCACTGGCTCGCGGAACCGCCGCGGACCCGTGCCTGTCCGCCTCGGCGGACTGCCCGCGTGCGTCACGTACCACCCCTCATCCGGGTCCGTGACAGCGGTGCGGGCTCAGCACCGGCGGGTCGACCTCCCGTCAATCCACCGGCGCAGCCTGGGAGTTACGACTCGCTCAGTCCTCGCGCAGGGCGCGGACGGCCTCCTCGACGCGCTTGCCGTAGTCGGCGTCGGCGGCGTGGAAGTGGGCGAGGTTCTTCTCGATGACGTCGTCGCGGGAGACCTGGGACAGGCCGCCGGCGATGTTCGCCACCAGACGCGACTTCTCGTCCTCCGACATCAGGCGGTACAGCTCGCCCGCCTGGAAGAAGTCGTCGTCCTTGGTGTGGGCGGGAGCCGCGTGCGTACCCGTGTGGCCGTTGACGGCGAGCGGGGCGGACAGGGCCTTGCCGGTCTCGGCGGGGCCGTCGTACGAGTTGGGCTCGTAGTTCTTGCGGTCCCGGCCGTACGCGTTGGACGCCATCAGGCCGTCGCGGCCGTAGTTGTCGGCCTTCGTCGCCTTGGGGGCGTTCACCGCGAGCTGGGTGTGGTTGACGCCCAGGCGGTAGCGGTGCGCGTCCGCGTAGGCGAACAGGCGGCCCTGGAGCATCTTGTCGGGGGACGGACCGATGCCGGGGACGAAGTTGTTCGGGGAGAAGGCTGCCTGCTCCACCTCCGCGAACACGTTGTCGGGGTTGCGGTCCAGGACCAGGCGGCCCACGCGCTGCAGCGGGTAGTCCTTGTGCGGCCACACCTTGGTGAGGTCGAACGGGTTGAAGCGGTACTCCGCCGCGTCCGCCGCCGGCATGATCTGCACGTGCAGCGTCCAGGACGGGTTGACGCCCCGCTCGATGGCCTGCAGCAGGTCCGTCTGGTGCGAGTTGGGGTCCTTGCCCGCGAGCTCGGCGCCCTGCTCGGCGGAGAGGGAGCGGATGCCCTGGTTCGTCTTGAAGTGGTACTTGACGAAGAAGGCCTCGCCCTGCGCGTTCGTCCACTGGTAGGTGTGCGAGCCGTAGCCGTTCATGTGGCGGTACGAGGCGGGGATGCCGCGGTCACCCATCAGCCAGGTGATCTGGTGCGTCGCCTCGGGGGCGTGCGCCCAGAAGTCCCAGACGTTGTCCGGCTCCTGCTTGCCCGTGAAGGGGTCGCGCTTCTGGGAGTGGATGAAGTCGGGGAACTTCAGCGGGTCCTTGATGAAGAAGACCGGGGTGTTGTTGCCGACGAGGTCGTAGTTGCCCTCTTCGGTGTAGAACTTCAGGGCGAAACCGCGCGGGTCGCGGACCGCGTCCGCGCCGCCGAGGTTGTCCGCCACGGTCGAGAAGCGCAGGAAGACCTCGGTGCGCTTGCCGATCTCGCTGAGGAAGTCGGCGTGGGTGAAGCCGGTGACGTCGTCGGTCACCTCGAAGTAGCCGTACGCGCCGGAACCGCGGGCGTGCACCACGCGCTCCGGGATGCGCTCACGGTTGAAGCGGGCGAGCTTCTCCAGGAGGTGCTGGTCCTGGAGCAGGAGCGGGCCACCGACGCCGGCGGTGGCGGAGTTCTGGTTGTCGGCGACGGGGGCGCCGGACTCGGTCGTAAGCACGCGCTTCGACATCGTGACCTTCCGTGCTGTGACTGCTGAGATGTTCGCTGAGGTGTTCGGAGACTAAGGACCCCTGAACAGCTACGTCAACAGTTTGTTGAAGTTGATGATGCGGTTCCGGGCCGCGGCGACGCCTGGGCGCGACAGGACAGGTGTCAGCGCCGCCACGGCCCGGAAGTCTGGGGTGCGCCCGGCGCGAGGCCGGGCGCGAAGGGCCCCTGGGTGAAGGGTCCTTCAGAGCTGGGCGCCGGAGAGCCGCTCGACGGCACGGAGCAGCGCCGAGTGGTCGAGACCGCCGTCACCCTGGGTGCGCAGCGAGGCGACCAGCTGGGCGACCACGGCGCCGACGGGCAGCGCGGCGCCGACGTTGCGGGCGGCGTCGGTGACGATGCCCATGTCCTTGTGGTGCAGGTCGATCCGGAAGCCGGGCTTGAAGTCCCGGTTCAGGAAGTTGTCCTTCTTGCGGGTCAGCACGGTCGAGCCCGCGAGTCCACCGTTCAGGACGTCGAGCGCGGCCTGCAGGTCCACACCGGACTTCTCCAGGAAGACCACGGCCTCGGCGCACGCCTGGATGTTGACGGCGACGATCAGCTGGTTGGCGGCCTTCACGGTCTGGCCCGAGCCGTGCGGACCGCACAGCACGATGGTCTTGCCCAGAGCGTCGAAGAGCGGCTTGGCCTCGTCGAAGTCGGCCTGCTCGCCGCCGACCATGATGGAGAGCACGGCCTCGATGGCACCGGCCTCGCCACCGGACACCGGGGCGTCCAGGACACGCAGGCCCTTCTCCTTGGCGGCCTTGGCCAGGTCCACCGAGGTCTGCGGGGTGATCGAGGACATGTCGACGATCAGCGCGCCGGACTTGGCGTTCTCCAGGATGCCGTCGGCACCGTACGCGATGGCCTCGACCTGCGGAGAGGCGGGCACCATCGTGACGACGACGTCGGCGTCCTCGACGGCCTCGGCGATGGACTTCGCCGCGGTGCCGCCGGCGGCGGAGAGCCGGTCCAGCTTGTCCTGCTCCAAGGTGAAGCCGGTGACGGAGTAACCCGCCTTGATCAGGTTCTCGGACATGGGGGAGCCCATGATGCCGAGGCCGATCCACGCGATCTTGGGGAGGTTGCTCATGAGGGTGCCTCTCTAACTGCTTTCGTACGACGGTGAGTTGGCGCTCAGCGCGCGGCGCGGGCCTCGGCGGGCAGCCAGCCGAAGGAGGCGGCGGCGTCGGCGGCCTTGTACTCCAGGCCGACCCACCCCTCGTAGCCGGCCTTCTTGAGCTGGTCGAGCAGGGCCTCCAGCGGGAGGGATCCCGTCCCGGGGGCGCCGCGGCCGGGGTTGTCCGCGATCTGCACGTGGCCGGTCTTGGCGGCGTACTGCTCGATGACCGACGGCAGGTCCTCGCCGTTCATGGACAGGTGGTAGAGGTCCATGAGGAACTTGGCGTTGCCGAGCCCCGTGGCCGCGTTCACCTTGTCGACGATCTCGATCGCCTTGGGCGCGCTCACGATCGGGCAGAGCGGCGACTCCGGCTTGTTCAGCGCCTCGATCAGCAGGACCGCGCCGACGCGGTCGGCCTCGCGGGCCGCCAACACCAGGTTCTCCAGGGCGAGTTCGTCCTGGACCGCCGGGTCCACACCCTCGACGCGGTTGCCGTACAGGGCGTTCAGCGCCGTGCAGCCGAGCGACTGCGCGAAGTCCGCCGCCACCGAGAGGTTCGCACGGAACTTCTCGCTCTCCTCGCCGGGGACCGACAGGGCGCCGCGGTCGGGGCCCGGCAGCTGTCCGGCGTAGAAGTTCAGGCCCACGAGCTGGACGCCAGCGTCCTCGATCGCCTTCTTCAGGGCGTCGAGCTCGGACTGCTCGGGGGTGGGGGCGTCGACCCAGGGCCACCACAGCTCGACCGCGGTGAAGCCCGCCTTCGCGGCGGCCGCGGGGCGCTCCAGGAGCGGGAGCTCGGTGAAGAGGATCGACAGGTTCACATCGAAGCGCTGGTCGGAGTATCCCATGGGGCTTCCGCGCTCCTTCCGTATTGCGGAAGTTCATTTCTGTCTGGTGGAAGACTGCCTTCGATCTGCGGAAGCTGTCAAGAGGGGGCTGCCGAAATTTCGACGGGCGGCGTTAGGTTGGCCGCGTGCGATTGAGAGTGGAGTTCACGACCGAACCCTTCGACCTCGACGAGGCCCCCGCGCATGCGCTGGCGGCCCGTGAGGTCATTGAGGGGGCACCGCTGGACGCGGTGGACGTAGGTCCGTTCGGCAATACGGCGGAGGGTGATGTCGACGCGGTGCTGACCGCGGTCGACGCGATGCTGCGCCGGTCCCTGGGTGCGGGGGCCACCCGGGTCTCGCTGCAGGTCAACGTGATCGGCGAACCGGGGGAAGTGCGAAAGCCGGGGGAGGGGGATAAGTGACCGGTTTCGGGGACGACCCGTTCGTCACCGCGGTCAAGCCGCTGGTGGACGCCATGGGCGGCGAGATGGTGCCGCCGGACCAGGCGGGGGTCGACGACGTGGTCCTGGCCTGGGAGGGCGAGGACGTGGTGGCCGTGCGCCTGCCGCAGCTCGCCGACTCGCTGGACCACATCCTGCTCGCCCTGGAGCGCAAGCGGGGGTGTCCGCTCTCGGAGCTGGACCGCAAGGCGAAGCAGGAGGTTGTGCGGATATTGGAGGCGCGGGGTGCGTTCTCCGTGCGGCATGGCGTGGAGACGGTGGCGAGCGCGTTGGGCGTCAGCCGTTTCACCGTTTACAACTACCTGAACAGGGAGAATGCGGCGAAGGGGGACTAGTTCCGCACCCGGAAGTCGACCCCGAATCACTCAGCGCAGCCGAGCCGTCACCCGTATTGCCGGGTGGCGGCTTCTTTGTTCAAGTTATTTCAACAAACTGTTGACGCGGTGTTGTTGAAGGTCTTAGCTGTTCCGCAGCCCGTCCAGCACAAGGCCACGGAGGCTCCCGTGACTTCGAGTACGACACCGGGTCTGACCCGGTTCAACGCCTTGGAGGAGGCCGCGGCCACCACCGCGCTCCACGAGGCCTGTGCCTCTTCGGTCTGGGGGAGCAAGCTGCTCTCCCAGCGCCCCTACGCCACCGCCGAAGCCCTCTTCGCCGCGAGCGACGCCGCCATGGCCGAGCTCACCGCGGAGGACCTCGCCGAAGCGATGGCGGGGCACCCGCCGATCGGCCGCCCGAAGCCGGGGGACCCGACCTCCGCCCGCGAACAGCGCGGCATGGCCGGGGCCTCCGAGGAGCTCAAGGCCGAACTGCTCGAACTGAACCTGGCCTACCAGGAGAAGTTCGGACACGTCTTCCTGATCTGCGCGACCGGCGCCACCGCCGAGTTCATGCTCGGCCAGCTCAAGATCCGGATCGAGAACGGGGCGGAGGAGGAGCGGGAGATCGTCCGTGCCGAACTGGGCAAGATCAACCGCATCCGGCTGACCCGTCTCGTGGAAGAAGGAAACGACGCATGAGCACCGCCCCCGCAGGAAGCACGGCATCGGTGTCCACCCACATCCTGGACACCAGTGTCGGACGCCCCGCCGAGGGCGTCGCCATCTCGCTGTCGGCCCGCAGCGGCGCCGGCGCCGAGTGGAAGGCGCTCGGCGGCAGCGCGACCGACGCGGACGGGCGCTGCAAGGACCTCCCGGCCCTGCCGGAGGGGACCACGCACGTACGTCTCGACTTCGAGACCGAGGCGTACTTCCTGACCAAGCAGAACCAGCAGAACCAGCAGAACAAGCAAGCCGAGGCGCAGCAGGACGCCCCCGCGAATCGGGACAGTGGTCCGGCCGGAGCGTTCTTCCCGGAGGTGGCGATCACGTTCGCCGTCACGCCGGGCGAGCACTACCACGTACCGCTGCTGCTCAACCCGTTCGGCTACTCCGTTTACCGAGGGAGCTAGCAGACATGCCCACCATTCTGGGACAGAACCAGTACGGCAAGGCTGAGAACCGGGTCGTAAAGATCACGCGGGACGGCGACACCCACCACATCAAGGACCTGAACGTCTCGGTCGCCCTCTCCGGCGACCTGGACGACGTCCACTACAACGGCTCGAACGCCAACTGCCTTCCGACGGACACGACGAAGAACACCTGCTTCGCGTTCGCCAAGGAGTACGGCATCGAGTCCGCCGAGCAGTACGGCATCCACCTCGCCCGGCACTTCGTGGACAGCCAGCCCTCGATCCACCGCGCGCGCATCCGCATCGAGGAGTACGCCTGGGAGCGCATCGGCGGCTCCGACAGCAACTCCAAGTTCATCGGTGCCGACGAGGTCAAGCACTCCTTCGTCCGCAAGGGCCAGGAGACGCGGCTCGCCCAGATCACCTACGACGGCGAGAACTTCGAGGTCCTCTCGGGTCTGAAGGACCTGACCGTGATGAACTCCACGAACTCCGAGTTCTGGGGCTACATCAAGGACAAGTACACGACCCTGCAAGAGGACTACGACCGCATCCTCGCCACCTCGCTCTCCACCTGGTGGCGGCACAACTGGACCAACGACGAGCAGCGCATGCCGAGTTGGGAGCGGTCGTACGAGCAGGCCAAGAAGCATATCCTGCACGCCTTCGTGGAGACCTACTCGCTGTCGCTCCAGCAGACGCTGTACCAAATGGGTTCGCGGGTCATCAACAACCGCAGCGAGATCGACGAGATCCGCTTCTCCGCGCCCAACAAGCACCACTTCCGTCAGGACCTCTCCGCCTTCGGCCTCGACAACGAAGCCAAGGACGGAGCCGTCTACTACGCCGCCGACCGCCCCTACGGCCTCATCGAGGCCACCATCCTGCGGGACGGCGTCGAGCCGAAGATCCCGGTCGACATGACCAACCTCTGACGCGGGATGCGCGCCCCCGCCTCGCCGCAGTGGGCGGGGGCGCGCCACACCGGAGGGAACATCCGCAATGGCACAGCCTGCAAAGGGCCCTGCAGAAGGTCCATGTTCCACCCCATCGGACATAGCCGACGGTGAGTCAACTCCCGTCTGTCACCCGGTGGATGAGAAGCTCCACCCCTCGCGGCTCGTCCCCGCCGCACTCCAGCACATCGCCGCCATGTACGCGGGTGTGGTTACCCCTCCGCTCATCATCGGCCAGGCCTGCGGTCTCGACACCGTGGCCCAGACCCGGCTCATCGCCGCCGGACTGCTCATCGCCGGTCTCGCCACCATCCTGCAGACCCTCGGCGTCAAGGGCTTCGTCGGCAACCGTCTGCCGTTCGTGAACGCGGCCTCCTCGGCGGGCATCGCGCCCATCCTCGCCATCGCCGAGACCAACGCCAAGGGCGAGCAACTCCCCGCCATCTACGGCGCGGTGATGGTCGCGGGCGTCTTCTGTCTCGTGATCGGACCCTTCTTCGGCAAGCTGCTCCGCTTCTTCCCGCCGCTGGTCACCGGGGTCGTCATCACGCTCATCGGCGTCACGCTGATGCCCGTGCCCGTGAAGTGGGCGCAGGGCGGCGACGACACCGACCCCACGTTCGGCGACATGAAGTACCTCGCGCTCGCCGCCTTCACGCTCGTCGTGATCCTGCTCTTCCAGCGCTTCGGCCGCGGCTTCCTCAAGCAAGTCGCCCTGCTGGCAGGCATGTTCATCGGAACGCTCGCCGCGATCCCGTTCGGGATGGCCGACTTCACCTCGGTGCAGTCCGCGCCGCTCGCCGCGCTGCCCACCCCGTTCGCCGCGGGCGCGCCCACCTTCCAGCCCGCCGCGATCCTCTCGCTCTGCATCGTGATGCTGGTCCTGATGACCGAGTCGGCGGCCGGCATGCTCGCCCTCGGCGAGATCTGCGACCGCAAGACCGACGGGAAGACCATCACCCGCGGCCTGCGCACCGACGGCATCGCCACCCTGGTGGGCCCCGTCTTCGGCGGCTTCCCGACCTCGGCCTTCGCGCAGAACGTCGGCGTGGTCTCGCTGACCCGCGTACGCAGCCGCTATGTCGTCGCCGTCGCGGGCGGAGCGCTCATCGTGCTCGGCGCCTTCCCGGTGCTCGGCGCGGTCGTCAACGTGGTCCCCATGCCGGTCCTCGGCGGCGCGGGCATCGTCCTCTTCGGCTCCATCGCCGTCAGCGGCATCCGCACCCTCTCCGAGGCGGGCCTGGACGACAGCTCCAACATCATCCTGGTGGCCGTGTCGCTCGGGGCGGGCATCATCCCGCTCGCCGCGCCCACCTTCTACGCGGAGTTTCCCGCGTGGGCACAGACCGTGCTCGGCTCCGGGATCAGCGCCGGCGCGCTCGTCGCGGTCCTGCTCAACCTGTTCTTCCACCATCTCGGCACCCGTAGCAGCGTCGACGCGGCTGCGGCACTCAAATCCTCCTAGGGTCCTGCCGTGCCCAATCGCCACTCACGAAATGAAGGAAGCACCATGGCACCTTCTTCGGCAGACCGCATCGTCATCGAGAACGTCGCCATCGCGACGGTCGACGCCAACGACACCGAGTACGCATCGGGGTACATCGTCGTCGCCGGCAACAAGATCGAGTCCATCGGCGCGGGCAAGGCGCCCGAGGGCCTGGAGGACGTCGTACGCCGCGTCGACGGCACCGGCCACCTCGCCACGCCCGGCCTGGTCAACACGCACCACCACTTCTACCAGTGGATCACCCGTGGCCTGGCCACCGACCACAACCTGTTCAACTGGCTGGTGGCGCTGTACCCGACGTGGGCGCGCATCGACGAGCAGATGACGTACGCGGCGGCGCAGGGCTCCCTCGCGATGATGGCCCGCGGCGGTGTCACCACCGCCATGGACCACCACTACGTCTTCCCGCAGGGCTCCGGCGACCTCTCCGGGTCGATCATCCGCGCCGCCTCCGAGATGGGCGTCCGCTTCACCCTGGCCCGCGGCTCCATGGACCGCAGCGAGAAGGACGGTGGTCTGCCGCCGGACTTCGCGGTGGAGACCCTGGAGGGCGCGCTCGCCGCGACCGAGGAGACCGTCAAGAAGCACCACGACGCGTCCTTCGACGCGATGACGCAGGTCGCCGTCGCGCCCTGCTCGCCGTTCTCCGTGTCGACCGAACTCATGCAGCAGGGCGCCGAGTTGGCCCGTCGCCTGGGTGTACGTCTGCACACCCACGGCAGCGAGACGGTCGAGGAGGAGAAGTTCTGCCACGAGCTCTTCGGCAAGGGCCCGACCGAGTACTTCGAGTCGACCGGCTGGCTCGGTGAGGACGTGTGGATGGCGCACTGCGTCCACATGAACGACTCCGACATCGCGGCGTTCGCCCGCACCGGTACGGGAGTTGCCCACTGCCCGTCCTCCAACGCGCGTCTCGCAGCCGGCATCGCCCGCGTCCCCGACATGCTCAAGGCGGGCGTCCCCGTCGGTCTCGGCGTCGACGGCACCGCGTCGAACGAGTCCGGCGAGCTCCACACCGAGCTGCGCAACGCCCTGCTGATCAACCGCCTCGGCGCGCACCGCGAGGCCGCCCTGAACGCCCGTCAGGCGCTGCGCCTGGGGACGTACGGAGGCGCCCAAGTCCTGGGCCGTGCCACGCAGATCGGCTCCCTCGAGGCCGGCAAGCTCGCCGACCTCGTGCTCTGGAAGATCGACGGCATCGGGCACGCCTCGATCGCCGACCCGGTGACCGCGATCGTCTTCGGCGCAGCGGCCCCGGTCACCCTCTCCCTCGTCAACGGCAAGCCGGTCGTCGAGGGCGGCCGCCTGCTGCACGCCGACGAGGACGCCATCGCCCGCTCCACGCGGGATCAGGCGCAGCGTCTCGCGCGGATCGCCGCCGAGGGCTGAACCCAAGAACTCCGGTCGGGGGGGACGGCCCTCGACCGGACTTGAGCAGCCGAGCGGGCTGCTCAAGTGCCGCCCCGGAACGCGGCCCAAAGCTTCGCGTTCCCGGGGCGGTCAGTACTACCTGGGCGCAGTACCCACAACTTCACATCGAGCAAGCCCTTGCACCACGCACCACCTCCCAGAAGCGAAAAGTGCCGGCCGCGGGCCGGGACTGGAAAACAACCGGAGGAGCCACAGTGGCCACCAAGCCCAGGTTCACCAAGCAAGGCACCACCCCGGAACCCGACTCCGAAGAGGGCTCCATACAGGCCGTACACCCGGTCGACGAGAAACTCCCACCCCTGAAGATGGCCACCACCGGCCTTCAGCACGTGGCCGCCATGTACGCGGGCGTCGTCGCCCCGCCCCTGATCGTCGGCGCGTCCATCGGCCTCTCCGCCAAGGACCTCACGTTCCTGACCGGCGCCTGTCTGTTCACCGCGGGTCTCGCGACGTTCCTGCAGACGCTCGGCATCTGGAAGATCGGCGCCCGGCTGCCCTTCGTCAACGGCGTCACCTTCGCCGGTGTCGCGCCCATGCTCGCGGTCGTCGACTCGACCAAGGACAAGGACGACGCGCTGCCGATCATCTTCGGCGCGGTGATCGTCGCGGGCATCCTCGGCTTCATCGCTGCCCCGTTCTTCTCGAAGATGGTGCGGTTCTTCCCGCCGGTGGTCACCGGCACCGTCATCACCCTCATCGGCATCTCGCTGATGCCGGTCGCCTTCGGCTGGGCCCAGGGGCCCGCCCCCGACGCCGACGACTACGGCTCGACGAAGAACCTCGCCCTGGCCGGCATCACGCTCGTCATCGTGCTGCTGCTTCGCCGGTTCACCACCGGCTTCGTGAAGCAGATCGCGGTCCTGCTCGGTCTGGTCATCGGCACGCTCGTCGCGATCCCGTTCGGCGTCACGGACTTCAGCCCGGTCGGCGACGCGGACGTCGTCGGCTTCCCGACGCCGTTCCACTTCGGCGCCCCGCAGTTCGCGGCCGCCGCGATCGTCTCGCTCTGTGTCGTCATGGTCGTCTCCATGACGGAGTCGACGGCCGACATGCTCGCCCTCGGCGAGATCGTGGACCGTCCGGCCGACGAGAAGACCATCGCCGCGGGCCTGCGCGCCGACACCCTCGGCTCGGCGATCAGCCCGCTCTTCAACGGCTTCATGTGCAGCGCGTTCGCGCAGAACATCGGCCTGGTCGCGATGACGAAGATCCGCAGCCGGTACGTCGTCGCGGCGGGTGGCGGCTTCCTGGTCCTGATGGGCCTGTGCCCGATGGCCGCCTCGCTGATCGCCGTCGTGCCGCGTCCGGTGCTCGGCGGCGCGGGCGTGGTGCTCTTCGGCTCGGTCGCGGCCAGCGGCATCCAGACGCTGGTCAAGGCGAACCTGGAGCGTGACAACAACGTTCTGATCGTGGCCGTTTCGCTGGCCGTCGGCCTGATCCCGATCGCGGCGCCGGAGTTTTACCACGCCTTCCCGGAGACCGCGAAGATCATCCTCGACTCGGGCATCTCGACGGGCTGCGTGGCGGCCGTGCTCCTGAACCTGGTCTTCAACCACATCGGCAAGGGCCGCGACGACGACGACGTCACGGCGCCGATGGAAGGCGGTACGGCCATCGCCGAACAGCGCACGAGCTCCTCACGTGCGGGGTCTTCCGCAGCCGGGGTGCACTGACGTAACGTCGTGGCGCCGCCAACCGTATGGCGGAAGTTACTTTCCAGTCGGTTTACTGTCGGCCTCCTCCCGTGTCTCTTGAACTCCCACCGGACGAGGCCGACTTCCGGCGTCACGCAACGGAAGAAGCGCCACCCATGAGTTCTGAAGTGAAGCCCTCCGGCGACGGAGCGAGCGCCCCCGACGGTGACGGAGCAGGCGCCCCCGACGGTGACGGAGCAGGCGCCCCCGACGGTGACGGAGCGAGCGCCCCCGAGGTCCAGGTCCACCCCGTCGACGAGGTCCTGCCGCCCGGCCGCATGCTCGTCGCGAGCCTCCAGCACGTCGCCTCCATGTACGCGGGCGCGGTCTCCGTCCCGCTCGTCGTGGCGGTCGCGGCGAAGATGTCGCCGGGCGACACCGCCGTACTCATGGGCGGCAGCCTCCTGATGGCGGGCATCGCGACCCTGCTGCAGACCCTCGGGATCGGCAACTTCATCGGCTCACGGCTGCCGTTCGTCAACGGCGTCTCGTTCGCGGGCGTCGGCGTGATGCTGACGATCATCGCGACGCAGGGCGGCGTCGAGGCGGGCATGCCGATCGTCTTCGGCGCGATCATCGTCTCAAGTCTCTTCGGATTCCTGGTCAGTTCGTACTTCTCGCGTCTGGTCCGCTTCTTCCCGCCGGTGGTCACCGGCTCGGTCATCACGCTGATCGGCGTCTCGCTCATCCCCGTCGCGTACGACTGGATCGTCGACGACTCCACGACCGGTACGCCCGAGCCGAAGAGCATCGGCCTCGCGGGCGCCACCGTCCTCGTGATGCTCCTGCTCCAGCGGTTCACCCGCGGCTTCCTGAAGCAGATCAGCATGCTCTTCGCGATGATCTTCGGCACGCTGCTCGCGATACCGATGGGCCTCGCCGACTTCTCGAAGCTCGACGGCGCGGACCCGGTCGGCATCCCGTCCCCGCTGCACTTCGGTGCACCGGAGTTCAACCTTCCGGCCATCATCTCCATGTGCGTCGTGATGCTGGTGATCCTCACCGAGTCGACCGCCGACATGATCGCCCTCGGCAGGATCGTCGAGAAGGACGTCGACGAGAAGACCATCGCCCGCGGACTGCGCGCCGACGCCCTCGGCTCCGCGCTCGGCCCGCTCTTCAACGCCTTCCACGCCAGCGCGTTCGCGCAGAACATCGGCCTGGTCGTCATCTCCAAGGTGCGCAGCCGCTTCGTCGTCGCGCTCAGCGGCGCGATCCTCGTCCTGATCGGGCTCAGCCCGGCCGCGGCGGCGCTGATCTCCGTGGTCCCCATGCCGGTGCTCGCCGCCGTCAGCCTCTTCCTCTTCGGCTCCATCGCGGTCAGCGGCATCCAGACGCTGCTCCAGGCCGACCTGCACCGCGGCGACAACGCGCTGATCGTGGTCGTCACCCTCGGCGCGGGCCTCGCCCCCGCCCTCTCGGACGGCTTCTACGACGCGTTTCCCGACTGGGCGCAGATCGTCCTCGGCTCCGGGATCTCCACCGGCTGCATCCTCGCGGTGGCCCTGAACCTGGTCTTCAAGCACCTGGGCGCCAAGGCGGGTTCGGTCCCGGGGGCGACGACCGCGGAGTCCGAGCCGGCCGCCGTCACCCATTGACGTCCGGGCCCGTGAGCCCCCGCCCTGCGCACTCCGCTCAGGGCGGCGTACCAGGCGATCGACGGCTGAGGCTCTGCCCCTTCGCGCCCGTCACGCGCGCTCTTCACTCCCCTCACGCGAGCACCTGACGTAATTACTCTGTTACGGAGAGTGCTCGACGGGTGGCGGGCGGACCGGATGCCGCCCGGACGACGGGAGGATCCACAGGTGACGTTCATCAGGACGCGGCGGGCGGCGGGGGCGGTGGCTCTGGCCGTCTGTGCCGTACTCGGGAGTTCGGGAGCCGCGAGCGGCGCGCCGCCCGTGCGGGACTCCATCCAGTGCAACCCGCCGTCGGTGACCGAGGACGGGCATCGGTTCACGATCCGCTGCTACCGCGGCCCCGGAAGCAGCTTCTACGCGAGCGTGGTCGTCTGCGGGCCGGGGAGCTGCACCCGGCAGGGCACCAACATCGTTCCCTACGGCGAGTACTCGACGGCATGGTCCCCCGGCTTCTTCGACGTCCGCAACTTCCAGCTGTTCTCCGTGTAGTTCGTGGCCCCCGCAGAAGGAGAGACCGACATGACCCGCAAGAAGACGCTCACCCTGAGTGCCGCGGCGGCCGCGGCCCTGCTGGCGTTCACCAGCGGCACCGCGCACGCCGAGGGCGCCTTCATCGCGAAGGCTTACAACCAGCACATGGTGAACGTCCACTGGGGCGACAGCTGCGACAACGAAGAACTGGCCATCGACATCCCGAACGACGCGCTCCAGGCGACCTTCGAGGGGAACTGGGACGGGCCGCGGGCCCACGTCGACCGCGTCACGTTCATCAACAACACGGACTTCCTGCACGGCTTCACCCGCGGCGAGTTCTCCATCGAGGACAACGGCCAGACCCCGACCTGGCGCGTCGCGGACATGCCGGCGCACTCCACCCAGACCATCGAGCTCAACTACACGTCCGCGGGCACCAAGACGCTGGGGTTCACCTACCCGTACCTCGGGGCCATGGGCGAGATCGGCAGCTGCAACCTCACCTACGTAGGGGTGGAGCAGTGAGTCAGCGCACCGGGAAGCCGAAGGTGTAGCCCTGCTCCTTGAACCAGGGCAGGAGTTGACGCAGGGCCTCGACCGTCTGGGTGCGGTCGCCGCCCGCGTCGTGGAAGAGGATGGTCGGGCCGTTGGACAGCTCCCGCTTGACAGTGGCGACCATCGTCTCCGTGCCGGGGCGCTCGAAGTCCTTGCTGTCCACGTTCCAGCCCAGCGGGCGCATGCCCCGATCCGCGGCGAGCCCCCGGCTGTACGGGGTGAAGGCACCGCCGGGCGCGCGGTAGTACATCGGCCGCACGCCACCGGAAGCCTTGGTGATCATGCGCTCGGCATCGAGTATCTGCTTCGACTGGTAGGCCTGGGTGTCCTTGTCCATGGCGGTGTTGTGCGACACCGAGTGGTCGCACAGCCGGTGCCCGGCAGCGACGACCTTCTTCACGAGGTCCGGGTGGGCCTGCGCCTGCGTCCCCACCATGCAGAACGTGGCCTTCACCTCGTACTGCCGCAGCAGGTCGAGCACTTGAGGGGTCCACTTGGGGTCGGGGCCGTCGTCGATGGTGATGTTGATGCCGCGCTCGCCGGCGTCCGAGGCGTGCGCAATGGTCTTCGAGACCGGCTTGACGGCACTGGTCGGAGCCTTTGCCGCCGGCGCGGCCTCGTCCTCGGTACCGGCCTGCGCTGTCCACACCGAGGCGCCGGTGGCGAGCATCGTCACCCCGAGCGCCGCCCCGAGCATCTTGCCGTACCAACCCCGCCCGCCACTGTGCCGCGCCATGTCCGCCCCATTCCCTCAGTGCCTCACCGATCTCCGGCCGCCCTGCGGCCACCTGGCAGGACGGGGCAATGGGGCCAGAGGATCCCTCTGTTACGGATCACGGACAATTCCGGGAGGATTCGCGGACATCCGGCCCGGCCCAGGTCCGGTCGGGAGTCGGCTCAGGCCGGGTCGACCCGCAGCGCGCGGACCGCGTCCGGGCCCGTGTAGGCCGTGCGGCCCTCGGCGATCCGCTTCTCCAGTTCCGCCACCGACCGCTCGAAGAAGTCGGCGCGTACGCCCGCGTCCCGCGTGGCACCGAGCATGTTGCGGGTCCCGGCGAGCACGACGTCGAGGCCCTGCGCCAGGGCCGGTTCGGCGCCCGACGCGCGGTCCGCGTCCACATCGGCGGCGAACGCGGGCATCACCTGCGCCATGTTCGTCAGCCAGGGCACGAGCAACTCGGTGAAGCCCGTCGCGCTGCCCTCCTTGTGAGAGGTGGCCATGGCGACCGAGTGGAAGAAACCGGCGAACATCATGTCCATCGCGCTCAGCAGCGCCAGGTCGTACAGCGAGGCGATCCCCACGTCCCTGCCCAGATACGTGGCCGCGCCCAGTGCCTCAAGCGTCTCCCGGTGCGCCGCGAAGTGCCGCTCCTCGCCGCTGTAGAGGACGAACGCCTGCGGGGTCGCGACGGTCGAGGGAATCGCCATGATCCCGCCGTCCAGATAGTCGGCCCCGAGCCCGGTGGCCCAGACCTCCGTCTCGCGGGCCTGGTCCGGCGTGCCGTTGGTGAGGTTGACCAGCGTGCGGCCCCGCAGCGCGTCGGCGGCGGGCGACATGAGGGTGCGTACGACGTCGTAGTCGAGCAGGCAGACCACGGTCAACGGGCTTGCGAGGACCGCCTCCTCGACACTCGCGGCCCGCACGGCACCGCGCTCCACCAGGGCATCGTCCTTCCCTGCGCTGCGGTTCCAGACGGTCGTGGGATGCCCGGCGTCGAGAAGGGCGGTGGCCAGCGCGTGGCCCATCTCGCCGAGGCCGATGACGGTGACGGGGGCAGGGGTGCTCACGGATACTCCTGTTCAAGGGGGAGGGAGTCCCCGGTCGGAGCGCCGGGGGAGTGGGGGCCTCTTCAGCCTTGATCAGTGAGCGGTGGGCCACAAGTACGCACTGAAAGGTGCGTACCTCGTCGGCGGTGCGGTCAGTCGTGGTCGTACCAGGAGAACGCCGCGATCCGCCAGCCCTCCGGGGTACGGACGAACTGGAAGGTCTGGGCGCCACGCCCCTCGAAGGGCTCGCCGTTCGCGATCCCCGACTTGCCGTACTCGCCGAACCGCGTCGCGATGTCGCCCACGATCTCGGTCCGTTCGGAGATCTCCCACTCGTGGAACTCGACGACCCTTCCGCTGGAGAGCAGTTCCTCGCGGGGCCCGATGAACTCCTCCACCGTGTACGCCGTGTACTTCGGGCCCGTCACGACGAGAAGGCCGCCCGGCACCATCAGGCGGCGGATACGGCCCACGTCGGCGGCCCTGCCGCCCCGGTTGTCGAGGGAGCCGAGGAACTCGGCGGTCAGCGTGTCGATCTCGGCCTTGGACATGGCGAGACGGTAGCACCGGCACCGCATGCGCACCGGGAGCGGCGGTCGGGCGACGGCGCTGCTTTCCGCACACCGCCGCGCTGCTTTCCGCACACCGCCGCGGAGTTGACGGACCCGCCTGCGTTCTCGTCGTCCGTGCCGAGCAGGGCCGTGCGCGTGCCCGGCACGCACTCGACCGCCTCGATCTTGTGGCCCTTGAACTTCCGCAGGACGTCGGGGGACTTGGCGACCGAGAGACGCACCTTGCCCGAGCGCGTCACCGACAGCGTGCCCGCGTCCACGACCGCCGAGTCGAAGGGGCCGTCATCGCCCGCGTCCGATGCCGCGCCGATCAGCAGGCGGCCCGAGTCCGTGACCGATATGTCGGAGGCGTGCCGGACGGCCCCGGTCGGGTAGGGCGTGCGGAAGCGGGCGGTCCGTACCGGGCCGAAGTCGGCCTCGCCGTACTTGTTGAAGGAGAACGGCGCCGCGCGCAGCGTCGCAGGGCGGTCCTTGCCCGCGCCCCGGTCCGCCCAGACGGCGGCCATCCTGCCGTGCCGCGAGGTCAGCGCGAGGCTCTCGTAGTCGTCGCCGTCCGCGATGGCGGGCAGCGGCGAGGTGTCGAGGACCTCGGCCTCGGAGCCCGTCACCTTGAGGCGGTAGACGAGGCCGCGGCCGGCGAGCGCCACGTACTCGTCGGTGGTTCCGGGCACCGCCTCGATAGCCTCCAGGTCGATCGGCTCGGCGCCGCCGGACCAGGCGAGCGGCTCGACGACCGCGGAACGGCCCGGCCGGTAGGTGAGGTCGGCGACGCGGTTCTGTCCCGGCTTCTTGTTGTCGCGTACGACGAGGGCGTGGGTGGCGCCGCCCGCGCGGCCGGTGAGGGCGAGACCGCTGATGCCGGTGGTCATGCCCGCACCCGCCTGCTGCCAGCCGTCGTCCGCGGCGGGGACCATCGCGTCGCCTGCCGCGGGGGCCGTGGCAGCCCCCGCGGTGACGAGCGTGGTGGTGACAGCGGTCAGCAGGGTCATACGGAGGAACATCGGTCTCTCACCTCGGTGCAGGTTGACGCGCGTAGACGGGGAGTTGGCCGGGACCGTATCCACTTCAACCTGTGAGTGGCAAGAGGTTGCGCGGGTGTGCGGGACGCCGAGAGCGCCCCGCACACCCGCGCGGAGGTACGGCTACCCGATGTGGTACGGGTCGCCGTACACCTTCCAGTCCAGCGGTGTGTCCAGGTTGAGGTTCCGCTTCTTCAGGAAGACCCGCTGCGCGGTGTCGACCCGGCTGGTGTCCTCGTGGGCCTCCTCCTGCTTCATCGCCCAGACGCGCGCGTCGAGGAAGGCGTTCAGGTACGTCACCTCGTCGCCGCCCTGCGCCGGCGGCTTGGCCGAACGCAGCGCGCGCTTACGGATGTTGCGGAAGCTGGTCGCGTCGCTCCCGTCGCCGTGCATGACGATCGCGTCGTAGTAGCAGAACTGGCCGAGGACGCCGATGCCGTCCGCCTTGCCCTGCTTGACCGCCGGGTTGAAGTAGACGCGGTCGCGCTCGTCGTTCTGCGCCTTCTGGAACTCCCGGTCCTCGGCCGCCCGCTCCCAGTCGGGCTTGAACGTCGGGTCGAGGCCGTCGTGCGAGTCGGTGCCGTCGACCTCGCGCAGCGCGGGGAGGTACTTGGCGAGGATGTTGTTCGGCTTGCGCTGGGTGTACAGCTCGACCAGGTCGAGCATGTCGCCGGTGCCGGAACAGAAGCCGATGATGCCCGCGGTGTAGCCGCGGCCGTCGCCGATGTCCTCGCAGTATCGATACTGCTCCTTCCACTCCAGCGAGGAGTTCTCCGCGCTGCAGACGATCTGCATCGCGATCTCCTTCTTCGCGGGGTCGTCGAGTCCACCGGCCGTGACCCCGGGCGAGGCCTGGGTCGCGGTTGCTGTCTGCGTGGCGATCAGGGGGCCCGCCACGGCCGCCGCGCCGATGAAGGCGAGGAGGGTGCGGCGGGAGGTGTCAGTGGTGCGCGGGCGTATGTGGGGGGTCTCCACGAGGGCCTCCAGAAGGGGGAGTTCATGGTTCCGCGTACTGTTAGGAAGGTTTCCTACCAGAGATTGAGCGTGACGTATACCCGTCAAGACGCGGTGATTCGGAGGCGGTGGGGGCAGCCGGGGGGAGGGGGGAACCGTGAGGCGGTGAATGGCCGGACATCGCTCTGGCCCGGGGCCTCATTGGTCCATACGATCCGCATCGCTCACGCAATCCGCTCCAGGCACCCGCACTGTGCTCCACGCACCACAGGCACTTCTCCAACCCCCCTCCTCAGCAATGGAACGGAGAATCATGGCTGGTGCACTGCTGCTGAGCGGCGCCGTCGCGGCGCTGTTCGGATCGACCATCCCCGCTCAGAACACCACCGGGATCCTCGAACCACCCCCGGACAAGATCGTGATCGAGGTCGCCACGGTGAACGGCTCGGGCTGCCCCCTCGGCACCGCGGCCGTCGCCGTCTCCGAGGACAACACGGCCTTCACGGTCACCTACAGCGACTACCTCGCCAAGGCGGGCGGCGGCGCGGACCCCACCGCGTTCCGCAGGAACTGTCAGCTCAACCTCGTCGTGCACGTCCCGCAGGGCTTCACCTACGCCATCGCCAGCGCGGACTACCGCGGCTACGCCTCGCTCCAACCCGGCGCCAAGGGAACGGAGAAGGCCTCGTACTACTTCCAGGGCTCGCCCCAGACGGCGGCCATCAGCCACGAGTTCAAGGGGGCGTACAACGACAACTGGCAGGCCACCGATACGACGGACTGGGCTCAGCTGGTGTGGGCGCCGTGCGGTGTGAAGCGGAACTTCAACATCAACACGGAGCTGCGGGTGGATGCGGGGACGTCGGACCCCGCGAAGTCCAGCTTCATGACGATGGACTCCACGGACGGTGACATCAGCACGGTGTATCACATCGCGTGGAAGGAGTGTCCGCGGCGGTGAGTTGTGGGGCTGCGCCCCCCTGGCCTGTGGTTTGTTGGGTCGGGGGGCGCAGCTTTGTGTCGGGGTGCGGGTTGGATGGGGCTTGTCGCGCAGTTCCCCGCGCCCCTTACGGGGCGGTCAGTCGCTCATGTATCGACGTGGCGATTCGGTACGTGTCGCCCTTCGGGCGCGTCGCAAGGCGCCCCGGGTCGCGGATCCAGGCGTCCTCCAGCGCGAACCAGTCGATCTTCGCGGGGGCTCGGCCTTCCGCGAGCGCGGCCCGGAGCTCCTTGAAATACCGGTTCCACCGCAACCGGTAGAGCCCTCCGACCAGCCCCGCCCACTCACGGTTCGCGTAGTCACGGAGACCCGCATCCGCGCCGGAGCGCGTGCCCCACACCGTCAGCAGTGACAGTTGGTCGTACGCGAGCCGGTCCCGTTCCGCCTCGTCCGCGCCCCAGGCCCGCGCGTCCGCGACCCAACGGCCCAGCAGATGACGGGAGTCGGTGGCCACCAGGCGGTCGAGCAGGTCCATCAGGTCCAGCCACTCGCGGGCGAGCCGGTCGAAACGGTCGGCGCCCTTGGCGTCGTACGCCTCCTTGATGCGCGGCAGCAGGACGCGGCTGCGGTTGGAGAGGGCCTGGCGGGCGACGTCGAGCAGGTCGCGGCGGTACGCGGAGGAGGTCCGCAAGTCGCGTCGTACGGAGAGGAGTTCGCCGAGGGCGGGCTCGAATTCGGCGGGGTCGTACCGCGTCTTCTTCGGGGACCAGGCCGCCGCCGACTTCGCCGCGAGGTCGGGCCGCGCGCCGAACAGGCCGTCGGCGCCCTCGGCCCACTCGTCGGCGCGGGTCGTGCCGTAGGCGGTGCGGCGCAGGATGTCCCAGGCGGCTTCGGCGTGCGGATCGGCGGCGCCGTACCGGGACGTCGACCACTCACTGAACCAGGATGGAAGGTCCAAGTCGCCTGTGCGCCACGCCAGTTCGGAGAAGAGCTCGAAGGCGCCCGGGTTGTTGTCGGCGGCTTCGGGAATCAGGGAGATCCCGCTGAGCGTGCTGCCTTCCTTGGTGCGCCACTTCTCGTACAGGGATGCCCAGTCGGGGGTGTTGGCGCCGAGCGCGGTGTGGCCGCCGAAGTTCCAGATCGAGCCGAAGGTGTAGGGCGTCGAGCCCCAGTCGGACTCGCGGTCGGTGATGCTCGGGAAGCGGTCGGAGAGGCCGTCGACGACGAGCATCCGCCGCTTGTCCACGGCGTCGGTGATGGCTTTCGGCGGATTGTGCTGCCAGCCGAGGATCACCCAGGTGGCGTCCGGGTGCGCGGTCCGCAGGGCCTTCTCGACGCCCTTTGCGGCGTCGCCCACCGGCACGTCGCCGGGCTTTCCGCCCTCGTGCAGGAGGTCCATCTTGTACATCGTCGACGGGCCGTACAGCTCGTCCTGCGCGCGGTAGAACGCGGCGGCCACGCGCGCGAAATGCCCGGTGCGCGGATCCAGCCAGTCCGGACGCGCGAAGCCGACCCAGTCGCCCTGCGGGACGGTCCTCGCGCCCGGGTTCTTCTTCTCGAACTCGGGCGGGACGGTGCCGAAATAGCCGGGCAGGACCGGTGTCATGCCGAGTTCGCGCAGCCGGTCGCAGATGCGGCGGCCGAGGCGGGCGCGGGCGTCGAGCAGCTGCCGGGAGACGGGGTGCGGGAAGGCCGACATGTTCTGCAGGAGCCACCACGGCTGGTGGGCGGGGGCGGGTATCCAGGCCCTCAGCTCCTCGTCGCCGTACCCGAACTCCTGGAAGGCGCGGTGGTAGACGGCGTCCGCGCCCGCGTGGACGAGGACTTCGTTGTAGCCGTGGAGTGCGAGTACGTCGATCTCGCGCTCCCAGTAGTCCCAGTCGGCGTAGGCCCCGGTGTAGCCGTCGTTCGTGTCGTTGAGGACGAAGCGGTGCGGGGTGTTGGCCTCGCCGGTCAAGGGTGCGGTGGGGGCCGGGAGCCGGGCCGGGAGGTGGTCGGTGCGGCTGCCGGCCCAGGTGATGTTGGCGTGCGTGACCTTCTTCAAGTAGTGACGTAGGGCGGTGAGTTGGGTGGCGGGGTTCGTGGCGGTGATGGTGATGCGGCCGCGGTGGCCCGTGACCCGGAAGGAGTCTTCGGCGCCGGGGCCCTTCGGGGTGGTTCTGAAGGTGATCTGGTCCCCGTGGCGGGGGAGGAGGCGGCGGGTCGCCTCGGCGGCGGCGGTGCGGTTGGCGGTGGCGGTGCGCTGGGCCGTGGGGGTGCCGGTTGCGGGGGTGCCGGAACAGGCCACGGCGGCGATGCCTGCCGTGGTGGCGGCGGCGGTGAGGAAGGTTCTGCGGGGGAGGGGCATGGTGACTCCGTCGGGCGGGGATTGGTGGCTGCCGGGTGTGTCTTGCCCTGGGGGTGGTCTGTCTGTAACCAAGCGCGGGTCTCATGTGGCTGGTCGCGCAGTTCCCCGCGCCCCTTAACGGGGCGCTTCAGTCATCGGAGCGATAGGGTCAGCGTGGGACAACTGAACGCCAGCAGGCGGCAGTTGTGCCGTAACGCAACTCATTGACATCCGATGTATTCCTCCCTACGTTCCCGAGCGACCCCCCAATCCAGGGAACCCCGGGAGCCGCCCCATGCGCCACAGAGCCACTGGAATCGCCCTGCTCCTCGCCGCGACCCTCGCGGGCACCGCCATGCCGTCCGCCATCGCCGCCCCCGACGAAGCCCCGAAGCCCCCGCAGCGGCCGGAGGCGGGCCCCGGCACCGATCACGCCGCCGACGACCCCTTCACCGCCGACCGGACCAACTGGTTCCGCCAGGACCGCTTCGGGATGTTCATCCACTTCGGCGCGTACTCGAACCTGGAGGGCGAGTACAAGCGGCCCGACGGCACCGTCTGCCGCGACGCCGAGTGGATCAAGCGGCAGTGCGACATCCCCATGGACGCGTACGAGAAGCAGGCCCAGTCCTTCAACCCCGCGGACTTCGACGCGAAGGCGGTCGTCAAGGCGGCCAAGGACGCCGGGATGCGCTACATCGTCATCACGTCCAAGCACCACGAGGGCTACGCGATGTGGCCGACGAAGGTCAACGACTGGAACCTGCGCGACCACTCGTCCTTCGACAAGAACCGCGACATCCTCGCCGAGTTGAAGAAGGCCTCCGACGACGCGGGCATCAAGCTCGGCTTCTACTACTCGATCTGGGACTGGCACGACAAGGACTTCCCGGACCCTGCCACCTTCCCCAAGTACGAGAAGCGCATGTACGCCCAGCTCAAGGAGCTGGTCGACAACTACGACCCCGCGCTCCTCTGGTTCGACGGCGAGTGGGACACCGACAACCCCCACAACCCCTGGACGTCGAAGGACGGCGAGCGCCTTGAGTCCTACCTCCGCGGCCTGAACCCCGACCTCGTCATCAACAACCGCGTCGGCAAGCGCCGCGTCGTCGACGGCGACTACGGAACGCCCGAGCAGGAGATCCCCGGCGCCCCCGTCGACGGCCAGCTCTGGGAGTCGTGCATGACCCTCAACGGCCACTGGGGGTACGCCCGTTACGACGAGAACTGGAAGTCGGCCCAGACACTTACCCGCAACCTCCTCTCCACCACGTCGCGCAGCGGCAACTACCTCCTGAACGTCGGCCCCGACGCCCGCGGCCGCGTCCCGCAGCCCTCCGTCGACCGCCTCAAGCAGATGGGCGACTGGCTGCGTACGGCGGGTCAGGGCGAGGCGGTCTTCGGCGCACGCTACGGCGGCCTCGTCGAGGAGCCGGCCTGGGGCCACGTCAGCCGCAAGGGCGACAAGCTGTACGCGGCGGTCACGCAGTGGCCCGCGGCGGGCGGCTCCCTGCACCTCAAGGCCCGCACGGACTTCGAGGTCACGTCGGCCCGCGTCCTCGGCAGCGACCAGAAGGTGACCGTCACCAAGGCGGGCGACGGCTACGACATCAAGCCGTCCGGCGCCGCCACGAACGACACGGCGACCGTCGTCGAGCTGAGGGTCGACCCCGGCCCCACGGCACGCCCCGGCAACGGCAGGGGCCTCAAGCAGGAGATCTTCGACAACGCGAGGCTCGAAGGCGCCCCGAAGGTCACCCGCACCGACCCCACCCTCAACCACGCCTGGAAGTTCGCGGGATCCCCGGCCGCCTCGATCCCCGCGGACCACTTCGGCGTCCGCTGGACCGGCTCCATCGAGCCGCGCCGCTCGGAGACGTACACGCTGACGACCGTCTCCGACGACATGGCCCGTGTCTGGATCGACGGCAAGCTGGTGATCGACTCCTGGACCCCGCACGAGCCGAGGATCGACAAGGCACAGGTCGCGCTCACCGCGGGCAAGCGGCACTCGATCAAGGTGGAGTACGCGGAGCAGACGGGCGAGGCCCATCTGAAGCTGCTGTGGTCGAGCCCGGGGCAGGAGCAGCAGATCGTGCCGAGGAGCCAGCTGTACGCACGCTGACCAGAGGCTCCCTGGTGGAGTCTTTGTAGTAGATCGGGCCCCAAGTCCCCCGCGACAGGGGACTTGGGGCCACCGGCGCGAGGACCATTGGCGGGCACTTTCCCGTCCTCCCGGTTGGCAGTGTTGATCGACGTCCGGCCAGGAGTACGACAGTGAGTCCGACAGAGAGAGTGACTGCCCCGTGAGCGCGCCCGAAGCCCCCGAAACACCGGCACCGCCCGCGCCGGAGGCCGTGGCACGGCACCGTGCGCTGTTCCGCGCGATCCACCGCCGCAAGAACCCGCGCCTGCGCCGCTCGGACATCACGGTCACGGAGGAGGCCCAGGTCAAGCGGGCGGTGAAGGCGACCGCCCTGGGCAACGCCATGGAGTGGTACGACTTCGGTGTCTACGCCTACCTCGCCGTGATCATCGGCAAGGAGTTCTTCCCCTCCAGCAACGACACCGCGCAGACCCTCTCCTCGCTCGCCACCTTCGCCGCCGCCTTCCTGGTCCGCCCCATCGGCGGCATGTTCTTCGGCCCGCTCGGCGACAAGGTCGGCCGCAAGAAGATCCTCGCGCTCACCATGATCATGATGTCGACGGCGACCCTCGCCATCGGCCTCATCCCGAGCTACGCCAGCATCGGTTTCTGGGCGCCGGTCCTCCTCGTCCTCTGCCGCATGGTGCAGGGCTTCTCGACGGGCGGCGAGTACGGCGGCGCGGCGACCTTCATCGCCGAGTACGCCCCCGACAAGCGCCGCGGCTTCTGGGGCTCCTTCCTGGAGTTCGGCACCCTGATCGGCTACACGGTCGCCGCGGTCCTGGTCACCACCCTGACGGTCTGGCTCAGCGACGACGCGATGCAGTCCTGGGGCTGGCGCATCCCCTTCCTGGTGGCGGCGCCGCTCGGCCTCATCGGCCTCTACCTCCGCATGAAGCTGGACGAGTCCCCGGCCTTCCAGAAGATGGAGGAGGCGGGCGGCGGCCCGGCCGCCGAGCGCGACAAGAAGTCCTTCAGGGAGTCCTTCTTCGGCCAGTGGCGCGCGATGCTGCTCTGCATCGCCCTGGTGGCGGCCTTCAACATCACCGACTACATGCTGCTTTCGTACATGCCGACGTACCTCACCCAGCTGGGCTTCGGCGAGACCGGAGGCCTGATGTCGATCGTGATCGTCATGCTGATCCTGATGGCGCTCATCAACTCGGTCGGCCGCCTCTCCGACCGCATCGGCCGCAAGCCGGTCCTGATGGCGGGCTCGGTCGCCTTCTTCGTCCTGGCCCTGCCCGCGTTCCTCCTGATCAAGCAGGGCGGCACGGTGGCGGTCTTCACGGGCCTGCTGATCCTGGGCCTCGCCCTGGTCTGCTACTTGGGCGTGATGTCGTCTTCGCTGCCTGCCCTGTTCCCCACGGACGTCCGCTACGGCTCGCTCTCCATCGGCTTCAACATCTCCGTCTCGCTCTTCGGCGGTACGACGCCGCTGGTCGTCGCGGCGCTGATCGGCGCCACCGGCAACGACCTGATGCCGGCCTTCTACACGATGCTCGCGGGCCTCGTCGGCATCATCGCCGTGGCCGCGATGAAGGAGACGGCGCGGCAGCCGCTGGAGGGTTCGCCGCCGTCCGTCGCGACGGACGAGGAGGCGACGGAACTGGTGGAGTCGCAGTACCAGCAGTGACGGTGCGTGGTCAGCAGCGCTCGGCCGATACGTCCTCGGCCCGCACGGACAGCGCCTCCTTGCTGCGGGGGTCCCAGAACCACAGGCGGTCACCGGACGCCCCGAAGGTGAGGAGCGGCCGGTCGCCGGAGGGGAGGGGCCCGTTGAAGACGGGGATCTTCGCTTTTAACGGACGTACGCACATCAGGCGGCCCTCGGCGCCGAAGTAGGCGGCGGGGGCGCGGCCGTCCCGCGCGGCGCCCTTGGCATCCGCGGCGGCCGCCCCGGCATTGCGCACCCCCAGCCACACGGGTGTGATGAGCAACGCCAACACCCCGACGAACAGCAGCCCTTGGGCGACGACGGCCGGCTGGTCGCGACCGCCCAGCCAGTGCATGTAGCGGAAGACCCCCACACTGCCCGCGAGCAGCAGGAACAGCGCCCCCGCTGTGGCGAGCGGCAACAGCGTCGCGGCGTAGAGCGAGGACACGGGAATCGCCACGCTGTCCGCCGGAATCCCGAAGCCGTCCCGCAGATACACCGCGTGCTGCAACTGCCCCAGCCAGGGCAGCACCAGGGCGAGCACCGGCACCAGCGCGGGCACCGTCCAGTGCGCGGTGCGGCTGAGCCAGGTGCCGCGCACGGCCCACCACACACCGGCGACGGCGAACCCGGTCAGCACGAGGGGGATCAGCCACACCGCCTCCGCCACCGGTTCCTGCTCCGAGTACCGGAACACGGAGAAGGGCGACACCCAGAGCACGAGAACGACGAACGCGCCCACCGCCAGGCGCTCGTGCGTCGGCCGACCGACGGGCTGCACGTCCTCGCCGAGCGTCCAGGACAGCGACAGGACCGCGACGACCAGGGTGGCCCAGGGCCAGTACCCCGGCAGCAGGCTGCTCGCGCCCCCGACGAGCGCGAGGGGAGCGTAATAACGTCCGAGGTCCCACAGGAACTGATGCCGGTTGAACCCCTGGCTCGGCCGACCGACCACGTGCACCGCGAGGTCGCCCGCGTCGTGCGGGGCGTCGAGCAACATTCCTTCGCTGTCCGTGAGTTGTCGCCCGACCTCGGATGCTCGTGGTGCCCCGGGCCTGGTCAGCACGCGGTGCTCGACATAGGTGTGCGGCCGGTACCACGTCGGGTTCCGCCGCTTCACCTCGTACGTCGTGGTCGTCTCCGCGGAGTGGTCGTGCCCGACGTACACGGCGTCGAGCACCCACATGCCGATCCGGCGGTCCTTCGCCCGGTCCTCGACGGTACGGACGACGGCCCGCACGACGCCGTGCCGATTCCCCCGGAGATGCGCCTCGACCACCATGCCCTTGCGCCCCGCGTCCAGCGCGCGGCGCCGCGCCTCCGGGGCGTCCCACTCCCTTGCGGGCCAGTCGAGTTCGCCTAAGAGCTGCTCGGCGAGGCGTATCTCCTCGGGGTCGTCGATGACGGCGACGAGTATGCGGACTCTATGCACGGGCGGCGTACGTCACGAACACCGTCCAGGCGTGGGGTGCCAGGGCGAGTTGGGGGCCTTGGGGGTTCTTGGAGTCGCGGATGTGGATGCTGGTGGGGCAGGGGGCGATTTCCAGGCAGTCGCCGTCGCCGCCGCTGCTGTAGCTGGACTTGCGCCAGGCGAGGGCGATTTCGAGGCAATCGTCGCCGGAGCTGCCGCTGTAACTGCTCTTGAACCAGGCCAGTTCGGGGGTGCTCATCGCGCTCCTCGCATCCGCTCCAACAGGCTCACGGAGTCTTCCATGGAGAGAGCCTGCGTGCGCATCCTGGCATACCGCATCTGGAGCGTGCTGACGACTTTAGGGTCGGCGATGAGCTGGCCGCTCTCCTGCCCCTCGGAGTAGGCGAACCACTTGTGTTCAGACGTTTCCAGCAAGCGCATGGGCCCGTCCATCCCGGCATGACTGGCCCGCACCACCGGCATGATTTGAACCTCAATGTTCCGGCGCTCGGCGAGCCCGAGAACTTGGTCGATGAGTTCCATGGTGACTTCATGCCCGCCCATGCCGCGCAGGAACAGATGTTCCTCAAGGATGAAGCTGTAGGCGGTGTTGGGCCTCTCCACGAGCAGAAGTTGACGCTCGCCCCGCGCCTCCAACTGCGCCTCGATCTGCTCGTCTCCCAGCGGCGGTAGCCGATTGGCGAACAGGTTCCGTGCGTACGCTTCGGTCTGTAGCAGCCCCGGAACCAACCGGCATTCGTAGGTGTAGAGGGCCACCGCCTCCTGTTCGAGCACGGCCCAGCGTTGAAACCACTTCGCCAACCCCCTCTGCCGCGAAAGCTGATTCACCGCCAGCCGCAACGTCCCGAACGCGTCAAGCGCCGCCTCGCACTGGTCGACGAACCGCGTCGGCGGAAAACGTCTGCCCTGCTCGATGGAGGCGAGGAAGTGGGCCGAGTAACCGATCTCCGGGGCCAGGGACTCCTGTGTGTACCCGGCGCGTTTGCGGAAGCTCTTCAGGACGGCCCCGAAGGCCTTGAGCCCATCGGTCGGTTCGGGCTCATTACTGCCCTGCGTACTTGACGACATCACGGGTATCCCCTGACGCTCGCTTATCGTTCCCCGCCAACTCGCCCATGGTCACGTTGGGTTACCCGTACTGTCCACCAATCGCACTCGTACAATTACGCAGCGTACGAGTTCCGAGGCTGGTGAGCCCCGCCGCGTACGGCCACCGTTGCCGCATGCCGACCCAAGCCCAACCCGCCACCCCCCTGCGGGAAATCACCGAACGACTCAGCGCGACACCCCGAGGCGCCCGCCTCGCGAGGAGGCTGGCCAGGTATCACCTGGACGGCTGGGGCATCGCGTACGACTCCGAACTCTCCGGCGCGGCGGAGGCGATCGTCGCCGAACTCGCCATCAACGCCGTCACCCACGGCCGCGTCCCGGGCAGGGACTTCGAGCTGAGCCTCACGCTGCACGCGGACACGCTCCGTATCGAGGTGACGGATACCCGAGGCGAACGCACGCCACCAGAGACGCCCGAACCCCCGGCTCCCGACGGGGAGTCGGGACGGGGGCTCGTGATCGTGGCGGCGCTGGCCGCGGAGTGGGGAGTGGACGGGCGAACCGTCGGCAAGACGGTATGGGCTCACCTTGCCTTGGTGGAGGAGGCGGGCCGCAGGACGGCCGCCGCGAGCACCAGCCCCGCCGCCGCGACACCCGTGGCGACCCAGAAGGCGAGCCGGTAGCCGTCGGCGGTGGCGGCCACCGTGGACGCACCGTCACCCGCGAGGGACTCCGTGCGGCTCGCGGCCAGCGTGGTCAGGACGGCGAGCCCGAGTGAACCGCCCACCACCTGCGTGGTGTTGAAGAGACCGGAGGCCAGGCCCGCGTCCTCCTCCGAGGCGCCGCTCATCGCGAGTCCCGTCACGGCGGGCATCGCGGCGGCGAAACCGGCGCCGAGGAGGAGCATGGCGGACAGGACGTCGAGGGCGTACGAGCCGTCGGCGGGGAGCCGCCCGAGGAGGGCGAGGCCGAGGGTGATGAGGGCGAGGCCGGCGAGGAGCGTGCGGTAGGCGCCGAAGCGGCCGATGGCCTTGGCGGAGAGCCCGAGCATCAGCAGACCGATGACGACGGGCGCGGGAAGGAAGGCGAGACCGGTCATCAACTCGCCGAAGCCCAGCACTCGCTGGAGGTAGAGGGCGCCGATGTACTGGAAGCCGTACATCCCGGCGATCATCAGGATCTGCACGGCGTTGGCGCCGGTCAGGACGCGGGAGCGGAAGAGCCGCAGGCGCAGCAGGGGCCGGGCGGCGCGGGCCTGGCGGAGGGCGAAGGCGACGTACAGGAGAAGAGAGCCGACGGCGAGGGCGATGGTGGTGGAAGCACCGTGCTCGGCGGCGGTGACGATGGTGTAGACGGTGAGCATGAGGGCGCCGGTGATCAGGGCGGCGCCGAGATAGTCGGCGCCGCCGCCGAGCCCGGTCCCGCGGTCGTCGTCGAGGACGCGCACGGCGGCGACGAGGGCGATGACCCCGATCGGCAGGTTGATGAGGAAGATCCAGTGCCAGTTGAGGGCTTCGGTGAGGGCGCCGCCGAGGAAGGTGCCGAGCGCGCCACCGGCGGCTCCGACGGCGCTGAACACCGCGATGGCCTTGGCCTGTTCGCGGGGCTCGGGGAAGAGGGAGACGAGCATGCCGAGGACGACGGCGGAGGTCATGGCGCCGCCGACCCCCTGGAGGGCGCGGGCGGCGACGAGCACGCCCTGATCGGTGGCGATCCCGCACAGGACGGAGGCGAGGGTGAAGAGGGCGAGCCCCGCCACGAACATCCGCTTGCGCCCGACGAGATCACCGAGCCGCCCGACGAGGAGCAGGAGCCCGCCGAAGGCGATGAGATAGGCGTTGACGACCCAGGCGAGCCCGGCGGCCGTGAACCCCAGATCGCTCTGGATGGACGGCATCGCGACGGTGACGATGTTGCCGTCGATGATGGTCATCAGGGCGCCGGAGGAGAGCACGGCGAGGGAGGCCCAGGGCGATGCGGGGCGACGGGCGGGCGGGGCCGAGGTGGTGACCTCGGCGAGTACCTGGGACATGGTGACGGCCTCCGTTGACCGGTTCCGCACCTCTGAGCTGCAAAGGTGCACGACTTGTAACGGGGCTCATCCTGGGTGACCATGAGGGCGCCGAGAAGGAGGTACTTCAATGTCCCAGGGGAACACCGGTGTTACCTCGCAGGTCGTGAACGCGGAAGCGTGCCCGGTCCGCGAAGTTATTGACAGGGTCGTGGGCAAATGGAGCGTCCCGATCATCATCGCGGCGACGCACGGACCGATCCGCTTCACCGAACTGGAGCGCGCAATCGAGGGCATCAGCCGCCGCATGCTGACGCTGACGTTGCGCAACTTGGAGCGTGACGGCTTGCTGAAGCGCACCGTGCACCCCACGGTCCCGCCGAAGGTGGAGTACGAACTGACGCCGGTGGCGAAGGAATTGCACGGCACACTCCTGCAACTCACGGGCTGGGCGGAACGCCACCGCGTGACGATCGCGGAGTCGCGGGCGGCGTACGACGCGAGGAGCGGACTGGTGGAGGCCTAGCTCTTCACCTTTCCATGATCAAACGGGGAGCTTCCGCTTACCCGGGACGACTACTGTCTTCCGTTGGCTTGTGCACATTGCAACGCGACGTATCGGGGGACGGGCGACCGTGGGAGACCTGGGCAAGGACTCTGAGTCGATAGCGAAGGCGGCGCCGCTGCTGCGCAGGGCGCCGCACCACATCGCCAAGCCGTTGCACGACTTCAAGGCGGCCTCGCACGACCTGTCGGCGCTCGGTGCGCTCGGCGCGCTGATGAGTGCGACCGACGACGTGCGCGAAGGTATGGAGACGCTCGCCGAGGTCGCGGCCGACCTCGTGGACGAGTGGCACGGCGAGGCGAAGCTGATGACCGACCTCTCCGAGGCGTTCGACGTCCTCGACGTCCTGCTCGAAGCCGCCGCACGCGGCAAGAAGCAGGGCTGAGCGCCGTGGTCGACCTCAATCCGCTGCACTACATCAACAGATCTCCGCCCGCATCGACCCGGACGGCGTCCGGCACGCCTTCCGCTACGACACCGAGCGCGGACGGCAAGGTTCGTATCTGGGTCGACACCTGGGGAGAATCATTCTTCGCCTGCGACGAATTGCGCTGGCTCGCCTACGTCGCGGGGGCCGATGACGTGAGCGGCCCGCATCTTGCCAAGGTCGAAAGGTGGCACACTGCGGTCCGCGAGGACGACCGCTCCTGACAGCGGACCCAGACGGCGAGGGGTAGCTCGACTTCGAGTGGACGGCCTGTGCCCTCCTGAGGGACGCCCGACGGAATCGGGCCCGGCGATGCCGGGCCCGTCGGCCGCGTCGGGCTATGCCTTGCGGCCGACCGCCCCGTACGCGTCCACCGGCGTCGGGTCGTCGCTCTCCGCGCGCCACCGCGTGACCTGCTCGACGCCCGGCTCCACCAGTTCCAGGCCCTCGAAGAAGCCGCTGATCTCCTCGACGCTGCGTACGTAGTAGGGGATCGCGCCGCTCTTGTTGTACTCGTTCGACGCCGCGATCATGCCTTCGCTGGTCGACGTGGAGTCGCTGATCACCAGGTAACTGCCGGACGGCAGACCGGCCATGAGCCGGGCGACCAGGTCCTTCGCCTGCTGGTAGTCGGCCACGTGGCCCAGGGTGTTCAGGATCATCAGGGCCACCGGCCGCGAGAGGTCCAGCGTCTTGGCGGCCTCGGCGAGGATCGACTCAGGCTCGTAGAGGTCGGCGTCGATGTACGCCGTCTCGCCCTCGGCCGTGCTGGTCAGCAGGGCGCGGGCGTGGGCGAGGACCAGCGGGTCGTTGTCGACGTAGACGATGCGGGAGTCCACGGCCGCGCGCTGGGCGACCTCGTGGGTGTTGTCCGCCGTCGGCAGGCCCGTGCCGATGTCCAGGAACTGCCGCACGCCCTGCTCGGTGACCAGGTGACGCACCGCGCGGCCCAGGAAGTGGCGGCTGGTGCGCGCCACGTCGACCAGGCCGGGGAAGATCTCCTTGATGTGGTCCCCGAGCTCGCGGTCCTTCTCGTAGTTGTCCTTGCCGCCCACGAAGTAGTTCCAGAAGCGCGCGGAGTGCGGCGTGCTGGTGTCGATGCGCGCCCGTATCGCCGCGGCCTCGGCAGCCTCCTCGGCGTCGATGGGGCCGAGATGGGCTTCGATCGGGGCTTCGGGCTGCGGGTCGAGATCTGACATGAGGGCCTCCTGGAACGTACTGAGCACGCGTGTGCGGCGCGGGTCGTTCGATGAGCAATGCGGGTCGTTCGGCGGGCAACGTAGGTAGTTCGATGATCAATCAGGTCGGGCATCAATCTAGACGGTCCCTTGCGGACGTCAGTTGACTGCCCCGTCTCACGGTCAGTTGCCTGCCCCGCCCCAGGCCCCGATATCCAACTCGCGGGCCCGCAGCCCGGCTTGGAATCGGGAGGTCGCGCCGAGCGCCGCCATCAGATCGGCGACGCGCCTGCGGTACGTACGCAGCGACATCCCCAGCTCGCGCGCGGTGACCTCGTCGGTGTGCCCGGCGCCGAGGGCCCGCAGGACGCGGCGGGCCTCCTCGTCGAGCGGGGGCGGGCGCTTCCTGCGGTACTCGTCGAGGTCGGTGGCGGTCTCCCAGGCCGCGTGCACCAGCGTCCTGACGCCCTCGACCGCGATGGGGGACCGGATCACGGTGAAGGTCCGCACGCCGCGGACGGGCGCTCCGGCGAGGATCGCGACGCGGCGGTCGATGACGATCGCCTCGTGCGCGAGCGGCGCCGCCGAGATGCGCACCTGCGCCCCCGACTCGGCGATCCTGACGAGCCGCCGCTCGGCCGCCTCGTCCGCGAGCGCCCGCGGCGTGTACAGCTTGCGCATGGTCAGACCGCCGGGGACCAGCGGCGGCCGCCTGCCTCCGGCGAACGCGGCGTTCACGCCCGGCGAGAACGTCGCGAGGTCCGCCGCGGCGCACAGGAACTCCTCACTGGCACCGGTGAACAGACCGCCCGCCCGGCGCACGAGCTCCCGCTCACCGCGCAGCGAAACGATCTGTTCGCTGGGTTCTCCGGGGCTGTTCCTGCCTGGGCTCGTCATGATCCGGACAGTCTGCGCCGGGGCCCCGGCGGGGTCAATGGCAGCAAGTGGCCACGTCCTCGCGCCCGACGGACGGTCGGCAGAGGATCTCGCCCATGGCAACCACGGATGACATCACGAGCGGCGGCATCGCCGACGCCCCGGCCGCTGCCGCGGGCGACTTCCGCGTCGGCGGCGAACTCCCGGTCCACCGCATGGGCTTCGGCGCGATGCGGCTGCCGGGTGCGAGCTGGGAGGGGCCGGCCCACGACCCCGCGCGGAGCATCGAGGTCCTGCGCCGCGCGGTCGAGCTCGGCGTGAACCACATCGACACCGCCGCGTTCTACTTCTTCGAGGACATCGCCGCCAACGACCTCATCCGCAAGGCCCTGCACCCCTACGCCGACGACCTGCTGATCGCCACCAAGGTCGGCCCCGGCCGCCACCCGGACGGCAGCTGGATGGACGCGGCGGACCCGGCGGCGCTGCGCGAGGCCGTGCACCGCAACCTCCGCGAGCTCGGCCGCGACCACCTCGACCTGGTGTACCTGCGCTTCATGCCGGACGACGGCCCGCTGCCCGAGCGCTTCGGCACGCTGGCGGCACTCCGCGAGGAGGGCCTGATCCGCCACCTGGGCCTGAGCAACACCACGGCCGAACAGCTCGCGCGGGCCCAGGAGATCGCCCCGGTCGCCGCCGTGCAGAACAGGTTCAGCCCGCTGCGGCAGGAGGACCCCGCGATGCTCGACCTGTGCGCCGCGCAGGACATCGCGTACGTCCCCTTCTTCCCGTTCGGCGGCGCCGGAGCCCCCGACCTCACGGCACTGAGGCGGGTGGCCGACCGCCACGGAGCCACGCCCGCGCAGATCACACTGGCGTGGCTCCTGCACGCCTCACCGACGATGCTGGCGATCCCGGGCACGTCGTCCCGGGCTCACCTGGAGGAGAACGTGGAGGCGGCGGCGCTGCGGCTCGACGCGGGCGACCTCGCCGAGCTCACCGCACTGAGTCAGTAGACCTCTTCCACCCACTCCGGGTGGTCGATGAACGGGTTCCTGTTGTGCTGGTACTTGTCGAATATGACCTGGTTGCGGTTCTTCTCGAAGGTGTCCGGCGGGTCCTCGTCGCTCCACTGCTTCAGGACCGAGAGGCGGCCGATGGCGGGGGCGCTGCCGTTGTCGACCTGGTCGTTGGGCTCCAGGTCGGGGAAGCCCTCCTCGCCGTCGTACCGCACGGCCATGTAGAGGATCATGCGGGCCACGTCGCCCTTGACCTCGTCGCGGGGCTCGAAGGAGTCGCCGTCGGTGAGGTTGCCGGGGGCTCCCTCGACCGCGCCGCCGCCGTTGTCGAAGTCCTTGTTGCCACGGATGCTGTTGACCGTGACGTCCTCGGGGCGCAGGTGGTGGATGTCGGTGCCGGGGCCCGTCGCGGTGCCGAAGTCGCCGTGCGACTTGGCCCAGACGTGCTCGCGGTTCCAGTCGCCCTGGTCGCCGCCGCTGCTGCTCTTGGCGCGCGAGGTGCCGGAGTACAGCAGGATCACGTTCGAGCTGTTCGCCGGGTCCTCGTCGGTTGTCTTGAGGGCGTCCCAGACCTGGTCGTACGACAACTTGGTCTGGTCGCTGATGATCGTGTGCAGCGCGGACTTCAGCTCGGGGCCTGTCTTGCCGAGCGCGTCCTTGTAGTACGTGTCGTCATAGGTGCCGACGGCCGCGGGGGCCGGGGCGGGTGTGGGGGAGGTGGTGGCCGTGGCGGTGGCCGGCACGGTGATGCCGGCGAGGACCGCGGCGGCGGTCAGGGCCAGGGGTTTCCAGCGGCGTACGCGCGGGACGGGCATGTGGGGTGTGTCCTTTCCCGGAGGCTTCACGCGCCGCGCGCCCGCCAAGGAGCGTGCGGTCTACGCGGGTTGAGCAATCAACCACCGGGAGAGTGGCACGGATGTACGGATGGCCGTGTGAACGTCGTGGGTCGGTTGGGTAACGATGTCATGTACACGGCCGGGTGGGGGGTGTGTGCTGGTCGGGCGGGCGGACTACAGGCCGAGTACGGCGGGGGTGGTCGCCAGTGCGCGGAAGTAGTCGCGCGGATCCGCCACCATGCGCCGCTCCTTGAGGTCGAGCAGGCCTCCCAGGGACGTGATCGTCGCGGCCACCGTGCCGTCCGCTCTCGTGACCGTCTGCTCGATGGTGAAGGTCTTGCGCTCGCCCCACACGAACGCGCAGCTCACCGTCGTCTCGTCGCCCGCGCGCAGTTCGCGGAGGTAACGGATGGTGTTCTCCAGGACCACCGGGCCGACGCCCTTGTCCAGGAGGTCGGTCTGCGCGATGCCGGCCGCGCGGAGCAGGGACCAGCGGGCGTGCTCGGCGTACTGCAGGTAGACGGCCTGGTTGAGGTGGCCTTGCGAATCCGTCTCGTACCCACGGACCTGGACGTTCACGGAGAAGGGCTCTGTCATGGTGTTCCTCTCGGTTGGTGCTTGGTGCTTGGTGCTTGGTGCTTGGTGCTTGGTGCTTGGTGTTCGGGGTTCGGGGTTCGGGGTTCGGTTCAGGTTCGTCTCGGTGACGCCAGCAAATAGCGGGCGCCGCCCCGTGGTTCGCCGTGTTCACTGACCTGCCAGCCCGCCCGCTCCAGCGCGGCCGCGCAGGCGCGCAGGCCGTCCGGGGAGGGCTCGCGCACGGCGACGGCCTCCGGCTGCGGGGTGCCGGTCACTTCGTAGCCAGGGTGGTCGGGGTGGGCGGGAGGGCGGCCCGCCGCCTCCAGGGCCAGGGCGGCAGCCTGCACCAAGTGCGTGCGCTCCCAGGCGCAGGGGCGGTCCCGGGCGCCGTCCGTGTTCGTCATGCGGCGCAGCTCGACCAGGCCCTCCCACGCGCTGCGGACCTCCCGCGCGCGGGCGGGGCCCTCGCTCGCGGCGGACTTCTCCGTGCCGGTGCGCGCGGCGAAGACGCCGGGTGCCCCGTCGGACCGCCCCGCGTCCGGAGTGGGTTCCGGCTGAGGGGAAGGGGCGGCGCGGTCCTCTCGTACGGTGCCCTCATCCCGAACGGCGCCTTCATCCCGTACGCGATGACCGGCCGGTGTCAGGAAGTACGCGTGCGGAGGGCGCGGGTGCCGGAAGGCGAGGCGGGCCCGCACCAGGCCCGTG
Source organism: Streptomyces sp. NPDC041068 (assembly GCF_040647455.1). Classification (NCBI taxonomy): domain Bacteria; kingdom Bacillati; phylum Actinomycetota; class Actinomycetes; order Kitasatosporales; family Streptomycetaceae; genus Streptomyces; species Streptomyces sp. NPDC041068. The sequence continues at coordinate 45,582 of NZ_JBEZCG010000025.1, forward strand.
AGCTGGGTCTCGGTGCCGGTCAGGCGCCCGGTCTCCGGGTCCGCGGCCTCGATGATCCGTCGCTGGGCGGCAGTGGGAGGCTTCACCGCGCACGCACCCCTATCCCGGTCGGTCCCCTCAGCCGGGTCCGGACGGACTCAGCTGCTGGTTCCGATGGTGCCCTGCGCCACTGACATCAGGAGTTCGAGCACGCGCCGGTCGTCCTCCGCGCCCTCCCGTTCCTCGGGGCTGCCGGGGTAGGTGTCCAGGAGCACGTCCGTGGCGCCCAGTTCGGCCAGCGTCTCCAGGTCGCCGCGGATCTGGTCGACGCTGCCGTGTCCGAGGGGGCGCTCCTCCGTGTCCTGCTGCTGTCCGACGCGGATCTGCAGCCGCGGCACGAGGTCGGGCACGGGGCGGCCCGCGGTCTCCGCCTCGGCGGCGATGCGGGGGAGCGCCTCGCGCAGCAGGGGCCTGCTCGGCATGAACGGGTGCCAGCCCTCGCCGAGGCGGGCCGCGCGGCGCTGTGCGGCGGGGGAGTTGCCGCCGACCCAGACCGGCAGGGTGCCGCTCGCGGGGGCCGGTGCGGTGCGGACACCTTCGTACGAGACGTACGTGCCCTGGAAGGAGGCCGGGTCCTCGCGCCATGCGGCGCGGATCGCGGTGAGGTACTCGTCGGTGATCGCCCCGCGCTCGCGGAAGGGAACGCCGAGCACGTCGTACTCGGCGGCGGACCAGCCGACGCCCGCGCCGAGGATGAACCCGTCGGGGTTCAACTGGTCGATGTTGGCTGCGATGCGCGCGGTCTGCAGAGGATGCCGGTAGGGGATGACGGTGATCGTGGTGCCGAGCCGCAGCCCCGGCACCCGCCCCGCGAGGTGGGCGGCGAGCACGAACTGGTCGTAAAACGGCGCCGGATAGACCTCGTGGACATCAGGGGTCACCGCGATGTGATCGGAGATCATCGCGAACTCGAAGCCGAGGTCACGCGCGTCGGTGGCCTGCCGCACGAGGGAGTCGGGGGTGGTGCCGGAACCGAAGTTGAGGAGATTGACGCCGTATCGCATGCGGCCAGTCTTGATGATCAAGGGGGTGGCTGTCGAACGGGGGTTCCCGTCACGTCGGTTGGCGTCCCGCCCGTTCTCAGGAAGGAGGGGACTGCGGCCGCAGGTTCCAGCTCGCCACAACAGGACGCCCATGTTCCGTGCTCAGGCGGCTCACTGTTCCCATGGCCAGGAGGAACAGGGATCCGCCCGATGTCGGCAGGCCCAGGCGGCGGGCCGTCAGCACGCGGAGGAAGTGGCTGTGGGCGAAGAGGACCACGCTGCCCTCGTTGTCCGCGAGCGCCGCGTCCACCTTGGACAGCATCCGGTCCGCCCGCTCGCCCACCTGGTCCGGCGTCTCCCCGGGGTGCTCCGGAGGGCCGGGGGCCACGCCGTCCGTGAAGAGGTACCAGCCGGGGTGGGTGCGGTGGATCTCGACGGTCGTGACGCCCTCGTACGCGCCGTAGTCCCACTCGCTCAGATCCGAATCGACCCGCGCGTGCCCGAACCCGGCGAGCTCCGCCGTCTCCCGCGCCCGCCGCCGAGGGCTGGTGAACGCCGCGCCGATCCGGAACCCGCCGACGAGCGGCGCGAGCGAGCGCGCCTGCTCCCTGCCGTGATCCGTGAGGGGGACGTCCGTCCAGCTGGTGTGCCGCCCGTTCAGGGCCCACTCGGTCTCGCCGTGCCGGACGAGGAGCAGATCGCCCATGGTCGCGCCCTTCCTGATGCCGTTCGGGGGCGGCGGGCGAAATCGCCCGCCGCCCCGAGACTGCCACGCCACGAGGCGCGTGCGGCTACATGCCCTGCGGCACGCGCGCCGGACGGCCCGAGCCACGCGTCAGGGCGTATCCGCCGACGCCCGCGAGCGCCGCGAGGACGCCGCCGGCCCCGGTCCACAGCCAGCGCGAGGACCACCAGCCGGACGCCCAGCCGTCCTCCGGCTCGGTGACGGCGCCGGGCCGCTGCTTGTCCGAGCCGATGCCCGGCACCAGCGGCTCCGCGAGCGCACCGTCCACCGCCTGCGCGCCGCCCGCGTCGGTCGCGGTGACCTTCGCCTCGGCCCGCACCGGAAGGCCGAGGTCGTCCTTCTTGAGGTCGGTGACCGTGAGCCGCAGGTAGTACGTGCCCGGCAGCGGGTCGTTCGCCCACTGCTCCGACCAGCCCCGCACCGTCCGCAGCGAGCAGGACAGCGAGACCGAGGAGACGTCCTGCGCGGCCGTCTTCGTCGGCGTCCCCAGGCGGCAGGCCTGGCGGCGCCGCAGCCCGTCGTACACGTCGACCTGCCAGGTGGACGCCGCGTGCCGGGCCGCCGACTCCGGCAGCTTCACCGTGGCGTGCACGGTGGCCCGCTGGCCGGCGTCCACGGGGAACGCCCAGTACAGGTAGTCACCCGTGGACGCCTCCGCCGTGGCCTGCTGGTCGATGCGGATCGGTGTGGCGGTACGGAAGGACGTGCCCGCCTCGGTCGCCTCGGCGCGCTTGTCGTCGTCGGAGGAAGCGGAGGCGTCGGCGGCGGCCACGCCGGAAGCGGCGCCGCAGAAGGCCAGCAGAGCGGCACCGGCCAGCACGGCCGCCCGGCCCATCAGACGTGTCGTACGCATCAGTTGGTCCTCCAGACCGCGAAGCGCCAGCGCGACAGCCAGCCCCAGACCAGACCGGCGAGGAAGCCGACGAGGACGAGCAGACCAAGGAGCCACCAGCCGTGGCCGAGCCCGAAGGAGGCGACGTCGGACGCCTGGTCGGCGGAGTCCACCAGGTCCACGGTCAGCTCGACCGGCAGACCGGGCGTCGTCTTCACCGAGGCGGGCGCGGAGAAGGAGTTGCTGACGCGCAGACAGACCGTCTCCGCGGTGTCCTCTTCCTCGTCGTCGTCCGCCTCCGGCGTCGGATAGCGCAGGCCCGTCGAGATCACGTCGGTGCGCCCGTCGCCGGACTCCTGACCGCGTACGATCTCCCGGCCGTTCGGCGTCTCGGCGCGCAGCAGCACGCCGTAGTCCTGGTTCACGGCCCGGTCCGCGGACACGCTCACCGAGGCGCGCAGCTCCTTGCCCGCGGGGACGTCCACGCGGTACCAGCGGTGCTCGCCGAACTTCTCGCGGTCGGTGTAGAGGCCGGACTCCAGCTTCGGCGCGGCGCTGCACTGCGCCGCGCCCTTCGCCTCGACCGGGGTGACGACCGGATCGGCCGCGCGGTCCACCAACTGCTTGACGCGGCCGGACAGTTCGTCCGTGTGCCGGATCGAGGTGTACGTGCCGCCGGTGGCCTCCGCGATGCAGCTCAGCTGGTCGCGGGTCTTGGCGTCGGGCACCAGGCCGAGGGTGTCGATGGTGAGGTGGATGCCCTTGGCGGAGATGTCGCGGGCGACCACGCACGGGTCGAGCGGCTGGCAGGTGTCCTCGCCGTCCGAGATCAGCACGATGCGGCGGCTGCGCTCGGCGGTGTCGTCGGTGAGGTCGTCCGCGGCCTTGAGCAGCGTCGGGCCGATCGGGGTCCAGCCGGTCGGCGCGAGGGTCGCCACGGCGGTCTTCGCGTCGGTGCGCCCCGCCTGGTCGAGCTTCTCCACGGGGTAGAGCAGCTCGGTGTCCTTGCAGCCCGTCTTGCGGTCGTCGCCGCGGTAGTTGGCGCCGAGAGTCCGTATGCCGAGCGCGACCTCGTCCGGGGTCGCGTCCAGGACCTCGTTGAAGGCCTGCTTCGCCGCGGCCATCCGGGACTTGCCGTCGATGTCGCGGGCCCGCATGGAGCCGCTGACGTCGAGGACCAGCTCGACCTTGGGGGAGGGCTGTGCCGGTTCGTCGTCGTCATCGGCGGCCGCGGCGGGGCCTGCCGTGACGAGCCCGGCGGTCAGGGCGGCGAGCAGGGCGATGACCCAGGCCGCCGGCCGTTGTCTTGTGATCATCGCCGGATCCTATTGATCTTGGCGTACATCCCCAAAACGAGGTCAGAACGGTACGCACGGGCCGCGCCCCTTCGGGGCGCGGGGCCGCAACATCTGGGCTCCGCCGCGCGGGCGCGACCAGCCACGAACGGCCCGCAGACCTCTGAGGTCCTCCCGGACCTGTCCTCAGCGTTTCAGCTCCCGGCCCCCGAACGCCCCCGTCCCGTCGGCCCTCTTCCACCACGCCTCCAACGACGCCTGGTCCATGGCCCCCCACTCCGGTGTCGCCTGAACGAGCGCACCGCCGAGCCGCCGCCCCAGGTCCACCATCGAGCGACCCGAGATCGTGCGGTCGGTGTCGTACGTGTCCAGGGCCTCCGCCCAGGTGTCCGCCGTGGCGAGCGCGGACTCCAGGACCGTGGCGTCCTGCAGCGCCTTGACCGCGCCCGCGCCGGTGTGCGGTCGCGCCACCGCCGCCGCGTCGCCGACGAGCAGGACGCGGTCGGCGGTGCAGCGGGGCGTGGTGAAGTCGTACATGGGCTGGAGGAGGAGCTCGGCAGGCGCCGTCTCGTGGAGCAGCGCGCCCCAGTAGGGCGGGAGGAGATCGTCTGCGACGTACGCGAGATGGGTGGAGAGCGCCTCCGTGAGCCCACCGGGCGGCAGGCTCGTGGGCCCGGTGAGCCGCAGGTCGAGGCCGAGCCCGAGGTCGAGGTCGGCGGGCGGCGCGGTGTAGAGGACCCAGTTGACGCGGTGGCCGCCCGCGCCGTCGGGGATGCGGTAGATGATGACGTGGCCGCCGGGGAAGACGGCGTACACGCAGTCCTCCTCCGCCCACAGCTCCGGATCGCTCAACCGGGCCTCGGGGAACGCGCCGCGCCAGGCGAGATACCCGGCGTAGGCCGGCCGGACGTCGCCGAACGCGGCCGCCCGCGCCACCGACCGGTAGCCGTCCGCGCCGATGACGAGGTCGAAGTGCTCGCTGCCGCCCGCGGTGTCGACCCGTACGCCGTCCGGGCCCGGCCGCAGCGCCTCCACGGGGGTGCCGGACCGGAAGGCGGTGGCCTTGGGGATACGGCTTCTCAACTCCCGCCACAGGGGACCCCAGTTGTACGTACGGAAGGGGAACGGCATCGCGCCGATCTCCCGTCCGACGGGAGTGGCCGCGGAGTCGTCCCGCACATACCACCGTCGGCGCACTATCTGCACCCACGGCATGCCCGCGTCCATGTACCCGGCCGACTCCAGCTCCGCGTAACGGGAGTTGTGCACGGCGAGCCCCACGCCGCGGTCCGCCAGATCGCCCGCGGCGCGCTCGTAGACGGTGATCTCGTCCGCACCCCCGCGGTGCGCGGCCAGCGCCGCGGCGCACCCGGCGATGCTGCCGCCGACGACGGCGACCTTGCCTCCACGCATCATCGGGCCATCCTGGCAGCGAGAGTGACTGTCTGTCAGCGCAGTGACACTCCGCGTCCGGCGAAGAAGGGCTCGAACTCGTCGGCGGTCAGCGCCGCGGTCCTGGTCGCCGCGTCGATGCCCGAGGGGTTGTGGAAGTGCAGGCGCCCGTCGGGCGTGCGCGCGGTGAGCAGGACCAGGTGGCCGCCGCGGCCGGGGGAGGGGCGGTGCGGGCGGCGGATCTCGTAGTGCACGGAGGCGATGACCTGCCGTCCCTCGTCGAGGAGCGCGCCGATCTCGTCCACGGAGAGGTGGCGGTGGACGGTGGCGTCGACGCCGTGCTCCTCTCGGGCGTACTCGGCGAAGGGGGCGTAAATCATTCCCCGGATCACGCCGCCCTCCTCCGTGTACGCGCCGTACTTCAGCGCGCCGTCGCGCAGTTGGAACAGGGTGGGCGAGGACGCGCCGAGCGCCATGCGGAAGCAGGTCAGGCCGCACAGGTGCCCGCACCAGCGCGCGTAGTCGTCGAGGGTCACCGCGCCCGAGGTGCGCCAGGCCGGGTCTGCCGCGCGGTCGAAGTCCTCGTACACGATGGGCCCGACGAGCTCGGGCGAGGCGAACTGTGTGTGGACGGGCCGCCCGCAGTCGGCGCAGGGCGGCACAGTGCTTCCGTGATGCATGGTCACTGACGGTACCCGCTCAGAAAGCGGCCGATGCGGCTGATCGCCGCGTCCAGGTCGTCGGCGTGGGGAAGGGTGAGGATGCGGAAGTGGTCGGGGCGGGCCCAGTTGAAACCCGTGCCCTGGACGACCTGGATCTTCTCCTGGAGGAGGAGGTCGAGCACGAACTTCTCGTCGTCGTGGATCGGGTGGACCTTCGGGTCGAGCCGCGGGAACGCGTACAGCGCGCCCTTCGGCTTCACGCAGCTGACCCCGGGGATCTCGTTGAGCTTCTCCCAGGCCTTGTCGCGCTGTTCGTGCAACCGCCCGCCGGGCGCGGTCAGTTCACGGATGGACTGGCGGCCGCCGAGCGCGGCCTGAATGGCGTACTGCGCGGGGGCGTTGGGGCACAGGCGCATGGAGGCGAGCATCGTCAGACCCTCCAGGTAGTTCTTGGCGTGCTGCTGCGGACCGGTGACGACCATCCATCCGGACCGGAAACCGGCCACCCGATACGTCTTGGAAAGACCGCAGAAGGTGAGGACGACCAGATCGGGCGCGAGGGCGGCGACGCTGTGGTGCACGGCGTCGTCGTACAGGATCTGGTCGTAGATCTCGTCGGCGAAGACCATCAGGCCGTGCCGCCGGGCGAGGTCGAGGATGCCCTCCAGGATCTCCTTCGGATAGACCGCGCCCGTGGGGTTGTTGGGGTTGATGATCACGACGGCCTTGGTCCGGTCCGTGATCTTCGAGGCCATGTCGTCGAGGTCGGGGTACCAGTCCGCCGACTCGTCGCACACGTAGTGGACGGCCTTGCCTCCGGAGAGGGTCGTCACGGCGGTCCACAGCGGGAAGTCGGGCGCCGGGATGAGGACTTCGTCGCCGTCCTCCAGGAGGGCCTGCACCGCCATGGTGACCAGCTCGGACACGCCGTTGCCGAGGAAGACGTCGTCCACGGAGACGTCGTCCAGGCCGAGCGCCTGATAGCGCTGGGCGACCGCGCGCCGGGCGGAGAGGATGCCGCGCGAGTCCGTGTAGCCGTGCGCGGTGGGGAGCATCCGGATCATGTCCTGGACGATCTCCTCGGGCGCCTCGAAGCCGAAGAGCGCGGGGTTGCCGGTGTTGAGGCGCAGGACGCTGTGGCCCGCCTCCTCCAGGGCGTTGGCGTGCTCGATGACGGGGCCCCGGATCTCGTAACAGACCTCGCTGAGCTTGCTCGACTGCCGGAACTCCATGCGGTGCGCCTCCCGTGACGTGTGTTACTTGGTTTTACCAAGCCGCCGCTTGGAAAGTCCAACAACTTGCCTAGACTATGTCGCATGCCACCTCAGCCGCCCCGGCAAAGCGCCCGGTCCCGCCGAAGCTACGACCAGTACTGCGCCGCCGCCCGAGGCCTCGACGCCGTGGGTGACCGCTGGACCCTCCTGATCGTCCGGGAGCTGCTCGCGGGGCCCCGCCGCTACACCGATCTGCACGCGGACCTGCCGGGCGTCAGCACGGACGTCCTGGCCTCGCGCTTGAAGGACATGGAGCAGCAAGGCCTGTCCACGCGCCGCCGCCTGCCCCCGCCCTCGGCCGCGTACGTCTATGAACTCACCGACAGGGGGCGGGAGTTGCTGCCCGTCCTGAAGGCCCTCGCCGCCTGGGGCGCCCCCGCCCTCGACGAGCGCAGGCCCACGGACGCGGTGCGCGCGCACTGGTTCGCGCTACCGCTGCTGCGCTCCCTCTCGGGGGCCGGGGCCGAAGGTCTCGTCCACGTCCGGCTGGCCGAGGGGGAGTTCCACGTACGCGTAGGGGGAGAGGGGGAGTCCTACGGCGAGGGTCCGGCCCCCGATGTCCCCGAGGTGCGCCTGACGCTGGACGCGGAGACGTGCGTGGCGGTGAGCAGGGGGGAACTGACCGTGGGCGAAGGCGTGCGAACGGGCCGGATCGACCTCGCGGGCGAGGGAGTCCTGGCGAAGGCGCTGCTGGCGACCTGAGGGGACGGGGGCGCTGCCCGCGATCCGAGGGGGCGCGGGGCGCTGCTCGCGTCCCGCGGAGGTACTGCTCGTGCCCCGCGAAGGCGCCGCTCGTGCCCCGCGAAGGCGCCGCTCGTGTGCGCGTGAGTGTTTCGTCCGCGATGTGAGAACGGCTGCCCGCGATCCGAGAAGTTCCTGGGCGGAGGCTGTTGCGACCCGGTTGACAACTGCTGCTTGCTGATCGACAGTTGGTGATTGTGGATCTGGACCTGGCGCTGGTGCGATCGTTCGCGATCACCGCGGAAGAGCTGCACTTCCGGCGCGCGGCCGAGCGGCTCTTCATCACGCAGCAGGCGCTGTCCCAGCGGATCCGACGTCTCGAACTGCTGCTGGGGGTCTCGCTCTTCGCCCGGGACAACCGCAGCGTCGCGCTCACGGAGGAAGGTCAGCGGTTCCTGGCACCGGCCCGCCGGGTCATGGAGGCCGCCGACGCGGCCGTACAGGCCGTGCAGCCCCGCGAGCGCCGCCCATTGCGGGTCGACGTGGTCGACGGGCGGCTCGCCCCGCTCCAACTGGTCCGCAAACTCCTCGAAGAGGACCCCGAACTGCCGCTGAACCTGAGCATGCGGCAGTCGCTCGTCGCCGCCCTGCCCGCGCTGGCCAGGGACGAGATCGACACGGCGTTCGGCCGGGTCCACGACGTGCAGGGCTGGTCCGCCGAGTTCGCGCACCGCCTCGTGCGCCTGGAGCCGCTGCGGGCACTGGTGCCGCGCACCCATCCGCTGGCCGACCGTGACGAGGTGCGGATCGACGATCTGCGCGGCGGCGGCATCTGGCAGCCGCGCTACGGCGTCGCGTCGGAGTGGGAGCTCTACGTACGCCGCCTGGCCGACTCCTTCGACCTCTCGCTCACCCTGTCCGGGGCGGCGCTGAGCGACGAGCACTTCGTCGAACTCCTGGGAAGCCACGAGGGCATGGCGTGCCTGGCGGGGGCCGACGTCTCGTACGGCTACTCCCCGGAGATCAGGAGCCTCCCCCTCGTCGATCCCACGCCCGTCTATCCGTGGTCGATGGTGTGGCGCAAACAGGCGGGCCATCCGCTCGTCGACCGCCTGGTCGGTCTGGCGAAGCGATCGGCCGGAGATTGGCTGACCCACGCGCCCGAGGACATCTGGCTGCCGGCGCCCGACAGGGCCCTGCTGCTCGGTACGACGGTCGGTGCGGACGCCCTCCGAGGCTGAACAGGCCATCATCACTTGGTCCTTCGCCGGTCGCCTGGCGTGAACTTGATCGTTTGTGCGCGGTGCGGTTCGGGTAAGCGGCCGCGCCGATGGCCCGGTACGGGGCCCTCGGGGCCCGTTGCACCCCCTTTCCAAAACATCTCCTGATCACTGTGTCAAGTCGCACCTGCGCCGTCCGGATTTCGGCGCCGCTGTTTGCGACCCTTTGGGACGCAGGTATTGCCGAGGTAATGTGCTGGTCGGTAAATGCGAACTCGCAGAAGAACTACCGGACATGGGGGAAACGTGCTCCACCGGATCAAGGGAAAGAGGTCGATGACCGCAGGCGCGGTCGGCGTTCTCTTTCTCGCGCAGCTCGTAAGTAGTTCCTCTTCGGCTGCGGCGGGGGAATCCGAGGTAACCCCGCCGCCCATCTCCCAGGATCGGGTCGAAAAGCATCTGACGCAGTTCGAGCGCATTGCGGACGCGCACGGCGGTGACCGGGCATCCGGCACGCAAGGTTATGCGGAATCGGTCGATTACACCGAAAAGCTGCTCAAGGGCGCGGGCTACGCGACTCAGCGACAGAAATTCCCTTTCCTCTACACCAGGACGCTCGAGGAAAAGCTGGTGCTGCAGGACGGCAGCACTCCCGGCGTCGTGGTCAGCGGCTACTCGCCCTCGACTCCTCAAGGCGGCCTGACGGCACGGCCGGTGACGCCGGGCGGGGACGCCGAGCGGCGCCAGGGCTGCCGTCCCGGCGCGTACGACGGAGTGCCGGCCACCGGGCGTATCGCGCTCGTCGACGCGGGCGGCTGCTCCATGGACGACAAGCAGCGCGTGGCGGCCGGCGCCGGCGCAGCCGCGGTCCTCGTGGCCAACACGGGCCCCGGCGAGATGCACACCTGGCTCGCCGACCCCGCCGCGGCCCGCATACCCATCGGCGGCGTCACACAGGAGACCGGCCGCCTCCTCGCCGCCGAGGCACAGGCCGGACGCACCGTCCAGGTCACCCTGCGCTCGCTCACCGAGCGCCGCACCACCGAGAACCTGATCGCCGTGAGCCCCGGTGGCAACCCCGAGCACACCGTGGTCTCCGGCGCCCACCTCGACTCCGTGCCGGAGGGCCCCGGCATCAACGACAACGGTGTCGCCGCCGCCGTCCTGCTCGAAGGCGCGCTCGCGGCCGCCAAGGGCCACGGCACCCGGCCCGAGGACAACCGGCTGGTGTTCGGCTTCTGGGGCGCCGAGGAATTCGGTCTGCTCGGCTCGCAGCACTACGTCGACACGCTCTCCGCCGAAGAGCGGAAACGCACCAAGCTGTACCTCAACCTGGAGATGATCGGCAGCCCCAATTACGGGCTGTTCACGCTGGATTCCGGCGCCACCGACCCCGTCACGGGACAGCGCCCGGCCCCCGGCTCGGCCGAGATCGAGCGCAAGCTGACCGAGGCGTTCGCCGCCCAGGGCCGCAAGTCCCTGCCGGGCCCCGCCGACGGCCGCTCCGACTACGTGGCGTTTCTGGGCGCCGGCATCCCCACGGGTGGTGTCTACGGCGGCTCGTTCGAGGCCAAGACCGCCGAGCAGGCCGCTCTGTGGGGCGGCGCCGCGGGCCGGCCCTACGACCCCTGCTACCACCTGACGTGCGACAGGACGGCGCAGTACAGCCGCGAGGCGGCGACGCTGCACGGACAGGCTTTCCAGACGGTGCTCACCCACTACTCCCGGCACCGGCTGGGCGAGGGGAGCACTCCGCGTGGGTGACGAGACCGCGCCCCAACTCGTGGTGGGCGCGCTCATCAGCGACCCGCTCGGCCGGATCTTCGTGCAGCGCCGCTCGGCCGACCGACGCCTGTTCCCCGGGTGCTGGGACGTCGTGGGCGGCGCCGTGGAGGACGGCGAGACCCACCACGAGGCCCTGGAGCGCGAGATCGCCGAGGAGACCGGCTGGCGGCTGCGCCGGGTCCTCGCCCGGGTGGTGCACGAGAGCTGGACGGCGGACGGCGTGCGCCACCTGGAGTCGGACTATGTCGTCGAGGTGGACGGTGACCTGTCGTCGCCCACACTCGAGTGGGACAAGCACCCGGAGTTCGCGTGGGTGGCGCCGGAAGACGTCTCCCTGCTCGACGAGAACGTCCGGCTCGGTGGCGGCACCTTCATCAAGGACATGGTGACCGCCGGACACGACTGGCTCGCCGCGTCCGTGCGCGGCTGAGCGCCCGCGGTCGTCCTCGACTTCGTCTTCCTTTTCGTCTTCGTCATCGGCAGATGCAATTACACGAGGGGGATGTTCTGCATGTCCACTTTTTCACCGAAGCGTGCGCAACCGCGGCTGCGGGCCCTGATGGTCGGATTCGCGGGCCACCAGGGAAAGGAGTACTTACCGGTCGTGCGGGAGTACGCCGATATCGTCGGGGGCGTCGATGTCGCCCCCGATGCGGCGGCGCTCGCCGATGACTTGGGATTTCCGCGCTTCACCGGAATCGGTGAGGCACTGAAGCGGGTCGACTTCGATGTCGCGATGGTCACCGTGCCGCACAGCGAACATTTTCCGCTGTGCAAGGAACTGCTTCTGCATGGTAAACACATCGTCAAGGAGAAGCCGTTCGCGGTCACCGAGGAAGAAGCCCAGGAGCTGATAGAGCTCGCCGAAGGGGCGGACCGCAGCGTTTATACGCTGCTCCAGCGCAATTTCAACCCGGTGTTCCAGTTCGCGCGAAGGAACCTGGCCCGCATCGGGGACCCGTACTGGTTCTCGTACGACTACCACTTCAACCTGGCGCAGCCGACGAGTGGTTGGCGCGCCTCCCGAGAGCAGGCGCTCGGCGGGGTGCTGCTCGACATGGGCTACCACCTCATCGACGTACTCAGCGGGATGTTCCCCGAACCGACCCGGGTGAACGCCGCCTTCGTCCACCACTACCAGGAGATGCGCGACCGGCATCTGGAGGACCTGGTCAGCCTCATGTGCAGCTATCCGTCGCCGACCCTGTCCGGCTCGCTGCGCATCTCCCGGCACAACCACGAGAAGTCCGAACGCCTCTGCGTCCTCGGCACCGGGGGCGCGCTGAACGTCGAGCCCCACGCCGCCACCGTGCACTCCACCGGCGGCCGGCTCATCGAGCGCTTCACGCTGCCCGGACCCAAGACCGACGCGGTACGCGCCATGATCGCCCACTACCTCGGACACCTGGACGACCGTGAGGTCCGTGACGACCACTTCCGCCGGCAACTCACCACCGTGCGCGTGATCGACGGGATCTACCGGGAGCGGTCAAGGGAGCGGAACGAACTCGCCGACCGGCCCACCTGATCTCTCGCCGATCGGACCACTTGATCGCTTGCCGACCGGTCCACTTGATCTCTCGCCGATCGGTCCACCTGATCCGCCGTCCTCACCGTCCTCACCGTCCCGAGGCACCTGGAGAGAAACGTGACGTTAAGCATCACTCTGACGCGCACACCGGGGGAGTATCTCGCCGCGGCCCTGGACCGCCCCGCCACCGCACCGCAGGCCGTTCCCGTGCTCGACCCCGCGGACCGCCATGTGTGGCCCCGCAGGATCGCCGCACGCCTCGGCCTGCCGCTGACCACCGCCGACGATCCGGACACGACCCACGCCCTCGCGTCCAGCGGTCCCGCGTCCGCCGATGCCGCGTCCGGCGACGGTGACGTCCTCCTGGGCGCCGCCCTCACCGAACTGCGGGCAGGCCGCGACGAGCACCTCGTCGTCGCGATCGCCCACGGCGACGACCACGCCTTCGCCCACCCGGCGGCCGTCTACGCCCTCGCCAAGCGCGCCCGGTTCCTGCCGGCCGCGAACGAGGACGACATCCACCGAACCATCAAGGCCGCGGCGCCCCGCTTCCTCACCCTCGTCGGCCCCGCCCGGCTGCTCGACTTCGGCCTCACCACACGGATACGGGCCCGCTTCCCCGCGCTCGACCTGGGCGTCCTGTACGCGCACAGCCCCGCCAAACTCAGCGAACTCGTCCTCAAGACACTCGTCTACCCGCAGGCCCCGGCCGCCGCGGACGTGCTGATCGCCCCCCTCCTCAAGGGCGACGAACCGCTGCGCAACGGCAAGTTGACCGTCTACCCGCAGGACGCCGTCGACGCCGCGGACTTCACCCGGCCCCTCCCCGGGCGCGGCGCGGACAGCGGCGCCGACAGCGACACCGAAGCTCAGGCCTCTGCCGAACAAGGCCCCATGCACCGCCTGTTCAGCGTCATCACCCACGGCAGCGAGGACTACCTGCGGCTCACCTCGCAGGACATCCTGTGCGGCCTCACCCCCGACCCCGCCGAACAGGCCGCGGCACGGCGGGAGTCACGCACCCTGCCCGCCTGCATGCACGGCGGCGACTGCGTCTACCCCGACGCGCGCCGCTGGGACCCGTCCGGCATCCCCGCCCAGGTCGTCTTCGCCAACGCCTGCCTCACCCTGAAGCTCGGCACCCAGCTCTTCGGCAACCACAATCGCTTCACCGTCGCCCAGCGCTTCCTCGACTCCTGGGCGGGCACCTACATCGCCAGCCCGCTGCTCAAGGACGGCACCCCCGGCGAGAACCTGCTCTTCCACTACCTGCTCGACGAGGGCGGCAGCGTCGGCGGCGCGGTCCGCCAGGTCAACGACAGCCTGCGGCGCTGGGGCATCGACGCCCCCGAAGTGCTCGTCATCGGCGACCCGGAGGCCCGCTACGCCCCCGCCGCGGACCAGCCGTCGCCGGACGCGGTGACCTGCCAGGAGGAGCCCGGTCGGGCCGAGATCACCTTCGAGGGGCAGGTGCCCGCCTTCACCCGTGTCCCCCTCAAGGATCCCGACCTGCGCGAGGCCCACCGCGGCGGACAGCTGCGCATGGTCCCCGCCCGGCCGTTCGGCGGCAAGCTGCCCCTGTACGGCACGTTCGGCGAGAGCGCCGACGGCGAACTGTCCGCGCTGGTCTTCGGGTTCCAGGAGCGCGGGCTCACCGGCACCGAGACCTCGCGCACCCTCACCGTCGCCCCGCGGCGGCCGGCCGCGGCCGACCGCATCGTGCGCGCCGTGGAGCGTTACGAGAACCTCGCCGCACTCGACATCAAGCTCGACAAGACCCGGTCGGTGCTCACCGACACGGCCAACAGCCTGCCCGCCGTGGCCCGCAGGACCAAGGACCACATCGCGGACCTGACCCAGTCCGAACCGCTGCACCGGGCCACCGAGCGCATCCTCGCCAACTGCGCCCGCCTCGACCGGCACCTGCTCGACACCCTGCTGCGCCTCACCGAGACCCGCGAGTACCACTTCGTGGAGGCGTACCGGCCCACGTACGCCGTCGAAGAGGTCCGCAGCCCGTACGGCGAGTGCGTCTACTGCGGCGAGGCAACCCACCGCTACACCAGCGCCCATGTGCTGCGCCCGTGGCTGCGCCGCCACCTCATCAGCTGCCCGGTGTGCGGCGCCACCCAGGACACCGAGGACACCACGGTGAGCCTCGCCATCGAAGGGGACGCCGTCCTCACGCCCGACAGCACGACCTCGCTGCGGGCCCGGATCACCAACGACGGTGACCAGGACCTCGACGTACTCCTCGGGGCCCGGATCACCCGAGGCAAGCCGCACGGCTTCCGATTCGCCCTGGGCCCCGACCGGTTGACCGTCCCCGCGGGCTCCACCGCCACCTCCGAACTGACCGTCACCACTGGCCGGCCGACGTCCCTGCACGCCATGCTCCTGCGCTTCTACGCCGTGGGCCTCGGGCGCATCGACTTCGCGGGCCGCGACCTGCGCTTCCGCTGACCGAGGCAACGTCCCACGCACTGCTGCCGCTTTCCACGCACCGCAGCAACTCTCACGCACCGCAGCAACTCCCATGCACCACAGCCAATCCCCACGCCAGGAAGGACCCATGACCACCGCAGACAAGCTCGCCCTGCTCGGCGGCGCCCCCGCCATCGACCGGCCGCTTCCCCACGAGATCTGGCCGCCCCGCGCGGACGAGGCCGAACTGGCCGCGCTCACCGAGCAGCGTCAGACCGACATCTCGATCAAGGGAAACAGCGGCCCCATCGGCCAACTGGAAGCCGAATTCCTCGACTTCCTCGACCGCGGCGTCCGCTACGCCGTCACCTTCAACTCCGGCACCAGCGCCCTGCTCGCCGCCTACTTCGCACTCGGCGTACGCGAAGGCGTCGAGGTGGTGGGCCCCGCGCTGACCTACCACGCCGCGCTCAGCCCCGTCTTCGCCTTGCGCGGCGACGTGGTCCTCGCCGACATCGACCCTGTCGGCCGAGGTCTTGACCCCAAGGCACTGGAAGCGGCGATCACCGAGAACACCAAGGTGGTCACGGTCGTCCATCAGTGGGGCCACCCCTGCGACATGGACGCGATCCTGCCGATCGCCGAGCGCCACGGGCTGCGCGTCCTGGAGGACTGCTCCCATGCCCACGGCAGCCGCTACAAGGGCAAGCCGGTCGGCACCTTCGGCGACGCCGCGGTCTTCTCCCTCCAGGCCAACAAGGCCGTCTACGCGGGAGAGGGCGGCATCCTCGTCACCGACGACGCGCAGGTGCAGGACCGCGCCACGCTCCTCGGCCACTACCGGGACCGCTCCCGGGACGCGGTCGTCGACGAGGGGCTGCGCTCGCACTGGGTCACCGGTTTCGGCCTGAAGCTGCGGATGTCGCCGTTCAACGCGGTCGTCGCCCGGCACGCGCTCGCCGCCTTCCCCGCCCGCATGGAGGCCAGGCACCGCTGCCTGAACCACTTCGGCGAACTTCTGCGCGAGGTGGACTACTTGGAGCCCATCACCGTCCCCGACCACATCGACATGGGCGCCTGGTACGGCTACAAGCCCCTCTACCGGCCCGAGGCGCTCGGCGGTGTCCCGCGCTCCGTACTCATCGACGCGCTGCGGGCCGAGGGCATGGAGGTCGGGGCGCCGTCAGGACCCCAGCTGTCCACCCTGCCGCTGTACGCACGGGCGGAGAACCCCCTCTTCCCCGGTACCCCCAAGCGCGCCAACACGCCCGAGGCCGGCTCGCACGCCGCCCATGTCGAGCGGCACGCGCTGTCCCTGCCCACCTTCACCGACTGGCCCGAGGACGTGGCGCTGATCGAGGCGTACGCAGAGGCCTTCCGCAAGATCGGACGGCACCGCGATGCCCTGGCCGCCCACGCGGCCTCCCGGTGACGCCCGTACCCCGACTGCTTCCACGATCCCCTCACCACCACGGGACCCGTCACCACCCCAGGAAAGGTCAACCATGACTGTCAAGGAATCCCCCGAGGCCGCTGCCAAGGTTCTCGAGCACGTCATGATCGGAGACGACCTGCCGGACGACTTCTCCCTGCTGGGCCGCGAGTGGATCCTGCACCGCGGCGTCTTCCCCGGCACGCTGACCGCCGCCACCGAGGTCATGGCCTCGATCGTGCCCTACCCCAAGGGCGGCTCCTTCCTGGAGGTCGGCTGCGGCACCGGCGTCATCTCCGTGACGGCCGCGCTGAGCGGATGTAGCGACGTGACGGCGCTGGACATCAACGAGAAGGCGGTGGCCAATACCCGCGCCAACGCCCAGCGGCACGGTGTCGAGGACCGGGTGCGGGTGCTGCACAGCGACCTGTACACGGCCCTCGAGTCCACCGACCGGTTCGACGCGATCTTCTGGAACGTGCCCTGGACGTACGTGGAGGACGGCTTCCCGCTCTCCAGCGACCTGCACTCCGCCGTCTTCGACCCCGGCTACCAGGGCCAGTCCCGGTTCATCTCCGGGGCCCGTGAGCACCTGGCCGACGGCGGCCGGCTGCTGATCGGCACGGCCGACCTGGGCGACCGCGAGCGCATCGACGCCTTCGCCGCCGAGGCCGGGATGACCGTCGAGATGCTGCGCCGCGTACGCCGTATCGAGGTTGTCCGGGTCATGGAGTACCACCTGCTCGAACTGCGCGCCAAGTGAGCCGACCGCCCCGGCGGGCGTTTCCCCCGGCCCGCCGGGGCGGTCCCCGCCCCTTCCACGACATGCGAGGCACCCTCATGCCGGAGCAGGCCGACTCCATGCCGCAACAGGCCGACCCCATGCCGCAGCAGGCCGACCTCGAACTGGCCCTGGAACTCGGCGACATCGCCGACCGCATCACCACCCGCCGCTTTCAGGCACGCGACCTGCGGGTGAGCGAGAAGCCCGACCGCACCCCCGTCACCGACGCGGACACCACCGTCGAGGCGGCCGTACGCGAGGCCCTGTGCGCAGCCCGCCCCGCGGACGACTTCGCGGGGGAGGAGACCGGCGGCGAGGTCACCGCGGGACGCACCTGGATCGTCGACCCCATCGACGGCACCAAGAACTTCCTGCGCGGGGTGCCGGTCTGGGCCACCCTGATCGCCCTCCTGGAGGACGGCCGGCCCACCGTCGGCGTCATCAGCGCGCCCGCCCTGCGTAGCCGCTGGTGGGCTGCGGCCGGGCACGGCGCGTGGCTGCGGCGCGGCTCGCCCGACGCCGATCCGCAGCGGCTGCGCGTCTCCGGCGTGACCCGCCTGGAGAGCGCCTATCTGTCCACCACCAACACCCGTACCTGGGACGCCTTCCACTCGCGCGCGGCGTATCTGCGACTCGCCGACGCCTGCTGGGACGACCGCGCCTTCGGTGACTTCCTGCAGCACTGCATGGTCGCCGAGGGCACGATCGACATCGCGGCCGAACCGGTCGTGAGCCCCTGGGACATCGCTCCCCTGCAGATCCTCGTGGAGGAGGCAGGGGGCCTCTGCACCGACCTGCGCGGCGCGTCGCCGCAGCGGGGGACCGGTGCCCTGTCCGCCAATCCGCAGCTGCACCGGCTCGCCGTGGAGGTCCTCGACGCCTCCGTGACCACGGCGACCGGTGCGGCGACCATTACTTGACCACGGCCATCCCCTGCCCACGGCCATCCCCTGCCCACGGCCATCCCCTGCCCATGGCCATTCCCTGACCACCGCCATCCCTGACCACCACGAGGAGACGACCTTCCATGACCCAGAACAAGCCGACCGTGCGTCCCGCTACCCGCGACGACGTCCCCTCGGCCGTACGCACGCTCGCCGCTGCCTTCGCCGACTACCCCGCCACGCGCCACACCGTCGACCCGGACCGTCACATCGAGCGGGTCACCGAGATCCAGGAGCTGTTCCTCACGCGGGTCGGCCTCGACATCGGCAAGGTCTGGGTCGCGGACGGCGGCGCCGCGGTGGCGGTGTGGACCACGCCGGAGAGCGTCGACGCGGGTGCGGTCTTCGGTGAAATCGGCCCGCGCCTGGCCGAGTTGAGCGGTTCCCGGCTGGCCGCGCAGCAGCAGATGGAAGGCCTCCTCGCGCCCCACCGCCCCACGGAGCCCGCGTGGTTCCTCGCCACCGTCGGCGTCTCGCCCGACCATCAGGGCAAGGGCCTGGGCAGCGCCGTCGTGCGCCCCGGGGTCGAGGCGGCCGAGCGCGCCGGAGTACAGGCCTTCCTGGAGACCTCCGACCCGCGCAACCTCCCCTTCTACGAGCGGCTCGGCTTCACCGTCACCGCCGACGTCGAGATCCCCGACGGCGGCCCGCGCACCTGGTGCATGACGCGCAAGCCGGGGGCCTGATCCGCAAGCCGGGCGCCTGATCCGCAAGCCGGGCGCCCTGCTCCGCGGGCCCGGCGTCCGACCGCCGGGCCCCGCCGCACGACCCACAGCGCCCGACCGAGCCCGACCGAGCCCGACCGAAAGGAGCGCACCACACCATGGCTCCGTCCGAAGCCACCGGGGGCGGCCCCGCCGACCCCGCATCCTCCGTCGTCCCCGAGGCCGAACACCCGGAACACCGCGAGCACTCCGAACACCCCGAACACCCCGAACACGCGGCGCAGTTCGGCGCGCAGGAGCGGATTCTGACGCTCGTCTGGGGCTACATCTCCTCCGAGATCCTGGACCTGGCGACGCGCCTGGACCTGCCCGACCGGATGGGCACGGAGGAACGCGCCGCCACCGAGCTCGCCACCGCCCTGGACACCGACCCCGTCGCCACCCTGCGCCTGCTGCGCGCCTTCGCCTCGCTCGGCCTGGCCGAGGAGACCGGGACGGGACGCTTCCGGCTGACCCCGGCAGGCCACCGGCTCCGCAGCGACGTGCCCGATTCGCTGCACGCCTTCGTCCGCCAGGGCATGGGTGTCTTCCGGCAGGCGTGGTCCCACTTCGACCACAGCATCAGGACCGGCGAACCCGCCTTCGACCAGGTATTCGGCACGGACTTCTTCTCGTACCTGTCCGAACACCCGGAACTCTCGGGCACGTTCACGTCCTCCATGCGCGAGGCCACCCGCACCATGAGCACCGCGCTCGCCAAGGAGCAGGAGTACGACTTCTCGGCGTACGGCACCGTGGTGGACATCGGCGGCGCCGACGGCTCCCTCCTCGCTGCCGTGCTGGGCGCGCACCCCGGCGTCCAGGGCGTGGTCTTCGACTCGCCGGAGGGCGCCCGGGACGCGGCGGCGACGCTGGGCGCGGCAGGGGTGGGGGAGCGCAGCCGCGTCGAGACCGGAGACTTCTTCACGCAAGTCCCCGGCGGCGGCGACCTCTACGTACTCAAGAGCATCCTGCACGACTGGAGCGACGCGCGGTCGGCGGACATCCTGCGGACCGTCAGGGCCGCCATGCCCGCCCACGCCAGGCTGCTGATCGTCGAGGTGCTGCTGCCGGACAAGGTGGACAGCTCCGCGCATCCGCTCGGCTACCTCAGCGACCTGTACATGCTGGTGAACATGGGCGGAAGGGAGCGCAGCGAGCAGGACCTGCGCTCGCTGCTCTCCGACACGGGTTTCCGCACGACGCGGGTCCTCACTCCGCCGGGCCTGACCCCGTTCTCCCTGATCGAGGCGGAACCGGCCTAATCGGCCGTCCTCGCAAGGGGTGTTGCCGTCTTCGTACGGGGGTTGATGAGCACCCAGGCGAGGAGCGCCGTCAGGAGCAGCACCCCGACGGCGAAGGCGATGGCGACGGTGTAGCCGTGCACCGTGCCGTCGACCGTGGCGGCGGGCGAGGTGCCGTGGTCGGACAGGTAGGCGGTGGTGGCGCCGGTCGACACGGTGTTCAGGAGCGCCACGCCCAGTGCGCCGCCGACCTGTTGGGCGCTGTTGACCACGGCCGCCGCGGCCCCCGCCTCGTCCGGGGCCACCTGCGCGGTGGCCGTGTGCATCGCGGGCATCATCATGCAGCCGATGCCGAGCCCGATGAGGATCTGGGCGGGCAGCAGGTGCGTCAGATACACCTGCGGTGTGTCCGCTTCGAGCCGGGTGAGCAGGGCCATGCCGGTCGCGGCGGAGAGCAGCGCGCCCACGATCAGGGTGCGGGGCTGGGTGTGGGGGAGCAGCCGGGCCGCGATGAGCGAGGAGCCCACGGCGATCCCGAGTCCCAGGGGAAGGAAGGCGACGCCGGTCAGGACGGGCGAGTAGTCCAGGATCTCCTGGAGGTAGTACGTCAGGAACAGGAAGAGCCCGAAGAGCCCGATCTGCGGCAGCCCCACGACGAGGAACGAGCCGCCCCGCACCCGATGGGCGACCACGCGGGGCGGCAGCAGCGGATCCCGGACCCGCCGCTCGACGAGAGCGAAGGCCACCAGCATCAGCGCACCGAGCCCGAGCAGCCAGACGACCAGGGGATCCCCCCACCCGTTCTCGGCCTCGACGAAGGCGTAGACGATCGCGACGAGGCCGCCGCAGCCGAGGAGCGTGCCGGGCAGATCGAGCCGCACGGCCTTGCCCACGCTCCGGTCGCGCGGCAGCAACCGGCAGCCGAGCAGGGCGAGGAGCGCGACGGGGGCGTTGACGTACAGGCACCAACGCCAGTCGAGGTACTCGGTCAGCAGCCCGCCGGCCAGCAGTCCCACGGCCGCGCCGCCGCCGCTGACGGCTCCGTAGACCCCGAACGCCTTGCCGCGCTCGGCGGGTTCGGTGAACAGCGTGTTGATGAGCGCGAGCGCGGCGGGAGCTAGGGCCGCGGCGAAGACGCCCTGCAGCGCGCGGGCCGCGAAGAGCGTGCCGGGGTCGGGCGCCGCGCCGCCGAGGAGCGAGGCGAGCCCGAAGCCGAGGATGCCGATCGCGAAGACCCGCCTGCGCCCGAACGCGTCGGCGACCCGGCCGCCGAGCAGCAGAAGACCGCCGAAGGCGAGGGTGTAGGCGGTGATGACCCACTGCCGACTGGCGTCGGACATGCCGAGGTCGCGCTGGACCGAGGGCAGGGCGATATTGACGATGGTCCCGTCGAGGACCACGAGCAACTGCGCCGCCAGGATGACCACGAGCCCCCACCAGCGGCGCACATCCGGTTCCTGACGGGTGGCCGTTTCCATGGACAGCAGCCTCCTGAAAAGCGGTAAGTGGGAAGCGGAAAGAGGAAAGAAGAAAGGGGGAAGAACCCTGACACCCCAGCAAAGAGCGCAAAGGCTGTCCAACAACGGTTGCTCCTCACCCGACAAGGAGCGGTTGTCACGACATTGACAGCCGGACGGTTGCCCCGCAGTCTCACCGAATACACCGCAACAAAGAACACCGAAGATTGGAATCCCCAGATGTCCGGGCAGGTTCGCATCAAGGCGCCCAGCGCCCCTCGGTCGTCACCGGTGCTGCGGCCGGCGGTCCTGCCGCGGGACGACTGGGAGGACGACACCACGCTGAAGGGTGTCGCCTACGACGGAGCGGTCGTCGCCGGGCGGAGCGCGGAGGCGGTGGAGGCGGAGCGGTGCCGCTTCGAGAACACCCGGTTCACCGGCACCGAGCTGCGGCGTTCGGTGCTGTCGGACTCGTACTTCGACACATGTGACTTCGCGCAAGTGCGGGCTCGGGACGTGTCGTTGATCCGCTGCGCCATCACGTCGAGCCGCCTCACGGGCTCCTCGTGGGCGCCCGGCGCATTCCGCGACGTGCGCTTCGACGCCTGCCGCAGCGATCTCGCGCTGTTCAGGTACTCGAAGTTCAACGCGGTTGTGTTCGCCGACTGCAATATGCAGGGCGCGGATTTCCAGAGCGCGGAATTCAACTCCGTACGTTTCGTGAAATGCGACCTGAGGGGTGCGCAGTTCTCGCACGCGAACATGAGGAACGTACGCTTCGAGGGCTGCGACCTCAGTGAGATCAACGGCGCGACGAGCTTCAGGGGCGCGACGGTGCAGGGACCGGGCTCGATGGATCTGGCACTGCTCATCGCGCACGAGACGGGCGTGACGATCGAGGCATAGCACCGCGTCGCTCTCTCAGGAGGTGATTTACACTGCTCACTTCATGAGAACGCTGAGGCAGGTCGCCGCAACCCGCTACGTCGAACCGCTGCGGACCGGTGGCTCCGTCCCCGGCGTCGTCGAGGCCGACGACCTGGGCACGTACGTGGTCAAGTTCACCGGCTCCGCCCAGGGCCGCAAGGCGCTGGTGGCCGAGATCATCGTCGGCGAACTCGCCCGCCACCTCGGCCTGCGCTTCCCCGAGCTGGTCCTGGTCCACTTCGACCCGGCGGTCGCGGCCGACGAACCGCACCAGGAGGTCCAGGACCTGCTGCGCGCGAGCGCGGGCCTCAACCTCGGCATGGACCTGCTGCCGGGTGCGAAGGACTTCACTCCGGACGCCATCGACGTGGACCCGCTGGAGGCGGGCAAGGTCGTCTGGCTCGACGCCCTCACGGCGAACGTCGACCGCACGGTGCACAGTTCGAACCTGATGATCTGGCCGACGTTCGGGACCCGCCCGCCGAAACTGTGGCTGATCGACCACGGCGCGGCCCTGGTCTTCCACCACCGCTGGGGCGCGTCGGAACCGGACAAGGCATACGACTTCCGCCACCACGCCCTGGGCGGCTACGGCCCGGACACGGCCGCGGCCGACCTCGGACTGGCCCCCCTCGTCACGGAGTCGGTCCTCCGCGAGATCGTCGACATGGTCCCGTCCCCCTGGCTGGCCGACGAGCCCGGTTTCACCTCCCCGACCGAGGTCCGCGAGGCCTACGTCACCTACCTCCTGGCCCGAGCCCGCTGCTCGGCGAAGTGGCTCCCGACGGGCTTCCCGACCAGAGGCGAACTGGCGGAGGCGGACGCGAAGCGCGCGGCGGCCACGGAGAAGGGCCGCCCTTCTTGGCTGAAGCGGGTGCCCGATCTGCACGGCAAGCCGCCGGCCGAACAGGACTGGTCGGCGCACCTCGGCTGACGGACTGCCGCAGACCACGGTGGCCCCGCGAGAAGCCTCGCGGGGCCACAAGTGCAGTCCGAGTTACTCCGGCAGAAGTTGCTGAATTACATATGCTTCGGTCACGTTGGACCTATTCCATGTGCCAGGCGCCCAAGAGTTGAGTATCGGGATCCCAGCCTGGAGGAGGTCCCGATGGGTCATTCCACCGGTACCCAGAATCCCGCCATTTTCTCCTGGCCGCACGTACGCCCACAGGCGTTGCATCCTCGTAGCCGAACTCAATCCCGCAGCAGTCACAGATCTCGTGACTTGGGGAAAATCCGTCCTCCCCCCAAGGAGGATCGTCTTGGAGCAGGCCGCAGACTCGGCAGTGAGAATCTCGCTCATCGGGCATTGAAGTAATCCAGGTTTGTCGGGTATCCGTGAGATGTTGGATCCGGCTTGAAGTATGTGCGCGGAACGCCGGATGGGTCCTTGACCCCGAATTCATTTGTCCTCGGATTGAAGCGAAGCACATCGCCATTCGACCTTTCCGGGTCAGGATATTCGGGTCGGCGCTGTCGAGGAAGTTCGTGCCGGCCTTCGATGGTGAGGTTGTAGGTGCGTGCGTGGTCCCGGTACTGGCGGGCCGCCATGACCTTGACCGTCCGGCCGTCGTCCGTGCGCAGGGCCGTGCCCGGCTTGAGGTCTCCTGCCTCTACCCATTTCTTCTGGTTCACCGACCAGAAGGGGCGCTCGTACGTCGCGGTCAGCTTTTGCTGCCTTCAGGCGTAGCGATCGTCAGCTCGGTGAGCTGCTTGTCGTCGTCGGTGACGACGGTCGCCGTGACTTCGCGTTCACTCGTTTCACCTGCTTCCACTCCCTCTCCCGTCTTCTTGAGCTCCTTTATGGCGCCCTTGAACGGCTTGAAAAACTTCCCCACCGGCATGTCCAGCAAGGTGTTCCCACGTCGGTGTTGGTGGCGTACGTGGTCCGAGTGCACTGGTCGTCGGCCGCGGTGGCGCTGTCCCCGAAGTCGTCGACCTGGGTGACGCGGCCCGCGACGGTGTCGAACTGTGTCGCGGTCGATGTGGTCCGCCAGTCCTTGCCCGCGCCGTCGTCGAGCGAGGTCCAGGTCTTGGAACGGCCGGACAACGAGGAGGACTTGAGTCCGTACTCGATCCGGTTCAGCGAACCACCCCGCACGTAGCGGGTGTTGTCCTTGGCTTTGAGGTTGCGGCCGTAGGAGTTCTTCTCCTGGTCGTAGCAGTAGGCGGTCGCGTTGCCGTGCGGGTCGACGACGTAGTAGCGCACGCCGTCGGGGTCGGTCAGGCGCCAGTACTCGCCGCCACCGGCCGGGACCAGCTCATCGCCCTTGCCGTTGAAGGTGATGAACGCGTTGTCGTGGCCCAGCACAGTGACTGAGCCCCCGGCGCCATGCGGTGCCGGGGGCTCGGTCGGGGGAACGGGTGGTGCGTCAGCGCAGCTGCTCGTATGCCGGAAGCGTCAGGAAGTCCGCGTAATCCGCGTCCAGGGAGACCTGGAGGAGGAGGTCGTGGGCCTGCTGCCACTTGCCCGCCGCGAACGCCTCGTCGCCGATCTCGGCGCGGATCGCGGCCAGTTCGGCGGCGGCGACCTCGCGGGCCAGGTCGGCCGTCGCGGTCCGGCCCGTCTCGAAGACGACGCCCGCGTTGATCCACTGCCAGATCTGGGAGCGGGAGATCTCGGCGGTGGCCGCGTCCTCCATGAGGTTGAAGATGGCGACGGCGCCGAGGCCGCGCAGCCACGCCTCGATGTAACGGATGCCGACCTGCACGGCGTTGACCAGGCCGTCGTAGGTGGGCTTCGCGTCGAGGGAGTCGATGGCGATCAGGTCACCGGGCGCGACCGAGACGTCCTCGCGCAGGCGGTCCTTCTGGTTGGGCTTGTCGCCCAGGACCGCGTCGAACGACTTCATGGCGATCGGGACCAGGTCCGGGTGCGCCACCCACGAGCCGTCGAAGCCGTCGCCGGCCTCGCGGTCCTTGTCGTTCTTGACCTTCTCGAACGCGACCTTGTTGACCTCCGCGTCCTTGCGGGACGGGATGAACGCCGCCATGCCGCCGATCGCGTGCGCGCCGCGCTTGTGGCAGGTGCGGACGAGGAGTTCGGTGTACGCCCGCATGAACGGGGCGGTCATCGTGACCAGGTTGCGGTCCGGCAGGACGAACTTCGAGCCGCCGTCACGGAAGTTCTTGACGATGGAGAAGAGGTAGTCCCAGCGGCCCGCGTTCAGGCCGGAGGCGTGGTCGCGCAGCTCGTAGAGGATCTCCTCCATCTGGTACGCGGCGGTGATCGTCTCGATCAGGACGGTCGCGCGGACCGTGCCCTGCGGGATGCCGACGTAGTCCTGGGCGAAGACGAAGATGTCGTTCCAGAGGCGCGCCTCCAGGTACGACTCCGTCTTCGGCAGGTAGAAGTACGGGCCCTTGCCGAGCTCGATCAGGCGCTTGGCGTTGTGGAAGAAGTACAGGCCGAAGTCGACCAGCGCGCCGGGGATCGCGCGCCCCTCGACCTGGAGGTGGCGCTCGTCCAGGTGCCAGCCGCGCGGCCGCATGACGACTGTCGCGAGCTCGTCGGCGCCCTTGAGGGCGTACGACTTGCCGGTGCGCTCGTCGGTGAAGTCGATGCGGCGCTCGTAGGCGTCGGTGAGGTTGAGCTGGCCCAGGACCACGTTCTCCCAGGTGGGGGCCGAGGCGTCCTCGAAGTCGGCGAGCCAGACCTTGGCGCCCGAGTTGAGGGCGTTGATGGTCATCTTGCGGTCGGTCGGGCCCGTGATCTCCACACGGCGGTCGTTGAGCGCGGCCGGGGCCGGCGCGACCTTCCAGGAGTCGTCCTCGCGGACCGCGGCGGTCTCCGGCAGGAAGTCCAGCGTGGAGGTGCGGGCGATCTCGGCACGGCGCTCGGCGCGCCGGGCGAGGAGCTCGTCACGCCGCGGCGTGAACAGCCGGTGCAGCTCGGCCACAAAGGCCAGGGCCGCGTCGGTGAGCACCTCTTCCTGCCGGGGCAGGGGCTCTGCGTCGACGATGGCCAGCGGCGACGGCGCTAGTGCGGACATGAGCTGTCACTTCCTTCAGGACTGCGCGGACGGTGCCGGGCGAGCCGCCGGGCAGACGCGGTGGCACTCGGTGCCACTGGAGCCGAGGTACGGCCGCGAGGCCCCGTCCGAGGTAACGGGCCTTCTGGTCAGTGGATACTAGTTTCCTCATGGTGGAAGTTCAATGGTTTGTTGATGTCGAGATTCTCTTCGTCGACAGAACATGGCGCTGAGTGCCATCCCGGTCACTCCATGTGCGCCGGACCGCCGGGCGCCCCGGAGGCAGAGGTTCCGGGCGTCAGGCGTCCCAGGTCCTCCACCGTGTCGATGTCGTACGGCTCCGCGACGTCCCCGCATTCGACGAGCGTGATCGCGTCCGCGTGCTCCTTCAAGTAGGCGCGTGCCCCCCGGTCCCCGACCGCACTCGCCTCGATCCCCGCCCAGTGGTCGGAACCGAACAGGACCGGGTGGCCCCGCAGCCCCTCGTACGCCGCCGCCGCGAGCGTCGAGGGCGAGCGGTACGCGGCCCGCACCCGCGCCGTCGCCGCCGCACCGATCCCCGGCTGGTCGACCAGTGACACCAGCGCGGCGCCCGCGTCCGTGCCGCGCAGCGAGGCGAGGCCCACCCGCAGCGACGAACCCATGCCGTCCGCCCAGTCCGGGTTGTCGACCAGGACGCACCCGGGCAGCGAGGCCCGTGCGCGCACCGCCTCCGCGGACGCGCCCAGAACCACGTGCACGCGCGCACACCCGGCCTCGCGCAGCACCCGCACCGCGTGCTCCACCAGCGGCCTGCCCCGGTGCTCCAGAAGCGCCTTCGGCCGCCCGCCGAGCCGCCGCCCGCCCCCCGCGGCGAGCAGCAGCCCGGCCACCTCGCCCGCCTCGCCGGCCTGCGTGTTCATCGGTTCTGTCGTCATGACTCCTGGATACACCCAACTGGGGCACCGCGTTCCGGCCGCAATGGCGGCCGGAAAGTGGCGCATCCCTCAGCAGGAACGGTTTACTGACCCGCGACCCCGGTGCCTGACCAGCACCTCACGGGTCCATGGAACGAACACGTACAAGAACACGTACAAGAACACGCACGAGAACATGCACAAGAAACATGCGCACGACGGTGTGCGAGGGGGAGAACCCATGTTGCGGAGTGTGGGGCAGAGGCCAGTGACCGGCAGGGACGAAGATCCACGGGTGGCGGAGCTGCGCACCGCGGTGGCCCGGCTGCGCCGTGAACTCGCCGTGCACCCGGCCGAGTTCACGGACCGCGGCATCGCCGAGGACGAACTGGCCGCGCTCGCGGAGATGGCGTACGGAGGCGCTCCCGAGATTCCCAGGATGCGCAGATCCCTGCTGCTCGTGGCGGGCGCGATCGGCTCGGTGAGCGCGCTGTCCTCCGGCCTCGCGGGAGTGCGGGGCGCGGTGGAGATGTTCGGGGAAGGCAGCGCCCCGTAAGGGGCGCGGGGAACTGCGCGACAAGCCGCATCGGCCCCGCAGTTTCCCGCCGACCCAAACGACCCCTACGCCACCCAGTGCCGCCGACCAGCCACTTCCCCCGTACCTCGCAAATCCCCCGCCAATGCCGCCGCGAGTCGAACCACCGCCTGCTCCAACAACTCCGCGGGCAACACGTACGGAATCCGCAGCCGATGCTCATGCGTCCCCGGGTCCGCCCCGAACCGCGAACCCCCCTCGATCCGCACCCCGTGCCCCAGCGCCGCCCCCGCGAGCGCGGACGCGACCGGACGGCCCAGGTCCACCCAGAGCGAGAGCCCGCCCGGCGGCAACTGCCAGCGCCACTCCGGCAGATGACGGGTCAGCGACGACGCGAGGGCGTCCCGCTGGGCCCGCAGTCTCGGCAGCCGTTCGCGCAGTACGTCGTCCACGCCGCGCAGCAGATGCAGCGCCACCAACTGCTCGATGACCGGCGTCGCCATGTCGCTCGGCACCCGCTTCGTCGCCAGCTCGGTGATCAGCCGTGACCCGGCCCGCACCCAGCCGATCCGCAGGCCGCCCCAGTGCGACTTGCTCAACGACCCGACGGTGACGACCTGTTCACCCACACCCTGCGGCGCGAGGGAGGCGAAGGGGGCGGGCGGCGGCACGTCGAGCGCGATGTCCGCGATGGTCTCGTCGATCAGCAGCCAGGTGCCCGTGGCGCGGGCGGTCTCCAGGATGCGCACCCGCTGCTCGCGCGGCATCAGGCTGCCCGTCGGATTCTGGAAGTCCGGTACGAGGTACGCGATACGGGGCGCCGTCTGCCGCAGCGACGACTCGACGAGGTCGCTCTCCCAGCCGTCCTCCGTGACGGGCACGGGCACCGCGCGCAGGCCCGCGTCGCGGATCGCGTCCAGGGCGTTCGGGTACGACGGGTTCTCCACCAGGACGCGGTCGCCCTGCCTGCCGAGCAGGGACAGCATCAGGGACAGCGCGTGCTGGGCGCCGGTCGTGATCAGGATCTGGTCGGGCAGCGTCGGAAGCCCGCGCCGCGTGAAGCGCTCGGCGACGGCGGCCCTCAACTCCGGGATTCCGTACGGGTGGTAGCCCGGCGTCGGCGCGTGCTCGGCCAGCATCGAGCCCGCAGCGGCGAGCGCCGCCATGAGCTCCGGCTCCGGCGCGCCGGGGGCCGCCGACGCCAGCTCGATGAGGTCGTTGCCCGCGGGGAACGCCGCCACGTTCGACGGCCGCTGCCCCTCCGGCAGCTCGGTCCAGGTGCCCGCGCCGCGACGGCTGAGCGCGTAGCCGCCCTCGCGCAGGACGTCGTACGCCGCCGTGACGGTGGCCCGGCTGACGGAGAGCGCCGCCGCGAGCTCGCGTTCGGCGGGCAGCC
This sequence comes from Streptomyces sp. NPDC041068, assembly GCF_040647455.1. NCBI lineage: Bacteria > Bacillati > Actinomycetota > Actinomycetes > Kitasatosporales > Streptomycetaceae > Streptomyces > Streptomyces sp. NPDC041068. The sequence continues at coordinate 74,735 of NZ_JBEZCG010000025.1, forward strand.
GGGTGTGCAGGGGGATGCGGCCGTCGAGCAGGAGCGTGCGTACGCCGTGCGCGAGCGCGCGGTAGCCGGGGTGCTCGCCCGCGGTCCCGGTCAGCAGGGCGGCCAGCTGACGGCTGCCCAGTCTCCTGTCCACCGTGTGGACCACTCGTGCCTCTGCCATGCCAACTCCCGCGTATTGGCCCTGCTCTCCAGGCCAATGAGCGTACAGACTCCCCTCCAGAGAGCTGCAGTCGGCTGTTTTGGCCTGGGGAAGGGGTACCGATGTCGGGGCACGGAACGGGGCGTGTCGTCGTGGGGGTCAGTGGTTCGCTCGCGAGTCTCGCGGCGCTGCGGGCCGGGGCGGAGGAGGCGCGGCGCGGCGGCCGCGCGCTGATCGCGGTGATGGCCTGGGAGCCGCCGGAGGGGGAGGGGCTGTATCTGCGCCACCCCGACCCGGTGTGGGCGCGGCACTGGTGGAACGAGGCGCGGGCCCGCCTCGACCGCGCCTTCGACGAGGTCTTCGGCGGCCCACCACCAGGCGTCGAGGCCGAGCGCCGGGTGATCAGGGCCCGGCCCGGCCACGCCCTGTGCGACGTCGCCGCCGACCCGGACGACCTCCTGGTCATCGGCGTCCGGCACGGCAGACGCCGGACGAGCCGGCTCCACCGCCACGTCCGCTCGCACGCCTCCTGCGCCGTCCTGACGGTCCCGGCGCCGCCGGTACCGAAGGGCATGCGCAGGGCTCTGCGGAAGGTGACGGCGGAGGACTTCGCGCTGGTCGGGGAGTGAAGCCGGGGCCGCGTCCCGAAGGGGCGCGGGGAACTGCGCGACCAGCCATGGGACGCCCGCAGACGTCCGACGGCGTGATGCGACACATCCAGCGCAGTACATCCGGCGCGGCACAACCAGCGGAGCGCCTACGTGCGGATCAGACCACGCGCCGTCGCCGCGGCGACCGCCGCCGTGCGGGAGTCCACGCCCAACTTGGCGTAGATGTGCACCAGATGGGACTTCACCGTGGCCTGGCTGAGGAAGAGTTCCTTGCTGATCTGCAGGTTCGACAGACCGGCCTTCACCAGGCGAAGCACCTCCAGCTCGCGGCGGCTCAGCGCCTCGGCGGGCGTGCGCATCCGGTCCATCAGGCGGTGCGCTATCGCGGGGGCGAGCGCGGAGCGGCCGGACGCCGCCGTGCGGACCGCCGCGGCCAGCTCCTCGGGCGGCGCGTCCTTGAGGAGGTAGCCGGCCGCGCCCGCCTCCACCGCGGCGAGGATGTCCGCGTCCGTGTCGTACGTGGTGAGGACCAGGACCCGGGGCGCCCCCGCACGCGCGGTGATCGCGGCCGTCGCGGCGGCGCCGTGCATGCCCGCGCCGAACTGGAGGTCCATCAGGACCACGTCGACGCCCTCCGGACCCTCCAGGGCGGCCCGCTCGACCGCCGCCTCCGCCGTCGCCGCCTCCGCGACGATCTCGAAGTCCGGCTCCGCGTCGAGGACCGCGCGCAGACCGGCGCGTACGACGGGATGGTCGTCGGCGAGCAGCAGCCGGACCGTCGTTCCCGTGCCGGCCGTCATGCCGCGGCCTCCTGCGTGCGGGCGGGCAGCGGAAGCGAGATCGCCACCGCGGTGCCCTGCCCGGGTGCGGACTCGACCGTGAACGTGCCGCCCAGCGAGTCGGCCCGCGACCGCATGGCCGTCAGCCCGAAGCCGCCGTCGTCCTGCCCTGTCCGGGCGGGCGGCTCCGCGGCCGGGTCGAAGCCGCGGCCGTCGTCCACCACGTCGAGCGTGACCGACGCGTCCATGAACGACAGCGTGATCTCGGCGCGCCCCGCCTCCGCGTGCCGCACGGTGTTCGCGAGCGCCGACTGCGCGACGCGGAGCAGTGCCACCTCGTACGGAGTGGGCAGCTCCGCGGGTGTGCCGCTGAGCGAGAAGCGGACGCGCGGCCCCGGGCTCGACGCGCTCAGCCGCTCCAGGGCGGCGGCCAGCGAGCCGTGCGCCAGGTCCGGCGGAGCGAGCGCGCGCACGAATCGGCGCGCCTCGGCGAGGTTGCCCTGCGCGGCCGCCCGCGCCTGTTCGACGTGCGGGGCGGCGGGGGAGTCCGGCGGCAGCGCGCGCTGGGCCGCCCGCAGGAGCAGCTGGATCGAGGAGAGGCCCTGCGCCAGCGTGTCGTGGATCTCCCTGGCCAGGCGCTCGCGCTCGGCAAGGGTGCCCGCGGTGCGCTCGGCGGCGGCCAGTTCGGCTCGGGTGGCCACGAGCTCGTCGATCAGCTCGCGGCGCCGCTCGCTCTCGCGGTACAGCGCCTCGTACCCGCGTACGGTGGCGACGGCCACGGCGGCCCCGAGCAGCGGCCCGATGAAGCTGCCCGGCGTGATCTGCGAGCTGTGCACCAGATAGCTCGCGATGGCGGCCGACGCCGTGGCGAGGACCGTGGGCAGCGCCCAGCGCGTCGGCAGCAGGTGCAGCTGGAGGAAGTACAGCGGGAAGGCCGCCCAGAGCCCGTCGGGGGAGAGGGCGAGCAGCACCAGCCAGCACGCGCCGAGCGCCGCGAGCCACCAGGCGGCCGCGCGCCGCGAGCGGGCGACGGACGGGCTGAGCGTGCCCGCCGCGTAGACGGCGGCCATCGCAAGGGCCGCCGCGACCACCGCGGCGGGGCGGGCCGCCCCTTCGCCGCCCGCGCCCGTCACTGCCTTGACCGCGGCGAGCGCGAGCAGGCCCGCGAGGAGGGCGTGCAGGCAGAGGCGGAGGGCGAGGGTCACGGGGGTGCGGGTCATGGGGCGTGAGGTCCGGGGTGTGGAAGGGGCTGGTTCGTGGCGTGGTGCGTGGCTGCCGTGCACGGTTCGTGGCGTGGTGCGTGGCTGCCGTGCACGGTTCGTGGCGTGGTGCGTGGCTGCCGTGCACGGTTTGTGCCGCGCGGATCGTGCGGCGTGGCCCTTCCACCGTACGGGTGCCGCCGTACTTGTTCGTCAACCGAAAGGTTGACCGTCGGCTCCCCACTTCGATTCGGGTGAAGCGTGCTGTGGCGCGATGCCCGGCGGGCGGGCGTGGCCGCAGGGTGGGGGCATGTTCGTCGCATGGAGAGACCTGCGGTTCGCCAAGGGGCGGTTCGCCCTGATGGGAGCCGTCGTCGTGCTGATCACCCTGCTCGTCGGCCTGTTGTCCGGGCTGACCGCCGGGCTCGCCAGGGAGAACACCTCGGCGATCACCGGGCTGCCCGCCGACCGCCTGGCGTTCGCCGCGCCGCCCGACGGCCAGTCCGTCTCCTTCACCAACTCGCTGGTCGAACAGCGTGCCTGGGAGAAGTGGGCCGAGCGCCCCGGGGTCACCTCGGCTCAGCCCATCGGCATCAGCACCCTCAACGCCACCGCGGGCGAGGGGTCCGGCGGGGCCTCCGCCGCGGTCTCCGCCTTCGGCGTCGAGCCGGACTCCGGGATCGCGCCCGACGGGGTCGCGCCGGGGCAGGCCGTGCTCTCCGAGAAGGCCGCGGCGGACCTCGGCGTCGGCGTCGGGGACCGGGTGCGGCTCGGGGGCGGCGGGGTCGAGGAGCGGGTGGCGCGGGTCGCGTCCGACGCCTCGTACAGCCATACGCCCGTGGTGTGGATCTCCCTCGACGACTGGCAGGGGCTCGGGCACCGCGGCACGTCCGCGGACGAGCAGGCGACGGTGGTGGCGCTGCGGACCTCGGGCGGAGACAGCGTCGATCTGGCCGCGGGGGACAAGGCCGCGGGGACCGAGACGAAGACGCTGGACGGTGCCCTGTCCGCCATCGGTTCCTACCAGGCCGAGAACGGCTCCCTGCAGTTGATGCGGGGGTTTCTGTTCGTGATCTCCGCGCTGGTGATAGGCGCGTTCTTCACGGTGTGGACCATTCAGCGGGGCGCCGACGTGGCCGTACTGAAGGCTCTGGGGGCCTCCACGCCCTATCTGCTGCGGGACGCGCTGGGGCAGGCCGTGGCGATGCTCGTCATCGGCACGGCGGTGGGGACGGCGATCGCGGCGGCGGTCGGCGCTGCCATCAGTGGGGGTGACGTCCCGTTCGTCCTCGAACCGTCGACCGTGCTGTGGCCCGCGGGCGTGATGGTCGTGCTGGGCGCGGTCGGGGCCGGTCTTTCCGTACGGCGGATCACCTCCGTCGATCCGTTGGTGGCGCTGGGGAGTGCGCGATGAGTCAGACGAAGCAGCTTGTCCTGAACGATGTCCTGTTGACGTATCCCGATGGTGCGGGGCGGTTGACCGCGCTGGACGGGGTGGGTCTCGAGGTGCCCGGCGGGACCATGACGGCGGTGGTCGGTCCTTCGGGGTCGGGGAAGTCCAGCCTGCTGGCCGTCGCGGCGACGCTGGTCACGCCCGATCGGGGGCGGGTCGTGGTGGACGGCGTGGACACGGGAGAGTTGAGCCGGGCCGAGAAGGCGGAGCTGCGGCGGCGGAGCCTGGGGATCGTCTTCCAGCAGCCGAATCTGCTGCCGTCGCTGACGGCCCTTGAGCAGCTGGAGCTGATGGCTCATGTGGACGGGCGGCTGCGGCGGCGGGCGGTGCGGGGTGTGCGGGAGCGGGCGCGGGAGTTGCTGGCGGCGGTGGGGCTCTCGGCGGAGGCCGGGCGGCGGCCGCATCAGCTGTCGGGCGGGCAGCGGCAGCGGGTGGGGATCGCGCGGGCGTTGATGAACGGGCCTGCGGTGCTGTTGGTGGATGAGCCGACCAGCGCGTTGGATCATGAGCGGGGGGCGGTGGTGATGGACCTCTTGGCGGGGCTGACGAGGGAGCGGGGAACGGCGACGGTGCTGGTCACGCATGACCGGGCGAGCCTCGCTGTCGCGAACAGGGTGGTGGAGATGGTGGACGGCCGATTGAGCTGAGCGTCTGCGCCTTGGGTTCGGTTGTGGGGCGGGGCCGCGGGGGTATGTCCGTACTCGCCATCTTTGTTGCGGGGTTTTGTTGCTGCGGCTGGGGTGAGCTTTGTGCGCAGTGCTCCGTGCGCACATACCCCCACGTCCCCTCGCGTGCGTACGCGGCCGCGGGTGGGTGGGAGCCTGTCCTCCACCGGCTGGGGGGAGGGCAGGGTTTGTGCCGCAGCCTGCCCCGCCCCTCTCATGCTGCTACGCGTACGAGGCCGCCGCCGGGCAACCGGTCAACCAGGCCCCGCTCCGCTCACGCCCCCGGTCCCGCCGAGGCCAACGCTGCCGAGAGGTCCACCGCTACCTCCTGGAGGATCGGGACGATCTTCTCCGTGGCCGATTCCGTCACCCGTCCCGCCGGGCCCGAGATGGAGATCGCCGCAGCCGTGGGGGAGTTGGGCACCGGAACCGCCAGGCAGCGGACCCCGATCTCCTGCTCGTTGTCGTCCACCGCGTACCCCGTACGACGTACTTCCTCGAGCGCGTCGAGGAAGCCTTCGGGCGTGGTGATCGTCTTCTCCGTGGCCGCGGGCATCCCGGTGCGGGCGAGCAGCGCCCGCACCTCCTCCGGCGCTGTGTGTGCGAGAAGCGCCTTGCCCACGCCCGTGGAGTGCGGCAGGACCCGCCGCCCGACCTCGGTGAACATCCGCATGGAGTGCTTGGACGGCACCTGCGCGACGTACACGATCTCGTCGCCGTCGAGCAGCGCCATGTTCGCCGTCTCGCCGGTCTCCTCGACGAGGCGGGCGAGATACGGCCGCGCCCACGTGCCGAGCAGCCGCGACGCCGACTCGCCGAGGCGGATCAGCCGCGGCCCGAGCGAGTAGCGGCGGTTGGCCTGCTGGCGTACGTAGCCGCAGGCGACCAGCGTGCGCATGAGGCGGTGGATCGTGGGGAGCGGCAGACCGCTGCTGGCGGAGAGCTCGCTGAGGCCGACCTCGCCCCCCGCGTCCGCCATCCGCTCGAGCAGGTCGAAGGCGCGCTCGAGTGACTGAACACCACCGCTCGCGGCGGAGGGCTTTGAGGCGGCGACTTCAGCAGGGGCGTCGCTGGCGCTTGACGTCGGCACGGCGCGTTCCTTTCGGTGCTGGCAGGCAAGGAAGCAGCCTACCGGGCGGTTCTTCACAGGGGTTCTTGCGCGTGCTGACATCGTCGCCGGTCAGGGGGTGTTTGTCCGTGTCTTCGCGGGGTTGTCCCGTGATCCCTTGACGCTCAGGTTGTGCGTAGCTACGTTCTGGCACGCGGAATTCTAATTCCACGTTGTGGAAACGTCCAGTGCGGGGTGGGTGCGCAAGCACACCCTTGACGCCGCGAGATCGAGCGTGAAAACTCCTTCAACAGAACGTTGAATTCCGTTAAGCGGAAGCAAAAGGTCTGTGTAGCGGAACAGAAGAAAGGGGACGCGGGGTGTCCGAAAAGGGCGTGGACGTGGTCGCGACTGTGGGTGCCGACGTGGAGCTGGTCCTTCGCTCCACCCGTGTCGTCACCCCGGAGGGGACGCGGCCCGCCTCGGTCGCCGTCTCCGGCGGCAAGATCGTGGCCCTCGGCGCGTACGACGCCGTGGTCCCGGACGGCGCGCGGCTGGAGGACTTCGGGGACGACGCGCTGCTCCCCGGCCTCGTCGACACGCACGTCCACGTGAACGACCCGGGCCGCACGGAGTGGGAGGGCTTCTGGACCGCCACCCGCGCCGCGGCCGCCGGCGGCATCACCACCCTGGTCGACATGCCCCTCAACTCCCTTCCGCCCACCACGACGGTCGACAACCTGCGGACCAAGCAGGACGTCGCCCGCGACAAGGCCCATATCGACGTGGGCTTCTGGGGCGGCGCCCTCCCCGACAACGTGCAGGACCTCAAGCCGCTGCACGAAGCCGGTGTCTATGGGTTCAAGTGTTTCCTCTCGCCGTCGGGTGTCGACGAGTTCCCGGAGCTGAACCAGGACCAGCTCGCCACCTCCATGGCCGAGATCGCTGGCTTCGGCGGGCTGCTCATCGTGCACGCCGAGGACCCGCACGAGCTGGACGCCGCACCCAAGAACAAGGGCCCCAAGTACGCGGACTACCTTCGGACCCGGCCCCGTATCTCCGAGGACACGGCGATCGAAGGCCTCATCGCCGTCGCCAAGCGGATCGGCGCGCGGGTCCACGTACTCCACCTCTCCTCCTCCGATGCCCTGCCGCTCGTCGCCGCCGCCAAGCGCGAAGGCGTCCGGCTGACCGTCGAGACCTGCCCGCACTACCTGACCCTGACCGCCGAGGAAGTCCCGGACGGCGCCAGCGAGTTCAAGTGCTGCCCGCCCATCCGCGAGGCCGGCAACCAGGACCTGCTGTGGGAGGCGCTGGCCGACGGCACCATCGACTGCGTCGTGACGGATCACTCCCCGTCGACCGCCGACCTGAAGACCGACGACTTCGCGACCGCCTGGGGCGGCATCTCCGGACTGCAGCTGAGCCTGCCCGCCGTCTGGACCGAGGCCAGGAAGCGCGGCCACACCCTTGAGGACGTGGTGCGCTGGATGTCCACGCGCACCGCAGAGCTGGTCGGACTCGACCAGAAGGGCGCCATCGAGGTCGGCCGCGACGCCGACTTCGCGGTCCTCGCGCCCGACGAGACCTTCACCGTGGATCCCGCGGAGCTGCAGCACCGGAACCGAGTCACGGCGTACGCGGGCAAGACCCTCAGCGGCGTCGTGAAGTCCACCTGGCTGCGCGGCGAACGCATCCTGCACGGCGGCGAGTTCAGCGAACCCGCGGGCCGACTTCTGGAAAGGAACAACTGAAACAGTGACGGCGATACCTTCCTTCACCGGCGACGCGAGCCCCTACGGCGGCGGCGAGCCCTTTGCCGACTACCGCACGGCCGACTTCCCCTTCACCCAGTACGCCAACCTCGCCGACCGGCAGCTCGGCGCCGGTGTGATCGCCGCCAACGACGAGTTCTTCGCGATGCGCGAGAACCTGCTGCTCCCGCACGACGCCGTCTTCGACCCGGAGCACTTCGGGCACAAGGGCAAGGTCATGGACGGCTGGGAGACCCGCCGCAGGCGCGGCGTCTCGGCCGAGCACCCCTGGCCCACCGCCGAGGACCACGACTGGGCCCTCGTCCGGCTCGGCGCCCCCGGTGTCATCCGCGGCATCGTCGTCGACACCGCCCACTTCCGCGGCAACTACCCGCAGGCCGTGTCCATCGAGGGCACCAGCGTCGCGGGTTCGCCGACCCCCGAGGAGCTCCTCGGCGACGACGTGAAGTGGACGACCCTCGTCCCGCGCACGCCCGTCGGAGGCCACGCCGCCAACGGCTTCGCCGTCGACGTCGAGCAGCGCTTCACGCACCTGCGCGTCAACCAGCACCCCGACGGCGGCATCGCCCGCCTGCGCGTGTACGGCGAGGTCGCGGCCGACCCCAAGTGGCTCGCCGCGCTCGGCACGTTCGACGTCGTCGCCCTGGAGAACGGCGGCCAGGTCGAGGACGCCTCCGACCGCTTCTACTCCCCGGCCACCAACACCATCCAGCCGGGCCGCTCCCGCAAGATGGACGACGGCTGGGAGACCCGCAGGCGCCGCGACACCGGCAACGACTGGATCCGCTACCAGCTGGTGCAGCAGTCCGAGATCCGCGCCGTCGAGATCGACACCGCGTACCTCAAGGGCAACTCGGCCGGCTGGGCCTCCCTGTCCGTACGCGACGGCGAGAACGGCGAGTGGGCCGAGGCGCTGCCGCGTACCCGCCTTCAGCCGGACACCAACCACCGCTTCGTCCTGGACGCCCCGGTCGTCGGCACGCACGTGCGCATCGACATCTTCCCAGACGGCGGCATCTCCCGCCTGCGTCTGTTCGGTTCGCTGACCGAGGACGGCGCGGCCAAGCTGGCGGCCCGCCACCAGGAGCTGGGCGGCTGACCCGCCCCCGCCGAACGTGGGGCGCACCGGGTGGACAGCCCCGGTGCGCCCCGCATCCAACTCCCCTTGCGGTCAGGCGGCGTGACCGCCGTCGACCGACAGCTCGGTACCGGTGATGTACGCGGCGTCGTCACCGGCGAGATAGCCGACCAGGGACGCCACCTCGTCGGCGGAACCGAAGCGACCGAGTGCCGTCATGGCGCTCTGTCCGTCGGCGAAGGGGCCGCCCGCCGGGTTCATGTCGGTGTCGATGGGGCCCGGCTGGACCAGGTTCGCCGTGATCCGGCGCCCGCCCAACTCCCGTGCGAGCGCCTTGTTCAGGCCGATCAGGGCGGCCTTGCTCGTCGCGTAGAGCGTGCCGCCGGGGCCCGGCACCCGCTGTGCCATGCAGCTGCCGATGGTGATGATCCGGCCGCCGTCCCGGAGCCTGCCCGCCGCCGCCTGCGAGGCCAGGAAGACCCCGCGTACGTTGACGGCGATGACCCGGTCGACGTCGGCGAGCGTCAAGTCGCCGATCGGTCCCAGGACGCCGATACCGGCGTTGTTCACCAGGATGTCGAGGCCGCCCAGGTCGTCGGCCGCGCGTTCCACGGCACCCGCCGCGTCCCCGGCCTCGGCCGCGTCCGCCTTGATGGCGAAGGCGCGCCGCCCCATCGACTCGATCTTCGCGACGATCTCGTGGGCCGCGCCCTCGTTCTGTACGTAGGTGATCGCCACATCCGCGCCCTGCTCGGCCAGGCGCAGCGCGGTGGCCGCGCCCATGCCGCGGCTGCCGCCGGTGACCAGGGCCTTCTTGCCGGTGAGAGTAGACATGTCCGTACCTCTTCTGCGTGTGTATCCGGGGGTATCCGCCGCTGTGGGCGAGAAGTGCTTGCGGGTTCAATGAAACTCGTCCGGGTAGGCGAAGGCTGGCGGTAATCGGACGTGGCGATGACTTCCCGGAGGCTGCGGAGTCTGAGTGGGAGAGAGCCTCAACCGACAAGGAAGGCGTTCGCCATGAAGCTCACGCTCACCCAGTTCCTCACCCTCGACGGTGTCTTCCAGGGCCCGGGTGGCCCGGACGAGGACCGCAGTGCCGGCTTCGCGTACGGAGGCTGGTCGATGCCCTACAACGACGAGGACTTCGGCGCGTTCATCAACGAGGTCTACGACCAGGTCGACGCCTTCCTGCTCGGCCGTGGCACGTACGAGATCTTCGCCGCGTACTGGCCGAAGATGACGGACCCCGCCGATCCGGTGGCCTCGCGGCTCAACGCCCTGCCGAAGTACGTCGCGAGCACCACGTTGACCGGCTCGGACTGGCAGGGCACGCGGATCATCGGCCGCGACGACGTGGTCAAGGACGTCACCGCCCTCAAGGAGCAGCCGGGGCGCGAGCTCCAGATGCACGGCAGCGGCAAGCTCGCCGGTTCCCTGATGGCGCACGACCTGATCGACACCCTGCATCTGGTGACGTACCCGGTGGTCCTCGGCGCCGGCAAGCGGTTCTTCGCGGAGGGCGGCTTGCCCAGCGCCTTCCGGCTCACCCGGTCGCGTGCGACGTCCACGGGCGTCGTCATCAGCACTTACGAACGCGCGGGCCGCCCGGAGTACGGCAGCTACTGAGGTCTTCCTGGCGCGATCTCCGTCGGGTACGGTGTGCGCTCCGCGTGCGAGCCGTCGAAGTCTCCACACCCTCCGGCCCGTTGGAGACCGCGCCCGTGTCGTCGCTCGCCGCCACCCCCGCCGCGCTCGCCCCGCGCCGCGCCTGGCTCACCGATCTGCCCGTGCTGCTCGTCGCCGTGGTCTGGGGCGCCAGCTACCTCGCGGCCAAGGGCATCACCACGACGCACACGGTCATCGCCGTGCTCGTGCTGCGCTTCGGCGTGGTGCTGCCCGCGCTCGTGGCGGCCGGATGGCGTTCGCTGCGCGCGCTGACCCGGGCGCAGTGGCGCGGGGCCGGGGTCCTCGGGCTGATCCTCGGCGTGATCTTCCTCCTGGAGACGTACGGGGTCGTCCACACCTCGGCGACCAACGCGGGCCTCATCATCAGCCTCACCATGATCTTCACGCCGCTCGCGGAGTCCGTGGCGCGCCGCGCGCGACCGCCGCGCGCCTTCCTCGCCGCCGCCGGGCTCTCCGTACTCGGCGTGGTCCTGCTGACCCAGGGCGGCGGCTTCACCAGGCCCTCGCCCGGCGATCTGCTGATCCTCCTCGCCGCCCTCGCCCGCACCGCCCACGTCCTTGCCATGTCCCGCATGAAGGCCGTGCGGGACGCCGACTCGCTCTCCCTCACCACCGTCCAACTGGGCGGCGCGGTCCTGGTGTTCGCGGTGCTCGCGGCATCCGGGGTGGGTGAGGCGCCATGGTCCGTCGCGGCGGACTTCGGTCCGCGCGCGTGGGCGGGGCTGCTCTTCCTCTCCGTGTGCTGCACGCTCTTCGCGTTCTTCGTGCAGATGTGGGCGGTGCGCAGGACCTCGCCCTCACGGGTCAGCCTGCTGCTCGGCACGGAGCCGCTGTGGGCGGCCGCCGTCGGCATCACGCTCGGCGGTGAACGCCTCGGCGTCGCGGGGCTGTTGGGTGCGGCGCTGGTGCTGGTGGGGACGTGGTGGGGGCGTCGAGCCGTCGGCTGAGGTGCGGGGCGACCGTCGGGCCGTCGAGGGCCGGAGGCGTGGGAGGACGCCAGGTGTCCGGGCGGCGGCAGGTGGTTAACTCCTGGAAAATTCAGTGCACTTGACGTTGACACGCCAACCTCTACGCGCGTCACACTGGACCCATGCGTATCCCCCCACGAATTCTCAGCGTCACTGCCCTGGCCGCCGCCCTGCTCGTCGGCGGCCCCGTCGCGGCCACCGCGAGCGCCGCGCCGGCCGCCCCCGTCGCGTACTCCGTCACCGCCGTCGGCGACATCTGCTACTCCGCGCTGCCCTCCCAGGCGCACGACACCCTCGACCTGATCGGGAAGGGCGGCCCCTACCCCTTCCCGCAGGACGGCACCGTCTTCCAGAACCGCGAGGGTGAGCTGCCGCAGCAGAGCTCCGGCTACTACCACGAGTACACGGTGATCACGCCGGGCTCGGACGACCGCGGCGCCCGCCGCATCGTCACCGGCGAGAAGAGCCAGGAGGACTACTACACCGCCGACCATTACGCGTCCTTCGACCTGGTCGACTACGGCTGCTGAGCCACCCGCCCCCGCCGTGCGGGCCGGACCCGGTCACCCTTCCTTCCGGCTCGCCACGGCGGCGAACACCGCGCACGCGAGCACGATCAACGCCACGCTCGCGTACGTCTCGTAGCCGTCGAGGAAGCTCAGGCGCTGCACCAGGCCCCAGCCGCGCAGCTCACCGGTGAACCGGTGGACCAGGCCGACGGCGCCCTGGATCAGCAGGACCACACCGAGAAATTCCAGAAGCCGCTTCATGAGGCGATCCTCGCCGCGTGCCTTCCCCGCGGACATCCGCCGCCGGGCGAGGATCCCTCATGGAGCCGGGTCCGAAAGTCGTGGACCTGCGCGACTTTGGTCGACGATCATGGACGGGGCGCGGCCGGGACCGCTTCTGTGCGTAGATTTGTCGACCATGAGCGGCACTGAGTCCACGCCCCGCCCCGAGCCCGCGGCCGAGTCCGGTCCCGGGCCCGTGGCACAGTCCGGCCCGGGGCCCCTGGCCAGAAGTCCGTGGACGCTGCCCTCCTCCATCGCCCGCGAGTTCGACCCGAGCCGCGTCGGGCGCAAGTCCCGGCGGACCGTACGGGACTGGATCTCCGACTTCGCCTGCTTCTTCGCCGCCGTCGTCATCGGGATGATCGGCGCCGACGCGGTCGGCAACAACCCGCACATCTCCCCGGGTCTCGCGGAGTTCGACCAGGTGGTCGGCGCGCTCGCCTGCGCCGCGGTCTGGCTGCGCAGACGGTGGCCGGTCGGCCTCGCCGTCGCGATGGTGCCGGTCGCGGTCGTCTCGGACACGGCGGGCGGCGCGGCGGCGGTAGCCCTCTTCACGCTCGCCGTGCACCGCCCCTTCCGGTACGTCGCGTGGATCGGCGGCATCTCGATCGCGGTGATCCCGCTCACCTACTGGCTGCGCCCCGACGCGGATATGCCCTACGGGGTCTCCATCGCCTTCGGCGTGGTGCTGACCGGGGCGGTCATCGGCTGGGGCATGTTCGTGCGCTCCCGCCGCGAGCTCCTGCTCAGCCTGCGCGACCGTGCCGTGCGCGCCGAGAACGAGGCCGCCCTGCGCGCCGAACAGGCCCAGCGCCTGGCCCGCGAGGACATCGCCCGCGAGATGCACGACGTCCTCGCCCACCGCCTCACCCTGCTCAGCGTCCACGCCGGCGCCCTGGAGTTCCGCCCGGACGCACCCCGCGAGGAGGTCGCCCGCGCTGCCGGTGTCATCAGGGAGAGCGCGCACGAAGCCCTGCAGGACCTGCGCCAGGTGATCGGCGTCCTGCGCGGCGGCGACGCGGACGCCCAGGACCGCCCGCAGCCCACGCTCGCCGCGCTGGACACCCTGGTCTCCGAGTCCCGCGAGGCGGGCATGAAGGTCGTCCTCGACAACCGCGTCACCGACCCCGAAGCCGTGCCCGCCGCCCTCGGCCGCACCGCCTACCGCATCGCGCAGGAAGGCCTGACCAACGCCCGCAAACACGCCCCCGGCGCCGAGGTGACGGTCACCGTCACGGGCGCGCCCGGCGAGGGCCTGACCCTGTCCGTGCGCAACCCCGCGCCGCCCGGCGACGTACCGAAGGTGCCCGGCTCGGGGCAGGGCCTGATCGGGCTCGCCGAGCGGGCCTCGCTCGCGGGCGGCAGGTTCGACCACCGGGCAGGGCCCGACGGCGGATTCCACCTGGAGGCCTGGCTACCGTGGGCGTCATGAAACCGATCAAGCTGCTGCTCGTCGACGACGACCCGCTGGTGCGCGCCGGGCTCTCCTTCATGCTCGGCGGCGCGGACGACATCGAGATCGTGGGCGAGGCGGGCGACGGCACCGAGGTGGCTCCGCTGGTCGGTGAACTCCGCCCCGACGTCATCCTGATGGACATCCGCATGCCCACGATGGACGGCCTCGCCGCCACGGAGGCGCTGCGCAAGCGCCCCGACGCCCCCGAAGTCATCGTGCTCACCACCTTCCACGCCGACGAGCAGGTGCTGCGGGCCCTGCGCGCGGGCGCGGCGGGCTTCGTCCTCAAGGACACCGCGCCCGCCGAGATCGTCGCGGCGGTGCGCGCGGTGGCCGCGGGGGAGCCGGTGCTCTCGCCCGCGGTGACCCAGCAGCTGATCACCCAGGTGACCGGCGCCGACCCCCAACTGGACAGGAAGCGCCGCGCCTTGGACCGGCTCGACGCGCTGGGGGAGCGGGAGCGCGAGGTCGCCGTCGCGGTGGGCCGGGGCGGTTCGAACGCGGACGTCGCCGCGCAGCTGTTCCTGAGCGTGGCGACGGTGAAGGCCCACGTCTCCCGGATCCTGACCAAGCTGGACCTCAACAACCGTGTGCAGATCGCGCTGTTGGCGCACGATGCGGGACTGCTGGACGAGGAGGACCCGTCCGGTGGTAGAAGTCGTCCATGACCGATCCCTGGACGAACGATCCCTCGACGGCCGATCCCTGGACGACTGGTCCCTCGACGGCCGATCCCTCGACGGCCGATTCCTGGACGACTGGTCCCTCGACGGCTGATCCTTCAGCGTCCGAACCGCTGCCCGCCGGGCCCGAGTCCGAAGCCGCCGGGTCCGGGGCCGCCGATCCGCCGGCCGACCCCATCGACCTCGCCATGGCCCAGAAGGTCCTGGACGCCCAGCCGTTCAGCCGTCTCGTCCGGGCGCGCATCACGCGCTTCGGCGAGGGCGCGGCCACGCTGGAGATCGGCATCCGCGAGGAACTCCAGCAGCAGAACGGCTTCCTGCACGGCGGCGTGCTCGCCTACGCCGCCGACAACAGCATCACGTTCGCCGCCGGAACGACCCTCGGGCCCGCCGTGCTGACCTCGGGCTTCTCCATCCAGTACGTCCGTCCTGCGACCGGCGCCAAGCTCGTCGCCCGCGCCGTCGTCGCCCACACGGGCCGCCGACAGGCCGTGGTGCGCTGCGAGTTGTCGACCGTCGGCGATGACGGAACGGAGACGCTGTGCGCGGTGGCGCAGGGCGCGGTGCTCGCGACCTGAACCGCCGCGGTCTGCATCGCCGTGACCTGAACCGCCGCGACCTGAACCACGGGGCGCGGCCTCAGCCCCCGGCGATCTCCGACAACGCCACAGGACGCCGCTCCCTGCGCGAGCGCTCGCACGCCTCCGCGATCCGCAGCGCGTGCAGCGCCTCGCGGCCGTCGCAAGGGTTGGCCCGTTCCCCGCGTACGACGTCGACGAAGGCGGCGAGCTCCGCCTCGTACGCGGGGGCGAAGCGCTCCAGGAAGCCGGACCAGGGCTTGGCCGGTGCGGGCGGGCCCGCCGGTTCCACCGAGGTGAGGGGCGTGCGCTCGTCCATGCCGACCGCCAACTGGTCGCGCTCACCGGCCAGTTCCATGCGGACGTCGTAACCGGCGCCGTTGCAGCGCGTCGCGGTGGCCGTGGCGAGCGTGCCGTCGTCGAGGGTGAGCAGGGCCGCCGCCGTGTCGACGTCGTCCGCCTCGCGGAACATCGCGGGCCCCGCGTCGGACCCGGTCGCGTACACCTCGGTGACCTCGCGCCCCGTCACCCAGCGCAGGATGTCGAAGTCGTGGACCAGGCAGTCGCGGTAGAGCCCGCCGGAGAGCGGCAGATAGGCCGCCGGGGGCGGCGCCGGGTCCGAGGTCGTCGCGCGGACGGTGTGCAGCCGCCCGAGGCTGCCCGCGCGGACCGCCTCGCGCGCCGCCGCGTACCCCGCGTCGAAGCGCCGCTGGAAGCCGAGCTGGAGCACCGTGCCCGCGGCCTCGACCTCGGCGAGCGCGGCCAGCGTGCCCGGCAGGTCGAGCGCGATGGGCTTCTCGCAGAACACCGGGAGCCCGGCCCGCGCCGCCCTGCCGATGAGCTGGGCGTGCGCCGAGGTCGCCGCCGTGACCACCACGGCGTCGACGCCGGCGGTGAACACGTCGTCCACCGACGCGGCCGCCGTCGCCCCGGTCCGCGTCGCGAGCTCGGCCGCCCGCCCCGCGTCCGCGTCGGCGACGACCAGCGACGTCACCTCGGGATGACGGCTCAGCGCCGCCGAGTGAAAGGTGCCGATGCGGCCCGTTCCGATCAGTCCGATGCGCATGGCCCCACCCTCGCGACGCCCCGCCCCTCCTGTCAATGGTTTGTCCGGACAACTGAACTGTCCGGACAACCGGACTTCGGAGTCAGGCCTGGTGGACTTCGAGGGCGGCGCGTACGGCGGATTCGAGGGCGCCTTCGATCCAGGCCGGTTTGAGCGAGGTGTGGTCGCCTGCGAAGTGGAGGGGGCCTTCGGGGGCGGTGAGGTGGGGGAGGAGCTCGGTGTGCTGGCCGGGCAGGAGGACGGAAGCCTCGCCGTAGGCGTAGGGGTCGCGCATCCAGCTCTGGGTGCGGCCCGCGCCCGTGTAGAAGACCTCGATGCGCTGGCCGTAGATGTCCTGCAGGCCGCGCAGGGCGTGCGGGTAGCGGGCGTTGTCGTCGAGGCAGTCCCAGCGCAGGGCGTCGTCGGCCCAGCTGTAGGAGGCGAGGATGACTCCGCCCGGGCTTCCGGGGACGGGGTGGGAGGGGTGGAAAACGAACCGGTTGGAGTTGTCGGAGACCGAGCCGCCACCGATCGCCGCGGTCGCCTCGGGCTGATCGCGCAGGGCGGAGCGGCGGGCCGCGTACTGGGCGCGCTGGTCGCCGTCGAGCCAGCCGTCGGGCACGGAGGGGTGGGCGCCCAGCAGAGAGCCGTCGGTGGGAGCCTTGCCGGTGCGGTAGGCGTCGTAGAGCCCGGGACGGAAGCCGTCGAGTTCGCGCTTCCACTCCGCTTCGGTCCACTCCCACCAGCGGCGGGAGAACTCCAACAGGACCTTGGTGGCGGCGTCGTAGTGCATCTCGGTGATCGCACGCCGCTTCCCGTACGACATGCGCGGGGAGACGGGCAGCTGGCGCAGCCCCGAGAACGGCACGGTGACGATTGCGGTGTCGGCGGTGAACTCCTCGCGCTTCACCGGCCCGTGGCCGTGCTCGGAGACCGTGTCGACCCACACGCCCTTGCCCGCGGGGGCCTCCTCGCCGTGGGCGATGCGGGTGACACGGCGGTTGAGGCGGACCGCGTCCTTCACCCGGTCCAGCAGGGCGTCGGCCAACAGTGCGGTGCCGCCGTTGATTTCGTAGAAGCGGGTGCGCGGCTGGATGAGCGCCGAGCCCATGAAGCTGTGCAGGAAGGCGAGCGGCAGGCGGGAGGTGAGGTTCTCCAGGGTGCCGAGCAGGTCGATCGTGTGCGGGTCCAGGCGCGCGTGCTCGGACAGGAAGCGGTACATCGACCACTCCCCGAACCGTTCGATCACGCGGGTCCAGCCTGCCAGGCACTCGGGCAGGGGTTTGTCGACGCGCAGCCCGTCGGGGCCCTTGTCGGAGAACTCGTCGCGGACCGGCTCCAGGGCCTCGCTGAGGATCTGCGCGGAGGGGACGGCCCACAAGCGCCGCGGGACCCCGAAGGACCGGTTCACCGCACGGGGGTTCTTGAGGTAGTCGGAGCGCCGCACGCGGACGCCGTTGACGTACAGCCAGGTGCGGGCCGCCGGCTGGGAGTTGTGGTCCACGTCGACGAGGTAGAAACGGCGGCGTTCGAGACCGAGTCGGTCGATGAGTCCGCTGACCAGCGGGTGGCTGTCAGGGATGCGCATGGCGCCGGCCTCGGCGTACTGCCTCGGATCGGCGAACGGCTGCCGGGCCTTCTCGTGGCCGCCGGTGCGGAACGTCTTGATCCGTCCGCCGGCCCGGTTGCCGTTGGCTTCCAGCACGGTGACCTCATGGCCTGCCTGCCTGAGCAGGGCGGCGGCGCTCAGCCCGGCCACTCCGGCCCCGACGACCAGCACCTTCTTGGGGCGCTTGCCGGTGCGCGGCAGCCCCTGCCCCAGCAGGACGCTCCGGTAGAGCGGGAGGAGAGGCTGATCGTTCCTGTCCAGGAGGAGCAGGGCGCGCGCCACGTCCTTGTGTGCGTCACGGAGTGGGGAAAAGGCCGCTGCGGAACGTTTCTGCTCGGCCGCCGAAGCGGACGGAAGGAGGGCGGACTGCTCCGCTCCGACTGCGGCCAGGGCCGCGGCGGAAAGGGTGAACGAGCGACGGGAGAAATGCTGCGCAACCATGGGGTCCGGTCTAGGGGGTGGAGCTCCCGCAGGTGCGGCGGCGCACAGGGCGCCGCGGCGGGCGCCACCCTTCCGGAGGACTGGAAGGCCGCGGAAGCAGGGGGTGCGCGGACCGTGAGCGGCCATGAGCTTGTCCGGACAGCAGAACTGTCCCGACAACTGAACTGTCCTGACAACTGAACTGTCCTGACAACCGAACTGTCCGGACAACCGAACTTCAGAGATGGTGGCTTCTGTTTCCCGACCAAGTGAGGGAACTGGGGTCCGCCCAGGTCAGGGCTGAATCGCTGCAGGTCAGAGGCCTTGCGGTGCAGGCGGAGAGCTGTAGCGGAACGGAGTTCTTGCCTGGTCCTGCCGTAGCTTTCCTTGGCTGTCGTTAGCGTTCTGTCCCCCGATGGTCCCCCGCGGTGTCCTCTGAGTGGGGCTCTGGGGCTCTCGGCTGACGTGTCTCTTCAAGACCCCAGGTGACCGGCTGCTCGGCAATCAACTGACTACCGGTCCGGGTTCGTGGCGGCTTGCGGAAACTCCTGCTGCTCTCATGTCGTTACCGGAGCTGCGCGCGGTCCTGATCGAGCCTTGCGCGGGCCTGCGCCACTGCCGCCATGTCGACGGGTGCCTCCACCCCTAGCTCGGCATGCACACGCTGGTAGACGCCATCTTCGAGCAGTGAGAGTTCGACATCGCGCCACGGGGTCGGGCCGACGAGCGCGGTCAGTCTCTTGATGCGCTCGGTGAGGAAGTCGCAGCGCATGGACCAGCGGTCGCGAAGGGCGGCGTCGCGAGCCGCGTTGAGGTCGCTCCAGAGGCTGTCAAGTTCCGCGCGGATGGCTTCGCGCAGGGTTTCGAGCTCGGTCATTTGTTGTTCCGTCCCGTCTCGGTGGCGGTGCCATCGTGTCACTTGGGCGTCGGGGGTGATGCTTTCGCGGTGGCGTGGATGCCCTGATGGCGTTGTCGCCCCAGGGCGTGGCCCGTGGGGCGATGCGTCTCCTAAGGGGAGCACTCCTCACAGTGTGAGGAGCACAGTGCGGCCTCGCTTTGCAGCTGGCCCTTGCCGCAGGTTCGGCAGTTGGCCCAGGCGCGCGCGGTGAATTTGACGTCGGGGGAGCCGCATCGTGTGCAGCGCACTCCGTGTATTCGTGGCAGGTTGCCGACCTCGTCGGGTTCGCCGGCGGTGTAGCCCTGGAGTCGAATGTTGGGACTGTGAAGGTCGACTTCGGGGATGTCGGGGCGTTCGCGGTTGATGTACAGCCACACCTGATGACCGATGTATCGGTTCGAGGTCAGGGGGTGTGCTTCGAGCTCGGTGGTCCAACAGCGGGCATCGGGTGCCCGGCCGGTTCCGTCGTCGGCTGCTTCGTAGTAGGTGACGGTCCAGATCGCTTGCCAGTTGGTGCCGAGGCCGGGGCGTTGGGCGTTGGCTCGGGGGGCTCGCGTTGTGGTCACGGGTGGTGTGTGTCCTTGAGGTGGTGCGGATCGGAGGGCAGGGTCATGGGCTGGGTTGCTGGGCCCCGGTGGCATTCGCGGTAGAGGCGGTTGAAGTCGTGCATGGCGCCGGGGGTGTCGGCGGTGCAGGGTTCGTAGCCGTCGGGGGCGGGGCGACAGTAGAAGCCGTAGGTCATGCATTCGGATTGGCCGGGGAACTGGCCGGTCCAGGTGGTGTTGCAGGTGCTTTTGGGGTGGCAGGTGTTGCGCTGAAGGCCGGTGTGGGCGCAGTGGGCGATGCCGCAGCGATCGGGGTGCAGTGTGTCGGGGAGGGTGCTGCAGCTGGGGCAGTTGGGGTTCGTCGGTTAGGTGGGGGTGAGGGGCTGGGGTGAGGCCGCGAGTGGGGCGCATGAGGCTGGAGAAGGTGCCGGTTAAGGGCCTGTTCGAGGTACTTACGGAGACCTGGGATAGATCGTTTTCGAGCCATTTCCGGCCGACGCTGGTGTAGAGGTTGATGATGGCTCGTCGGGCTTTGTCCGGTTCGCGGGCGGTGCTCTCCTGGAGGTGGAGCCGCCTCTCGGGTGAGCTGCCTCGGTGAAGGTGGAGAGGGGGGTTCTGCTCGCAGTCGGGGACGATGTGCAGCCGGTGCGGGTGGCCGAGGATGTCGAAGGATGTGTCGGTGGTGAGTTGCTTGGTCGGGTCGTCTGGGGTGGTTGCAGCGAGGTGGGTGAGTCGCTGGTAGATCCATGAGCGGCGGCGTTCGACGAGGGTCGTGGCGTCAGTGTCGGTGGTCGTGTGCGGGCCGCGGACGATGATGGTGCCTTGCTTGTTGACGCTGAGTGCGAGGGTGGTGTGGTGGCTGGTGCGGATGAGGATGCGGGCGGTGCCGACGGTGATCACGCGCTCGCTCTTATAGGTCACGATCTAAGTTTCCTGGTTCGGGTGGTGCTGGTGCGCTCTTGGGTGAGCGGGGGCTAGGCGCAGGAGCCGCAGACCCATGCCTGCGGGGTGCCGTGGAGTACGAGGTCGAGAACCCGGTGCGTGCGTGCCGCGCAGAGCTGACAGGTCAGCTCGAAGGTGCGCAGCATCCGAAGGGGGAGCAGCAGTTCTTCGGGATGCACGGTCAGCGGCGCCGTTCTGCCCAAGGCGTGGATCGTCAGGCGCGTGCTCACGGTGGGGTGGGCCTGGCTGGATTGGGCGATCAGGTGGTCATCGGGCGCTTTGGGCAGGGCGAAGGCGTCTTGCTCTTGGAAGTCGGCGGCGGGGACCGTGTTCGTGATGGGGATCGACACGATGAAGCCGCGCTCGGGATGCGGGGCGGCCATCAGTGGCCTCGCCTCACGGGTTGTGGCGGCATAGATGTTCGCTGTTCCGTGTGCTTGCGGGCTGCGGCGTACCGCTGGGCGGCGTTGAGGTCGCCGGGCTTGCCGAGGGTGATCGCGAGGGCGAGAAGCAGTCCCTGGACGAGGGCGTTCTGCTCGGCGTGGTTGTCGTGAGGCATGGCCTGGCCGTTCGGAGCGTCGGCGTCGGGCGGGAGGTGGGCCTGCTGGTGACGGAGGGTTTCGGCTGCGAGTTGGCGGCGCACCGGTTCGAGGTGGCGTTGGTGGTGCCGGTGGTCGGCGGATCGCTGCCGAAGGTCGTGGCCGAGTAGCCGTCGGCAGCTGCCGCAGAGGTGTTCGGGGGCGGGCTCGGGGATCTCTCGCAGTGCGAGCCGCCCGCAGAGGGTGAGGACTAGTTGGTTCGGGTCGGTCGGCCAGGTGGTGACGGTGACGAGGTGAGGCTTCCCGGAGACGGATGCGCCGTAGGTGCGGGGCGTCGGCTGGTCTGGCTGTTCGAGGCCGAGGAGGAAGGCAAGGTCGGCCGGGGCGTGTACGAGGAGTTCGGCGGCGGTGATGGCGGCGGCGAGAGCCTGGGCGGGCTCCTCGTCGTCGGGGGCGTGGTTGCACAAGACTTCGGCGACGCGGGCGCCACTGGGTTCGAGGAGTTCGAGGGGGGTGTGGACGGCTTCGGGGTCGTCGGCGTCGACGAGCGCACCGTTCTCGGTCCAGTGGGAGCGGTGGAGTTCGAGGGGTGGCAGGTTAGCGGCGGTCAGGCGGGCTGTGATGGCTGTGATGCGGTCGGCGCGGTCGGGGCTGGCGGTCATGGGGAGTGGTCCGTTCGGTGGGTTGTGCGGGGTGACGCCCCCTCCAAGCGGTAGCTAAACTCTACTCTCTATCGAGGAGGCGTCAAACCCGAAACATGAAGGTCAGAAGGGTGGTTAGGTGTAGCGGCGCAGCTCGTCGAGCTTGCGGCGCAGATAGTGGTGGTCGGCTGCCAGGTCCTCAATGCGCTCGGCGTACTCGGCTGCGGCGACCGGAGCGCCATCGGCCAGGGCGCGGGCCCGTTCCCGATGCAGCTGGCGCAGCTGCATCGTGTTGAGCTCGATCGCGTCGGCCAACGAGTCGGCGTACTCAGCCAAGTTCACGTGCGCTCCCCGTGCTGCTCGCGGCGGCTGTACGCACCGAGTGCGCCTTGGCGGCGCAGTTCGGAGGCACTGTTGCGGCGTGGACGGACGGTGAAAGTGATCATGGGCATTCCTGGGGTGAGATGGTCAGGCGGCAACGGGTTCGGCTTCCTCGTCCTGCGCGCGTTCGTCCCCCTGCGCAGCCAGCGCCTCCGCACGCTGCTTTGCCTGCTCCTCGCCCCTCGCCAGGGTCTCGGCTTCGATGTCGGAAAGGGCGTAGCCCTCCGTCTTCAAGAAGGCCAGCCACTCGGTGGTCTCGGTGCTGGGCTCTCCGCGCCAGGCGCTGTCGCCCATTGCCTGCTGCTCGTAGGCGGCGCAGGTCAGCGCGAGCAGAATCTGCCAGCGCCGGGCTGCCGGAGTCGCCGCGATCACATCGGCGAAGGGGGCCTTGACCCGGTTCCACTTGCTGCTGCGCTGCGCGTTCGGGTCCGGAACCCGCAGGAACGAGGCCATCAGTTCCGTGTCGTGCGTCTCGATGAAGTGCTCGAACAGGTACATGGTGCCGGTCAGCGTCGACAGGGTCATCGACCAGGTCGCAGAGGAAGCGTGTCCCTTCTTCGTGCAGAGCCTGGCCAGGAACTCGTGCCGCACCGGCCTCGCCGCCCGCCACGCCTTGTTGTTGGCGATGACTGTGCGACGCTCCTCCTTCTCCTGCTCCCGGCTCTTGTTCTCCCTGGCGTCCTTCGGCGCCTTTGGGCTGAGCTGGTGCCCGCATTTCTTCCAGTCCTGGCACACCCACACCGTCACCGGCTCATCCCGGTCAAGGAAAGCCGCATGCCCGGGGCAGGTGGCATGCTCCTCCGCGTCCAGGGCGGTGCCATCGGCCGTCACCAGATCGGTGAGCGGGCGAGCGGGAGTGCGCGTCCAGTCCCAGCAGTAGTCCACCAAGGGCACGCCGGCCGCCTTCAGTTCCTCGCGGAGTTTCGTGCGTGCCGCGCGGTCGGCCTTGCGGGCGCGCAGCTCCTGCATTTCGTGTGCCCAGTGGCCGCGTTGCCCGCTGCCCTCCTCGATGTCGCGCCGCTTGGCGTGACGTAGCCAGTCGATGGCGTACTCGAGTTCTTCGACTTCGTGGAGATCGGCCATCTCGACGAAGTCGAAGTCATAGGTCAGGGCGCGATCCAGGACGGGGTCGCTGAGCTGATCGGCCTTTTCGGCCGCCTTCACCTGCTTCGCTGTGAGCCCCAGGGCGCGTGTGTGCTTCGCCTTGCGGGTCTTGCTGATGTTCATCAGGGAGAGTTGGCGGACAGCCGCGAGGTCATCGCGTGCGGAAGCCGCCGTGCGGTGCTTGTTCTCGATCAGGCTGAGCGTCAGCGCGTCGTCGTCCACGCCCGCCAGGTCGGTGCGGATGATCGCCGGAACCATGCGGAACGGGCGACCCTTGGAGATTGCCTTCTCCGCGGCGAGTACAGCGGCCTTGCAGCGGCGCTGACCGAAGATCACACCGAGCGTCACGCCGTCCTCCTGCGGGCGCAGCAGCAGCGGAGTCTGCACGCCGATCTCTTCCACTGACGCGATCAGTTCCGCATCCGGCACGGTCGTGTCCACCACGTCCGGACCGGGCTCGGCCTCCTCGCCGTCCTCCGGCCCACGGTCGCTGTCGGCGGATGCTGTAGGCGACTTGCGGTGGTTGTAGGGATCGATGACCAGCGTGCGCGGGTCGATCCAGGCGAAGGCTCCGGCGAACCCTTCGATGCCGACAGCGGATTGCGTGACATCGGGCTCGGTGGACTTGGTGGCAGTCATCATGCTCCTTGAAACGGTTGCGGAGTCAGTCGCGGGAGGTGACGGACTTCTTGCTGGCGCGGCGCGGTGATTTGGTGTCCTTCGGCTTCGCGGGGGCCTTCCGGGCGCCGGACTTGGGGGCCGTCTTGGCCTTGGCGGTGCTCTTGAGGGTGCGCGCCTTCGGAGGCGCGGTGGCGGGCTCGGCGGGGGTGGGGGCCTGCTCGGGCGTGGCGGCGGAGTCCTTCCCCCGGCAGCGCCCGCGTGAGGTGAGGGCCGCGCGGTGGCCGTCGAAGGCGGGGAGTAGCACGGTGCGGATGGCCGTCAAGGCCGCCTCCAGCGGGCTCTGCTCGTGGGTGAAGGTGACGCCGGTGCTGTAGCGCACGCCCTCGGCCAGCGGGGTGGCCACCGTCTCGGTGGCCGTCGTGGCGGGCGGGGCGCCGCCGATGGCGAACGTCTGGAGCGCCCGGCCGTCGAACAGCAGCCGCAGTCCGATGGCCCGGCCGTCCGGGCCGGCGAGGTGCAGGCCCTCGCTCCCGTTCGGGACGTAGTCGGTGGTGGCTTCCCAGTCGTCGAGCTCGGCGGCCAGGGAGTTGCCGAGCTGGTGCAGGTCGGCCGAGGAGAGCCTGACCGGCTCCTGGTCTTCCTGGTCGACGGCGTCCGGGTGCGGTGCGGTGGTGTCCATGGGGTGTCCTTCGCTGAAGAGAGCAACTGCTGTGCTGCCTGCGGGCGGGAGGGGTCTTGCCGGTGGGGGTCTCATCTCAACCAATAAATAAATTCTACTCTCAAGTGAGGTGGGGGCAAGTCCGTTTGCCCAGGTCAGAAGGGGGGGTGCTAAGCGGCGTCTGCGAGGGCCGTGTCCATGAGGTCGTGCGCCTGGCGGATGGCGGCGATGATCCGTGCCCGGCCGAGCACTTCGTCGCGGTGCTCGAAGACGGCGCGCGCCTCCCGCATCGCATCCTCGACGGCGTTCGGGTTCGCCAGCGCATCCGCGCACGCCACGGTCACGCGAGGCCCGAACGCCCAGACGATCGCGTTGACTGCCGCGCAGGCGGCGGCTATCGGATCGATGTCCACCATCGACCACTGGACTTCGGCGGGATCAAGGCCGATTTCGCGCATGTGCTGCGCGGCCGCCCTCAGCAGGCCCCCACTGCCAGAGCACGGATCGTGAATATGCTGGCCCGCCTTCACCCCTACTGCATCGAGGCCGATGTCGGCGATGGACTCCAGGCCCATCGCCTCGCCGATGGCCTCGGCGACCGCTGGCGGGGTGTGGTACTCACCGAGCCCCTGTCGCGCCCCGTGGGAGCGCAGGCACATCATCACCGGCGACAAGACGTCCGTTGCCGAGCGCAGGAACGGGTCCTCGTGTGCGGTCAGGTCGAACAGGCCGCGCTTGAGGGCGGTTTCGGCAACGGCATGCACCGCGTGCAGGCGGTGCTCGTCGACATCCTCGTTCAGCCACTCGTGCAGGATTCGGGCGCGCTCGATCAGGTCGGGGCGGTGCATCCAGTGCATCGACCAGATCTCGCGGAGCATCGCGATCAGCTGCGGGCCGTCCTGGGCGAGGATCTGCGACTTGAGGTCCGGGCCGTCCGGGTCCTTCTCCCGCACCAGGCACAGGGCGGCGACCACGCCGATCGGAACTTCGATGTCGGTGCCGCCATGGCGGTTGTGCCACCGGCCGGCCACGGCTTCGCCGATCTCCGATGCGCGCCGGTGCGGATCGCTCACCGGCCGCGGGCGTCCTGTCCGCCGGGCCTGTGGCGGGGGAGCCGCAGAAGCCTTCTGTGCTTTCGACGTTGGGGGTGCGGTGTTTCGTCGTGGCGCTGCGGCGAAGGTGTCGGGGACCGGTGCGGGGTCGGGGGCCAGATCGGCGAACAGATCGAGCTGCTGGGGCACGGCGGACCTTTCGGTCGGGGTGTGGGCATGCGGCGGCCCGCCCGGCAGGAGCGGGCGGGCCGTGATGGTGGAGGCGAAGAAGGGGGCGGCTCAGGCGTGGAGGATCCACACGGCGCCGAACGGCGTGTGCCAGATGTGGGACTGCGCGGCTCGGTGGACATCGGTGCGCACGTCGTCCCAGCGGATGCGCCCGTAGGTGTCGGGGTAGGGCTCCAGGTCCCAGGCCATGTCTGCTTCGGCGGAGGTCATGATGTCGGCGATGGAATTCCCGAACCCGATGACCTGCTCGCGGTACCGCTGATGCGTGGCGCGGACCTCCTGGCGCCAGAGATCATCACGCTCATGCCGATGGCCACTGGCCGGGCGGACCCAGCCGTCTTCGCTGATCGCGTCGTGCTTCACGAGCGCCACCCAAGCCACCGCCCGCTCCCGGGAGCGCACGGCCGGGCGGAAGGCGACCTCACCGACCACCATCTCCAGTGCGCACGCCGGATCGCTCGCCACCGAGGCCCGGTCGGTATGCCGGTCTGCCGCAATCGCGCGGGCGGCCACTTCGGTGCGCGCCTGCCAGTGCGGTACGAGATAGGTGTACGTGCCGCTGTCGTGCTCGGGGTGCCAGAGGGTGATCCGCCACATGCCGCGCATCCATCCGGTCACGTCAGGCCACCCCCTGCTTCTCCTGCTTCACCGTCTCCAGGTGTGCCGTGAGGGCTTCGGCCCGCACGCCGGTCGCGGGGCACGCCCCCAGGAGCCGGTCGATCTCCGTGAGCATCCGCGCGTAATCGAGCTGGAGTTGGGCCTCGGCAATCACGGCCAGCGTGGTGGCGACCTCCTTCTCGGAGGTGGGGTGCGAGACCAGGCAGCGGCACGTCTGCTGCGCGCGCCCGGCGAGCTTGGCCAGGACCGCGGCGTGCTCGCTCCTGGCGATGCATCCGGGGTGCCGGAACGCGGGGCGGTTGCGCCGCAGGTGGCTGTAGAAGCGGTCTCCGTCCCAGTCGTCACAGACCAGGCAGTGCACCGGCCAGAGCACGTCGCTGCCCGGGTATCCGCCCAGCGGCACCCAGCCGAGCTCGTCGATGCGGGCCAGCGCGCGTACGGCGGAGGCGAGATTGCGGGGCGTGGGCTGAAGGCCGCTGAGGTGAGGGCTGACGCCGCTGGCGTCCGGTATGAGGGTGGCGCGCATGCGGGGGCCGTTCTCGTTGTGGATGGGGAAGGTGGCGAGGTGGGGCGTCACCCCCCTCGCTTGTGAACTAAATTCTACTCTTCTTTGGGGCTGGGGCAACTGCGAAGCCCCAGCCCACAAGGGGGACTACTCGGCGCTCGGCGTCTCCAGCAGCTGCGCCATCCGCTCCGCGTCCAGACGCCCGAAGACCTTGTCGTAGCGGACGGTGTGGGTCATGTCGCCGAAGGAGGAGTTCTCTTGGGTGACGACCTTGGAGTGCACGTTGAGGATGCTCGGCACGGTCACCGACTTCGGATTCACCCTCAGCACCTGGAACCAGCGCCCGTGGATCCGCGCGAAGTCCCCCTTGGAGAAGTCCGCCGGCCCCCAGACCTTGAAGCCGTCGGCCTCGGCCTTCGCGATGATCTCTTCCCAGAAGCCGATCTCTTCCGTCAGCTCCTCGTGCCGCCGCTGCAGCTCCGCCACGGTCTCCGGGTTGCCGATGTCGCGGGTGAACCCTGCGGCTGACTCGCCCTTCTGCCACCGCTCCACTCGGCGCAGATCCGCACGCAGCGTCTCCAGGCGCCGCAGCGTGCGGCGCGGGTCCTTGCGGAACTTCTCGTAACTCTCGGCGGCCGCAGCCCTTCCCGCCCAGTACCCCGCACGCTCATCCTCAGTGATCGACGTGCCCATGTCGCTGTGGATGCGCTCCTGGTCGCGACGCGCACGCCGCTCCGAATGATGGCCCATGAGTATGGGCTGCCCGAAGGGGATCGATGCGGCCAGCCGGTGCGCGCTCGCCCGCCGCTGGCTGGAGCGGGCAGCGGCCCGACCGGCCCGCTCCTCGAACCGCTCGGCCCGCGCCTCGGCGCGCTCGACCCGTTCCGCCTCCGCCTCCGCGAAGGGGCGGCGGGTGTCCTCGTCGATGGACACCGTCACCTCGAAGCCCGCAGTGCGCAGCCGTTCGGTGAGCGCCTCCAGCATGCCTTTCGGTGCCTGCTTGTCACGGCTGTGCGGGAGATACCAGCAGCCCAGATTGCGGGAGAAGCGGGCCAAGTTGATGTAGCCGGACGGGTAGTCGCGGGTGCGCAGAACGGCTGAGGGGCCGTCGTCCTTGCTGGTTCCGTGGATGAGGGTGCCGTTGCTGCGGGTGTGGGTGATCGTGATGGTCACTGCTGGGTTCCTTCCGCGAGTTCAGGAAACGGGACGGGGATGAGCGTCAGGCCGGTGTGCCAGCCACCGAAGATGTCCTGCGCTGTCGGGTGCGCGGTGCGCAGCTGATGCCACGTGCCGTGGTCGGCCAGGACTTGGGATGCGGTGATGCGGAAACTGATCGCCGCGCCGTGTGTATCGCGCACCGGCTGGCTGTCGTGGCCGCGCAACCACACATGACGGTCGGGCCTCACGGCTCCTCCGGTGCTGCCGCGTAGGAGCACAGCAGCAGAGCCGTCTCAAGGGGCACCAGGAAGTCGTCGCGGTCGAAGGCAAGGGAAGACGTGGCATGACGCGCCGGGTGCCATCCGGCGCAGAACGCAGCCGCATCCCCATCCGGGTGCTGCTCGGCCCACGCGGACGCGTACTGGATGAAGGCCCATGCGTACTGGCCCGCAGGCGTTGCGGAATCGACGTCGGCCGCCGTGGCGGTGCGGGCTTCCCACGCAGCGACGAGCAGCAGGTGCTGCCGCACTTCCGGGAGGGTGACGGACCACAGGTGGGGCATATGGACGGCGACGGTGGCGGCATCCGCCGTGCTGCCCACGGATGCCATGACATGGCCGAAGAGGCTGTGGAGTGAGCGGGCCTCCCGCCCGTCGTCCTCGCTGTTGCTGATGTTGTCGTGCACGGTCGTGCGGTTCCTTCCGACATGTTCCAAGAGGTGCGGGCCGGGCTGTGCGCACCGTGAAGTGAGCACAGCCGAAGGGCTGTTCAGTAGGCGGCCAACCCGAAGATCAACCAGCCGTCCTCGCCGCTGCCGTTGGCTACGATCGGCAGTGCCCCGGCCGGTCCCCATGTGCTGCCGATCTGCGGGTGATCGCCGATCAGCAGTTCGTCGGCGCGAGCCATCGCGTCCCCTTCGGAGCGTCGAGGTTCGTCGAGCAGGACGACCTCGTCCTTCGCGGCGACGCTGCCGCTGTAGGCGCCGCTCCCGTACTCCCGCGCCGCTTCCTCGCGTGCGGCGGAGAAGGCGGCGCTGAGGTCGGATCCCGTGGCCGTGACGAAGAAGTCGATTGCACCCATCAGGTGCTCCCTTGCTTGAAGTTGGGGTGTGGGCATGGCGCGGCCCGCCTCGGTACGAGACGGGCCGGGGTGTTCCTGGATCAGTGGATGCGCACGCGGCGCCGGTTGGTGCGTATGACGCGGGCTCGCCGGTCGCGCTGGCGGTACACATCTGCCAGCGCGTTGTCGGCGCCGATCACCGCGGTGACCGCATCGTCGAGCACGGCGGCCCGCGTTGCGGCAGGCAAGGAGTGGAACCACGCCTCCATCGTGCGGCCGTCCTTCTTCTCCGCGCCGAGCAGCTCGGCGTAGGCGTCCCACGCGTGCACCGTGAGATGTGCCGCCCACTCGATGGCGGTCGCAGCCTGCTCCTCGGTGATGTTGTGCTCCGTGGCGACCTGGAGGACGGCGAGCGGATCGGCCAGTGGCGCGTGCATGGGGTGCGTTCCTTTCGGTGGTACGGCGGTGTGTTTCCCTCACCGCTCATAACTAAATTCTACTCTGCTCTGGGGGGGGTGTCAAACCCCGCAAACCCCGGCACGCTCACCAACTGGCCAGCCCGCAGCCCCGCTTCGAGCAGCAGGCGCTGCGGGCGACCGCTCATGCTGCGACCGCCAGAGCTCTTCCCCGCGTGGCGCGCTTGCGGATGCTCGCAGCCCCCGCGCGGCGGACATCGGCACGCTGGGCCGTCACCCGGCACTCGCCGCACAGCGGCTCCCCGAGCCGCCGGTGCCCCTTCACTCCACTGCTCGTCCCGCACGTCCCGGCCTGCGAGGGCAGCTTCGGCAACGCCTCCGCGCCCTGGGCACTCGCCACCACCTTGCCGTTGACCCAAATCCGCGCCGCGCACACCCCGTCGAACTGACTGGACGCCGGACGGACGCGGTCATAGCAGCGCGCGATGAACGGACACGACGTGCACGCCTCCATCAACGGCGCGCAGGCGTCCAGGAGTTGACGCAGCTGGCGCAGCAGCGAGCCGTCGGGCAGATAGCCGTCGACGCCCGCACAAGGGGCGAGCTCGGTCCAAGCGGTCGAGGCAGTCGAAGTGATCACGAGAGCTTGCTTCCTTGCCGTAGAAGGGGATTCAGAACAGGGCGGGGTGGGCGACGGCGGCGGGCAGGATCGCGTCCAGAGCGGCCGCCGCCTTGAGCTGGAGAGCCGAACTCCCGCGCGACCAGTCCCGGTAGAAGCCCCGGTCCCACGCCGCCGGATCGGCGTACGGCCCCGGGCAGGGCGTGTAGGCCTCCTCGTGCCTGGCGTGCTCCTCGACCGCCTTGCGCAGAGCGCCGTAGCGGACGGCGGTCAGGCGGGACTCGATGACCTGGTGCACCTCGCGCCAGGTGAACTCGCCGGCGCGAACACCTCGACGGGTGTCGATCTCGTACCGGAAGCCGCCCGGAGCGCGCGTCCATGTGCACATCGATCCAGCGTCGGGCTCGCCCTCTAGGCGGCGGACGGCCGTGTGTCCCTTGCGGCGCGCGAACTGGCCCTCGCCCCAGGCGATGCGGGCCGCCCCGTCGGGAAGGTCGGCGAACTCCAGCAGCTGCGCAGGCATGAAGAAGTCCCGCACGGCCATCTGCCGGTCATCGTCGGTCAGCCTCATGCCGCCGCCCCGGCTATGCGGGTGCAGGCGTCGAGGTGAGCTGTCACGGCGTCAGCGACAGTGGCGAGGCTGAGGTCCCCGGTGGAACCGCTGTCCCCTTCGGGCGGGAGCGTGTCGAGGACGGTGCACCGCCACGAGGGGTTGTGCGAGTCCTCGGGGACGTGGCTGACGTGCCAGCCCTTGAGGGATGGCCGCCGCAGCGGCAAGGTGTCCTGCCCGGCCACCACGATCAGTGAGCCGTCTGCGGCGCAGGCGCATACGGCCAGCCCGCCGCGGGTCTCGACGTAGGGGGTGGAGCCCGGCTGATTCGAGCGCGGCGTGCAGGTCGGCGTAGGCGGCACGCGCGGCCAGTTCTTCCGGGCCGTACGCATCGCGCAGGGCGGCAACTGTCGAGGTGATGTCGAGCATGAGCATCCGATCTGAATTAACATCGCGACCTATTAAAAATCGAGATCGCACTCTTCTGTCAATTCGAAGTGGCGGTCCGGCGGAGATGAGGCGGGCTGGGCGAGGGGGTTGATCATCCTGTGTAACTAAATTCTACATGCTCACGCTTGGTTGAGGTGACTTGGCCGAAGGGGAAGATGCGACCTATATTGACGCGTCGCGTTCACGATCCTCCTTGCCGGAAGCGTTCGTCTGCCTGATCTGCTCCAGACGCTGACGCGCCACCGGAGACAGGCCCTGAGGGTCTGGCTGTCGCCGCACCGAGTTCAGCACGCGCTCGTTCGCCGCGCGCCGAGACGCCACACGCTCATCCTCCTTGGCCTGCTGCTGAGCTTCCCGCTGCTTGCGCGGGCTCGTGCCGCAGGCTCGGCAACGACGGCCCGGCCGCTCCGGATGGGCCGGGCACCCGCCATGCCCAGGCTGACCTGAACGGGGAGCGCCTTCGCTTCCTTCATCTGCCGAGTCGGGCGCGTCCGTGGGTGCCCCTACAGCGGCAGCTGCGGGGGAAGGGGGGTTCTGCTGTGGGTAATTGGTGTGGTTACTAACTAGAAAGCCTGAAGAACCGGCGGCGGGTGCACCGGCGCCTGGTGAACCGACGCCTGAAAACCCGTCTTCGGGCTGTTCGGCTCCGTCTTCCACAGCCTGTGGAGCCTGCTCGGCCTCGGCCTTCAGCCTGCGCTCGACCCGCCTGACCACCTGGCGCGCGTACTCCTCAGCAGCCCACTCCTGGGCCGTGTCGTACACCTCCGTGATCCGGACCAGCTTTCCGTCGCTCAACCGCTCGGTGATCACCCGGTAGTAGCCGCAGTTGCGCAACTCCCGCAAAGCACCCTGCACCGCGTCCCGGCCTTCCTTGCCCACCTTGGCGATGGACTCGGCCCGCACCTGCCAGTCATCCGGCTTAGCGATCAGGAAGGCTAGGATTCCCCGCGCCCTGAAGCTCAGGCGGGAATCTTCGAGGGTGGCCGTCGGCAGCACGGTGAACCCGTTGCTGAGGTGGCGGCGCAGGATGGTCACGGAGGATGCCTCCAAGGCAGTGCAAGCAGCAAACAGCAGCAAGAAGAGGGAAAGGGGAGCGGGAGGGGCTAACAGGCCGTCAGGAGGGCTGTCACGGCCTTGATCGGGCGCGACTGACGTTGATGGTGCGCGCCGTCTTCTGCCCGGCTGCCTTGCGCCGGGGAACGACCATCCCCGCGCGCCGAAGGATCGCCACCATGGCCTGGGTATCCGGGATCATCGGCACGACCAGCTCAGCGTCCTCGAACTGCTCGACCATCGCGGCAACGTCGGTCTCCTTCTTGTCGTTGCCGCCGCTCCACCCGAGGTGGTTCTCGCCGTAGTCGCCTGCGGGGGAGTCGTCCAGCATCGCGCGCGCCAGCTCCTTGACCCGCTTGGCCTCCCGGTACCGCTCGTGCGCGCGCACGTAGTCGGCCAGGGCCTTGGCGCGGTCCGCGTCGTCGTGGACGAGGACCGTCTGTGCGGGCTGTCCCGGCGCCGCGCCTGCCCAGCATGCGTTCACGAACGGGCAGTTGTTGCAGATGGCCGACAGGCCGGGGCCGTCGTGATCGCGGCGCAGCTGCTCGGGTGTCTCGGCTTCCAGTACTCGGTCCACCCACCAGCGCGCCTCTGCGGCCAGCCACTCGTCGAACGCGAACTCCTGAATGTGCTCCTCGCCCGTGTCACGGCACACGAACCGGAACCGGATCCGCTGCACGTCGATGGGGCCCAGGCGGTGCAGGTACCGCTGGCCGGGCATGTCCGCGAAGCCGACCGTGCGCAACAGATCCGCGTACAGAAGGACTTGACGCATCTCCGCGGCCGTCGGCCCGTAGCGCACCACCCGGTCCCAGATGCGGGAGGACTTGGTCTTCACGTCCTCCACCGTGACCACCTCGGCTGGGTGCACGGGGCGGTGCCGTTTCGGCAGGCGCGCGGCTGTCGCAGCGTCGAGCTGGACGACGTCGACGTGCCCGCGCAGCGTCGCGTCCGCGACAGTGCGCTCCACCAGCCAGCCGTACTCACGGCGTGCGTCCTCGAGCAGCCCTTGGTGGATGTACGTTCCGAGGATCGCGGCCCTCTTGTCTCCGGCGTTCGTACGCTCCGCGCCGGCCAGGATGTATCCGGCCCTGCGTGAGCAGATGGTGTCCGACGCCCCGAGCTGGGTCTGTACCGAGCGGGGACGCCGGGAGTCAGCGGCATGAGCGGCGTCCCAGATCGACATGGTTGCGGGCGCGCTGGTCTTCGTGGCGGTCACAGCAAACTCCAAGAAGGGCACGCCGCCGGAGCCCGGCCCATCGCACGGTGGGCCCCGGCAGCGCAGAAAGAAGGAAGAGGAAAAAAGGGGGAGCGGGTCAGGCGGCGAACTCGCCGCCGGGCTGCTCAGCGAAGGCGCCCTCGGCGTCCTGGTCCTGCTGCTCGGCCGCAGCAGAGCGCAGGCGGGCCACGTCATCGCTGGTGGGATCGCTGAACTTCCGGGGGTTCTTCAACTCGGCCGCCACACGCTCGATCGCCGAGCGCACCACCAACACCTCGTCCCGGCTCAGGTCCTCATCCGCCTCGACGTCCCGCCACAGCTTCTTGAGGTCCTCCACGCCTTCCTCGGCGGCCTCTTGGACCTTCGGTATCCACGCCTGCGCCAGATCGCCCGTCAGCTCCGGAGTCGGCTTGGGCTGGTTGTGGATCGAGCAGCCCATCAGGCCGAACACGAGCTTCTCAAGGGAGAAGTCCGGCATCGGCTTGGGCTGCCCGCCGCGCGGCACCTGGAACTTCAGCGAGCGTGCACCGACGATCTGCGGCGGCTCCGCGCGGCGCATGCGCACCCACACCGTCGCATCGAACGCCAGCGACTTGTGCGCCTCCACCCGCCAGTCCTTCGTGCGCGGGATCGGGTCACCGTTGCCGTCGACGGCCGCGACCTCCTTGCCACGCGCCAGCAAGATCACGATGCCGGGCATCGTGCGCACCAGGTACATCACCCGCTGCCACCGCTCGGCCGCGTCGTTCCACAGGTTCATCGACGGCTTGACCTCGGCGTCTGGGTCCTGCCGCAGGGCCTTCTGCCCTGTCCTGGAGCGCCGTGCCCGCTCGTTGGTCCAGTTCACGAGCATCCGCCACAGCATCGAGCCCGAGTCGATGACCAGAACGACCGGCTTCTCCTTCGCCGCGGCCGCGCGCTTGGCCTCCGCGTGAACGGCCTCGACCTGGCCGAGGATGTCGCGGTAGGTGCCGTTGTGGTCGATTAGCAGGTAGTCGGCTCCGGGCACGTTCGCATACTCGTCGGCGGTGTCCTCGCCGAGCTCCAGCCAGTACGCCTGCCCGGTCAGCTCACAGCCGGTGAACGCCGCCGCTTCATGGCTCTTGCCGCTCTTCTCCTCGCCTTCGATCAGGATCGTCGGCCAGGGGATGACGCCGGTGGGCTTGCGGGTCCGCAGCTTGGGTGTCAGGTGGTTCACGCACTCCTCCAAAAGGTTGTTTAGATCGGGACCTATTTCAAGGTGTGCGGAGTTCCCTGGTCTCGAACAGGGCGGACCACTCGGGATGCCGGTCGAGCAGGAGGCGGACATAGCGGGAGCGGAAGTCGTTGTTCAGCTTGAACGGCTCGCCGCGCGTAGCCCGCCCGTACTGCCAGCGCAAGACCTCGAACAGCATCCCGATGCCGATGCGGCGAAGCCCGCGCTCCGCACAGTCGGCCGTCAGTGCCTCCAGCTGCTCCAGGATCCACGGGTTGAGCTGATGGAACATCTCGAAGCGGTCCTGGATGCTCACCCCTGTGCCGCCAGGGTCAGGATGCCGCAGCGGCGCGATCGGCAGCTCCATCTGAACCGGAATCATGCGACCCTCCATTACTCATCTATCGCAACCTATATTGAGGCATGCGTGAACGGCACTCGCGGGCGCCCCCCCCACACCTTGCAGTTAAATTCTACTCTCCATTGGTGAGGGTGCAACTGCCGGTCCGCATCACCGAGGGCGATTCAACGACGGCCGGAGTGTTCACGACCTGTGCTCATCCGCACGACCGCAGACGTGCGTGACGAGGCGACCCCGAGGGGCGCCCGGGGCTCCGGCGGTGCGGTCCGGAGCCCCGGAAATTGCGGACCTTGGATCTACTTCCTGATCCGCTCGCAGTTCTTGACCTGGTCCTTCTGCTCGCTCTTCGGCACGTAGCAGATGTTGTGGCCGTCGCCGCCGTCGACGATGCCCCTGTTGTCCTCTTCGGGACCACCGCGGGTCATGAGGATGTCGTCACCGGGGCCGCCCAGCATCTGCGAACGCAGGTCGTTGGCGGTGAACTTGTAGTTGCCGGTGACGGAGAGGCGGTCGTTGCCCTCTCCTCCCGCGAGTACGGAGTGCCATCCCGTGCCGCCGGACACGTGGATGACGTCGTCGCCGCCGTCGCCGAACACCTTGGTGCCCTGAAGAGCCGTACGGTTGGGGCTGGTGCTGCGGATCTCGATGCTGTCGGCACCGCGACCACCGTGGATCTGCGACCCGGAGACCGCCGTGGTCCTGCCGGCGCCCTTGATGAGGATCCTGTCGTCGCCCTCGCCGCCGCCGAGGAAGGCGTTGTCCCCGTGCAGGGCTGAGGCGTTCTCGGCGCTGCCGCCGTCCTTGTCGGCGCCGCCCAAGCCGCCGGTGACCGTGATCTCGTCCTCGCCCGCACCGCCCTGGATCCGGCCGTTGTTGCCCACGCCGCCCGGCGCGGCGGACGGGTCGTAGGGCACCTCCTTCTGGGTGCGGACATCGCCGCCACTGCCACCGGTGACCGTGATGGAGTCGCTGCCCGCACCACCCAGGATTTCACCGGAGTTGCCCACGCCTCCTTGCTGCGCGTGCGAGCCGCTGTGTCCCTGCGTCCCGGTGGCGATGATGGTGTCCGCACCGGCACCACCGTCGACCGTCACGCCCTGGGGCACGCCGTGGTCGCACACGATGATGTCGGCGCCGTCCGTGCCCGTGATGCGGGCGGAGGTGACGTTCTTACCGTTGACGGTGCAGGTGGTCTCGGCGGCGTACGCGGGGCCGGTGAACGCGGTGACCCCGCTGAGTGCAAGGAGAAGGGAACAGGCCGTCACCACCAAAGGCCGCGCGGCACGACGGGAACCCGCGCGGTGTCCGGGGACTACGAGGACGGAGACGGAAGCGGACACGGGCATGACCTACCTCTGAGTCATCAGGAATTCCGAGACGGTTGCCTCAAACACCCCATTTGACCAATGCCCATGGCCCGGCCGACGGACGCCAACCGCGGCTGCCACGACGCCCACCCGAATGCCGCGCCCCACCGCTGCCGCCTCGACGGCCCTGCCGACATCGCTCTCGCCCACGACGGGACCAACTGCGCGACTTGGTGCCAGTACGAGCCGACTGATCAGCTGCCTACCGCGAAGACATGGACGCCCTACCAGGCCGGCTCGCACAAGTACGTCCAGTACGAAGACAACGCTCCGCATGGTGGAGAACCAACGAGACGCCGTGGGCTGATCCACGAAGACCGTGGAGGCATCACCCTATGGCGTCGGCGGCTTCGCTTTGTTTCCCCGCTGTGAGAAGAAGGACCCCGGGCCGTCGTAACGGCCCTCCTGCAAGGCTTCGGCCACCTTGTCCCGCAGTACCCACAACTTCTTGCGCGACGTCTCCATGGTGGCCGGAGCGTGGTCGAGCACCGTGTCCAGCAGCCACACCTTCGAGCCGGACAGGGCGTAATCCGGCTCCGCGACCAGCCCGGAACCGGTCTTCGCGGCCTGGCCGACAGCGATCTGCGTCACCCCGAACAACTCGGCGTACTCCTGCGCGCCGACGAGCGCCGGCAGCTCCCCCTTCTTCCGCGGCCGCACCCTCGCTCCCTGCTCGGCCTCCAGCGCAGCCAAGGCCACCTCGTCGAGCTGCCGACCACGACTGCCCGGCGGCAGCGCCAGGGACTCCACGAACCCGCCCGGCCACACCGGCTTACCCGAAACGATCGCGGCGTCCTCGTAAGAGAGGACGCCGCGGTGGATCCATGTGTTGCTGACCACCGTGGGCTTGATGTTGTAGATGCGGCCGATCTCCATCCGCCCGCACAGCAGCGGCTTCGCCACCTCTGCCTCCTCTCTGCTCGATACGCCTAAGAGAGCAGAATAGTGGTAGCAGAGACGGAACCGAGCCCCGAGGGGCAGACGCCAAAGGTGGCTCCCCACGACCTACTCGTGGAGAGCCACCGCGAAGAACGAGCCCAGATGAGGCCCGACGCCTAGACCTCGGCGGCCGTGGGCGACTCCTGGTACAGCGCCTTCAGGGTCTTGCGGTCCTCCACCCGCTGGACTGCCTCACCGGCACCGAGGATCGCCGCCACCAGAGCAAGGATCAGCTCCGTGGGCAGGCCGTCGACGAAGTACGCGACGAGCGCGAGGGCCGCCGAAGCGATGGTGTACAAGCGGGTGCTGTGCGCGTGCATGAAACTGATCAAAGGTCTACTTCCCGTAGGCGAGTTGGTGAAGAAGCTTCCAGCCGCTACGGCCGATCGCGGGATCGTTGGGGCGGCCCGTGGTGAACAGGTTGTGCTTGCGGTTGAAGCCGGCCACGGCCCTCTGGGTCTGAGGCCCGTAGTTGTCGGAGAGCGGCACGGACCGGTCGAGCCAGCCGGTGTCCTTCAGCGCCTTCTGGAGGCCCTTCGCAGACGGTGACGAGCGGCCCGGAGCAAGACCGTCCGGAAACGGAGGCGGCGAATAGGAGCCCCCGCTCACCTTCCTCGGAACGGTGATCTTCTGGCCCGGCTTGATCACGAACGGCGCTTTGATCTTGTTCGCCTGCGCTAGCAGCTCCCAGCGAACGCCCAGCTTCTTACCGATGCTGGAGAGCGTGTCGCCACTACGCACCACATAGGTCGATGAACCACCGCCCGAACCGCCAGCGGAACCACCGCCACCAGAGGGCTTGGACTTCAGCCGGGCGGACACACGGTCGCGCAGCCAGCCCATCGTGAAGCCCTTGGGGTCGACCTTGCCGGGCTGCCACTCCTTATGGCCGATCACGCTCGCCGCACTCCAGCCGTGCGCACGGCACAGCGCCGTCGCTGCCCGCTCGATCGCATCCAACTGCGCCTTCGGCCATGGATCGGTGCCGTCGCCGCGGTTCTCGCACTCGAAGCCGTAAAAGTGCGTGTTGCCGTCGGTGTTGGCCTCGTTCGCCGGGGGCAGGGCCCGTTCAGCGATGACCGCACGCAGCACATCACCGTCACCACGACCGGCATGGTTGGTACGGCCGTGCCCGATCAGGTGCACGGTGCCGTCCTTGGCGATCATGCCGTGGCACAGCGGACCCGGCAGACCCGCATAGCCGCGCTCCACGATGCCCACCGTGTTGCTGGTGCCCGAAGTCACCGTGTGGTGGATCATCACCCCGTTCACCGGACCGAACGGCCCCTTGTGATTGCGGTTATGGGATCTCCACCCCGACCGCTCCACCACGCGCACGCCCTCGGCGCGCAACGCGGTAACGAGTCGATCGGCACTGATAGGTGTCGCCACGTTCGGCGCTCACTGTTCTCCCCGCGCCCGAACTGAACCCTCAACTGCCCCCAACACACCAGCTCTACGGGGACGCGCCACGCGACGCGAGCCATAGCTGCAGGGTCATCAATAGCACCGGAGACACGAACGAACTGAACACCAGCCTCCGTGTCGCCGTAGCCTGCGTCTGATCCTCGCGCCGCTGCTGCTCGGCACGGTCCGTCGCCTGGTCGTGCTCGCCGCGAAGCCCGGCCAGACCGGCCTCGATCTGGCTGATCCGCTGACCGACCGCCCGCTGGTCAGCCCGGTACACGTCCTCGGTGACCACCTGGTCCAAGCGGGCGGCGAGTTGAGCAAGATCCCCGCGAAGGTCTTCCCGCAGCTGCGAGACGGCACGGTGCAGCTCCCAGAGCGTCGGCTCAGCACTGGGCGGCATCGACACAGCTGACACTCCTCACGCGCAGCCCCGAGCCCTAACGTGATCGTACGAGAGCCAAGTGGAGCCGCACGCCGACGGATCTCGCCGTCCGGCTCGGCGCCCGCCGCCCAGCTGTTGAAGGGCCGCGGGGATGGCGTGGTGGACGCGGTCTGCGTTGGTAATGCCCACCAGGCGGGACATGCGCAAGATGCAGATCCTCGACACGTGCAATACCAGCCAACTCATTGCCCCACAGGCTGAGGCGGATCATTCGCATGAAAGCATTTGCACCTGGGGCTTCGTCAGTTGCCCCGAGATACTGTCGCCCCATTTGGAGTCAGAAGTGAACCGCCGTTTCCTGCCCGTTGCGGTAGCGATCACCGCAAGCGCCATGGTCTTGCTCACCGGATGTGGTTCGGGCAGCAGTGATGACGACTCGTCCGACAAGATCAAGGGTGCTGGGGGCGGAGACAAGGACACCTCGGCGTCCGCTGGCGCGTCGGAAAACCCTGACAGGGACAAGCGGCCCCGGATCACACTGCCCAAGTCGTTCCAGGTCACCTTCGACGGCTGGACGAACAGCGACCCGAAGCTGCAAGCCATCCTGGACGACGGGAAGCAGCAGCTCTTGGCCTCCTACGCGGCGATCACTGAGGGCGATCCTGGAGCAGCGCCGATGACGTTTTACAACACGGGCGAGGCTCTGGCCACGGGCAAGAAATGGATCAGCGGCTTCGCCGACAAGGACCTGACTCTCATCGGCAAGACACGGACATACAAGCCGCAGGCGCGGATCAGCCCGGACGGCTCGGGCACCTTGTTCTACTGCTCGGACGAGAGCAAGGCATCCACACAGCACCGTAAGACCAAGAAGGTCACCGGGACCCCGTCCGACAAGGCACAGGTGCTATACCGGACCAAGCTACGCAAGAGCAGCCAGGGCGTCTGGCAAACCACCTTCGTGTCGACGACTCAAGGTGGATGCCAGTAATGCCGCGGAGCAGTACCTGCGCGATCCTGAGCGCAACCGCCGCAGTGCTGGTGCTGTCCTTGGCGACTGCGCACCCGGCGGCTGCGATCGGAGGCGATGACGGCCGGAATCCCTCCAAGCCCGGTCACACCGGAGGGGGTGCTTCAGGGAAGGAGCTCTATTCGCAGGTCGGCCAGTCCAGCATCGTCATCAAGCAGTCCGGTGGCGGTACGGCAAAGCCCTCCACCGGCACGCTCGCCCCCGTGGACCCCAACTGGAAGCCCCCGGCGTGCTGGTACGAGCCGGTAGCGACGTCCGAACAGCTCAAGGCCGCAGTTGAGGCGATGAACGGCACGGACAAGTTGCTGCCCGTCAACTCCCAGCGCAACTGGTCCGAGGAGCTGCTCGCCGACACGTACGACAAGGGCGAGCAGACCTTCACCTCCGAGGCCACCAAGAACTACAACATCGGCAAGAAGGGGATGTTCTGGCGGGACGTGGTCCGCAAGGGACATGAGGTCGACATCGAGGCGATGGACTGCTCACGGACAATGTTCTGGCAGAAGGCCGGCACCGTCCCCGACGATCCGAACGCCCCCACGCCCGAGATTCTGGCCGCCTACGCCTACGACAAGATCCGTGTCCCGGACACCAAGGTCGAGTTGAAGCCGCAGGGCACGTCGACGGTGAACCTGCCCACCTGGATCTGGCTGGACAAGACCGTCTTCAAGGACGTCACGGTCCGCGCCGAACTCCCCAACACCCCGCTGTACGCGGTGACGACCGCGAAACCGGTGGCGCTGCACCTGGAGCCGGGCACCGAGGATGCCAAGACCTTCCCCGCTTCCGGCGACTGCCCGGTCAACGAGGACGGTTCCATCGGCATCCCGTACACCAAGGGCGCCTCTAAGGAGGACCCGCCGTGCGGCATCTCCTACCGCCGCGCCACGGGCGGCGAGCCGTACCAGCTGAAGGCCTCCGTCACGTGGGAGATCTCCTGGAAGGGCACCGGCGATGCCAAGGGCAGGCTGCCCAACGGCACGTTCGAGACCACCCAGGACATCGACGTCCAGGAGATCCAGTCCATCAACCGCTGATCGGGGGCTGTGGGCCGGTTCGGTCTGCACACGTCAGCGCGAAGCAGTAGAACCAGCTCAACCCACGGGGGTAGGCAGTATGTCGGACCTGAAGAAGGATGCGGACGCTCTGCACAAGGCGGCCTCCGCGCTGGCCAAGGTGGATGACCACACCCGCAAGCCACTGCACGACTTCAAGGCGGCCTCGCACGACCTGTCCGCGTTCGGGGTGCTGGGGTCGCTGATGAGCGCCAAGGACGACATCCAGGACGGCATGGACACCATCGCCGGGCTCACCAAGAGCCTGCACAAGGAGTGGGAGGCCGAGGCGAAGTTCCTGGGCGATGTCTCCGACGCCTTCGACGTGCTGGACATTCTGCTGAGCGCCGCGGCTCGCGCCAAGAAGGGCTGAGCCGTCCATGGGCTTCGACATCATCCCCGGCGACCTCGACGCTGGCGACCTCAACCCGCTGCACTGGATCAACAAGGCCAACCACGCCTTCGGCGACACCCTCGCCAGCGGCTTGGACTTCCTCGGCATCACCGATCCGCTCGTCGACCCGGACGGCATCCGTGAGATAGCCAAGCAGTGGCGGGCCCTGGCCAAGGGCCTCGACGCCGCAGCCCGCGACGCCGAGACCGCGCTCAAGGACCTGGAGTGGGAAGGCAA
>NZ_JBEZCG010000026.1:0-98346 GCF_040647455.1 Streptomyces sp. NPDC041068
AGGGACCGAGGAATTCCCGGGACCGCCCTTGACCAGCGTCGATGCCACCATGCCGCACACTCCAGAACGTCAAGTTCTGAGTGTTGGGAGACCCCGAGGGCAATGAATTCTGCGTGGAGTGCGCCGAGGCCGAACGAGCGGCCATCATCGCGGCCGAGAACGCGTGACAGAGAGAGGCAGGGCAGAGGGACGCGGCAAAGAGGCGTGGCGCCCTACCCCCGCGCCGCCTCCCTCAGCTCCCCCTTCACCACCTTCCCGCTCGCATTCCTCGGCAGTTCCGCCACGAACTCGACCGACCTCGGCACCTTGTAGTTCGCCATCTCGCGTCGCGACCACGCCATCAGGTCGTCCGCCGTGACCACGGAACCCGGGCGCCGCACCACGTACGCCTTCCCGACCTCGCCGAGGCGCGGGTCGGGTACCCCGATCACCGCGACGTCCGCCACCGCGGGGTGCAAGCCGAGCAGTTGCTCTATCTCTGCGGGATAGGCGTTGAAGCCGCCGACGATGAACATGTCCTTGATCCGGTCCGTGATGCGGAGGTTGCCCTCCTCATCGAGCACGCCCACGTCGCCCGTCCGCAGCCATCCGTCGGGCGTGAGGCTCTTCTTCGTCTCGGACGGGTCCTCGAAGTAGCCCTGCATGACGTTGTGTCCGCGGACCAGGACCTCACCCGGGTGGCCGGGGGCCTGCGCCGCCCCCGACGGCGCCACCACCCGCACCTCCGTGTCCGGGATGGCCCGGCCCGAGGTCGCCGCGATGACCTCCGCCGGGTCCCCGCGCCGGCACATCGTGACGATGCCGCTCGCCTCCGAAAGCCCGTATGCCGTGAGGACCGTGGCGATGCGCAGCTCCGCCCGCAGCCGCTCCACCAGCCGCAGCGGCACCACCGCGGCACCGGTCACCACGAGCCGCAGCGCCGACAGGTCGTGCTGGTCGCGCGCGGGGTGGTCCAGGATCGACTGGTGGAGCGTGGGCGGACCCGGCAGCACCGAGATCCGTTCCGCGGCGACGTTCGCCAGGACCGTGTCCACGTTGAAGACCGGCTGCGGCACCATCGTCGCGCCCCGCATCAGGCACGCGATGATCCCCGCCTTGTAGCCGAAGGTGTGGAAGAAGGGGTTCACGATCAGATAGCGGTCGCCCTCGCACAGCCCTGCCAGCTCGCTCCACACGTCGTAGCAGCGCAGCGTCTGCGCGTGGGTGATGACCGCGCCCTTGGGGCGGCCCGTCGTGCCCGACGTGAAGATGATGTCCGAGGGCGCCGAACCCTCCACCGACGCCGCCCGCGCGCGGACCGTGTCGCCGGACAGCCCCTCCCCGTCGGCCAGGAAGTCCTTCCAGGTGCGGAAGTCCTCCGGGGCGTCGTCGGCGAGCACGATCACCTGGTCCAGATGCGGCAGCCCCGGCAGCGGCCCGTCCCCCGCCCCCTCCCCCGCCGCCCGGCGCAGCGAGGCGACGTACGACGTACCGAGGAACGTACCGGTGACGAACAGGATCTTCGCCCGGCTGCGCGCCAGGACATACGCCGCCTCGGCGCCCTTGAAGCGGGTGTTGAGGGGGACGAGCACCGCGCCGGCCGAGACCGCGCCGAGCGCGGAGACGATCCAGTCGAGGGTGTTCGGCGCCCAGACGGCGACGCGGTCACCGGGCTCGACGCCGTTCGCCACGCAGGCGGCCGCGGCCCGCGCCACGCGCTCGCCCAGCTCCCGGTACGTCACACGGGTACGGCCCTCGACGACCGCCTCCCGCTCTGCATACCGCTCGGCGGACGCCCGCACGAGTCCGGGGATGCTGCCCCACTCCAGGTCGCCGCGCATAGCAAGCCCTCCCGACGCAGTAGCTGACTATCCGTCAGATTAGCTGTAGCCTGACGCGCTGTCAGCAGTGGGGACACGCTCGCGAGACGGCGGAGGTTCCGTTGCCCATGGGCTCAATCAAGGACGCTACAGCGATAGTCGGGATCGGCCAGACCCCCTTCGCGAAACAACTCCCGGACAGTGAGAAGACGTTGGCGTGCAAGGCGATACTCGCCGCCCTCGACGACGCGGGCATCGACCCTTCCGAGGTCGATGCCTTCGCCTCGTACACGATGGAGGAGACCGACGAGGTCGAGGTCGCCAAGGCCATCGGCGCGGGCGACGTGACCTTCTTCAGCAAGGTCGGCTACGGCGGCGGCGGTTCCTGTGCCACGGTCGGACACCTCGCATCCGCCATCGCCACCGGGCAGGCGAGCGTGGGCATCGCCTGGCGGTCGAGGAAGCGGGGCAGCGGGCCCCGCCCCTGGAAGAACACCACCGTCCAACTCCCCACGCCCGCCCAGTGGACACGCCCCTTCGGGCTGCTCCGTCCGGCCGACGAGATCGCGATGCTGGCACGCCGCCACATGCACGAGTACGGCACCACCCGCGACCACCTCTTCAACGTCGCCCTCGCCTGCCGCAACCGCGCCAACCAGAATCCGGCCGCGATGATGTACGAGCGCCCGCTGACCCGCGACATGTATATGACCTCGCGCTGGATCAGCGAGCCGCTCTGCCTCTTCGACAACTGCCTGGAGACGGACGGCGCGTTGGCGTGCGTGATC
This sequence comes from Streptomyces sp. NPDC041068, assembly GCF_040647455.1. NCBI lineage: Bacteria > Bacillati > Actinomycetota > Actinomycetes > Kitasatosporales > Streptomycetaceae > Streptomyces > Streptomyces sp. NPDC041068. The sequence continues at coordinate 2,588 of NZ_JBEZCG010000026.1, forward strand.
GTGTCGGCCGAGCGGGCCCGCGACTGCCGCCAGAAGCCCGTGTACGTCCACTCCGTCGCGCAGGGCCTGCCCGCGCAGCACCACGGAATGGTCAACTACTGGAACGACGACCCGCTCTCGGGCCCGGCCTGGACGGCGGCCCGACACCTGTGGAAACAGGCGGACTTCGGCCCCCAGGACGTGGACGTGGCCCAGATATACGACGCCTTCACCCCGCTCATCCCGCTCTCCCTGGAGGGCTACGGCTTCTGCGGCCGGGGCGAGGGCGGCGCGTTCACGGAGGGCGGCGCCCTGGAGAGCGGCGGCCGCCTCCCCATCAACACGGGCGGCGGCGGCCTCTCGGAGGCCTACGTCCACGGCTTCAACCTCATCAACGAGGGCGTGAAACAACTACGGGGCACGTCAACGGCCCAGGTCCCGGACGCGGGAACGTGCCTGGTGACAGCGGGAGAAGGGGTCCCGACGTCGGCGATCCTGCTGAGGTCCCCGTAAAAGGGGGCGCGCCCCGTAAGGGGCACGGGGAACTGCGCGACCAGCCACAACAATCCCGCACCCGCAAAGGACGACCAACATGGCAGACGCGACGGCGAAACACGAACCCCTCCTGACGCCCACCTTCGACGACGACGGCGCCCCTTTCTGGGAGTACGCCGCGAAGAACGAACTCCGCATGCAAGCCTGCGCCCGGCAAGGCTGCGGAGAGCTCCGGTTCCCGCCAAGGCCCTGCTGCCCCCACTGCCGGTCCTTCGACAGCGAGTGGCGCAGGATGAGCGGCCGAGGCCGCATCTGGTCCTACGTCTTCCCGCACCCCCCACTGCTCCCCGCCTACGCCGAACAGGCCCCGTACAACGCGATCGTCGTCGAACTCGCCGACGCCCCCCGCATCCGCCTCGTCGGCAACCTGGTCGCATCCCCCGACGCCCCGCTGAACTCCGTCGACCCGGACCGGCTCCGGATCGGCGCGAAGGTGCAGGTCGTCTTCGCGGACGTCGGCGGCGTCGCGGTCCCGCGCTGGATCCTGGAGCGCCCGTGAGCGCCCTGCGCAGCACCAAGGACAAGGACTCGGGCGTGGCGGTCCTGACCCTGGACCGCCCCGAGCGGCACAACGCCATCGACCTGGAGACGGCCGCCGAACTGGCCGCCGCCTGGCGGCAGTTCCGGTTCGACGACACCGTGCGGGCGGTGGTGGTGACGGGCGCGGGCGAGAAGGCGTTCTGCACCGGCATCGACCGCGGCGCGGACGTCCCCCAGCCGAACTCGCCGTACACGATCGACGATCCGCTCATCGCGATCGGACCGAAGGCGAACGACCTGTGGAAGCCGGTGATCGCCGCGGTCAACGGCATGGCCTGCGGCGGCGCCTTCTACCTCCTGGGCGAGGCGGAGTTCGTCGTCGCGGACGAGCACGCCACGTTCTTCGACCCGCACACCACGTACGGCATGGTCAGCGCCTACGAGACGATCCACATGGCGCAGCGCATGCCGTTCGGCGAGGTCGCCAGGATGGCCCTGATGGGCACGGCCGAGCGGGTCTCGGCACGGCGGGCGTACGAGACGGGCCTGGTCTCCGAACTGACGGCCCCCGGCGGCGCGTTGGCGGCAGCGGTCCGCTCAGCCGAGACCATCGCCTCGTACCCCACGGAGGCGGTGCAGGGCACGGTACGGGCCGTCTGGTCGGCGAAGGAGGCGGCCCGAGCCCAGGCCCTGGCGCACGCGCCGCACCTGATCGCCCTGGGGAACCTGCCGCCGGACCGCCAGGCGGAACTGTTCAAGGAACGGAGAAGCGGCGAGTTCCGTACGAGATAGCAGTACGGGATGGGAGTACGGGATTGCGGTACGGGATAGGAGTACGCGATTGCGGTACGGCCTCCTCACCCCGTGAGCCCAGCCCTCTCGAGGCGCGGCCGGTCTCGTCACATGGCGGGCGTCACGCACCCGGCGTAGCGTCGATCTTGAGAGGCGCGTCAGGAACCGCGCACGCACGAGGAGGCCCTACATGGTCCGCAACGTCCTCGGGTCGATCCTCGCTCTCATCGGAGCGACGGCCGCCGTATGGAGCCCCTTCCAAGCCTGGTACGACGGCCGTCACGGACGTGACTTCCGCATCGAGGAACTCTTCTCCGGGGCCGGGATCACGGACGCCGAGGCCGAGCTCTTCGGCTCGCTCTTCCTCCCCTTCGCCTTCGCGGCCCTGGTGACGCTGGTCGGCCTGATGCTGCGCGCACGGCTCCTGGTGGCGCTCGCGGGCGTGATCGTGCTCGGCTTCACCGTGCTGTGGATGGTCCGCCAGGGCCAGGCGGAGGGCAGCCTGACCGTCTCCGGCGACGGCTCGGGCCTCGGCCAAGGGCTCCTGAACAGCTTCGGGGGCGGGATCTTCCTGCTCCTGGGCGCGGCCGTGATGAGCGGTCGCGCCACCCGCCGCACCGCTCCGGAGCCGGCCCCCACGGTCCCCACCCTGGACGGCGACGACTGGCCCCCGCCCCAGCAGGACCCACCCCAGCAGGACCCGGTTCCCCCGCACCGGTCCTAGGCCGAGGCACACGCCGGGCCCGGCCTAGGTACGGGGCGACGTCCCCGTCCCCCGCTCCGCGTCCAGCGCGTACACGCAGCGGTCCTTGCTGCACGCGTACACCACGCCGTCCCTCACCACGGGCGCCCCGGTGATCTCGCCGCCCGTGGCCAGCTTCCAGCGGAGGCGGCCGTCGTCCGCCTTCAGGGTGTACAGGAGGTGGTCCGTGGAGCCGAAGTGGATCCGCCGGTCGGCGACCACGGGCGCGCCCACGACCTCGCCGCCCGCCTGGAACCGCCACTTCGGCGTGCCCGTCACCGCGTCGAGGGTGTAGAGGCCCTTGCCGCTGCCCACGTGGACGTGGCCGTCCGCGACGAGGACCGGCTCGATCGAGGAACGGGACTCCGTGGCGATGCGCCAGCGGTCGCGGCCGTCCGTGGCGTCGAGGGCGTACACCGTGCCGAGGTAGTCGGCAAGGTAGACGCCGCCGCCCGTCACGGCGGGGCCCGGCGCGAAGGCGGGCGGGCAGAGGAAGGCCGCGGGGGCCTCGAAGTGCCAGCGGACGTGGCCGCTCGCCACGTCGATCGCAAGGACTCGGGTCCCCGCGGCCACGTACACGTACCCGTCCTGGGCCTGGGTGAGCCGCACCGGCACACCTCCGCAGGACGCGGCGTCGCCCACGGGGTAGGACCAGCGCTCCTCCCCGGTCCTGGCCTCCAGGGCGCGCAGCCTGGCGTCCTTCCAGACGTAGACCGTGCCGTCGAACGCGGCGGGCCCGGCCTCCGGCGTCTCGAAGTCGGTCTGCGCCCCGGTGATCTCCCAGAGCTTCTCGCCGTTGACCGCCTCCCAGGCCTGGACGCCGCCGCCGCGCGTGCCGGTGACGACGGTTCCGCGGTCGGCCTGGAGGGAGTACACCCATGCGTCGGTCGGCAGGCGCCACAGGTCGGAGCCGTCGGCGCCGTCCAAGGCGTAGAGCGTCGGGCCGTCGGAGGCGTGGATACGGCCGTCCGCGACCGCCATCGACCAGGCGACGTCCCTCGTCTTGAAGCTGCGGCGGCCCGTGGAGACGTCCAGGGCGTGGACCTCGAAGGAGGTGACGTAGACCAGGTTGCCCGCCACCGCGGGCGTGCCCCACACGTCGTTCGACATGCGGAAGCGCCACGGCCGCCATGACGTGGTGCCCGGGTCGGGCGACGCGGCGGGCGCGGGCACGGCGGGCGCGACGCCGTTGGTCGCGCCCTTGGGCGTCGAGGACCGCGACCAGGACGCGGCGAGCCCGGAGCCGCCGGGCACCGCGGCCGAACGGGCGTCGGCCACCCGCGGCCCGGGGCCGATCGGCACCTGCGCGCCCGCGAGCCGCACGGGCCCCGCGTCGGGCGTGACCGCGAACGGCGCCTGGGACGGCGCGGGCGGCGGCTGCTGCGGCGGAGGCGGCGCCGTGACGGGCGCGGCGGACGGGGCCTGGGCGGCGGCACCGCGGCTGCCGCCGCGCGCCACGGCGGCCGGGACCCTGGCCGGCGGGCGGCCGCCCCTGCGGGCCTCGATGAGCGCGACGGCCCGCTCGGGCAGCCACGCGGAGGCCGTGCCGCTGTCGTCGTCGCCCGCGCTCTCGGAGGCGAAGAGGTGGGGGGCGAGCTGCGCCTGCAGGTCGGCGGGCGTGGGCCGCAGGGCGGCCTCCATCTGCATGCAGGACTCGATGAGGGGCCGCAGCTCGTCCGGCAGCCCCTCCAGGTCGGGCCCCTCGCGCAGCAGCATGAAGACCGTCTCGACGGGGTTGGCGCCATGGAACGGCGCGTGCCCGGTGGCGGCGAACACGAGGGTCGAGCCGAGCGAGAAGACGTCACTCGCGCCGGTCACGCTGCGCGAGTCCTTGGCCTGCTCGGGCGACATGTACGCGGGCGTGCCCACGGCGACGTTCGTCATGGTCAGGCGCGTGTTCGAGACGCCGGACGCGATGCCGAAGTCGATCACGCGCGGCCCGTCCTCGACGACGAGGACGTTGGACGGCTTGAGGTCGCGGTGGACCAGGCCCGCGCCGTGGATGGACTCCAGCGCCTCGGCCACGCCCGCCGCGAGCCAGCGCACCGCCTGGGTGGGCAGCGGCCCGTGTTCATTCACTATTTCTTCGAGCGAGGGCGCGGGGACGTACGCGGTGGCGAGCCAGGGCACGGCGGCCCGCGGATCGGCGTCCACCACAGCGGCCGTATAGAAACCGGACACGGCGCGCGCGGCCTCGACCTCACGCGTGAAGCGGACACGGAACAGCTGGTCCTCCGCGAGCTCGGTCCGCACCGTCTTGATCGCCACGCGCCGCCCCGACGCGGAGCGCGCGAGATAGACCAGACCCATGCCACCGGCACCGAGTCGCCCGAGGACCTCGAACGGGCCGATCCGCCTCGGATCGTGCTGCGTCAGCTGATCCACCACTTGCCCTGCCACCTCCCCGTACGCGGCCGCCGAAGAAGACAGCCCCGTGCAGCGTCTCACCACCGAGCCGCTACGGCGGCACGCACCCTGATTCTTCCTGTCCGAGGCGGCGGTGGCGAACCCGGGGCGGGATCGGGGTGTCTACGGACAAATCACTAGTCGACCTGTCCTACAGATCGTGTCGCCACGTCCTACAGATCGTGTCGCCACGTCCTACAGGTCGTGTCGAGCCGCCCCGCAGCCCCTCTCGGCCCGTCCTAGAGATCCTGCAGAACCGCGAATCTCGCCCCTTGATTGTCCGTGAGCACGACGAACCGCCCGTACGGAGTGTCGACGGGTGGCGCCTGCACGCGCCCGCCGAGCCGCGTCGCCGCCTCGGCCGTCGCGTCGGCGTCGGTGACATTGAAGTAGACGAGGAAGTGCGCGGGCATCTCCGCGGGAACGGAGTCCCCGACCAGGGCGCGCCCGCCGATCGCGGTGTCCGTCCCCGGCACGGCCCCCGCGGGCGACCAGATGCGGAAGCTCTCGCCGCCGATGTCCAGGTCGAGGCCGCCGTATCCGAAGACGCCCTCGTAGAAGGGGTCGACCACGCTCTTGTCACGGGAGTACACCTCGGCCCAGCAGAACGACCCGGGCCGCTGCTGCTTGCCGAAGCCCGGGTGTGTGCCGCCCTGCCAGAGCCCGAAGACCGCGCCCTCGGGGTCGGCGGCGAGCGCCATCGCCCCGAAGGGCCCGACCGGCATGACCTCCATGATCATCGAGCCGCCCGCGCCCTTGATCCGCCCGGCGAGCGCGGCGGCGTCGGGCGTGGCCAGGTACACCGTCCATACGGTGGGCATGCGGCCGTCGGCCTTGGGCGCGAGGGCGGCGACGGGCAGCCCGTCGCTGTACGCCTGGGCGTAGCGCCCGTACTCCGGCCCCGCGCCTTCGTCGAAGGTCCACCCGAAGAGCGCACCGTAGAACCGCTTGCCGCCCTCGACGTCCGGGAGCATCGCGTCGACCCAGCAGGGCACGCCCTCCGCGAATGCGCCCCCTGTGTCCCGCTCTGCGTAGTCCATGCCAGTCAAGCTAGCCGCCCGCCACCGTGCCCGCAGCGCGTCGATTCGAACATTTGGCCAATTCCTACGGGGTGAGCCCTCCGCCGCTCTCACGCGCCCCAACCCCATTTGCACTCGGCCGAATCGCGCTCCGATCACCCCTCGGTAAGCTGACGGCATGACAGGACAGGTACGTACCGTCGACGGCCGTGTGGCCGGTCGACGAGGTCAGGCGACGCGTCAGAAGCTGCTCGACTGCCTCAGCGAGATGCTCAGCTCCTCGCCCTACCGGGACGTCAAAGTCATCGACGTCGCCCGGAAGGCGGGGACTTCACCCGCGACCTTCTACCAGTACTTTCCGGACGTGGAAGGTGCCGTTCTCGAGATCGCGGAGCAAATGGCCGCGGAGGGCGCCGAGTTGACCCAGTTGCTCGACGGTCGCTCGTGGGTCGGCAAGGCCGGCTGGCAGACCTCTCAGGATCTGGTCGACGGCTTCCTCGACTTCTGGCGCAAGAACGACGCGATCCTCCGGGTCGTCGATCTGGGCGCCGCCGAGGGCGACAAGCGCTTCTACAAGATCCGGATGAAGATCCTCAACTCGGTCAACAACTCCCTTACGGACACCGTGAAGGAGCTCCAGGCCAAGGGCAAGGTCGACAAGGACGTCAGCCCCGCCGCCATGGCCGGCTCCCTGGTCGCGATGCTCGCCGCGGTCGCCTCGCACCAGCGCGGCTTCCAGACGTGGGGCGTCAAGCAAGCCGAACTCAAGCCGAATCTGGCGATGTTGGTGCATTTGGGCGTGACCGGAAAGAAGCCGACGAAGTAGCCCTGGCGGGCTCCCGTCCTCTTGTCCTGTCAGCCCGGCGGCGGATCACTTGCGTGATCCGCCGCTGTGGTCTCCAGGACTGGGCGCCGACCTTCTTCCGCGGCTGCGCTGTGGTTGCTCGCGCAGTTCCCCGCGCCCCTGACGGGGCGCCCCCTCAGCGGCGTTCCAGGCGGAACAGGCGGATCTCGCGGTTCACCCGGGATTGGTACGTGGCGTACGGCGGCCAGAATTTCAGTGCTGCCGACCAGACCTCCGCCCGCTCCTCGCCCTTCAACAGCCTTGCGCGGACCGGGATGTCCGCGCCCCGCCAGCTCACCTCGGCGTCGGGATGGGCCAGCAGGTTGGCGGTCCACGCGGGGTGACCCGGCCTGCCGAAGTTGGAGCCGATCAGAATCCAACTGCCCGACTCCTCCTCCGGCATGCACGCCAACGGCGTACGCCGCGACAGTCCGCTCTTCGCGCCGCGCGCCGTCAGGACGACGCCGGGCAGCATCTTCGCGCTCAGGAGCACCTTGCCGCGGGTCAGGCGGTGCACAGTGCGGTCCATCGCCGGGATGAAGTGCGGGGCGATCCTCGCGAAGGTCCGGGTGGACGACACCTTCTGCATCAGGCGCCGGCCCGGCGACATCAGACGGCCTTCCCGAGCTCGGCTTCGTCCGCGGACTCCACGGACTCCACGACCTCCACGGCTCCCGCGGCCTCTCCCTCCTGGTCCGCGAACAGCCCCGCCCGCTCCCCCGCCCGCGCCCGCAGCCGGTGCACGGGGCCGAGGAGCAGGTCGTCGCCCGCCGCGCGCTTGAAGTAGAGGTGCGCCTCGTGCTCCCAGGTGAAGCCGATCCCGCCGTGCAGTTGCACCGCCTCGGACGCGGCGGTGCGCAGCGCGTCGAGCGCCTGCGCGAGTGCGAGGCCGCCCGCCCGCTCGGCCCCCTGCCCGCCGAACCCGGCGGCCTCGGCGCCCGCCGCCCACGCCGCGTAGTAGGCGGCCGATCGCGCGGCCTGCACCTGCACGTACACGTCGGCGAGGCGGTGCTTGACCGCCTGGAAGGAGCCGATCGCGCGCCCGAACTGCTCGCGCTGCTGGACGTATTCGACGGTCCGCTCCAGGGCCCGGTCCGCGGCGCCGACCAGTTCGGCGGCGACGACCGTGGCCGCGACGTCCCCGACGGCGGCGAGCGCGTCCGGCACATCGGCCTCGTCCGCCGTGTCGGCGCCCAGCAACTCCGCCTCAACATCCCGCAGTTCGACGCGGGCCTGGGTGCGGGTCTCGTCGAGACCGGTCTGCCGCGCCCGCACCATGCCGGGCGCTCCCTCGCGTACGAGGAACAGGAGCGTCCGGGAGCGCGCGAAGCCGCCCGCGTGCGCGGCCACGACAAGGAGGCCCGCGCTGTGCCCGTCGATGACCTGCTCGGCCTGGCCGTACAGCCGCCACACCCCGTCGTGGAGCCTGGCCTGCACGCCGCCCGCACGGCCGCCGCCCGCCCAGTCGCCGCGGTTGTCGCCGACGAGGCCGAGCGCCGTGGCGAGCCCGGTGCCGGGGACGGCGAGGGCGGCCGTCAGCTCACCCGCGGCGATGCGGGGCAGGAGCTCCGCGCGCTGCTCGTCGGTGCCGAGCGCGAGGATCAGCGGGGCGGCGAGGGCGGCGGTGGCGAGAAGCGGGGTGGGGGCCAGGGCACGGCCCAGCTCCTCGCAGCCCAGGGCGAGTTCGGCCGTGGTGCAGCCGACGCCTCCGTACGCCTCGGGAAGGGCGAGGCCGGGCAGGCCGAGCTGTTCGGCGAGGGCGCCCCACAGGGCGCTGTCGTGACCGGCCGGGGTGCGCACCGCGGCCCTGACCTCGTCGGGTCCGCAGCGTTTGGTGATCACTTCGCGAAGGGTGCGGCGGATCTCGCCCTGCTCCGCGCTGAAGGCGGCGTCCATCGGCAGGCTCCTCCCCCGGGCACGGCGAACCCGGACCCGAATCTGACGGGCCGTCATGCTAGGCCGGTGGCGGCGATATGCACAGAGCGGTGACGTCACACAACGCGTCCCCGCCCCTCTCCCGCACCCGCACATCTGATGTACCGTCAGATTCATGCCTACTGCCCCCAGTTCCACCTCCACCAGGCCGGGCACGCGAGGCCCCGGCCGCAAGGTCGCCGTCGTCGGTGTCGCCCTCTCGGACTGCGGCCGGGTCGACGAGGCCACCCCCTACGCACTGCACGCCCAGGCCGCCCGCCGCGCGCTCGCCGACTCCGGGCTCGGCCGCGACGTCATCGACGGCATCGCGTCGGCGGGCCTCGGCACGCTCGCCCCCGTCGAGGTCGCCGAGTACCTCGGCCTCGCGCCCCGCTGGGCGGACTCGACCTCGGTCGGCGGCTCCACCTGGGAGGTGATGGCCGCGCACGCGGCGGACGCGATAGCGGCGGGGCGGGCCAACGCCGTACTCCTCGTGTACGGATCGACGGCCCGCGCGGACATCAAGGCGAAGCGGCGTACGTCCAACCTGTCGTTCGGCGCGCGGGGACCGCTGCAGTTCGAAGTCCCCTACGGGCACTCCCTGATCGCCAAGTACGCGATGGCCGCCCGCCGCCACATGCACGAGTACGGCACGACACTGGAGCAGCTCGCCTCGGTGGCCGTGCAGGCGCGGGCGAACGCGGCGACCAACCCGGACGCGATGTTCCGCGACCCGATCACGGTGGACGAGGTCCTGAGCGGCCCCATGATCGCGGACCCGTTCACCAAACTGCACTGCTGCATACGGTCCGACGGCGGCTGCGCGGTGCTGCTCGCCGCCGAGGAGTACGTACGGGACTGCGCGTCCGAGCCCGTATGGGTCCTCGGCGCGGGCGAGCACGTCTCGCACACGACCATGTCGGAGTGGGACGACTTCACCGTCTCCCCGGCGGCGGTCAGCGGCAGGATCGCCTTCGAGCGGGCGGGGGTGCGGCCCGCGGACATCGACATCGCCGAGATTTACGACGCCTTCACCTACATGACGCTGGTGACGCTGGAGGACCTCGGCTTCTGCGAGAAGGGCGAGGGGGGATCCTTCGTGGAGAAGGGCCGCCTGCTGCGGGACGGCGAACTGCCGACCAACACGGACGGCGGCGGCCTCTCCGCCCAGCATCCGGGCATGCGGGGTCTCTTCCTGCTGGTGGAGGCGGTGCGGCAGCTGCGGGGGCAGGCGGGCGAAGGGCAGGTGCGACGGGCGGACGGGAGCGTGCCCGAGCTGGCGGTGGCGTCCGGGACGGGCGGCTGGTTCTGTTCGTCCGGGACGGTGATCCTTGGCCGATAGGCGGTCGACCGGCCGCCGCCAGGTGATCACTGAGGCTGTGCAGAGTCCCCCCCAGCCTGCATGAGGAACCGTCAGTCCTGGGGAAGGCAAAGGGAGTTGCCCCACACGGAGGGCGTGAGCGTGAAGGTGGGGGCGGATTCGGGTGAGCCGACGGTGCGGGGCCCCGGAGGAGGGGGCGTTCGCGGACGGGGTGTTCGCGGACGGGGTGTTCGCGGACGGGGTGCTCGTGGACGGGGTGCTCGTGGACGGGGTGCTCGTGGACGAGAGGTTCATGGACGAGAGGTTCATGGACGGCGAGCTGCTGTACGGCGCACTGATGGCACAGCTCGTCGGGGAATCGGAGTGAAACGGGACCCGGCATCGGGGTGATTCCCGGGAGCCACGGCGTCGGCGCGCCCGTCCGCGCTCACCCACGGTGACTTCCTGGAGGCGACACGATCCCTCGCCCCACCCCGAAGGAGCCGCTCCGTGCGCCACCTCAGACGCACCCTCGTCGCCACGGCCACCGCCCTGGCCGCCACCGCCTTCCCCGCCCTCTCGGCGACCGCCGACACCGGCACCACCTCCGGTCCGCTCCCCCCTGGCCTGACGGGAGCGGGCTATCTCCAGCTCCACGCACGGGACTTCGCGCCCTTCTGCGACCTGGAGCCGGACGGGGAGCCCCGGGCCGACACCCGCACGCTGGCCATGGACTTGAAGCGGCTGCCCGGCCTGGAGGAGTCGTACCGGGCCGAGCTGGCGATCGAGGGCGAGGTCCAGCTGGGCGTGGACGAGGAGGGCGGGGACTCCCTGTACTGGATCGGCGAGGCCGAGGGAGATCCGACCTCCTTCGTCTTCATCGCCGTCGACGGGGCGTGCACGGAGACGGCCGCCGACGACGACATCACCGGGACGGCGGAGACGAAGGACCGCGAGTACCTCTTCGGCTCGGACCCCGAGGACCCGGAGCGGACCGAGGTCGTCGACTTCGAGCCCGAGCGGCTGCCCGCGCCCGCGGTGCCGCCCCTCAAGCTCCCGAACACGCTCCCGAAGGCCCCGGCGACGTCCCCAAAAGTCCAGACGCCCACCGGTGAGGCCCGCGCGGGCAAGAAGGCCGTCATCGACGTCGTCATCGGCTACACGCCGCTCGCCGAGCAGGGCCTCAAGGACGGTACGAACTCGCAGGAACGCATGCTGTGGGGCAAGTCATTCCCCTGGCAGCCGCGGGAGATCGGCGACACCATCAAGGCCGCCGAACTGCAGATGAACCGGGCGTTCAAGACCAGCGGGGTGAACGCCGAGGTCAACGTCGTCCACTCCTTCGAGGTGAAGGGCTACAAGGGCACCGAGGACCCGTCCGTCCTCCAGGAGGACATGGAGGCGGGCCGCGGCGAGCTCGGCAAGCTGGCCCACAAGGTGCGCGAGCAGTACGGCGCCGACCTGGTGTCGTTCTGGACCAACGTCCCGAAGGCGATCGGCACGCCGTTCACGGCGGGGCAGGGCAGCCTGTCCTCCACCAAGCTGTCGAAGGGCACGAACGGACTCGCGTACTCCACCATCGACGTCTTCACCGCGACGGGCCGCGACCCGGGCTTCGCCCACGAGCTCGGCCACAACCTGGCGCTGTGGCACGACCCGATCACGCTGGAGCAGCAGATCAAGCAGGCCGCGAAGGAGAACAACCTTTCCGAGGCCGAGGTGCGCAAGCAGATGGTCCCGCCGTACCCGGGGTCGCAGGGCTGGATCACGCCGGACGGCAAGTTCTTCACGACCATGGCGTACCGCATCACGTGCGAGGCCAAGTTCGGGGAGGGCAAGGGGAAGTGCGAGTACGCAGGGGCGTACTCCAACCCGAAGGTGATCGCGAAGGACAAGAAGGACCCGCTCGGCACGGGCGGCACCTCGAACGCGGCGGCCGTCCTGAAGCAGACCGCCCCCGTCGTCGCCGACTACCGCAAGGCCGCCGCCGCGAAGCTGGTGACGCGCGTGGCGCCTGTGGCGAAGGCGGGCAAGGTCGCGGCCTCGCCGAAGGCCCCGTACACGAAGGGCACCCAGGTGACGCTGACGGCGGCCCCGTCGAAGTACTGGGCGCCGCGCTCGTGGCTGGTCGGCACGGCGCGGCAGGCCGCGAAGGGCAACAGGACCGTGGTGACGCTGCCTGCGGGCACGCAGACGGTCACGGCCGAGTTCGGCTGCCGGATGCGCACGGCGGGCGGCACCCTCGGCAAGGCGTGGGCGAAGGCGGGTGCGGAGAAGAAGAAGCTGGGCTGCCCGACGGGGGCCCCGGTGCGCGCGAAGAACAAGGACTTCTCGCAGCGCTTCGAGGGCGGCACGATCGCGTGGGTCGCGAAGACAGGGAAGGTCGTCGTGCGCTGACACTGCGCACGCTCGTTTCCTTGCCCTCGGGGCCGCCCGGCGCTGCTGCCGGGCGGCCCCGCGCCACAATCGACACATGAAACCACCGGCAGAAGCCGTTCCCCAGGAGACCTTCCGTACGCTGCTCCGGTCCCAGAAGGTCTGGGACATCGAGCTCCCCGCCTTCGATCCCGCGCACGCCCCTGCCGCTCCCCTGCCCCTCTTCCACACGTGGTTCGCGGAGGCCGTGGCGTCCGGGCAGCCCGAGCCGCACACCATGGGCCTCGCGACGGTGGCCGAGGACGGCGGGCCCGACGTGCGGACCGTGATGCTGCACGACGCGGACGACCACGGCTGGCACTTCGCCTCGCACACGAGCAGCCGCAAGGGCCGCCAGCTCGCCGCCCGGCCGGAGGCCGCCCTGCACTTCTACTGGGCGGCGCAGGGCCGGCAGATCCGGGTCAGGGGCCGGGTCAGCGCGGCACCGCACGCCGAGAGCCTCGCCGATCTGCACGCCCGCTCGACCGGCGCGCTGGCGGCGGCACTGGTGGGCCACCAGAGCGAAGTCCTGGGAAGCACCGAGGAGTTGGCGCGTTCGTCGGCCGCCGCGTGGGAGCGGGCGCAGGCGGAGCCGGACGCGGACTCGCCGACGTGGACGCTGTACGTCCTCGACCCCCTTGAGGCGGAGTTCTTCCAGGGGGACGAGCGGCGCCGCCATGTCCGGCTGAGGTACCGCAGGGAGGAGGCGGACGAGACGTGGGTCAAGGAACTGCTGTGGCCGTGACCGGGGGGAGGTCGCTCGTGGCCGGGGGGGCGCCGCTCGCGGCCGAGGGGTCGTCGCTCGTGACCGAGGCTTCGCTCGGGGAGGGCTCCTGCGGCATCCGGGGTTCGCGGAGCACCCGCAGTCGGCGGCTGTCTTCTCCTAGCCGTCCTGGCGAACCCTCTCGGTGAAGTCGTACTGGGCGAAGTCCCGCACGGGGCGGTAACCGATGCGCTGGTAGAGGCTGTTACTGGTCGGGTTGGCGAGGTCCGTGAAGAGCAGAACCTCGGCCGCGCCCGCGTCCAGGGCGGCGCAGGTGACCGCGGCGGTGACGGCGCCGCCGTAGCCGCGGCCTCGCTGGTCGGCGGGGGTGTAGACGGGGGCGACGCGGACCTGGCCCGCGCTGCGGCGGGTGACTCCTGCCATGGCGACGGGGGTGCCGTCGGGGGTCTCCCAGAGCGTGCAGCCTCCGTAGGCGAGGCGGGCGTCGGCCCACGCGCCGGGGGCCATGGCGGGGCGCTCGCCGACGGCTTCGCCGAACTCTTCGTGCCAGCGCGCCAGGAGCTCCCGGTCCGCCTCGGTGGCGACGCGGGCGCGGCCGGGCGGTGCGGTCTCGGGCGGGGTGAGGGTGCCGAGCCGGTAGAGGCGCTGGAGCCTGTCGGCCGCCACGGATGCCCCGGTGCGCTTCTCCCAGGCTTCGGCGAAGGCCTCCGCGGTACCGCGCTCGGTGGCGACTCCGGGCAGGTCGGGGCTGATGTCGGCGAGCCTGCGGGCGAGGGCGTCGGCGGCCTCGGGGCTGACGGGGCCGAGGGCGACGCGGTGCGGCGGGGTCCGCACGAAGGCACCCCGGACGGCGCCGTCGTCTTCGGCGTACGTGCCGAAGAGGGGTTCTCCATCGCCGTACGTGTGGAGACCGCGCGCACGAAGGTTGTCCGTGACGCTGAGAAGGACGGTGTGCAGGGCGGGTTCGGAGCGCAGGAAGTCTCCGGCGCGGGCAAGGAACTCGTCGAGATCAGCGGTCAACTGCCAGGCGGAGCGCGGTTCTGAGGGCATACCCCATGATCCCGCGCACCCCTGTCACCCGCCTCCGGATTACCGCCGCCCCGGCCGCGCCGACCGCCTCCGGACCACGACCGCCCCAGCCACGACGACCACCTCCGAACCACGACCGCCCCGGCCACGACGACCACCTCCGAACCACCGCCACCCGGCCGCCGCAGGCCTCCCCCGACCCCCTGCCCAGCCGTCGGCTATCCGTCCACCGGCCGGAACACCGCGACCGCCGCTTCGTCCACCGCCTCGCGGCGGAACCTGACCTCCACGGCCATCCCGATCCGCAGCGCGTCCTCCTCGCAGTCGACGATCTCCGTCATCATGCGCGGCCCCTCGGCGAGGTCGACGACGGCGGCGACGTAGGGGACGCGGCCACCGAACGGCGGCAGGTCGTTGCGGTGCACGACCGACCAGGTGTAGAGCGTGGCCCGGCCGCTCGCCCGCTCCCAGGTGACGTCCTCGCTCCAGCAGTGCGGGCAGAACTCGCGCGGATAGTGGTGCGCCGCACCGCACGCACCGCAGCGGCGGATCAGCAGCCGCCCCTCGGCGGCGGCGTCCCAGTAGGGCCGGGTGAAGGCGTCCGCCTCGGGCAGGTCGAAGCGCGGGGTGGTGGGCAGGTCCGTACTCATCGGCAGAGTCCGATCGCGTCGTCGGGGCACCTGATCCGCCAGGACGGGCCGGGAAACCGGAAGAACCAGCCGTTCTCGGCCTGTTGGCGCTCGGGCACCGGGCACCGCGGCCCTGGGCCAGCGCGGGGCGCCGCGAACTGATCGGCACCGGTACGCCGTTTCCAGTCCACGCCGCGGTCTCTCCCACTTCGCCTGACGGTTCTACGTTTCTGACGGTACGTCAGTTCAACGCACCGGACGCCGAGCGCGCAAGAGGCGTACACCCCGTACGCCCGTGATCAGTTCGCAACCGATTTCGGACTTGACCGTCACCCATCAAGTAATCGCGCGGTTACTCTCCAGTCATGGCCGACTCGTCCCCTCCGCTTACGCCCCGGCAGGACCGCCCCGTCTACGTGATCGGCGGCGGCCCCGGCGGTCTCGCCACGGCGGCGGCCCTGCGCGCACGCGGCGTCCGCGCGGTCGTCCTGGAGAAGTCCGAACGCGTCGGCGCCTCCTGGCGCGGCCACTACGACCGCCTCCACCTGCACACGACGCGCCGCCTCTCCGCCCTGCCGGGGCTGCCGATCCCGCGGTCGTTCGGCCGCTGGGTGTCGCGGGACGACGTCGTCCGCTACCTGGAGAAGTACGCCGAGCACCACCGCCTCGACATCGTCACCGGAGTCGAGGTGACCGGCCTGGAGCGCGCCGCCGACGGCACCGGCTGGCTGCTGCACGCCACCGGAGGGCGGGAGTTGACGGGCAGCGCGGTGGTGATCGCCACCGGCTACAACCACACCCCCCACCTCCCGGACTGGCCGGGCCGCGACACCTGGTCCGGCGAACTCCTGCACGCGGGCGACTACCGCAACGCCAAGCCCTACGCCGGCAAGGACGTCCTGGTCGTCGGCGTCGGCAACACCGGCGCCGAGATCGCCGTCGACCTGGTCGAGGGCGGCGCGGCCCGGGTACGCCTCGCCGTGCGCACCGCCCCGCACATCGTGCGCCGCTCCACCGCGGGGTGGCCCGCGCAGCTCAGCGGCATCCTGTGCCGCAGGCTCCCGGTCGCCCTGTCCGACCGCCTCGCGGGCCCGGTCACCAGGCTCAGCGTCCCCGACCTCTCGGCGCAGGGGCTGCCGCGCCCCGACACGGGGCTGTTCTCACGGGCCGCGCAGGGGGCGATCCCGGTCCAGGACGTCGGCCTGATCGACGCGGTGCGCAAGGGCCGGGTCGAACCGGTCGCCACGGTGGAGTCCTTCGAGGACGGCAAGATCGTCCTGGCCGACGGCAGCCGCATCGGCCCGGACACGGTCATCGCCGCGACCGGCTACCGCCGCGCCCTGGAGAACCTGGTGGGCGACCTCGACATCCTCGACCCCCGAGGCCGCCCGAAAACCCACGGCCGCCGCACGTCGAAGCAGACCCCCGGCCTGTACTTCACCGGCTTCACGAACCCCATCAGCGGGATGCTCCGCGAACTGGCCAGGGACGCGGAGAGAATCGCGAAGGCGATAGCCCGCTGACGATCCACCTGCCGGGCGCGCCCGCCCCGCAAGGGGCGCGGGGAACTGCGCGATCACCCACACCCGACCGAATCCCGCAAGGCAACACATCCTCCCCCCATGGCGAACAGGCGCCCCACCCCGGCCGATTCACCCCCTTGGCATAAGCCGGACCCTGCGCTTCCGTGGACAGGCAAGGACACCTGAGCCCCGCCCCCGCCCCGCACCGCCCCGCCAGGCTTTACATGCAGGGCCATTCCTGACACAGCGTCAGTTCAGTAATCTGACTGTGCGTCAGTTAAGTGCTGTCACACAGGAGCGGGCGGACCGATGCTTGGATCGACTCACGGCACCTTCACCACCGACCCCCGCCGCGCGCATGTTGTGGCCTGCGGCGAACTCCCCCCTCACGCCGTCCACGGCAGGGCCGACCCCGCACAGGACCTGGACGTCAGCGGCCGGCCGCTGCATGCCGACGTACCCGATCTGGACCGCTTCTTCCGGCCCGAGTCCGTCGCCGTCATCGGCGCGTCCGACGCCGAGGGCCGCCCCAACACCGGCATCACCCGCCAGCTCATCGCCTGGGCCGAGCGGGTCGGCGCGCGGCTGCACCCCGTGCACCCCACACGTCCTTCGGTCTTCGGCATCCCCTGCTTCCCTTCCGTCGCCGACCTGCCCGAACAGGTCGATCTGGCCGTGCTGTTGGTCGGCGACCCACTGCCGGTGATCGAGCAGCTCGCCGAGGAGAAGGTGCGGTTCGCCGTCGCCTTCGCCTCCGGGTTCGCCGAGACCGGCGAGGAGGGCGCCGCCGCGCAGGCCCGCCTCGCGGCGGCCGTGCGGCGCTCGGGCCTCAGGCTGCTCGGCCCGAACACCAACCTCAACGCCTTCGAGAAGTTCCGCGACGACCTCGAAGGCCCCGCCATCGCGCTGATCACCCAGTCCGGCCACCAGGGCCGCCCCCTCTTCACCCTGCAGGAGCTGGGCATCCGCCTCTCGCACTGGGCACCCACAGGCAACGAGGCCGACCTGGAGACCGCCGACTTCATCTCCTACTTCGCCGGGCAGCCCGAGGTCGGCGCCATCGCCGCCTACGTCGAGGGCCTCAAGGACGGCCGCGCCTTCCTGCTCGCCGCGGACCGGGCGGCGAGGCAGGGCGTGCCCGTCGTCGCCGTCAAGGTCGGCCGGACCGAGACCGGCGCCCGCATGGCCGCCTCACACACCGGCAAACTGACCGGCGCCGACGCGGTGGTGGACGCGGCGATGCGGCAGTTCGGCGTGATCCGCGTCGACGGGCTCGACGAACTCCAGGACACCTCGGCCCTGTTGGCGCGCGCCAGGCCGCCGAAGGCCGACGGTGTCGTCGTCTATTCGATCTCGGGCGGCACGGGCGCGCACTTCTCGGACCTGGCGACCGAGGCGGGCCTGACCCTGCCCACGCTCGGTGACGCCAAGCAGGCGGAGCTGCACCAGTGGATACCGGAGTACCTGAACGTCGCCAACCCCGTCGACAACGGCGGGCACCCCGTCGGCGACTGGCGTGGCCGCAGGATCATCGACGCGATCCTCGACGACCCTGAGGTGGGGGTGCTGATCTGTCCGATCACCGGCCCCTTCCCGCCGATGAGCGACAAGCTCGCGCAGGACCTGGTGGACGCGGCGGAGCAGACGGACAAGCTGGTGTGCGTGGTGTGGGGCTCGCCCGTGGGCACCGAGGACGCCTATCGCACGACGCTGCTCGGCTCCTCGCGCGTCGCCACCTTCCGCACCTTCGCCAACTGCATCACGGCGGTGCGCGCCTATCTGGACCACCACCGCTTCACGGCTGCCTACCGCTCCCCCTTCGACGAGGCGCCGCGCTCCCCCTCGCCCTCCTTCCGCAAGGCGCAGGCCCTGATGCGGCCGGGCCAGCAGCTCAGCGAGCACGCGGCGAAGCAGCTGCTGCGCGCGTACGGGATCCGGGTGCCGCGGGAGCAGTTGGTGACCAGCGCGGCGGCGGCCGTCCGCGCGGCCGGGCTCGTCGGCTACCCGGTCGTCATGAAGGCCTCGGGTCCTCAGCTTGCGCACAAGACCGAACTGGGCCTGGTAAAGGTGGGGTTGACCTCGGCGAGCCAGGTGCGGGACGCCTATCGGGAGCTCACGGACATCGCCCGCTACGAGGGCGTCTCGCTGGACGGCGTCCTGGTCTGCCAGATGGTCGAACGGGGTGTCGAGATGGTCGTCGGCGTCACGCACGACTCGCTCTTCGGGCCGACCGTGACGGTCGGGCTCGGCGGCGTACTCGTGGAAGTCCTGCGGGACGCGGCCGTGCGGGTGCCGCCCTTCGGGGACGACCAGGCGAAGGCGATGCTTCTGGAACTGCGCGGGCGCGCCTTGCTGGACGGGGTCCGGGGGGCGCCGCCCGCCGATGTCGACGCGCTCGTCGAGGTCGTGCTGCGGGTTCAGCGGATGGCGCTTGAACTGGGCGATGAGCTGGCGGAGTTGGACATCAATCCGCTGATGGTGCTGCCGCGGGGGCAGGGGGCCGTGGCCCTCGACGCCTTCGCGGTGTGCCGTTGATGCCGTTGACCCGAGCCTCCACCGCACCCACCTCCATACGAAACGGAGCCACTCCCCCGTGACAGCCACGACAGCCTCCCCCGGCCCCGAAACTCCCCGCGATCCCCTCGACTCATTGATACGCCACGCCACTGACAACGGCGTCTCGTGGATCACGCTCAACCGGCCCGAGGCCATGAACGCCGTCACCTGGGACCAGCGCGAACGCATCATCGCGCTGCTCGGCGAGGCCTCCGGAGACCCCGCCGTGCGCGCCGTCGTGATCACCGCGACCGGCAAGGGATTCTGCGCGGGCGCCGACCTGCGCGGTGCGCCCGGAACCGGCACGCCCGGAACCGGCACGCCCCGCACGGGCGAACGCGTACCCGGCGACGTCGCCCGCACCATCCGCCAGGGCGCCCAGCGCCTCATCGCGGCCGTGCTCGACTGCGAGAAGCCGGTGATCGCCGCGGTGAACGGCACCGCGGCCGGCATCGGCGCCCACCTCGCGTTCGCCTGCGACCTGGTCATCGCGGCCGAACAGGCCAAGTTCATCGAGGTGTTCGTACGCCGCGGCCTCGTGCCGGACGGCGGCGGCGCCTATCTGCTGCCGCGTCTGATCGGGCCGCAGCGCGCCAAGGAGCTGATGTTCTTCGGGGACTCCGTGTCTGCCGCGGACGCCGAACGCCTCGGGCTCGTCAACCGCGTCGTACCGGCCGACGACCTGGAGAAGACGGCCCGCGAGTGGGCGGAGCGGCTCGCGACCGGGCCGACCCGCGCCATCGCCATGACCAAGCAGCTGGTGAACGCCTCCCTGGAGTCGGACCGCGCGACGGCCTTCGCCGCGGAGGCCGCGGCGCAGGAGATCAACATGACCACGGCGGACGCGAACGAGGGCGTGGCGAGCTTCGTGGAGCGCCGCACCCCGTCGTACGAGGGACGTTGACGTCGCCGCGCGACCTCCTATGGTGATGCCCAACGGCGCGGCAGAGGAGGGCACATGGCCCGCTATCCACGCGACGGCGTCTATCTGATCAGGAGCGATGCCGGCGACCTGTACGTCGAGTTGACCGACGGCGACATCGGCCCGAACGTGCCGCTCGTCGGCGGGCCCGCGCACAAGGGGCCCAGCCAGCAGTGGGAACTGGTCGCGGTGGAGCCGGAGCCCGACGACACCCACACCAACACGTACACGATCAAGAGCAAGCTCGGCGAGGTGTACGCGGGGCAGCTCGCGTCACGCCTCTTCCCGCCCCGGGCAGGATCCCGCCCCACGCCGCTCACCTGGTCGATCGAGTACGTCGACGAGGGCGTCGTCCGCATCCTGAGCCCTCGCTCCGACCAGTCGTTCGAGCTGGAGAGGGACGGCGCGGTGCCGGAGATCCTGCTCACCCGCTGGAAGAACGCGCCGACGCAGCGGTGGATCCTGGAACAGATGTAGCGGCGGGTCGGCGGAGAGGGAGCGGAGAGGGTCAGCGGTCCCGGCGCAGGATCTGGATGTCGGGCGAGTCCGGATCGCCCTCGCTCACGAAGAGTTCGGGGTCGCCCTCCGTGCCGCCGATGATCCAGTTCTGCAGGCCTTCGCAGGCGGCTTCGTAGGCGTCGTCGACGTCCGAGGCGTCGGCCGCGGAGGGGACATCGATCCGGACCGACGGCCGGTCCAGGTCCGTGTCGACGTCCACCGTCCAGGTGGCGCTCTCCGGGCAGCCGCGCGCCTGGGCACGGCCGTCCTCGCGCAGCCGCAGTTCGACGGCGTCCCCGTCCCCGCCGCGCCAGACGCCGACGATCTGCTCGGAGGCGAGCTGCGGCGGCTCGTACTCCTTGATCAAGCCCGTCCCTGTGGCCACGAAGCCGAAGGTCAGGGCGGCCCCGAAGAGGCCGATCGAGGCGGGCACCGACCAGAACCACATCCTGCGCCGCCGCAGCGGCTTGCCGGTGCGGGCCTCGTACCCGCGGTGGTACGCGACGGCGAGCGCGGGCAGGACTCCGCTCACCGCGATCCACAGGGCGGGGTCGACGTACGGGCCGCCGAGGGCCACGAAGAAGACCGCCCAGACCAGGGCCACGGGCACGAGCCCCGCCAGGGTCCACGCCCACCCCGGACCCCGGTCGCGCGACCGCGCGGCGGCCATGCGCCCCAGGGAGACCGCGGGGAGCGTCAGGACCACCGAGTGCACGAGACCGATGAGCGGGAACAGCACGGGCCCGAAGAGGAACGCGCAGGCCAGGCCGATGAAGTCGCCCTCGGGCGCTCCGTAGTTGTCGTTGTCGAACGACAGCGCCCAGCTCAGCATGACGGCCGCCGGTATCTGCGCGGCACAGGCCGCCGTGGCCGCCGTGACGCCGCCGTCGCTCCAGGCCTCGCGCATGGACTTTTCGCCATTCCCCCACTTCATGGGGCTGAAGATACGCGCGGCCCTGAGGAGCCCCTGAGGCAGCCCGCCCACCCCTTCCCATCTGACGACCCGTCAGCTTCAATGGTCGGTGTGATGGGACACGCAGGGATGGCGGCCACCGCTGTTCGATACCTCAGGTCGGTCGGGGCCCCCACCACGGGCCCCGTGGAGGCTCTACCGCGCCCCCAGCTGCGCGCGGTCGGCGACGACGAGCGGGCGCCGCTCGATCCGGGCGAGTTCCGGCGCGTGCTCGGGAACTTCGCGACGGGCGTCACCGTGATCACGGCACCCGCCGTCGAGGACGACCCCGAGGGCAGGACCGGCCCCGCGGGATTCGCCTGCCAGTCCTTCTCGTCGCTCTCCCTGGACCCGCCGCTGGTCTCCTTCATGGTGGCGCGTACGTCGACGACGTGGCCCCGCATCGCGCGCGCGGGCGTCTTCTGCGTGAACGTCCTCGGCGCCGACCAGGGCGAGCTGTGCCGCGGCTTCGCGGTGAGCGGCGCCGACAAGTTCGCCGGGGTCTCCTACGACGCGGCGCCGGTGACCGGCTCCCCGCGCCTGGCCGGGGCGCCCGCCTGGATCGACTGCACGATCCAGGCCGTGCACACCGGCGGCGACCACCTCATCGTGGTGGGCCGGGTGGACGCCCTCGGCACGGCGGACGGCGACACCGGGCCCCTCCTCTTCCACAAGGGCGCCTTCGGCCGCTTCACGCACTGAGCGCCACGGGTTCAGGCGCCGAGCGCCACCGGAGCCGTCTCGCGCCGCCGGATCACCAGCGCCATCAGCGCGGCCGCCGCGCACAGCGCCCCGGAGGCGTACCAGATCACGTCGTACGACCCGAAGGTGTCCCGCGCGACGCCGCCGAGGAACGCGACCAGGGCGGCGCCCACCTGGTGCGAGGCGAGGACCCAGCCGAAGACGATCGCGCTGTCGTCGCCGTACTGCTCGCGGCACAGGGCCAGGGTCGGCGGGACGGTGGCCACCCAGTCCAAGCCGTAGAAGACGATGAAGAAGAGCATCGGCGGGTGGACGTTCGGCGCGAGCAGGATCGGCAGGAAGAGCAGCGAGACGCCGCGCAGCGCGTAGTACACGGCGAGCAGGCGCCGCGCGTCGAAGCGGTCCGTGAGCCAGCCGGACGCGACGGTCCCGATGACGTCGAAGATCCCGATGACGGCGAGCAGCGAGGCCGCGGCCTGGATGGGCATGCCGTGGTCGTGCGCGGCGGGCACGAAGTGGGTCTGGACGAGCCCGTTCGTCGAGGCGCCGCAGATCGCGAAGCTGCCCGCGAGGAGCCAGAAGGGGCCGGTGCGGGCGGCCTTGAACAGCACGCCGAGCGTGCGCCGCGCGGCTCCCGTGACGGGCGCGGGCTTCTCCACGAACTCCTTCGCGCCATACGGCTTGAGCCCCACGTCGGCCGGGTGGTCGCGCAGCAGCAGCCAGACGAAGGGCACGACGACGAGCGCCGCGAGCGCGACCGTCACGGCCGCGGGCCGCCACTCGTAGGTGTCGACGATCCAGGAGAGCAGCGGCAGGAAGATCAACTGCCCCGAGGCGGAGGCCGCGGTGAGGATGCCGGTGACCAGGCCGCGCCGCTCGGTGAACCACCGGTTGGTGACCGTGGCGGCGAAGGCGAGCGCCATCGAGCCGGAGCCGAGCCCGACGAGGAAGCCCCAGTACAGGAGCAACTGCCAGGCGGAGTCCATCCACACGGTCAGGCCGGAGCCTGCCGCGATCACGACCAGGGCGACCGCGACGACCTTGCGGATGCCGAAGCGGTCCATCAGCGCGGCGGCGAACGGCGCGGTCAGGCCGTACAGCGCGAGGTTGATGGAGACCGCGAGCCCGATGGTGCCGCGCGACCAGTGGAACTCCTGGTGCAGCGGGTCGATGAGCAGGCCGGGCAGGGAGCGGAACGCGGCGGCACCGATGATCGTCACGAACGTGAAAGCGGCGACGAACCACGCGCGGTGGATACGGGAACGGCGGCGCGCGGGCCCGCTCGGCGGGGAGGTCCGCGCGGGCGTCTCGGTTGTCTGGTTCACGTCATCCAGAATCCGCCGACCACCCTCCCCGAACGAGTGGCCCGAGGGACAGCATTCGCTAGGATCGGGCCATGGCCGAACCCGCTGCGACACCCCCCGCTCAGGACGGACACCGAGTCGCCGTCCTGGCCCTGGACGGGGTGATCCCCTTCGAACTGGGCATCCCCCAAAGGATCTTCGGCCGCGCGCGCACCGAGGAGGGCCGCCACCTCTACTCCGTGGTGACCTGCTCGATCCGCCCGCCGGGCCCGGTCCGCACGGACGCCGACTTCGCGATCCTGGTCGAGAACGGCCCCGAGGCGCTGGCCGAGGCGGACACGGTCGTGATCCCGGCCTCGTACGAACTGGGTCCGGTGTACGAGGAGGGCCGCCTCACCGACGAACTGGCCGCCGCCCTCGCCCACATCAGGCCGGGCACGCGCCTGGTCGCCATCTGCACGGGTGGGTACGTCCTGGCCGCCGCGGGCCACCTGGACGGCCGCGCCGCAACCACGCACTGGTCGTCGGCCGAGCACTTCCAGAAGCTCTTCCCGCAGGTCAAGGTCGACGCGGACGTCCTGTTCATCGACGACGGCGACGTCCTGACATCAGCAGGCGTGGCAGCGGGGCTCGACCTCTGCCTCCACGTCGTACGCCGCGACCACGGCACCGCGGTCGCCAACGACGTGGCCCGCCGCACCGTCGTACCGCCGCACCGCGACGGCGGCCAGGCACAGTACATCCAACGCCCGCTCCCCGAACCACAGTTGGCGACCACTCGCACGGCGCGTGCCTGGGCGCTCGGCCGCCTCGACCAGCCCCTGCAACTGCGTGACATGGCGGAGCAGGAGGCGATGTCGGTCCGCACCTTCACCCGGCGCTTCCGCGAGGAGGTCGGCATCAGCCCCGGCCAGTGGCTGACGCAGCAGCGGGTGGAACGGGCCCGCCACCTCCTGGAGTCGACCGCCCTCACGGTCGACCAGGTGGCACGGGAGGCGGGCTTCGGCACAGCGCAATCGATGCGCCAGCACCTACAGGCGGCGCTCGGGGTCACCCCCACCGCGTACCGCCGTACGTTCCGCGACGTCACCCCCGCCTGAGCCGAGGCGCTCCTCAGCCGGCGGCCGCACTTCCCCCAACGCCGCGATCACAGTGAGTACGAGACCGAGGCCCACCCCTGCCAACACGGCCGTGGACGGCGAGACGACGCTCAGCAACCCACCGGCCAGCGACCCGCTCGCCGCGTAGCCCGCGCCGACCGCCGCGTACATCACCGAGTACCCGGCGGCGAGGGCGCTGGGCGGCAGCACTTCGCGCAGGGAGAGGTTGCGGGTGAGCATGACCCCGGCCTGCAGCACACCGGCGACGCCGAGAACAGCAAACATCCACGCCACACCGGGCACAACAGCGACAACGGCCAAACACCCGGAGAGCGCGAACATCAACACCATGCTCTGCGTCCGGAGCCGTCCGGTCCATGTCCTGAGCCCATAGACGAACGACCCCACGGCGGACCCCACGGCAAGCACCGCCAGGAGGGGCCCCGCCCAGCCGACCCCGATGCCCCTCTGCTCCAGCAGGGCGGGCAGCACCAGTTCGGCGAGGGCGAGCATGGACAGACCGGCCGCTCCGGTGACGAAGATCGGCCAGGCCCGTACGAGGATCCGCGCCATGGGCTCCCCACCGCGGTCGTCCGTGTCGGCCTGCCACCCGGCGGGCAGCATCCAGAGCCCGGCGACGGCGGAGGCCATCAAGCCTCCGGCAAGCAAGAGCGGCAGAGCGGGCGAGGCCCCCAACGCAAGCCCGGTCACGACGGCCGGGGCAACGGCCCATACCCCGAAGGTCAACATCGATTCGACGGACAGGGCCTGGGCGACGGCCTTCTCCGGTACGAGGCCGGTCAGCAGCGCGCGGAGCCCTCCGGGGGCGGCGGCGGGGGCGGCCCCGGCAAAGAAGGCGAAGCCCCCGAGCACAACAGGATGGGCACCCGGCAGAACCCCCAGCCCCAGAAACGCGACGGCCCCCACGGCAAGCCCCGCGGCCAACTGCGGCCGGGCCCGCTCGGCCCGCATCCGCATGCCGAGGAGCGGCGCCCCCACGATCTCGCCCACGACATACACAGCGGCGAGCACGGCTCCCAGGGCATACCCCCCGGGCCGCTCCCGCACCAGAAACACGAGGGCGAGCGGCGCCCCCGCCACAGGCATCCGCGCCCCCACAGCCACGGCACCCCACCGCAGCACGCCCCCAGTCATGACCTCGCGATAACCCATCCCCCGAAACTAGACGCCTCCACGGGGAACGTCCCTGAAATTTCCTCACCCGACGGCACCCCTTCCCCCGCCGCTCCGCGGCGGATATCCCCCACCCACCCGCAACCGCTGGAAGCCACCCCGCAACCGGTGGAGGTCGCCCCGCAGCCGGTGGAAGGCGCACCCCCACCCACCCGCAGGCGCCAAGCCGACGCGAGGGGACGCGGGGGTATGTGCGCACGGAGCACCGAGCACAACGCCAACCCCAGCCGCAGCAACAACACCCCACAACAAAGATGGCGAGTACGGACATACCCCCGCGGCCCCGCACCCAAAGAAACAAGGCGTACGACCCGCACAGGGCAAAGCACCCACACCAAAAGACGAACCAGCCCCCACACCCACGACCACACCCCACACACCCGCAGACAAACCCCACGCGAAAGGTCACGATGCCCAGCACCGCCCTCCTCCGCGCCGCCCTCCTCTCCCCCTTCAAGCACCCCCGCCCCGACGCACAGCCACCCCGCGCCCACCTCACCGCCGCCCTCACCCCCGACCCCCGCCACCTCGCCGTCTACGAGCGCGTCTGCGGGTTCGCCACCGGTCGGGACAGCATTCCCCTGACGTACCCGCACGCCCTCGCCTTCCCCCTGGCCATGCGCCTGATGACCGCCCGGGACTTCCCGCTGCCGCTCCTCGGGCTCGTGCACACGTCCATCGACATCACCCAGCACCGAGCCCTACACCCCGGCGAGGAACTACAACTGGACGTACACGTAAGGAAGTTGGCCCCACACCGCCGCGGCACAGAAGCCACCGTCGTCACCGAGGCGAAGGCGAAGGACGGCACACCGCTCTGGGAGTCCAGCAGTACGTACTTGGCCCGACACAAGACACACGGACCCAAAGAATCCAGACCCCGCCCAGAGCAACCCCCCACACCCCACACGCCCCCCACCACCGAAACAACCTGGCATCTCACCTCCGACCTGGGCCGCCGCTACGCCTCCGTCAGCGGCGACCGCAACCCCATCCACCTGCACCCCCTGACCGCCCGCCTCTTCGGCTTCCCCCGCGCCATCGCCCACGGCATGTGGACCGTGGCCCGCTGCCTGGCCCAGCACAGCGCCGACGACCCCGCCCACGTCCACGCCCACGTCCACGCCCACGCGGAGTTCAAGGCACCGATCCTGCTCCCGGCCACGGTGACGTACGGCTCACAGGGCACGACGTTCGAACTACGCGGCACCAAAGGCCAGTTGCACATCAGGGGCGAGGTCACACCCCGCTGAGAGGAAGCCCCGCCGACATCACGACGGAGCCCAACGCCGCCCCTCCATCAGATCCCCGAGCCCGGCCCACGCGAAGTTCATGAGGGTGGCCGCCGCCTCCTTCGCCGACACGGACGCATCCGTGTTGGCCCACCCCGCAAGCGACTCCGCGGCCCCCACCAACGCCTGGGCGAGCCCCGCGACTTCACGGTCCGGCAGCGAGGGATCGCCGTGCGCCGCCCGCGCCGCCTCCGCGATCAGCGACGTCACGAACGCGACGATCTCCTCCCGCATCGCGGCGACCTCGGCCGCGAACGGCTCCCCCTGCGTCCGCGCCTGGCTGTGCAGCACGGCCCACCCGTCGGGCCGCTCGGCGGTATGCGTGAAGAACGCCCGCAGTCCGTCCCACAGTTGACGATCGGCGGTCTCCCCGGAGGGATCACTCACCCCACTCCGCACCGCCTCCACCAACGCGGCGGCCTCCCGCCGAATGCACGCGCTGAAGAGCTCTTCCTTGGAGTTCAGGTACAGATACACCAGCGGCTTCGACACCCCGGCGAGCTCCGCGATCTCATCCATGGACGCGGCCCGGTACCCCCGCTGCCCGAAGATCCGCACCGCCGCGTCCAGCATCTGCTGCTCACGCACGGCCCGCGGCATTCTCGTCTGCCGCCGCTTCTCGCCCACCCGGCCCCCGCTTTCCCACGCTGTCCGTTCACAGGTCAGCGTACGGTCAACGGAGGCCGGAGAACGATTACCGGATGCGGAGCCCCACGGGCACGATCAACGCGTCGGCCCGAGAGCCGAGCTTCTCGGCGACGCCGTCCCGCAGCGGCCCGTACACCTCGTCATGGAGACGAAGCAGCTGCGAGGACCCTAGAACCTCGTCCCCGGCGTGGAAGTCCGAGCGAAGCAGCCGCACCACATCCGTGGCCTCGTCCCGGACCAGGAGCCGGAACCGCCCGAGCCGGCAGATCACACCGCCGCCCGTCTCATCGACGACAGCCACCTGAAAATTGCCGAGGCGCTCGAAGTGGCTCTCCTTCTCGAAGAGTTCAGCGGCCCGTTCGGCCTCACCCAGCGCCACGAGCGCCACGATCGCGGCGCCCGCCAATTCCATCGCGGGCCGGTCACAGACTCGGCCGAGTTTTTCCAGAATCACGGGACCAATTCGATACGGAAACGTATGCGCCTGGCACCGCACGAACCCCTCGTGATCCCCCACCACCCAACCGACCCGCTCAAGCGTCTCTCCGTAAGTGCGATACCAGTCCCCCGATTCCCTGTACCGGTTGTACTTCTTGTTGGCCACGAGCTGCGCAAGGAGAACAGAATGGAGAACATCCTTCCTGTGCCCCTTGGAAACCCCCGCCGAAAACGCGACGAGACTGCCGCCGTCGACAGCGACGGCGGCGCCGTCCCCACCACGCGGAACCGAGACCGGGACCGTCATATCTCCAGCTCGTCGATGAACTTGTCGGCCTTGTCGCCGAGCTTCTCGATGATCGCCTCACGGACCTGTTCGTACACGTCCTCGTTGAGCGTCATCGTCTGCCGGGACTGGTACATCGTCGTGCTGGCACGCGGGAAGCTGAAGAACAGCACGCGCGTGACGCGCTCGTTGGTCTTGAAGTGGAACGCGCCGATCTTCATCACGACGGTGTCGCGCGCCGAGACTCCGCACGTCGAGATCTGGAAGTTGCCCAGCTTCTCGCTGTGCGAGCTGCTCTCGAAGAGCACCACGCGACGGTCCCTGTCCGGCAGGGCCTTCAGCGCCGCGATGGCGGCCTTGGCAGCCGTCAGTTCACCGCCCGTGGCAATGGCCTGGAGCAGCGCGATGACGGCCCGGTCCACGGTGAACCGCGACCCCGCCACCGAGAGCTTGGCGAACGAGAAGGACGGCACGACCCAGCCGACCTGTTCGAGCACCGTCCGGTAGAAGCCGTACCACTTGGCGGTGTCCTTCTCCCGGTCGTACTTCTTGTTCGCCGCGAGCTGCGCGACCAGCGTGGAGTTGAGGACATCGGACTTCTGCTGGCCGTTCAGGCCGTCGGTAAAAGCGACGACGGATCCGGCGACGACCGCGGCCGACTCCTCTTCTTCCTGGAGCGCCACGCCTGCCGGGAAATAGCTCATTTCCGGAAGATCGAGCTCCAGGGAATCGATGAACTGAAGCGAATCGGCGACCTTCTGTTTCTGTTGGAGTTCAATGTCGGAAGACGTCACAACGCCCCCTCTGCTCCCCCATCGGCTGGCGCCGAGTACCAGAACAAGCTGCCGATCGGCGCCACTGGTGAGGGTAATAGTAAACCCGCCGATGCACCCGTCAAGGGCAGGGCAGAATGACCACGAAAAGCCCCGCTCCGGATCAATTCCGGGGCGGGGCTGATGCGTTGAGAAGAGAGCCGTAAGCCTTACGCGGTCGCAGGCACCGCACGCGACGACGGCGCCTCGTCGAAGTCGTCGAGCGGCGAAGAGGAGGCACTCTCGTAGGCCTCGCGGTCCAGGATCTTCTCCCGCGCCGCGACGACCACCGGAACCAGCGCCTGGCCGGCGACGTTCGTCGCCGTGCGCATCATGTCCAGGACCGGGTCGATGGCGAGGAGCAGACCCACGCCCTCCATCGGCAGGCCGAGCGTCGACAGGGTCAGGGTCAGCATGACCGTGGCGCCCGTCAGACCCGCCGTCGCCGCCGAGCCGACGACCGACACGAACGCGATGAGCAGGTACTCCTTGATGCCCAGGTTCACGTCGAAGATCTGCGCGACGAAGATCGCGGCGATCGACGGGTAGATCGCGGCGCAGCCGTCCATCTTGGTGGTCGCGCCGAAGGGCACGGCGAAGGACGTGTACTCCTTCGGGACGCCGAGGCGCTCGGTGACCTTCTGGGTGACCGGCATGGTGCCGACCGAGGAGCGCGAGACGAAGGCCAGCTGGATCGCGGGCCAGGCGCCCTTGAAGAACTGGAGCGGGTTGACCTTGGCGACGAACGCGAGCAGCAGCGGGTAGACGCCGAACATCACCAGGGCG
Source organism: Streptomyces sp. NPDC041068 (assembly GCF_040647455.1). Classification (NCBI taxonomy): domain Bacteria; kingdom Bacillati; phylum Actinomycetota; class Actinomycetes; order Kitasatosporales; family Streptomycetaceae; genus Streptomyces; species Streptomyces sp. NPDC041068. The sequence continues at coordinate 32,429 of NZ_JBEZCG010000026.1, forward strand.
CAGCCGATGTAGATGTCCGCGGTGAAGGTCGCGTACTTGCTGATGAGGTTCCAGCCGTAGTCCGCGATGGCGAAGCCGATGAGGCCGACGGTGCCGATCGGGGAGAGCTTGATGACCCACCACAGGGCCTTCTGCAGGAGGGCGAGAACCGACTCGCTCAGCTCCAGGATCGGCTGGGCCTTGTCGCCGATCTTCAGTACGGCGACACCGGCGACGGCGGCCATGAAGACGATCTGCAGGACGTTGAGCTCCGTGAAGGGCGTGATGACGTCCGTCGGGATGATCCCGGTCAGGAAGTCGATCCAGGAGCCCGCGTGGTCGGGGGCCTTGCCGTCCTTGGGGGTCAGGCCGGTGCCGGAGCCGGGGTTGGTCAGCAGGCCGATGGCGAGGCCGATGACCACCGCGATCAGCGAGGTGATCATGAACCAGAGCAGGGTGCGGCTGGCAAGGCGCGCGGCGTTGTTGACCTTCCGCAGGTTGGTGATCGACACCAGGATCGCGAAGAAGACGAGCGGGGCGACCGCGAGCTTCAGGAGCCCGATGAAGGTCTCACCGACCTTGGAGAGGGTGGTGACGAGCCAGGAGATGTCCTGGCTGCGGGCGAGCCAGCCGAGCAGGACACCCAGGACGAGACCGCCGAGGATCTGCGCCCAGAACGGGATCTTGAGGAACTTGGGTATCCGGAAGCCGGACTGGGGCTTCTCGGGCTGGCCGGCCTTGTCGGCGGGCGTCGCGGAATTCGCGGACACGGACACACTCCGGTGAGGACAGAAAGGGGGAGGGAGACGTACGGGAGCGGCGACCGCGAAGGGTCAGCGGCGCCACTGCAGCGGGGGTCACGGTCAGACGTGACAGGCCGCGGACATGCAGCGGCAGAGGTCGACATGCAGGCGCGCCACGAGCGGGACGCTCATGGCGTGGCGGTGCGCTGCTGCTGTCTTCATGTCGAACACGTTAACACTTGTACTTTGAGAACATCAAAGGTCTTGTTTGAGGTAAGCGGAAGGGCTACCCCCGCTTGATCGGCGCCCCAGCGGCCCCAACTCCCCCACGACGCAAGGAACCCCGGCCCCGGAGCGAGATGCTCCGGAACCGGGGTTCCGAGAAGTGTGTGACGAAGCTTACGAGCCCTGCGGGCGTCGCTCGCGAGCCTACGAGCCCAATGCCTACGAGCCCGACGCCTGCGCGCGGGCGGCGTCGTCGGCGCCGTCCTCCTGGGTGCGGTTCGCCTCCAGGTTGGCCTTGGCGCGGTCGACCTTCGCGACGACCTGCTCGGACGCGCGGTCGCGCTCCTTGCGGAGGGCCACGAAGCTGATGGGCGCGGAGATGACCAGCGACAGGAGCAGCACCCAGAGCAGGTTGGACTCGCCGAGGCCGCGCGGCAGGATCTCGGTGTAGACAAGGCCCCAGACGACCAAGAAGCAACCCACGAAGATCCCGAGGCGCATCAGCGTGTAGCGGAGCATGTCAATCCACTCTTCCGTTCCGAAATGGGCCCGAGCTGGACGAGCCTCTCCAGTGAAGCATGGGAATCCCCGCGCGAGGCAAGCGGGTACGTCCCGGAGCAGGTCTACGCCAGCGGCAGCAGCATCATGACGTCGCCCCTGCCCTCGCCGGACCCGACGCGGATGGCACCGGGCACGCGCCCGACCTCCTTGTATCCGCAGGAGGCGTAGAAGCGGTCGACCCCGGTGCCGCCCCGGCAGGTGAGCCGTATCGCCTCGATGCCGTCGATCCCGCGGGCCGCCCCCTCGGCGGCCGCCATCAGGTCGCGGCCGTAGCCCTTGCCCTGGTGGCGGGGGTGGACCATGACCGTGTAGAGCCACAGCCAGTGCTTCATCAGCCGGTGGGTGTTGTACGTGAGGAAGGCGGTGGCGGCGACGGCGCCCTGCTCGTCGCGTCCGACGAGGAGGCGGGCGCGCCCCTCGGCCATCGCGACCAGGTGCCGTACGAACTCCGGGCGGATCTCGTCGGCCGTGACCGGCGGCACGAACCCGACGGCGCCGCCCGCCGCGGTGACCTCGACCCACAGGTCGAGGACCCCGTCGCGCAGGGCGGCGTCGACAGGGGGCGCCTCCCACGCCCTTCAGGCAGTGGGGGAGGGTCGAGCTGGAAGGTGAGCAGCATGAGTGGGACCGGCCCGCCTCAGATGCGCATGGCCTGCGGCGTCTCGCGCAGCATCGGGTCGGGGCCCTCGTACTCGCGGATGGCCTCGTAGCGGGTGTTGCGCTCGACCGGGCGGAAGCCTGCCTCACGGATCAGGTCGAGGAGGTCCTCGCGGGTCAGCTTGTTCGGCGTACCGAAGTTGTCCGCGTCGTGCGTGATCTTGTACTCGACGACGGAGCCGTCCATGTCGTCGGCGCCGTGCTGCAGGGCGAGCTGCGTGGTGTGCAGGCCGTGCATGACCCAGAAGACCTTGACGTGCGGGACGTTGTCGAACAGCAGACGCGACACCGCGAAGGTCTTCAGCGCCTCCGCGCCCGACGCCATGGTCGTGCGCGCCTGGAGCTTGTTGCGGACCTTGCCGTCCTGCATGTCGACGAAGTCGTGCTGGTAGCGCAGCGGGATGAAGACCTGGAAGCCGCCGGTCTCGTCCTGCAGCTCACGCAGGCGGAGCACGTGGTCGACGCGGTGGCGGCGCTCCTCGATGTGGCCGTACAGCATCGTGCACGGGGTCTTCAGACCCTTCTCGTGCGCGAGGCGGTGGATGCGCGACCAGTCCTCCCAGTGGGTGCGGTGGTCGACGATGTGCTGGCGGACCTCCCAGTCGAAGATCTCCGCGCCGCCGCCGGTGAGCGACTCCAGGCCGGCCTCGATGAGCTCGTCGAGGATCTCGGAGGCGGACAGGCCGGAGATGGTCTCGAAGTGGTGGATCTCGGTGGCGGTGAAGGCCTTCAACGACACGTTCGGGAGCGCCTTCTTGAGCTCGCTCAGCGAACGCGGGTAGTAGCGCCACGGCAGGTTCGGGTGCAGGCCGTTGACGATGTGCAGCTCGGTGAGGTTCTCGCCCTCCATCGCCTTGGCGAGGCGGACGGCCTCCTCGATGCGCATCGTGTACGCGTCCTTCTCGCCCGGCTTGCGCTGGAACGAGCAGTACGCGCAGGACGCGGTGCACACGTTCGTCATGTTGAGGTGACGGTTGACGTTGAAGTGCACGACGTCGCCGTTCTTGCGCGTGCGCACCTCGTGGGCGAGGCCGCCGAGCCAGGCCAGGTCGTCCGACTCGTAGAGCGCGATGCCGTCCTCGCGGGACAGCCGCTCGCCGTCCCGGACCTTCTGCTCAAGATCGCGCTTGAGACCTGCGTCCATGCCTCGCCCTTACCTCTCCCTACGACCTGCCACAAACCCCGCCAACGGTACTCCCCCGCCCATCGAGCGGGAGGCCCCGCCTAGACCTCTTCGGGGAGTTCGCCGACGCGGTTCTCCCACTTGGTGGAGAGCACGATCGTGGTCCGGGTGCGGGAGACCCCGCGGGTGCCGCTGAGCCGGCGGATCGTCTTCTCCAGGCCGTCCACGTCACTGGCCCTGACCTTGAGCATGTACGAGTCGTCGCCCGCGATGAACCAGCAGTCCTCGATCTCGTGCAGGTCCTTCAGGCGCCGCGCCACGTCCTCGTGGTCGGCGGCGTCGGAGAGCGAGATGCCGATGAGGGCGATGACGCCGAGGCCGAGCGAGGCGGAGTCGACGGTCGCGCGGTAGCCCGTGATGACACCGGCCGCCTCAAGACGGTTGATCCGGTCCGTGACGCTGGGGCCGGAGAGGCCCACGAGCCGCCCGAGTTCGGCGTACGAGGCCCGGCCGTTCTCCCGCAGGGCCTGGATGAGCTGCCTGTCCACGGCGTCCATAGGTGCGATGCCTTTCATTATTCAGTGATACCGCGAGTCTATGTGTAGAATCTAAGGCGCAACAGGGTTCACACCCTGTGAATCTTTCTCAATCTCAGCCGATCAACGACGATCCTTCAGGAGTGAGTCACCCGTGTACTCGATCGAGATGGCCTACGCCCGCATGCGCGAGCTCCAGGACATGGCCAACCGCTCGCGTGCCCACCAGCCCACCCCCGCGCCCAAGGTGTCGGCCCGCAAGAAGCGCGCCGCCAAGAAGCGCTAGTCCCCACGGGAGCCAGAGCCACCTCCGGATCCGGAGCCCAGCTCTCCCTCCCAACGGCGGTACAAGCTGTGCGGCACCCCTGCCGCGTCCAGCACCCGCCCGGCGACGAAGTCCACCAGATCCTGGATGTGCGTCGCCCCCGCGTAGAACGCCGGAGAGGCGGGCAGCACGTTCGCGCCCGCCTCGTCCAGGCTCACCAAGTGCTTCAGCGTCTGCCCGTTCAGCGGGGTCTCGCGTACGCAGACCACGAGCCGTCGGCCTTCCTTCAGCGTCACGCTCGCCGACCGCTGCAGCAGATCCTTCGAGAGCCCGAGCGCCACGCCCGCTACGCACGCCGTGGACGCGGGCACGATCAGCATCCCGCGCGTCGCGTACGACCCCGACGACGGCCCGGCCGCCATGTCGCCGGCGGCCCAGTACCGCATGTCGGCAAGGGACTCCTCGCTCACGTCGAACGTGTCCGGCTTGCCGTCCGCACCGCGCCCGAGCCACTGCCGCAGATCCTCGCGCCAGTGCGCGTCGCGGAACGAGATGCCCGTCTCGTCGAGCAGCGTCAGCCGCGAGGCGCGCGACACCACGAGGTCCACGCTCTGCCCCGCGTCGAGCAGCGCGCGCAGCACGGCGGCGGCGTACGGGGTCCCCGAGGCCCCCGACACCCCCACGATCCAAGGCTTACGCTGCGTATCTCCTGGATTCACGCTGTGAGCCTATCCGGCGGCCGTTCAGACGGTGAGCCCGCGTACGAGCAGATCGAGCAGCGCGCACACGAACAGGGCGATCCCGATGAAACCGTTCACCTGGAAGAACGCGCGGTTCAGGCGGGACAGGTCGTGCGGCTTCACGATCGAGTGCTCGTACACGAACGCGCCCGCGACGACCGCGAGCCCCAGCCAGAAGAACGCACCCGCGTCGGTGAGCGCCGCGTACCAGACGAACAGCGCCGTGGTCACCAGGTGGCAGGCGCGCGCGCCCCGGATCGCGGCGGGGATGCCGAACCGCGCGGGCACCGACATCACGCCGACCTCGCGGTCGGTCTCCACGTCCTGGCAGGCGTAGATCAGGTCGAAGCCGCCGATCCAGATGCCGACCGCGAGGCCGAGGACCACGGCGTGCCAGGACCACTCGCCCGTGATCGCGATCCAGGCGCCGACCGGACCCATCGCCTGGGCGAGGCCGAGGATCGCCTGCGGGAAGTTGGTGAACCGCTTGCCGTACGGATAGACGACCATCGGGATCACCGCGATCGGCGCGAGCGCCAGGCACAGCGGGTTGAGCAGGGCCGCCGAGCCCAGGAAGATCACCAGGGCGATGAGCGCGCCCGTCCACGCGGACTTCACCGACACCGCGCCCGTGACCAGTTCGCGGTGGGCGGTCCTGGGGTTACGGGCGTCGATCTCGCGGTCGATGATCCGGTTCGCGGCCATGGCGAACGTCCGCAGACCGACCATGCAGATCGTCACCAGGAGCAGCCGCCCCCAGTGGATGTTCTTGTCGAGCTGGAACATCGCGGTCAGCGACGCGATGTAGGCGAAGGGCAGCGCGAAGACCGAGTGCTCGATCATGACGAGCCGCAGGAAGGCCTTGGTGCGCCCCGGCTGCGGGATCGCGGCAGAGGCTGAGCTCACAGCCCGTACTCCTTCCAGCGGCGGTCGACCATCGCCGCCGTATCCGGGTCGGACTCGACCATGTCCGGCCAGCCCCCGTCCCGTACGTATCCCTCTTCGGGGAGCTTCTTCGTCGCGTCGATGCCCGCCTTGCCGCCCCAGAACTGCTGGTACGAGGCGTGGTCGAGGTGGTCGACCGGGCCCTCGACGACGGTGAGGTCACGGGCGTAGTCGGTGTTGCCGAGCGCGCGCCAGGACACCTCGTGCAGGTCGTGCACGTCGCAGTCCTTGTCCACGACGACGATCAGCTTCGTCAGGGACATCATGTGCGCGCCCCAGATGGCGTGCATCACCTTCTGCGCGTGCTTCGGGTACTTCTTGTCGATCGAGACGATCGCGCAGTTGTGGAAGCCGCCCGACTCCGGCAGGTGGTAGTCGACGATGTCCGGGACGATCACCTTGAGGAGGGGCAGGAAGAAGCGTTCGGTCGCGCGGCCCAGCGGACCGTCCTCCGTGGGCGGGCGGCCCACCACGATCGACTGGAGCAGCGGACGCCTCCGCATCGTCACGCAGTCGATCGTGAGGGCGGGGAAGTCCTCCTGCGGCGTGTAGAAGCCGGTGTGGTCGCCGAAGGGGCCCTCCGGCAGCATCTCGCCCGGCTCCAGCCAGCCCTCGACGACGACCTCGGCGTGGGCAGGGACCTGGAGCGGGACCGTCTTGCAGTCGACCATCTCGACGCGCTTGCCCTGGATGAACCCGGCGAGCATGTACTCGTCCATGTCACCGGGCAGCGGCGCCGTGGAGGCGTACGTCACGGCGGGCGGACAGCCGAAGGCGATCGCGACGGGGAGCTTCTCGCCCCTGCGGGCGGCCACCTGGTAGTGGTTGCGGCTGTCCTTGTGGATCTGCCAGTGCATGCCGATGGTGCGCTTGTCGTGGCGCTGCAGGCGGTACAGACCGAGGTTGCGCACCCCGGTGTCCGGGTCCTTGGTGTGGGTCAGGCCCAGGTTGAAGAAGGAGCCGCCGTCCTCGGGCCAGGTGAAGAGCGCGGGCAGCTGCTCCAGGTCCACGTCGTCGCCGGTGAGGACGGTCTCCTGGACGGGGGCGCTGTCGGACTTCACCTTCTTCGGCGGTACGTGCGTCATCGCGCCGAGCTTGCCGAACGCCTCGCGGATGCCGACGAAGCCGTGCGGCAGCTCCGGCTTGAGCAGGCCGCCGATCTTCTCGCTGATCTCGCCGTAGGACTTCAGGCCGAGCGCCTTGAGCAGGCGGCGGTCCGTCCCGTACACGTTCATCGCCAGGGGCATCGACGAACCCTTGACGTTCTCGAAGAGGAGCGCGGGACCGCCGGACTTCTGCACCCGGTCGACGATCTCGCCGACCTCCAGGTACGGGTCGACCTCGGCCTTGATGCGCTTGAGATCGCCCTCGCGCTCCAGTGCACGGAGCAGGGAGCGAAGATCGTCGTAAGCCATGCGTTCCAGTATCCGGCACCGGCTACCCTGGCCCCGTCACCGGGGGCTCGCACGCCTCCCGCCGCCACCTCTTGGGGGATCGCGCCACCATGCTCAGGTATCTGCCGTTCCTGCTGGTCCTGGCAGTGTGGATCTATGCCTTCATCGATGTCCTGAACACCCCGGAGAAGGAGGTCAAGCACTTCCCCAAGGTGGTGTGGGTCATCATCGTGCTCCTGTTCGGCGAGGTCCTGCTCGGCCCCATCGCCTGGTTCGTCACGGGCAAGGTGCGCCACGCCCCCGGCGCGGGCGGCGGCGGCATCGGACGCGGCCGGGGCCGGACCCAGTGGGTGGCGCCCGACGACAACCCCGAGTTCCTCAAGTCCCTCAGGGACGAGGACCCCGACGAGAAGAAGAAGCGGGACCAGGGCGAGGGCTGAGATCCCGTGGAACTGCGGCTGCTCGTGACCTTCGAGAAGGTCGCCACCGTCCTCAGCTTCACCCGGGCCGCCACCGAGCTGAAGTACGCCCAGTCCAGCGTCACCAGCCAGATCCGCGCCCTCGAATCGTCCCTCGGCACCGAGCTCTTCGACCGGCTCGGCAGCCGGATCAGGCTGACCGAGGCCGGTGAGCGGCTGCTGCCCTACGCCCGGCAGATCATCGAACTCGCCGACGAGGCACGGGCCGCGGTCGTCGGCGAGGAGGAGCCGTCCGGCGCCATCGCGGTCGGCACGATGGAGTCGCTGACCTCCTACCGGCTTCCGCCGCTCCTGGAGCTCTTCCACCACCGCTATCCGAAGGTGCGGCTCTCGCTGCGCCCCACCCTGGGCGACGAGACCCGGCAGGCGCTGCGGCAGGGGACGTACGACGTGGGGTTCCTGATGGAGCCGGAGACCGAGCACCAGGGCCTGGAGACCGAGGTCCTCGCGCGGGAGCCGCTGGTCCTGGTCTGCGCGCCGGACCATCCGCTGGCCGCGCGCGGAGCCGCCCCGCTCGCCACGGGCGATCTGGCCTCCGTGCAGCTCGTCGGCACCGAACCCGGCTGCCCCTACCGGGACCTCTTCGAGGACGAGCTGCGGACGCGGACCGGGGAGCCGCCGCCGTTCATGGAATTCGGCACCATCGAGGCGACGAAGCAGGGCGTGGCCGGCGGACTCGGGGTCGCGCTGCTGCCCGCCGTGGCGGTGGCCAGGGAGCTGGCGGACGGCACGCTGGTGCGGCTGCCGTGGGAGCCGCCGTTCACCTTGTGGACGCAGCTCGCATGGCGGTCGGGGAAGCGTCTTCCGTCCCATGTGCGGCTGTTCGTGGAGCAGGCCGTGCGGCTCGTGCGGGAGCAGGGTTCGCCGCCCGCGCAAGGGTGACCTTGAGGCTCGCGAGCACGATCAGCGGGACGCCGAGCGCCTGGACGAGCCCGATGTGGTGGCCGTAGACCGCCCAGTCGGCGACCATCGCGACCGCCGGGTAGGTGAAGGCGAGCACCGCGATCTTGGCGGTGGGCAGCTTCGCGTACGCCGCGTACATCAGGACGTACATCAGGCCGGTGTGGATCACGCCGAGGCCGACGAGCCAGGCCCATCCGGTGCCGGTGCCGCTCATCGCGCCGAAGTCGGCGAAGGGCAGCAACAACGGGATGCCGACGACGACTTGGGTCAGTGCGATCAGGTGCGGACGTACGCCGGTGACGCGCTTGGTGACGAGCGTGGACAGGGCGTAGAGGAGCGCCGCGAGCAGCGCGAGGCCGATGCCCGCGAGCGAGCCCGCGTCGCCCGGCCGCACCCCGGAGACCAGCACGAGCCCCGCGAACGCGGCGGCCAGCCAGCCCAGTTGGAAGCGGGACAGGCGCTCGCGCAGGACGAGGGCGCTGAGCAGCACCAGGAAGAACGGCTGCGTGTGGTAGACGACGGTGGCCAGCGAGATCGAGGTGGCCTCGTACGCCTTGAAGAGGAACACCCAGTTGAAGACGATGAACACCCCGCCGAGCGCGGCGAGTGAGAGCTTCTCGAGGGTGAGGCCGTGGTCGCGGAAGTAGCCGCGGGCGAAGGCGTACGCGCCCAGGGCGAGGGCGCCGAACAGGACGCGGAAGAAGACGACGTCGAAGGCGGACGCGCCGGACTCGACGACGAAGATGCCGAGGGTCCCGGAGAGCACCATGGCGGCGGTGAGCTGGGCCGTGCCCGTGCGTTCCGAAGAAGCGCCCTCCGAAGAGGTGCGTTCCGAAGAGGTGTTCGCTGTCATGCCAAGGACGCTACGAGCGGGCGTATGCCCTGGTCCACGCGCCAGTGGGGCGTCCTTCCGATGGGCCGATCGGCGCTGTCGATGAGGCCTGACTGGGGCCTCGCGCGGGCACGATGTCAGGCATGAGCAGCGCACCCCGCACCCCGACGAGCGCACCCCGCATCCCGACGGTCGACCTCGGCCCGTGGCTGTCCGGCGACCCCGAGGCCCGCGTGCGCACGGCGCGCACCGTCGACGAAGCCCTGCGCACGGCGGGGTTCCTCCTGGTGACCGGGCACGGCGTCGATCCCGCCCTGCGCGCCGCGATCCGGGCGTCGGCCCGCGGCTTCTTCCGCCTGCCCGTCGAGACGAAGCAGCCGTACGCGGTGAAGGTGGGCGGGCGCGGCTGGCTGGGCCCCGGCGCCGAGGCCAACAGCTACGCCGAGGGCACGGCCGCTCCCGCGGACCTCAAGGAGTCGCTGTCCTTCGCGGCCGACGAGCCGACGGGGAACGCTGCGGTGGACGCCGAGTGGTTCGCGCCCAACACCTGGCCGGACGAGACGCCCGAGCTGCGGGCTCTCGTCCAGACGTATCTGCGGGAGATGCGGTCGCTCTCCGACCGCCTCCTCGAACTGCTGGGCGCCGCGCTCGGTGAGGGCGAGGACTTCTTCACCCGGCACACCGGGCACCCCACGTGGGGCTTCAACATCAACTGGTATCCGGGGCGGGAGACCGTGGGCGAGCCGGAGCCGGGCCAGTTCCGCATCGGCCCGCACACCGACTTCGGCACGGTCACGGTCCTGGACCGGCAGGCGGGCCGGGGCGGGCTCCAGGTCTTCACGGACGAGGGCGGCTGGGAGGACGCGCCGTTCGACCCGGAGGCGTTCACGGTCAACATCGGTGATCTGATGGCGCGTTGGACCGACGGACGGTGGCAGTCGGGCCGTCACCGCGTGCTGCCGCCGCCCGCCGAGGAGCCCGCGGAGGAGCTGATGTCGCTCGTCTACTTCTACGAGTGCGATCCGGGCACGGACGTCAGGGGCATCGACTCGCACGTGTATCTGCGGGGCCAGCTGGACGCGATCACGGTGGAGTCCGGCGATGCCACGGACGTCACCGGTGGCTGAGGCGCGGGACCGCGCCTGGCTCGCGACCGCCGTCGCGGAGGCCAGGCAGGGCCTCGCCGAGGGCGGCATCCCCATCGGCGCCGCGCTCTACGCCGACGACGGCACACTCCTTGGCCGCGGGCACAACAGGCGTGTGCAGGACGGCGATCCGTCGGCGCACGCGGAGACGTCGGCGTTCCGCGCCGCGGGCCGGCAGCGCTCGTACCGCGGCACGACGATGGTGACGACGCTCTCGCCCTGCTGGTACTGCAGCGGCCTGGTACGGCAGTTCGGGATCTCGCGGGTGGTCGTGGGCGAGGCCCGGACCTTCCACGGCGGCCACGACTGGCTGGCGGAGCACGGCGTGGAGATCGTGCTCCTCGACGACGCGGAGTGCGCGGCGATGATGCGTGGGTTCCTGGCGGAGCGGCCCGAGCTGTGGGCCGAGGACGTCGGCGAGTAGCCCCGCGGCTCACTGCTCGGCGGCGTACGCCTCGCGCAGTTCCCGCCAGCGGTCCAGGCTCCACGTCGACCAGTCCTTGGGGCGGCCGGCCAGCGCGTCCACCAGGAACTCGAAGTGGTTGTGCCATCCGGCGAGGCAGTCGAGCCGCAGCGCGTCGTCGCCCTCGAACTCGTTGGTGAAGCGGACGGTGGTGGCCGTCGCGCCCGCGGGCTCCAGATGGAACCGGCAGCGGCCGTGCAGGTCGATCGTGTACTCGGCGACGCGCTCGGGGTCCCACGCGGTGACGCGGCCCGGGTGGACCGCGTCGTCCTCGTTGTTGAGCCAGCGCAGCGTGACGGCGCCGCCGAGCCTCGGTTCGAGGACATCGGCGGCGGCGAGCCAGCCCTCCAGGCCGCCGGGCGTGGCCACGGCGACCCAGACCTTTTCCACAGGCTGGGGAAGGCGGAGCTCGTAGTGCAGGTGCTGGGTGGGGCCCTCGGTCCGGCTGGTGCCCTGTCCGATCGTCGCGGTCATGGCACAAGACTCACCCGGTCCGCCCCGTTCCGCACCCCTTGGGGGTACTTACGGACGCTGCCCCGCCTTGTCGACGACGGTGCGCTCCAGGACGGCGCTGAGGCCGAGGACGTCGCCCTTCTCGGCCCCGGACGGCAGATCCTCGACCGCGACCTCCCGCTCGCCCAGGAACTGCTTGGTCTCCTTGTCGAAGATCAGCTCCTCGCGGATGCCCTGGTCCTCACGGGCGATGGCGACGCCGTGCCGCCCCTCGACGTCGACCACGTCGTCGATCAGCTCTACGCCGGGGATCTTCGCCGCGGCGAGCCAGAGGGCCGCGGCCTGCTCGGGCGGCATCAGCGACTCGTGCGAGAGGTCGCCGACCAGCGTGAAGGTGGCCTGGTCCTCGCCGGAGCCGCCTTCGCTCTCCTTGTGGAGCCAGTCCAGCATGTTGACCGGGTCGGTCGGCAGCTTCTGCAGGTTGCGGTAGTAGGTGTCCGTCGGCATGAGCGGCGTCTCCGCCTCCATGGCCTCGTGCTCGGCGCCCTTGGCGGGCTCGTGCCGCATGTCGTCGTGCTTGCCGTCCACCGAGTACCACATCTCGCGCGAGTGGACGGGGTCGAGCTTCCCGGGTCCGCCGTCCTCGTCGTCCGACACGTAGCCGACCTTGCTCTTGATGTAGACGTACTGGTCGTCCCTGATCTCCTTGGGCATGGGCTGCTTCTCCGCCGCCGCGGCGATCTCCTCCAGCATCCGCACGGTCTCCTTCGACGGAGGCCCCGCCTGCGCCGCCTGGTCGCCGAAGGGCGAGGCGACGAGGACGGCCGCCGCGACGGACGCGGCCACGGCTCCCGCGACGAGTGCGGGCCGGAACCAGATCTTGGCGTTCCGCCTCGGCACGGGGACGGTCTTCTTCTCGTACGGCTTCTCGTTCGTGTTCTCGTTCGTCTTCTCGTTCTGCCGGATCTCGGTCAACAGGTGCTCCCTGAGCAGGTGATGACGGCCCGGCGGAAGGTCGCGCTCGGGAAGTTCGTTCATCGGTTTCCCTCCCTGATGGGCCCGACCGCGGGAGTGCGGTCGTCTCTTACCTGTCCGCGGCGCTTGGGGGGTTCCAAGGCTTTCGCGAGTTTTGTACGGGCCCGGGAGAGCCGGGAGCGCACCGTGCCGACGGGGATGCCCAGGGCGGCCGCGGCGGAGGCGTAGTCGAGCCCCGACCAGACGCACAGGGCGAGCACCTCCCGCTCGGTGCGGCGCAGCGTTTCCAGGGCCGTGCGCACGAGGGCGAGCTGGTCCTTGTCGTCGATGCGCCCGGCGATCTCGTCGGCGAAGTCGGCTACCACCTCGTCACGCGGCAGCCGGGCGACGGCGGCCGCGTGCCGCCGCGCAGCGCGGCGCGTGTTGCGGGTGACGTTGGTCGCGACGCCCAGCAGCCAGGGCCGCAGCGAGCCGCCCTCCTCGTCGAGCTTTCCGCGCAGCCGCCAGGCGTCCAGGAAGGTGAGGGACACGACGTCCTCGGCCTGCGCCCAGTTACCCGTGAGGCGGTAGGCGTGGTTGTAGACGGAGCGGGCGTACGCGTCGAAGAGCTCGCCGAAGGCGTCGGCGTCACCGTCCCTGATCCGTACCCGCAGGGCGCGGTGGCGTTTCCGCAGTTCCTGAAGTTCCCCCTGATTCGTCTCCACGCCCTCTACCTGTCCGTACGCGAAAGGCCGGTTCCCGTGACCTGGGTCACAGGAACCGGCCTCAAGCGGCAACGGCGGTACGGGGGTTGGGCCCCCGGGGGCTCAGAGCCCAGGGCTCAGACGCCGGCGTACGAGTGCTTGCCGGTGACGAAGATGTTCACGCCGTAGTAGTTGAACAGCCAGCAGCCGAACGCGATGAGCGCCAGGTAGGCGGCCTTGCGGCCCTTCCAGCCCGCGGTCGCGCGCGCGTGCAGGTAGCAGGCGTAGGCGACCCAGGTGATGAAGGACCAGACCTCCTTGGGGTCCCAGCCCCAGTAGCGGCCCCAGGCGTCGCCCGCCCAGATCGCGCCCGCGATGATCGTGAACGTCCACAGCGGGAAGATCGCGGCGTTCAGGCGGTAGGAGAACTTGTCCAGCGAGGCCGCCGACGGCAGCCGCTCCATGACGGACGAGGCGAACTTGCCGGGCTGTCCGCCGCTCTGCAGCTTGGTCTCGTAGCTGTCCCGGAAGAGGTAGAGCATCGTCGAGACAAAGCCGACGTAGAAGACCGCACCGCAGAAGATCGCCGTCGAGACGTGGATCCACAGCCAGTACGAGTGCAGGGCGGGCACCAGCTGGTCGCTGGAGGTGTACAGGACGGTGACGGCGAGACCGAGGTCGAGCAGGATCGTGGTGACCAGCGGGAGGCCGAGCCAGGCGATGTTCTTCTTCAGCGCGAACAGCACCAGGTACACACCGACGGCGGCGGTGGAGAAGGTGATGCTGAACTCGTACATGTTGCCCCACGGCGCCCGCTGCACCGACAGCGCGCGGGTGAGCACACCGCCGAACTCCAGGAGGAACGCGAGCACGGTGAGGGACACCGCGATGCGGCCGTAGAGGTCGCCCTTCTCGTCGCCCGCCGCGGCCCCGGGCCCGTCCGGCACGTCACGGCTTCCGGCGACGGACCGCGTGACGACCTTCGGCCGCTCCAGGGTGGCGGTGCCGCCCTTGGCCTGGACGGCGACCTCGGGCGCCTTCGCCGCGGCCTTGCTCGGGGTGAGCGCGGCGGCGGTGCGGGCGACCTTGCTGCGGCTGCCGAAGAGCCACTCCGCCATGTGCGCGAAGAAGGCCAGGAGGTAGACGGCCATCGCGGAGTAGATCAGCACGTTGCTGATGTGCGCGAGGCCCTCGTTCGGTTCGGCGGCCAGGGTGGTGGCGAGATTCACTTCTCAGCCCCTTCGGCAGGAACAACAACATCGGGGTCGGGGTCGGGCGCGCTGGGCGCCTTCTCGTGCAGGTGGGCGGCGAGGTCGGCGAGTTCCTCGGGGAGCTTCGCGGACTCGCTGCGGCCGAGGCCCGCCATCTCCACGACGGTGACGCCGTCGGCGCCCTTCACCGCACGCACCCACACGCGGCGGCGCTGGATGAACAGGGAGCCCGCGAGGCCGACGATCGCGGCGACCGCGCCGACCAGCGCCCACACGGAGCCGGGCTCCTGGGAGATCTGGAAGGTCGCCCACTCCTTGAGCTCCTTCTCGTACGTGACCGACCCGGCGCCGTTCGGCAGCTTCATGGTCTCGCCCGGCCGCATCCGCTGCTTGAGCAGGTCGCCGTTCTTGTCCTTGAACTTCTGCATCTTGCGGGTGTCGAGCTGGTACACGTTCTGCGGGACGCCCGCGTTGACGCCCAGGCTGCCGTGGTAGGCGGAGAGCGCGAGCACCGGGTACTCGGGGGCGGGGAACTGCGAGAACATCTGCCCCTTGCCCGCGCCCGCGAAGGTCGGCACGAAGAAGGCGTTGAAGCCGAGCTGGTCCGGCTTGCCGTCCTTGTCGCGGTAGCCGTCCATGACCTTGATGGCGCCGGTCGCGGTGCCGTTCTGGTCGATGGGCAGCAGCGGGACGGACGCCGAGTAGACGACCTTGCCCTTGCCGTCGCGGACGGTGACCTTGGGGGCGTAGCCGTGGCCGATGAGGTAGACCTTCGAGCCGTCGATCTCCAGCGGCTTGTTGACCTCGATGGTCTTCTTCTTCTCGGGCCCGTCGGCGCCTTCGCTGTAGCTGACCTTGGCCCGGTAGGTGCGGGGGGTGCCGCGGTTGGGGCCCGACTTCTCGTACGTCCCCTCGAAGTCGTCGAGCCTGAAGCTGAACGGCGCCAGCTCCTCGGTGTCGAAGAGGCTGCCGGACTTGAAGTCGTCGTACTGGCTGAGCGTGTTGGAGAAGCCGTCGCCCTCCATGATCAGCTTGCCGCCCTCGGACTTGAACAGCTGCCCGGCGGCGAACGCGATCAGCATCACGATCAGCGAGATGTGGAAGATCAGGTTGCCGGCCTCGCGCAGATAGCCCTTCTCCGCGGCGACCGAACCGCTGGAGCCGGAGCCCGCGGCGGGGACGGTGTGCGAGCGGAAGCGGCGCTCCTTGAGCATCGCGAGCGCGGCCTCGTGCACCTGCTCGGGCTCGGCCTCGGTGCGCCACGTCGTGTACGCGGGCAGGCGCGTCAGCTTCCTGGGCGCGCCCGGCGGACGGCCGCGCAGCTGGCCGACGAACTGCCAGGTGCGGGGCACGATGCAGCCGATGAGGGAGACGAAGAGCAGGATGTAGATCGCGGAGAACCACACCGAGCTGTAGACGTCGAAGAGCTGCAGCTTCTCGTAGATCGGCCCGAGCGTCGTGTGCCGGTCCATGAAGTCCTGGACCTTGAGCTCGTCGACGTTGTTCTGCGGGATCAGCGAGCCAGGGATCGCGCCGAGCGAGAGCAGCAGGAGCAGGATCAGCGCGACCCGCATCGAGGTGAGCTGCCGCCAGAACCAGCGGGCCCAGCCGATGACGCCGAGCGAGGGGAGATGGGGCGTCTCCTCCTTGGGAGCGGTCGACAGCTGCGCGCCGGCCGCGCCGAGTTCGCTCTGCTCGCTCTGTTCGTTCTGCTCTTCAGGGGCTTCGGTCTTGCTCATGGATCAGATCCCCACCGTGTAGCTGTTGGTCCAGACCTGCATCTCCTGGATGATGCTGTCCCACGCACCGGTGACGAGGAGCAGGCCGGTCGCGATCATCATGATGCCGCCGATCCGCATCACCCACGCATAGTGCCGCTTGATCCACCCGAAGGCGCCGAGCGCCTTGCGGAAGGCCACGGCCGCGAGGATGAACGGGATGCCGAGCCCGAGGGAGTAGGCGATGCCCAGCAGCGCGCCGCGCTGCGGGTTGCCCCCGTCGGTGGCGAGCAGCAGGACGGAGGAGAGCGTCGGGCCGATGCACGGCGTCCAGCCGACGGCGAAGAGGGCACCGACTATCGGGGCACCGGCAAGACCCACCGAGGGGCGCTTGTGGAAGCGGAACTCGCGCTGGGTGAGCCAGGGCATGAGCCCCATGAAGAAGAGTCCGAGCACGATCATCACCACGCCGAGCACGCTGTTGATGGTGCTCTGGTGCTCCTTGAGCGTGCGCCCGATCGCCCCGAAGAAGACGGTGGCGGAGACGAAGACCACGGTGAAGCCGGCCACGAAGAGAGCGGCACCGGCGACCATCCGGCCGCGCCGGGCCTCGCCGAGATCCTGGCCGCTGACCCCGGTCACGTACGACAGATAGCCGGGCACGAGCGGCAGCACGCACGGGGAGAAGAAGGAGACGAGCCCGCCGAGCACCGCGACCGGGATCGCGAGGAGCAGGGCCCCGCTCAGGACGGTCTGGTTCGGACCCGTGATGGCCGCGAGCGTCGACATCACTTCTCCGCGAGCACGGGGTCGATCATCTTCCGCAGCTTCTCTTCGTTCAGCGGCTGCTGCGAGCGGGCCGCGATCTTCCCGTCACGGTCGACGACGAGCGTCGAGGGGATGAAGTTCGGGTTCATCGTGCCCTTGGGGAAGCGCAGCATCAGCTTGCCCGTCGGGTCGTACACGCTCGGGTAGGTGACCTTGTGTTCCTTCTCGAACGCGATGGCCGGGCCGCGCTCGGGGTCCCGGGTGTTGATCCCGACGAACTCGACGCCCTTGGCCTTCGTGTCGGCGGCGACCTTCACGAAGTTGGGTGCCTCGGCCCGGCACGGCGCGCACCAGGAGCCCCAGACGTTGATCACGAGGATCTTGCCCTTGTAGGCCTTGCCGAGGTGGAGCTGCTTGCCGTCGAGCGTCTCGCCGTCGAGCTCCGGGAGCGGCTTGCGGTCCGCCTTCTTGGCGGTGGCGATGCCATCGGAACCGGCCACGAAGTTGGTGTTGCCGCCGCCGCCCGACGTGCCGCCGGAGCCGCACGCGGTAAGGACCAGCGCTCCGACCGCGGCTCCCGCGGAGAGCAGGGCCACACGGCCGCGGCGGCCGCCGATCCGGCGGCTACGGCTGCGGTTCGCGGTCTCGGGGGCGCGGCAGGCGGCACTCATGTGAAAAGTTTCGCATGCCCGTTTCGGGGATCTTCCGCACCCCCCGCGGTTGCGGAAGATCCCATTTCAGGCGGCCTTTCCGAGGCCCTTCCAGCCACCCGCGGGCTGCTGTCCGACCTCCAGGCCCTGGAGCGCGGCGAGGACCTTCGGGTCCTGCACGTCGAGCCAGTCGACGAACTGCCGGAAGGAGACCAGGCGTACGTCCTTCTTGCCCGCGATGTGCTTCAGGGCCTCCTCGACGGCATCCATGTAGATGCCGCCGTTCCACTCCTCGAAGTGGTTGCCGATGAAGAACGGCGCGCGGTTGGACTCGTAGGCCCGCTTGAAGCCGGAGATGTAGGCCTCGGTGGCCTGCTTGCGCCAGCCCGGGTAGTTGGCCGGCGGCGCCTTCGTGGAGTTCTTCGACTGGTTGGCGAGGATGTTGTAGTCCATCGACAGGACCTCGAAGGAGTGCCCGGGGAAGGGCACGGCCTGCAGCGGCAGGTCCCAGATGCCCATCTTCTTCTCGGGCCAGCGCTGGCGGCCGCCGGGCGAGGACGCGTCGTAGCGCCAGCCGAGCTTCTTCGCCGTCGGCAGCAGATTGTTCTGGCCGAGCAGACAAGGCGTGCGGCCGCCGACGAGTTCCTTGTCGTAGTCGAAGGGAAGCGACGGCAGATCGGTCCAGCCGGTGTTCGTACGCCACTTCTTCACAAAGGACTTGGCCTGGTCGATCTCGTCCTGCCATTGCGCGGGCGTCCAGTTGGCGACGGAACCCGTGCCCGCGCAGAAGTGCCCGTTGAAGTGCGTGCCGATTTCATGGCCGTCGAGCCATGCCTCGCGGACGTACTTCAGCGTCTCCTTGATGTGACCGTCGGTGAGATAGCCGATGTCGGAGGCGCCGACGGCGTTGTTCGGCGGACGGTACAGACGCTTCTTGGATTCCGGGAGCAGATAAAGCCCGGAGAGGAAGAACGTCATGTGCGCTTCGTGCTCCTTGGCGAGCTTCAAAAAGCGCGGGAACAGTCCGTTCCCCACTTCGCCCGCGCCGTCCCACGAGAAGACGACGAACTGCGGAGGCGTCTGACCGGGCTCCAGCGGCACCGGCTTGTCCGGCTGGTGGGGCTGCTTGCCGGTGAAGGCGGTCGACCCGTCACCGATCGGCTTGGCCGGGCGCTCGGCGCCGGGCTGCCCGTCCTTGGACTTTTCCGCGGGCCCCGACGCATCGCCGTCACCCCCGGTGCCGCATGCCGCGAGCCCGAAGGCGGCGGCCGCACCGGCTCCGAGACCGAGCATTCCCCTGCGGCTGATGTCGCGCATTCCATCCCCATTCGTCGCGCCCCTGGGTCCGTACCGCTGCATCTGCCATGCAAGACGGACAACCACTTAGAGGGCGCGACGAACACGGGGGTTCCGACAAGTCGCACATATTTATGAGCTTTTACCCGCAAGGGACATACAGTCGCGACGCGATTACCCCACGTCGCGATTGTTCACGTCGGCAATGCGCGGGATTATCAGGCGCCGAACGCCTTGTCCTTGCCCTTCACCGGCTTGGCGCCCGCGAGAAGATGTGCGGGCACGAGATCGCGGGCCGGTTCCGTATATCCCACCGAGACGATCTTGTCGCCGCGATAAGTGAACGTGGTCAGCGAGGCCAGCGTGCACTGCCGCTTGCGCGGGTCGTGCCACAGCCTCCGCTTCTCCACGAAGCTGCGCACGATCCAGATCGGCAACTGGTGGCTGACACACACCGCCTCATGCCCGCGGGCCGCGTCCTTCGCCGCGTCCAGGGCGCCCATCATCCGCACGACCTGCTCGATGTACGGCTCGCCCCAGGACGGCTTGAAGGGGTTGACGAGGTGCTTCCAGTTCTCCGGGTTCTTCAGCGCGCCGTCGCCCACCCCGAAGGTCTTGCCCTCGAAGACGTTGCCCGCCTCGATGAGCCGGCCGTCCGTGGCGAGGTCCAGGCCGTGCGCCTTGGCGATCGGCGTGGCCGTCTCCTGGGCGCGGTCCAGGGGGGAGGCCACGACATGCGTGACGTCGCGCCCGGAGAGGTGCTCGGCGACGCGGTCGGCCATCTGCCGACCGAGCTCGGAGAGGTGGTAGTCGGGCAGGCGCCCGTACAGAATCCCCTCCGGGTTGTGCACCTCGCCGTGGCGCATCAGATGGACGACGGTCAGCTCCTCGCCCGCCGGGGTGCCGGTCATGCGGTGGCCTCCGTGGCTTCCGCGGCCGCGCGCGCGGCACCCGGCAGGGCGGCGGCGATCCGCTCGATGGCCCGCTCGTCGTGAGCGGTGGACACGAACCAGGACTCGAAGGCCGAGGGCGGCAGATAGACGCCCTGCGACAGCATCGAGTGGAAGAAGGCGGTGAAGCGGAAGGACTCCTGCGCCTTCGCGTCCTCGTAGTTGCGCACCTCGCGCTCGGTGAAGAAGACGGAGAACATGTTGGACGCGTTCTGCAGCCGGTGGGCGACGCCCTCCTTGGTGAGCGCCTCCGTCACCAGCGAGCGCAGCTGCGCGGAGACGGCGTCCACCTTCTCGTACGCGGCGTCGTCCAGGAGCCGCAGCTGCGCGAGGCCCGCGGCCGTCGCGACCGGGTTACCGGACAGCGTGCCCGCCTGGTAGACGGGACCGGCCGGGGCGAGGTGCGCCATGACGTCGGCGCGGCCGCCGAAGGCCGCGGCCGGGAAGCCGCCGCCCATGACCTTGCCGAAGGTCATCAGGTCGGGCGCGACGCCGTCGACGCCGAACCAACCGGCCTTCGACGTACGGAAGCCCGTCATGACCTCGTCGGAGATGTACAGGGCGCCGTTCTTGGCGCAGGCGGCCTTGAGGCCTTCGTTGAAGCCGGGGCCCGGCGGGACCACGCCCATGTTGCCCGGCGACGCCTCGGTGATCACGCAGGCGATCTCACCGGGGTACGTGTGGAAGGCCTCGTGCACCGCTTCCAGGTCGTTGTACGGAACGACGATCGTGTCGCCCGCCTGGGCGCCGGTGACGCCGGGGGTGTCGGGCAGGCCGAAGGTGGCGACGCCCGAACCGGCGGCGGCGAGCAGGGCGTCGACGTGCCCGTGGTAGCACCCGGCGAACTTGATCACCTTGGCGCGGCCGGTGAAGCCGCGGGCCAGACGGATGGCCGACATGGTCGCCTCGGTGCCGCTGGAGACGAGCCGCACCTGCTCCACGGGCTCGATGCGGGCCACGATCTCCTCGGCGAGCGCGACCTCGCCCTCGCCGGGCGTGCCGAAGGAGGTGCCGCGCGCGACGGCCTCCTGCACGGCGGCCGTCACCTCGGGGTGGGAGTGTCCGAGGATCATCGGACCCCACGAGCACACGAGGTCGACGTACTCACGGCCGTCGGCGTCAGTCAGGTACGGACCGGTACCGGACACCATGAAACGGGGCGTACCACCCACAGCGCGGAACGCGCGCACGGGAGAGTTCACACCGCCGGGCGTCACGGCCGCCGCACGGTCGAAAAGAGTCTGCGAAACTGGGGCGCTATACGGGAAGCTCACACGAGCCATGGTGTCAGAGGGTCCGGACATCCTGCGGACAGGTGTTTCACTCCACGTTTTAGAGGGTGACCGTGGGGGAGGTCACTGACACGATGATCGGGTTGCGTGGCGGGGGCCGCGAGGCCTAGAAAAGACAGGGCTCTGCCGCCCTGGAAAAGCAGTCGGGTGGAGATATGCATCGCGGTGGCGGACTGGGCGAGGGGACCGACGGCCTGGGCCCCCGGCGTGCCCGGCGGGGCAAGCACCGACGCGAGGCGGAAGCGGATCCGGCACAGACGCCCGAGCAGCCGCGTGGCGGATCCGGTGAGTCCCGGCGGGACCGGGCGAGCAGCAGGAGTGGCGGGGTGGGGGTGACGTACAAGTACTTCGGCGCCCCGGACGGCGCGACCGCCGCCCGTGTGCCGATCTCGATGCGGCCCGAGGAGCTCGGCGGTGACGAGCTCGGCATGGGCGGCATGTTCACGAAGATCAAGCCGGAGACGATGGCCGCGATGGTCCTCACCGGCATCGAGGGCATACCCCTGCACAAGGTCCCCCCGCTGGAGCTGGTCGTCCTCCACCCCGACTACGCCGTGGTGAAGCTCCCCATGACCGTCGTCGACCCGCTGCGCGGCATCGGCGAGGAATCGGTCGGCGCCGCGGCCTTCATATGGTCGACCGTCCCGGACCGCGGCGGCCCGCGCGACGCCTTCAACGTCTACCAACTCCTGCACGAGTGGCAGGATTTCAGCCACCGTCTGCACGACGCGGGGCATCAGGCGTACTGCCTGGTCTGGCCCTGACCCCTCATCCGGCCCGACTCCTCACGTGATACCGGCCCGACCTCTCACGTGATCCGGACCGACCTCTCACATGATCCGGTCCGGCACCTCACATGATCCGGTCCGGCACCTCACACGGCTTTCCGGCTGCCGTACGCTGACGGCATGGGGAAATCCGTGAACGAACCGATGGGTGTCGCTACCGCACTGGTCCGTTCCGCGTTCCTGGTCAACGCCGTGTACGCCGAGTCCGGCAGGGAGTACGGCCTGACCCCGCAGCAGGGACAGCTGCTCTGCGTCCTGATGATCCAGCCGTACGGCATGCGGGAGTTGGGCGCGATGCTCGGCCTCGCCAAGTCCAGCCTCACCGGTCTGGTGGACCGCAGCGCCCAGCACGGCCTGGTGCGCCGCGAGCCCGACCCGCTGGACGGCCGCGCGATCCGCGTCGCGCTGACCGAGCACGGCAGCCGCCTCGCCGACGACTTCTACACCGAGACCTGCCGACGCATCGAAGCGTTGCCGGCAGGCCTGGGCGCGAGCGACCGCGGCACGCTCACGGAGCTCCTTGCCCGCGTCGTGCGGGACAACGAAGTGCCTGCGGTCTTCATGGAGGAGCAGGGGGCCAAGTCCTA
This sequence comes from Streptomyces sp. NPDC041068, assembly GCF_040647455.1. Classification (NCBI taxonomy): domain Bacteria; kingdom Bacillati; phylum Actinomycetota; class Actinomycetes; order Kitasatosporales; family Streptomycetaceae; genus Streptomyces; species Streptomyces sp. NPDC041068. The sequence continues at coordinate 54,790 of NZ_JBEZCG010000026.1, forward strand.
AGGACCGCCGGGCCGCCCCGAGGGGATCAGTTCCGAGGCCCCTCGACGCCGAACAGCTCCTCGAACCGCCCGGTGAACAGATCCGCGCCCTTGTACTGGGCGACGGTCTCGGCGGGCAGGACGGACACCCCGTCGGGGCCCGGCACTTGGCCGACCCCTCCCGTGGGGCCCAGCGGCAGCAGCACCGAGGGGACGGGCGAGGGCAGATAGCGCGCGGCGGGCTCCTCGCCGCGCAGCTGGGCCTTGATGTTCTCGGCGACGACCTCGGCGTGCTTCATGGCGTACCCGGCCATCTTGGCCTCGGCGAGGTCGGTGAGGTCGCCGAGCGCGTAGATGTGGCGGTGCCCCTCGACGTTGAGCGCCTCGGTCACGCGGAGTTGGCCCTTGGGGGTGCGCGCCGCGGCCAGGACGCCGTCGAGATAGCCGCTGTCGACGCGCACTCCGTAGCAGCGGAACCAGATGTCGGCGCCGACCTCGCCCCCGTCGGTCGTGCCGACGGTGAACTCCTTCGCCTGCCCCGGCTCGCTCGGCGGCTCTTCGGCCAGCGCGGTGCCGAGCCGCAACTCGACGCCCAGGCCTTCGAGCTGACGGAGCAGATCCTCCCGCATGGCCGCGTCGAAGCCGGGCACCAGCTGGTCGGCGGGGTCGACGACGACCACGCCCTTGTCCGGCCACACGGCCTTGATCTCACCGGCCAGCTCAAGGCCGACGGGCCCCGCGCCCACGATCAACACCCGCTCGGCGCCGGAGAGTTCCTCGTGCGTGGCCCGGAGCCGCCCCAGCGCCTCCGCGGCGACGTCGGTGTCGGTCTTCGCCGGGTACGGGTAGCCGGACCCCGTGGCGAGGACGAGGTAGTCGGCGTCCACCCGGCCGCCGGAGGCCAGGGTGACACCGTCGGAGTCGACTCCGACGGCACGGTCGCGCACGACCCTGCCGCGCCGGAGGAGTCCGTCGTACGGAAAGAAGATGTTGCCCGCCCACTCCGGCGCGACCAGGGCGCGCAGCGAGCCGGCCGCGTGGACGAAGGCGTCCTTGGGGTCGACGAGGACGACGTCGGCCTCCTCGTCCAGCGCCTTGGCTACCGCGGCGCCGCCGTAGCCTCCGCCGATGACCGCGACAGTACGACTCATGTTCCCAACCCCCAGTGACAGCAAGCCCGTCGACCCGTCGAACGGGACGGGAAGCTAGTTCGTTCCACGAACGATATTAGTTCGTGGAACGAACTTCAAGGCCGACCACCCTCCCTACTCCCCTCGCAACGAGGCAAGTTGCTGCTCGAAGGGGACGACGCCGACCTCGTTACGCACCGCCCCGGCAGGCCGCACGATCCCGACGAGCTCGCCCGCCGCCCGCTCGATCCGCTCCTCCAGCCCCTCGGCGCCCCAGTCCTCGGACGCCGCGTACACCCCGGTCGGCACGACGACGGCCCGCAGATAGGCGAAGAGGGGCCGCAGTGCGTGGTCCAGGACGAGGGAGTGCCGCGCGCTGCCGCCGGTGGCGGCCACGAGGACCGGCGTACCGACGAGCGCGTCCCGCTCGAACCCGCTCAGGACGTCGAAGAAGGACTTGAACAGACCGCTGTAGGAGGCGGAGAAGACCGGCGTGACGGCGATCAGGGCGTCGGCGCCCGCCACCGCGTCGACCGCGGCGCCCAGGGCGGGGCCGGGGAAGCCGGTGGTGAGGCCGTGCGCGATCTCGACGGCGAGGTCGCGCAGTTCGACGACTTCCACGTCCGTCTCGGCGCGTCGACCGACGGCGGCCGCGAGCCGGTCGCCGAGGAGCCGGGTGGACGAGGGCACGCTCAGCCCCGCGGACACGACGACGAGCTTCATGCCGACACCCCTTCCTGGGCCGGGCTTCCTTCCTGGGCCGGGCTTCCTTCCTGGGCCGGGCTTCCTTCCTGGGCCGCGGCCACGCGCAGGGCGTGCGTGGGCGCCTCCGGCACACCGGCCGGACGGTTCTTGGCGAACTCCTCGCGCAGTACGGGGACGACCTCCTCGCCGAGGATGTCGAGCTGTTCGAGGACGGTCTTCAGCGGGAGCCCGGCGTGGTCCATCAGGAACAACTGCCGCTGGTAGTCGCCCACGTTGTCGCGGAAGGACAGGGTCCGCTCGATGACCTGCTGCGGGGAGCCCACGGTCAGCGGGGTCTGCGCGGTGAACTCCTCCAGCGAGGGCCCGTGTCCGTAGACCGGTGCGTTGTCGAAGTAGGGCCTGAACTCCCGCACGGCGTCCTGGGAGTTCGTGCGCATGAAGACCTGCCCGCCAAGCCCCACGACGGCTTGCTCCGGAGTGCCGTGCCCGTAGTGCGCGTACCGCTGCCGATAGAGCTCGACCATCCTCTTCGTGTGGTCGGCGGGCCAGAAGATGTTGTTGTGGAAGAAGCCGTCTCCGTAGTACGCGGCCTGCTCGGCGATCTCCGGGGACCTGATCGAGCCGTGCCAGACGAAGGGGGCGACGCCGTCCAGGGGCCGGGGCGTCGAGGTGAACGACTGCAGCGGCGTACGGAACTTGCCCTCCCACGTCACGACGTCCTCGTCCCAGAGCCGGCGCAGGAGCGCGTAGTTCTCGACGGCGAGGTTGATGCCCTGGCGGATGTCCTTGCCGAACCAGGGGTACACCGGCCCGGTGTTGCCGCGCCCCATCATCAGGTCGACCCGCCCGTCCGCGAGGTGCTGGAGCATCGCGAAGTCCTCGGCGATCTTCACCGGGTCGTTGGTGGTGATGAGGGTGGTCGAGGTGGAGAGGACGAGCCGTTCGGTGCGGGCGGCGATGTAGCCGAGCATCGTGGTCGGGGACGAGGGCACGAAGGGCGGATTGTGGTGCTCGCCGGTCGCGAAGACGTCCAGTCCGACCTCCTCGGCCTTGAGCGCGATGGCGACCATGGCCTTGATGCGCTCGGCCTCGGTCGGGGTACGACCGGTGGTCGGGTCGGCGGTGACGTCGCCGACGCTGAAGATCCCGAACTGCATGGCTGGCTCACTTCCACAGGTGGTTGATCATTCAACTACACCTACGGAACGAGGGCGGGGCCGGACATATTCCCCTCGCCCGCCCCGCTCGCTCCCGGCATTGTCAGACCCTCCCTCTAGCGTGAGGGCATGGAGCCTTCGCACGCGCAGCCGACGATCCGTCTGGAGCCCTGGCCGGAGGACGGCCTCGACCTCCTCCTCCGCCTCAACACCCCGGAGATGACAGAGCACTTGGGCGGCCCCGAGACCCACGAGAAGGTCGTGGACCGCCACCGCCGCTATCTGGCCCTCGACGCCAAGGGCCAGATGTTCCGCGTCACACTGGACGGCCGGACGGCGGGCTCGATCGGGTACTGGGAGACGACCTGGCAGGGCGAGACGGTCTGGGAGACCGGCTGGGGCGTCCTGCCCGAGTTCCAGGGCATGGGCATCGCGGCGGGCGCCGCGCGGCTGGTGATCGAGGAGGCGAGGGCGGCGGGCCGCCACGCCCACCTGCACGCCTTCCCCGCGACGGATCACGGGGCGTCGAACGCGGTGTGCCGCAAGGCGGGCTTCACCCTGCGGGGCGAGGCGACGATCGAGTACCCCAAGGGCAACTGGCACCCCTGCAACGACTGGCGCCTCACCCTGACCGCGAGGTAGCCCCTCCGGGGCGGGGGCCGAGCCCCCCTCGGAAGCCCCCCTCAGAAGCGCCCCTCAGAAGTAATAGGTGTCCCCGGTGTCGAGGGCCAGCACCGCGTGCTCGTTGTTCCGGGGATTGTGGTCGACGGCCCCGCCGTTCCACGCGGTCCCGATGCGCACACCCACCTCACCGACCCCGCCCGGCACGCCCTGGAGCCGCACCACGACGTCGACAGGCTCCCCCACACTCCCGGCGTCCAGCGCCCCGGTACGGCACAGCACGGTCCGCGGCTCCGAGCGCAGACACCCGTCGGGCAGCGCCTGCCCGTCCACCAGCGGCACGGACCAGCGCAGCCGCACCGTGACGCCGTCGAGGTCGGAGGGCCCGTGGTTCCGCGGCACGAAGCGGACCCGGACAGTCCCGTCGTACAGGGACACGTCGCCGTGGAAGGCGACATCGGCCTCGGGCGCGATGGGCTCGGGCGCGACGGCCTCGGGCGCGACGGGCTCGGCCACGGCAACACCCCCACAGAGCACCCCACCCAACGCGACAGCGCCGACACCGACGTACGCACTCACACGAGCCAAAAGAGGAACCCGCACTCCAACCTCCACCCGCACACCCACAAACCAGCCGGCCCACCGGACCGCCGGACCATCGCCCCGATATATGCCACAACACCCCATATCAACCCCCCGAACACCTCACATGCCACCCTGATGACCATGCTGATCGCCCGCTCCGCCGCTCTCTTCGTCCTCGCCGCGCTCTTCGAGATCGGCGGCGCCTGGCTCGTCTGGCAGGGAGTGCGCGAGCACAAGGGCTGGGCCTGGATCGGCGCCGGCGTCATCGCGCTCGGCGTCTACGGCTTCGTGGCCACGCTCCAGCCCGACGCCGAGTTCGGCCGCATCCTCGCGGCGTACGGCGGGATCTTCGTCGCCGGTTCGATCGCCTGGGGCATGGTCGCGGACGGCTACCGGCCGGACCGGTGGGACGTCGTGGGAGCGCTGATCTGCCTCGCGGGAATGGCCCTGATCATGTACGCGCCGCGAGGCCGCTGAATCGCACGCATATCCTGGCCGGTGAACCGATCCCACCGGTACCGCACCGGATCCGCCTGCCCGAGGAGCGCCCCATGACCGCCGCCGCCACCCGCATCGCGATCATCACCGGCGCGAGCAGCGGCATCGGTGCCGCCACCGCCCGCGGCCTCGCCGCCGCCGGCTACCGCGTCGTGCTCACCGCGCGCCGCAAGGACCGCATCGAGGCCCTCGCCGCCGAGCTGAACGAGGCCGGGCACGACGCGGTCGCGTACGCACTGGACGTCACCGACCGCGCCGCGGTGGACACCTTCGCGACGGCCTTCAAGAAGATTGCGGTCCTGGTGAACAACGCGGGCGGCGCGCTCGGCGCGGACACCATCGCCACCGGCGACCCCGCCGACTGGCGCCAGATGTACGAGACGAACGTCATCGGCACCCTGAATGTCACCCAGGCCCTGCTCCCCGCGCTCACCGCGAGCGGCGACGGCACGGTGGTCGTCCTCTCCTCGACCGCCGGGCACGGCACGTACGAGGGCGGCGGTGGCTACGTCGCCGCCAAGCACGCCGAGCACGTCCTCGCCGAGACCCTCCGCCTGGAGATCGTCGGCACCCCGGTCCGCGTGATCGAGGTCGCCCCCGGCATGGTCAAGACGGACGAGTTCGCGCTGACCCGCTTCGGCGGCGACGCCGACAAGGCCGCGAAGGTCTACGCGGGCGTCGCCGAACCGCTCACCGCCGACGACGTGGCGGACACGATCACCTGGGCGGTCACGCGCCCGCCGCACGTCAACATCGACCTCCTGGTGGTCCGCCCGCGCGCTCAGGCGTCCAACACCAAGGTCCACAGGGAGTCGTGACGATGGGCCTCCCCGGCGACGATCCCGGCACCCCCGCGTACTCCGCCGACTCCCCCGACCCGCTCGAACGCCTCACGCACGAGCACGAGGCCCGCCGCCTCAAGGAGGAGAAGAAGAACGAGCGCATGGTGTGGTGGTACCTCGCGTACTTCCTCTTCGGCATCCACCTGGTGGCATTCGTGATGATCTACGCCGTCAAGCACGCGAAGTAGGCGTTCCGCTCCGCGCGTTCGCAGGTCGCGAGTCACGAGTCACGAGTCACCCACACCGGTGAACGCGTCCTATCGCCATGCGGGTTGATGTTCGGCTTCTCGCAGGCCGACGGGCACCTTCGACAAGGAGCCGACCAGAAGGGCAAGTTGAGCGTCGAGATCAACGTGCGGGACATCGGCATGACGCTCAGCACAGCCGTGGGGGTCCACTTCGCCCGCTACGTACGCCAACTGACCGGACCGGAGCGGAGCGGAGCGGAGCGGCTGATCAAACGTAATGCCCGCGACGGGATCTGCAACGTTCTCCACACGAAAGAGAACGCCCAGGCGCTGGCTGCGGATCTGCACTACCCGGGCTGCCTCGCACTGGCACGCAAGCTCACCGCCGCCGACTCACTCTCCACGTGGATTCGCCCCGCCTCTGGCGCCTCAAGACCGGCCGGGTCCCCATGCCCGCCCCTGAACCGCAGGACCGCTGACGGAATCCGGGGTGTCGCACCAGCGGCACCCCGGCTGCGCTTCAGCCCTTCACGCAAATGACCTGCTTCAGCTTCGCCACGACCTCGACGAGGTCTCGCTGATGCTCCATGACCTGCTCGATCGGCTTGTAGGCCGCAGGGATCTCATCCACGACGCCCGAGTCCTTACGGCACTCGACGCCCCGCGTCTGCTCCTCCAGGTCCTTCGTCGAGAAGCGCCGCTTCGCCGCGCCCCGGCTCATGCGCCGACCGGCGCCGTGCGAGGCCGAGTTGAAGGCCTTCTCGTTGCCGAGGCCCTTCACGATGTACGTAGCTGTGCCCATCGATCCCGGGATGATCCCAAGGTCACCCGTACCGGCCCGGATGGCGCCTTTCCGCGTCACCAGCAGATCCATGCCTTCGTACCGTTCCTCCGCCACATAGTTGTGGTGGCAGCTGATCTCCGGCTCGAAGGTCACCTTCGCCTTTTTGAACTCCTTGCGGACCACGTCCTTCAGGAGCCCCATCATGATCGAGCGGTTGTACTTCGCGTACTCCTGCGCCCAGTAGAGGTCATTCCGATAGGCGGCCATCTGCGGGGTGTCCGAGACGAACACCGCGAGGTCACGGTCGACAAGACCCTGGTTGTGCGAGAGCTTCTGCGCGACGCCGATGTGATGCTCGGCGAGTTCCTTGCCAATGTTGCGGGACCCGGAGTGGAGCGTAAGCCACACCGCACCCCCGGAATCGAACGAAATTTCTAGGTGATGATTTCCGCTGCCGAGCGTCCCCATCTGCTTGGCCGCCCGCTCCTCCCGGAACTTGACCGCCTCGGCAACCCCCTCGAACCGCCCCCAGAAGTCGTCCCACCCAGCGGTGGCCACCCCATGGAAGCGCCCCGGATCCACCGGATCCGCATGCATCCCCCGCCCCACCGGAATCACCTGCTCGATCTTCGACCGCAGCCGCGAAAGATCACCCGGAAGGTCATTCGCGGTCAGCGACGTCTTGACGGCGCTCATCCCGCAGCCGATGTCGACGCCGACCGCCGCAGGGCAGACCGCGCCCTGCATGGCGATCACCGAACCGACCGTCGCACCCTTGCCGAAGTGGACGTCCGGCATGACGGCGAGGCCCTTGATCCACGGCAGCGTCGCGACGTTCCGCAGTTGCTGCATCGCCGCGTCCTCGACCGACGTCGGGTCGGTCCACATCCGGATCGGCACCTTCGCACCGGGAACCTCTACGTACGACATTTCGCCCTCATTCCCCCGAAAACAAACACAAGTCGGAAGCGCAAATACCGGAGCCAAGGTCAACGAAAGGGGTAACGGACCGGCATCCACGGCAGCGCGTGCGATAGACATTGTGTCCACCGGCCGCCCACCGGCGGCAACCGAATATCCAGGCAGAACCAGCGAACCACGCGAACCATGCGAACCACGCGAGAGGAGCCATCACGGTGCAGCGGAAGGCCAAGGCCTGTGTACCCGGTGTCGCCGCGCTCCTCGCGGCGCTGCTCGTCGGCTGCAGCGGCGGCTCGGGCCTCGGCGACGAGAGCGACGACTCCAAGCCCGGCGAGGGCGGCAGTTCGACCGCCCCGGCCCAGCCCGGCAAGTACCGCACGCTTCCCGAGCCGTGCGGCGAGCTCGACCGCGACACCCTCGACGCGATGCTGCCCGGCATCGCGGAGATGGAGGACACCGAACAGCGCGACAAGGCGTACGAGGGCACGCCCACGGTGACGTACGACACCGACCGGCGCGTGGGCTGCCGCTGGAAGGTCCAGTCGTCCGACGCTTCCCACCACCTCTTCGTCGACTTCGAGCGCGTCGTCTCGTACGACGGCACAGTCAGCGACGACGACCGCGCCGCCGAGGTCTACGCGACGAAGCTGCGGGACGCGGACCTCCCCGAGCCGGCCGCGTCGGGCTCGGACGAGGACGAGCCGGACGAGCCGGACGAGCCCAAGAAGTCGGACGAGTCGGAGAAGGCGAAGGGGTCGGGAGAGTCCGGCAAGGGCAAGGGCTCCGAGGCGGGCGACAAGGCCCAGGGGGGCAAGAGCGCCAAGACCGCCGCGAGCGACGACGACAAGGGCAAGAAGGACGACGGCAAGGGCAAGAAGGACGGCGAGCAGGCCGCCGACGCCACCACCCAGCCCGCGACGCCGCCCCCCGGCCTGGAGCCCCGTGCCCTCGACGACCTCGGCGACGAGGCCTTCCTGGACGACGCCCTCGCCACCGCCGCGTCCGCCACCCGTCACCGCACCGTGACTGTGGTGTTCCGCACGTCGAACGTCATCGTGACCATCGAGTACGACGAGCAGCCCGGCCGCCGCACGGATGTCCCCGACAGCAAGGAAATGCAGGACAAGGCCCTTGAACTGGCCGACACCCTGGCCGGCGACTTCGACGAGTAGGCGGCGGGCGGAGCGGACGCGGACGGGGGCCCGGCTCCCCCGAAGCGGAGTCGCCCGCCGTCGCTTACGCGTACCGTGGCCCCTCGGACCCGACGACGTCACGAGACGAACTGGACGTCACGAGACGAACTGAGTGAAGGAACCATGCACCGACCTGCACAGCGACAGCGACAGCTCCGCAGCCGCCTTCTCGTCTGCGCGGCCGCCGTACCGGTGATCCTCGTCGCCTCCGGCTGCTCCTCAGACTCCGACTCCGGCTCCGACGGCGCCAAGAAGGACTCGGGCACGAAGGCCTCCGCCTCGGCCAAGGCCGACGGCGACAAGGCCCCGGAGGTCGAGAAGGCCGCGTACGCCAAGCTTCCCGAGCCCTGCGACGTCCTGTCGAAGAAGACGCTCGAGGAGCTCGTCCCGAAGGCGAAGGACAAGTCGGGCAAGGCGGGCACGTCCAGCGACCTGGCCCTGCGCGGCAGCTGCTCCTGGGACAGCCTGGAGAACAACGGCGTGGACGGCTCCCAGTTCCGCTGGCTGCGCGTCTCGCTGATGCGCTTCGACTCGGACTCCTCGCTCGGCAGCGGTGCCAAGCGCGCGCAGGACAACTTCGCCAAGCAGGTCGCGGACGCCAAGGCCACCAAGGACGCCAAGAGCGTCAAGGAGGAGCCGGTCCAGGGCGTCGGCGAGCAGGCGACCCTCGTGCGGTACGACCTGAAGAAGGACAAGGACACCTTCAAGCAGCAGACGATCGTGACCCGCGTCGAGAACGCGGTCATCACGGTCGACTTCAACGGCGCGGGCCTCGCGGGCGACAAGACCCCCGACGCCGGCAAGCTGGCGAAGGACGCCGAGAAGGCGGCGAAGGAGGCCGCGGCCTCGGTCGTCTCCGCCAACGAGGGCGGCGGCAAGGCCCCGGAGTCGGACGAGAAGCCGAAGAAGGACGACTCCAAGTCCGACGACGCCGACTCCGACGACACCAAGTCCGACGACAGCAAGTCGAAGGACAAGGCGAGCGACAAGACGAGCGACAAGGCGAGCACCCACAAGTCCTGACGCAGCGCAGGTAGCGCACGCAGCGCACGTAACGCACGCGGCTCAAAGCGGCTCAACTCACGCCACGAGCAGGCAAGTCGACGGAGCCCGGCCCCCCGAGGGGCCGGGCTCCTGGCGTACCGCCCCACAGTCCACCGCACGCATGTGCCAGGCTGTCGCTCGCAACAGACAGATCAGGGAGGGGACCGCGGGTGGCCGCGATGCAACTGACACGTACTCACCGGATGCTCATCGGCGTGGTCGTCGCCGGTGCGGTGGTCATCGCTGGCATCGGTTTCGCCGGGTCGTACGCAGCCGTACGCGAACTGGCCGTCGAGAAGGGCTTCGGCGACTTCTCGTACTTCTTCCCCATCGGCATAGACGCGGGCATCTGCGTCCTGCTCGCCCTCGACCTGCTGCTGACCTGGCTCCGCATCCCCTTCCCGCTGCTGCGCCAGACGGCGTGGCTGCTCACGGCGGCCACGATCGCCTTCAACTCGGTCTCGGCCTGGCCCGACCCCGTGGGCGTCGGCATGCACGCCGTCATCCCGGTCCTGTTCGTGGTCGCGGTCGAGGCCGCGCGGCACGCGGTGGGCCGGATCGCGGACATCACCGCCGACAAGCACATGGAGGGCGTACGGCTGACCCGCTGGCTGCTCTCCCCCATCCCCACCTTCAAGTTGTGGCGCCGGATGAAGCTGTGGGAGCTGCGCAGCTACGAGCAGGTCATCAAGCTGGAGCAGGACCGCCTCGTCTACCAGGCCCGCCTGCAGGCCCGCTTCGGCCGCTCCTGGCGCCGCAAGGCCCCGGTGGAGTCCCTGATGCCGCTGCGCCTCGCACGCATCGGGGTACCGCTCTCGGAGACGGCCCCCGCGGGCCTCGCGGCCGCCGGCATCGAACCGGTGCTGCTGCCGCCCGCCCCCGCGGTCACGGCGGCTCCGGAGGCCGCCGACCGCCCGCAGCAGCCCCAACTGGCCGCCGCCCCCGAGCCCGTCCAGGTTCAGGACCAGGCCCAGGATCAGGACCAGGCCCAGGAGGACCCGACACCGCCGCCGTCCCCTGAGGAGACTCTCCCGGTGGGCCAGCACGAAAGCCCTTGGTTCGCCGCCCACAACGCCTCGAACGCGCCCGTGGTCTCGTACGACGAGTGGTACGCCGAGCAGGAGCGCCTTCAGCAGGCGGCGCCCCACGTCCCCGAACAGGCGCAGCCGCCGGTCGACCCCGCCCCGGAGCACGCCGAGTTCCAGGAGTTCCCGGTCCCGAACGGCGCGGGCGGCACGCGTCCGCTGGGCGACGGCATCCCGCAGGCGGAGCCCCAGGGCTACCCTGCGCCCCAGCCTCAGGCCGAACCCGAGCAGCACCCCGAGCAGCACCCCGAGCCGGCCCCCGCTCCCGGCCCCGCCCCCGGTCCCACCGACGAGGAGCTGTACGAGGTCTTCCGGTACTCGATAGGGGGCGAGGGCATGCCCACCCCCGGCGCCTTCGCGGCGAACGTCGAAGCGACGTACGGACTGCGGCTCCAGTCCCGCGAACTGAACACCTACATGGACCGGTTCACGGCCCGCCTCAATGACGAGCTCATGGAAGACCACATCGCCTAGCGGACCCGCGCCCGCGCCCAGCGGGCCAATGACGCACACCCGTGAAGTGATCTACGGGGCACCGTTACATGACCTTCAACTGGCTGCAATGGCGGGTGATTTACCTTTATTTCGCACTCGCCGGACAGCACAGAGCAAAACGGCTGTACCGCGCGGATCCACCAGACCAGTGGGTCCGTGCCGCGCGGGGGCACACCACCGCATCGTGAAGGGGAACACCGCCGTCATGCGCACCATCACTCACCGCCGCAGCGCCCTGCGTACCGCCACCATCTCGGTCATCGCCGGTACGGCCCTGCTGGCTCCCGCCGCGGCGGCCCTGGCCAGCGCGCCCGCCCCCGAGCGCCCCGCCGCCGTGCAGCCGGCCGCCGCGAAGGCCGCGAACGTCACGAAGATCGACATCGGCGCCGGTGTCACCATCACCGTCAAGGGCGGCCAGCCGTCCTACAACGGCAAGGTCATCAAGCCGGGCCAGACCATCGACAACGGCATATACGTGCACCTGAGCGCCGACGGCAAGCGCCTGTACAGCAAGACGCAGGGCGGTGGCACCCCGTACGCGATCTGGGACGTCAAGACCGGCAAGCTGCTCGGTACCCAGAAGAACAGCCCCACCGCGAAGGTGAAGGCCGCGCTGACCGCCAAGCCGTCCGCGACCTCCGTGAAGGCCTGGCAGGAGCTGCGCGTCAGCGGCAAGGCGACGGGCATCAAGGCCGGCAGCAAGGTGAGCCTGCAGCAGAAGCAGCGCGGCACGTGGAAGACGCTGCCCGCGAGCACGACCGTCAACAAGTCCGGCGCGTACTCCCTGCGCGTCAAGCTCGGCCTGAAGGGCAAGAACGAGCTCCGCGTGCAGAGCGGCGCCACGCTGTCGCCGGTCTTCAACGTCACGGTGCGCTAGAGCGCGTTCCTCGGAACACCCGGGCGCGGGATCACCTGTTGGTGATCCCGCGCCCGCCTGTTCGAGCGGGGCGCGCGTCAGCCCCGTACCTTCTGCCGCTTCTTCGTCGTCTCTCCGTAGAGGGCGAGCGCGGCGCCGATCACGAAGAGCACGGCGTAGAGCGGCGTGGGGATGTCCCACCACTTGTGCAGGAGTCCCCAGGGGTTGTCGCCCCAGACACGGCCGGCGAAGCCGAGCGCTCCCTGGATCCCGACGACCCATCCGGCGATGGCGATGATTTCCTTCATGCCTCCACGATCGCCGGGGGCAGGCGCCGAAGCGTCCTGCCCCCGGCGGAGATCGTGGGTAGTCCGAAGGATGCAGCCGGCCTCGACCGGCCGGGCCCTAAGCGCCCAGCAGCTTCCTGACCCGGTCGGCACCCACCGCGAGCAGCAGCGTGGGCAGGCGCGGTCCGGTCTCCCGGGTGACCAGGAGGCGGTACAGGAGCGCGAAGAACGAGCGCTGGGCGACCTTGATCTCCGGCGGCAGCTCCTTGGCCGTGGCGTCGGCCGAGAATCCGGCCCGCACCTTCGGGACGCCGTAGACGAGGTGGGTCAGGCCGTCCAGGGACCAGTGCGAGTCCAGGCCCTCCAGGAGGAGGCGGAGCGACTCGCGGCCCTCGTCGTCCAGGGAGGACAGGAGCTCGGTGTCCGGCTCGGCACGGACGATCGTGCGCGCGTCGGCCGGGACCTGCGTGGTGATCCAGTTCTCGGCGCGGTCCAGACGGGGCCTGACCTCGTCGAGGGAGGCGAGCGGCGCCGACGGGTCGAGGTCGCCCAGGATCCGCAGCGTCTGGTCCTCGGCGCCGGCGGTGATGTCGGCGACGGAGGCCAGCGTGCGGTACGGCAGCGGCCGCGGGGTGCGCGGCAGCTCACCGGCGGCGGTGCGCACCGCGCGGGTGTGCGCGGCGGCGTCGGCGGGCAGCACCGAGCCGTCGGCGACCTTGGCCTCCAGCTTGTCCCACTCGTCGTAGAGCCGCTGGATCTCCTGGTCGAAGGCGATCTTGAAGGACTGGTTGGGCTTGCGGCGCGCGTACAGCCAGCGGAGCAGCGGCGCCTCCATGATCTTCAGGGCGTCGGCCGGGGTCGGCACGCCGCCCTTGGAGGACGACATCTTGGCCATGCCGGAGATGCCCACGAAGGCGTACATGGGGCCGATGGGCTGCACGCCGTCGAAGATCTGGCGGACGATCTGGCCGCCGACCACGAAGGAGGAACCGGGCGATGAGTGGTCCACACCGGACGGCTCGAAGATCACGCCCTCGTACGCCCAGCGCATGGGCCAGTCGACCTTCCAGACCAGCTTGCCGCGGTTGAACTCGCTGAGCCGGACGGTCTCGCCGAAGCCGCAGCCCTCGGCCGTGCAGGTGTAGACGAGCTCGGTGGTCTCGTCGTCGTACGAGACGACGGTGGTCAGGTCCTTCTCGCACCGGCCGCAGTAGGGCTTGTACGGGAAGTAGCCGCCGGTGCCGCCGCTGCCGTCGTCCTCGGCGGCCGCGCCGGAGCCCTCCGCTGCCTCCAGCTCGGCCTCGTCGACGGGCTTCTGCTGCTGCTTGCCCTTGGCGGGGCCCTTCGAGGGGTCCTTCTTGGTGCGGTACTGGTCGAGGATGGCGTCGATGTCACCGCGGTGCTTCATCGCGTGCAGGATCTGCTCGCGGTAGACGCCCGAGGTGTACTGCTCGGTCTGGCTGATCCCGTCGTACTCCACGCCGAGCTCGTCCAGGGACGCGGTCATCGCGGCCTTGAAGTGCTCGGCCCAGTTCGGGTACGCGGAGCCGGCCGGGGCCGGGACGGAGGTCAGCGGCTTGCCGATGTGCTCGGCCCAGGACTCGTCGATGCCGGGGACGCCTGCCGGGACCTTGCGGTAGCGGTCGTAGTCGTCCCAGGAGATCAGGTGCCTGACCTCGTACCCGCGGCGGCGGATCTCGTCGGCGACCAGGTGCGGGGTCATGACCTCGCGGAGGTTGCCGAGGTGGATCGGCCCGGAGGGCGAGAGACCGGAGGCGACGACGACCGGTTTGCCCGGGGCACGACGCTCCGACTCGGCGATGACCTCGTCCGCGTAGCGGGAGACCCAGTCGGTGGTATCAGTGCTCTGAGCTGCCACGATCGGCACGTCCTCTTGTTTCCTCGGGTTCTCGGAATCTGGCGTCAGCCATTGTCCCAGACGGAAGGACCCGCTCCGGGGTTGCTTTTATCCGGGCGAACCGGTGTCCCTCCCCATGGGACACTCGGTACGCACGTTCCTGCACGCCATTTACCAGAACGGAAGCTCATGGCCCCGGTCACGTCCCTCACCGCCTCCGTCCATCAGCGCCTCGCGGACGCCCTCACGGCTGCCCTCCCGGCGGCCGGCGCCGCGGACCCGCTGCTGCGACGCAGCGACCGGGCCGACTTCCAGGCCAACGGGATCCTGGCGCTGGCCAAGAAGGAGAAGGCGAATCCGCGGGAGCTCGCGACGCAGGTCGTGGAGCGGATCGAGAACGGCGACCTGCTCGCGGACGTCGAGGTCTCCGGCCCCGGCTTCCTGAACGTGACGGTCACCGACAAGGCGATCACCGAGACGCTCGCGGCCCGCGCCGCCGACGGCGACCGGCTCGGCGTCCCGCTGAACCCGGACGCGGGCACCACCGTCATCGACTACGCCCAGCCGAACGTGGCGAAGGAGATGCACGTCGGCCATCTGCGGTCCGCCGTGATCGGTGACGCCCTGCGCCACCTCCTGGACTTCACGGGTGAGAAGACGATCGGCCGCCACCACATCGGCGACTGGGGCACCCAGTTCGGCATGCTCATCCAGTATCTGATCGAGCACCCGGACGAGCTCGCCCCGGCCGCCGACGTCGACGGCGAGCAGGCGATGAGCAACCTCAACCGCGTCTACAAGGCCTCGCGCGCCGTCTTCGACGCGGACGAGGACTTCAAGGAGCGGGCCCGCAAGCGGGTCGTGGCCCTGCAGTCCGGCGACAAGGAGACCCTGGACCTCTGGCAGCGGTTCGTGGACGAGTCGAAGGTCTACTTCTACTCGGTCTTCGAGAAGCTCGACATGGAGATCCGGGACGACGAGATCGTCGGCGAGTCCGCGTACAACGACATGATGGCCGAGACGGCCCGGCTCCTGGAGGAGTCCGGCGTCGCGGTCCGCTCCGAGGGCGCCCTCGTCGTCTTCTTCGACGACATCAAGGGCAAGGACGACCAGCCGGTCCCGCTGATCGTGCAGAAGGCGGACGGCGGGTTCGGGTACGCGGCGTCCGACCTCTCCGCGATCCGCGACCGCGTCTTCGGCCTGCACGCGACGACCCTGCTGTACGTCGTGGACGTGCGCCAGTCGCTGCACTTCAAGATGGTCTTCGAGACGGCCCGCCGCATGGGCTGGCTGAACGACCAGGTCAAGGCCCACAACATGGGCTACGGCACGGTGCTCGGCGCGGACGGCAAGCCGTTCAAGACCCGTGAGGGCGAGACCGTCCGCCTGGAGGACCTGCTCGACGAGGCTGCGCAGCGCGCCGCCGAGGTGGTGCGCGAGAAGGCACGGGACCTCACCGAGGAGGAGATCCAGGAGCGGGGCGCCCAGGTCGGCATCGGCGCGGTGAAGTACGCGGACCTCTCCACGTCCGCCAACCGCGACTACAAGTTCGACCTGGACCAGATGGTCTCGCTGAACGGCGACACGTCGGTCTACCTCCAGTATGCGTACGCCCGTATCCAGTCGATCCTGCGCAAGGCCGGCGAGACCGGACCCGTCCCGCACCCGGAGCTCGAACTCGCCCCGGCGGAGCGCTCGTTGGGCCTCCACCTGGACGCGTTCGGCGACACGGTCGCGGAGGCAGCCGCGGAGTACGCCCCCCACAAGCTGGCCGCCTACCTCTACCAACTGGCCTCGCTGTACACGTCGTTCTACGACAAGTGCCCGGTCCTGAAGGCGGAGACCCCGGACCAGGTCGAGAACCGCCTGTTCCTGTGCGACGTCACGGCGCGGACGCTGCACCAGGGCATGGCGCTGCTCGGCATCCGGACGCCTGAGCGGCTCTGACGGCTCCGACGGCTCCGACGGCTCTCTCAGTCGTACGGCGATGGCCCGCCCCCTCGTTGGGGGCGGGCCATCGTCATGTCAGGCGTAGTAGTGGATGGTGCCCCGCAGCGCCGGAGTCGCGCCCTCGCAGTGCTGGGTGAACGTCGCCGCGAAGGCCTTCGGCGCGCCGGAGGCGTCCAGGGCGAGCTTGGTCACCTTGAACTCGCCCTCGGTGGTGTTGCAGCCGCGCGCGTTGCCGCCCGCGTCGAGCTGGCCGAGGCCGCCCTCACCGGACCTGCTGGCCTGATAGGTCTTGCCGATCTCCAGCTTCTGGCCCTCGGGCGCGGCGAGGACGACGGACCAGTCGTCGCGCTTGCCCGAGACGCTGTAGCGGAGGAAGGAGGCGGAGCCGTACGCCTCGAAGGTGCTGGTCGAGCCGGTGTAGCTGTTGGTCTT
Organism: Streptomyces sp. NPDC041068; assembly: GCF_040647455.1. Taxonomy (NCBI): domain Bacteria; kingdom Bacillati; phylum Actinomycetota; class Actinomycetes; order Kitasatosporales; family Streptomycetaceae; genus Streptomyces; species Streptomyces sp. NPDC041068. The sequence goes on from NZ_JBEZCG010000026.1 coordinate 71,400, forward strand.
GCCCTGGCCGATGTAGTCACCGGCATCGCTGGCGTAGCGGTAGGAGAGTGGGTACGCCTTGTACTTGACGGTGCCCTTGAGCGCCGCGGTGGCGCCCTCGCAGTTCTGCGTGAAGGTGGCGTCGAGCAGCGTCACGTTGCCGGAGTCGTCCGTCTCGATCTGGTTGACGGAGAACTGGCCGTACACCTCGTTGCAGCCGCGGCCGTCGCCGCCGACGTCGAGGCCGGGCGCGCGGCCCGTGCGGAACGCGGCGCGCTCGGCGTTGCGGTAGACCCCGGGGTGCAGCTTCTCGCCGCGGGGCGCGGCGAGGTCGATGGACCAGGAGATGTCCGGGGTGGACACCTCGACGTTCAGGAACTCGGCGGTGCCGCTGAGCTTGATCGTGTCGGTGGGAGCCTTGTACGTCGCGGACTTGCCCTGGCCGATGTAGTCACCGGCGGCGCTCGTGTACGCGTACGAGGTGGTGGCGACCGGGTCACCGGCCGCGGCTTGCGCGGGTACGGCGGCGGCGAACAGGCCGGCGGCGGCCGCGAGGCCGACCAGAGCGCGCCGGACCCGCTGCCGTCTCTTGGTGGGCGGGGTGGAACTCGTCATGGAAATCCCCTCCTTGAAGTCCTTGAGGACAGAGATCACCTTAGGACGAGGGTCTGACAGCCCACCGGAGAAAAGGAGTTGGGCCGACCGCTACCGGCCCCGAAGACCCGCCCCGAGCCTGCGCAGCCCCTCGGCGATCTCATCGGGAGACTGAGTGACGAAGCACATCCGCAAGGTCGCCCGGTCCGGTTCCCCGGCGAAGAACGGCGCTCCGGGAACGTACGCCACGTTGTGCGTGATCACCGTCCGCAGCAGCTCCGTCGTGTCGTACCCCTCGGGCAGCCGCGCCCAGACGAACATGCCACCCTCGGGCCGGATCCAACTCGCCCCGTCCGGAAGGGAGTCCGCGAGCTCCGCGAGCATGGCGTCGCGCCGCTCGCGGTAGACGCCCGCGACCCGGGCGACGTGCGCGTCCAGGTCGTTGTCCGCCAAGTACCGTGCCGCGGCGAGCTGGTTGACGGTCGGCGTGTGCAGGTCGGCGGCCTGCTTGGCGACGGCGCAGGCGCGCAGCAGAGCGGCGGGGGCGCGCAGCCAGCCGAGGCGCAGGCCCGGCGCCATGACCTTGGAGAAGCTGCCGAGCAGGACGGTCCTGTCCTCGGCCCCGGGGTACGTGGCGATCCACGGCACGCGCTCGCCCTCGAAGCGCAGCTCGCCGTACGGGTCGTCCTCGACGATCCACAGGCCGCGCCGTTCGGCGATCCCGGCGATGGCCGCGCGGCGGTCGGCGGGCAGGGTGCGTCCCGTCGGGTTCTGGAAGGTGGGGACGGTGTAGAGCAGCTTGGGGGCGTGCAGGGCGACGAGTTCGTCGAGGGCGGCCGGGTCGATGCCGGACGCGTCGCAGGGCACGGGCACGACGCGCGCGCCCGCGAAGCCGAAGGCCTGAAGTGCCGCCAGATAACAGGGGTTCTCGACGAGGACCGTGTCGCCCGGCTCGATCAGCGCGGTCGCGAGCAGCGAGAGCGCCTGCTGGGATCCGGTGGTGACGAGCACGTCGTCGGCGTCGGTCGCGAGGCCCCGCACGTCGGTGCGCCCGGCTATGGCGGCGCGCAGCGCGGGCTCGCCCTCGGTCGTCGAGTACTGCAGGGCGCGCTCGGGCGTCTCGGTGAGCACGGCATGGAAGGCGGCCGCCACACCCTCGCCGTCGAAGAGGCCGGGGGCGGGCAGTCCGCCCGCGAAGTTGATGACCTCGGGGCGCGCGGTGACCGCGAGGATGTCCCGTACCGGGGAGCCCCCGACCGCTGCGGCGCGCGCGGCGAGCGGCGGCGTGGGGGCTGCGGTGCGGGAGGGCTCTGTGACGGTCACGGCGACGGCTCCTTCGGCTCGGACGGCTGTTCCCGCACCCTAAGCACCCGGGTGGGACCCCCACACGCCATTCCGGGATGCGGACGCGGGCGAACCGACAGCGGACCGCCCGCCCGCGACCCGGAGTTCGAACTGCCCACCCACGTACGGAAGTTCGGACCGCCCACCCACGTCCCTGGGCTCAGCCGTCCTGCAGCTGCCTCTGCCACTTGTCGGCGCCGGGCGGCCAACCGTAGGTGGGGCGTCCCTTCTTCCCGCTGGTGCGGAACGGCTTGCCCTGGTCGTCCACGCGAAGCACGTTGTGCCGCTTGCCGCTGGACCACTCCAGCTCCAAGTACCACCGCACGTCGTGCAGATCGGTGTTGGCCATGATGTAGAAGACCTCGGGGTCGTTCTCGCTGACCTTGTACGGGAAGTCGCGCTGCCCGGCCTTGGGCGTGGCCCGCGGCGCCGCATCGTCGAGGTCGACGGAGAAGGACTTGGTGTTCACCGTGCCGCCGCAGCCGGTCGCCATCTGGAAGTTGTTCCAGGCCAGCGGCGCGCTGGTGCTCTGCACGCGGACGTCCATGTCCTGCAGTACGACGGTCTCCTTGCCCATGCCCTGCACGGTGACCTCGATCCACTGGACGCCGGCTGGGACGGCACCGAGGTCGCCGACCCAGCTGGACGCGTCCTGCGGCGCGGGCTGTTGCGGGACCTGTTCGGCCTTGCGGTTCACCAGGAAGTCCTGGAGGCAGGGGTCGTCGTACGCGTACGGCCTGGTGCGCGCCGTCAGCGGCACCTCGTGTCCCTCGTCGGATTCGCCCGCGGACGCGGGGCCCTTGCCGTTGCCGTGGGAGGCGCCGGGGGAAGGGCTGCCCTTCCCGGAAGGCGATGCGGAGGAGCCGTCCTTCTTCTTGTCCTCGGCCTTGTCCTTGTCGCCGTCCTTGCCCTTGCTGTCGTCCTTGGCCTTGTCCTTGCCGGAGGAGGCGTCGGGCGAGTCAGCGGTGTCCGGCGAGGAGGCCGCACCTGTGTCCCGCTTGTTCCCGTCCCCGCCGCCGTTCATGGCGAGGGCCACGGAGCCGAGCCCGACGACCGCGGCGACGGCGGCCGCGAGGACCAGCGTCCGCTTCCTGCGCGAGGGGGTCTGCTTCGAGAGGACCACCAACTGGTCCGATTCCGGGCCGGGCTGTGCCTGTGCCTGTGCCTCGGGCTCGGGCTCGGGCTCGGGCACAGGAACTACCCGTGCCTGCGGTTCCGGTTCCGGTTCCGGCTCCGGCTCCGGCTCCGCCTGTGTCTGCGGCTCCGGTTCCGCCTTCCTGCCCCGCGCCGCGTCCGCCAGGATCCACCGCCGGTGGACCTCGACGAGCTCCTCCGGCGTCGCCTTGCACAGCCGGGCCAGCCGCTCGATCGGCGCGAACTCCGTCGGCACCGCATCCCCGTTGCAGTACCGGTGCAGCGTCGACGTACTCATGTGAAGCCTCTTGGCCAGCACTCCATAGCTGAGCCCGGACCGCTCCTTGAGCTCCCGCAGCAGCTCCGCGAGCGATGACATCTCGGTCCTCCCCATTCCAGTCACGCGTTCCAGGGAGCAGGAATTCCCCCAGGTCAGAGCCGGTGCGAACGTTCCACCGTCCCCAACTCCCCGTCCCTTGTGGCGGCCGGGACGATCCACCACACAGGCTGTGGCCATCCAAGCACGCCGCTTCCGGCACGAGCCACGAAGGATCAGCCATGTCCCACAACCGCTCTCGCACCGCTCTCGCCATCCGTACCGGCGCCGCCGCGGCGGTCGCGCTCGGCGCCCTTTCCTTGACGGCCTGTTCAGACGGCTTGGGCACCCGCGACGAGGGCGCGGCAACGCTCGTGGCCTCATCGATCGACCAGCAGAACACGGCCGGGCAGGCCGCGGCCAAGCGGCTCACCGCGGACGACAGGGCAGCCAAGTCGGCCCGATCGGCCAAGGCCACCGGGACCGCGGAGGCAACCTCGGCCAAGGCTGCCGCCCCGGTCACCTGCAGCTCCACCAACACCAAGGTGAAGGTCACCAAGGTCTCCCGCCCGGTCAACCACCTCCTGGTCACCGCCACGAACACCGGCACCAAGCCCTGCTTCGCCTACAACGCCCCCTTCCTTCGCTTCGACGACGCCCAGGCCCCGGTCGCCGTCAACCGCGACTCCGTGCCGCAGTCGGTCGTCACCCTGGAGCCCGGCCAGTCCGCGTACGCGGGCATCACCACCTCGGCGGCCGACGGCAGCGGACAGGACGGCTACACCGCCGAACGCCTCGGCGTCCTCTTCTCCAACCGCGCGATGAACGGCAGCGTCGGCTCGGAGGTGTCGCCCGCGCTCCCGGCGGGCGGCGTGTACGTGGACAGCGCGGCGTCGACCACCTACTGGCAGCAGACACGGGAGGACGCCCTGAGCTGGTGACCGGAGTCCGCCCGACCGAGGCCGGGGACGGGGACAGGAACACGGAGCCAAGGTCGCCCGCTCACCCACCTTTTGGTGAGTACCGCACAAAAAAGTCGGTACTTGTCGGACCCACAGTGCCCTACGAGGATCAAACGCGTACCCCAACGGAACGCCCTCGAAGGAGCCCCCGTGGCCAGCACCACCGCACCCGCCTCCGTCCTCGGCCTCGGCCTGATGGGCACCGCACTCGCCTCCGCCCTGATCAAGGCGGGGCACCCGACCACCGTGTGGAACCGCACGCGGTCCAAGACCGGCCCGCTCGTCGCCCAGGGCGCCACCCCCGCCGACACCGCGCGGGAGGCCATCACCGCGAACGAGTTGGTCATCGTCTGCCTCACGACCAACGACAGCGTCCGCAGCCTCCTGGAGCCCGAGGCCGAGGCCCTCGCGGGCCGCACCGTCGTGAACCTCACGAACGGAACGCCCGGCCAGGCAAGGGAGTTGGCGGACTGGGCCGCGGCGCACGGCATCACGTACATCGACGGCGGCATCATGGCCGTCCCGCAGATGATCGCCACCCCCGCCGCGTACATCCTCTACAGCGGCACCGACGAAGCGGCCTTCGAGGCCCACCGCCCGACCCTGGCCGCACTCGCCGACACCAAGTGGGTCGGCAAGGACCCGGGCCTCGCCGCCCTGTACGACCTGTCGCTGCTCACCGGCATGTACGGCACGGCGATGGGCGTCGCCCAGGCCTTCGCCCTGATCGGCAGCGAGGGCATCCCACCCCTCGAGTTCGCGCCACTCCTGACGGAGTGGGTGGTCGCGATGGCGCACGGGAACATCGCCGGCGCGGCGGAGGGCCTGGCCACCGGGCAGCACCTCACAGACGTCTCGAACCTCGCCATGAACAAGGCGGCGTTCCCGAACTTCACCAGCGCGTACGAAGCGCAGGGCCTGCGCACCGACCTGTTCGCCCCGCTCCAGGACCTCCTGGACCGCGCGGTCGAGCAGGGCCACGGCGAGGACGGCTTCTCGCGCCTGACGCTGCTGCTCAAGAAGGACTGAGGCCCGGCACACGCCCTCCTTCCCCTCCCCCTCTTCACTTTAGGTAGACTGGTCTACCTAATTGGAGAAGGGGTACGCGTGCCGAACACCGAAGACAAGCCCGCGAAGCCGCGCCGCAGAGGTGCCGCGCGAGGGCGCATCCTCGACGCCGCCGCCCGCCGCTTCTACGCCGACGGCGTCGCGGCCACGGGCATCGACACCATCACCGCCGAGGCCGGCGTGGCGAAGATGAGCCTGTACAACAACTTCGCCTCCAAGAACGACCTCGTCCGCGCCTACCTCCAGGCACGCCACGAGGAGTGGCTCGGCCTCTACCGGCGGCGCCTGACCGACGCGCGGAGCCCCCGGGACGGGATCCTCGCCGTCTTCGAGGCGTACGCGGATCACGCCGACCACGCCTACGAACACGGGTTCCGCGGCTGCGGACTCCTCAACGCCGCCGCCGAACTGCCGAACGGGCACGAGGGGCGGGCGGTGGTCCGCCGCCACAAGGAGGAGGTCGAAGGGCTGCTCGTCGCCCATCTGCAAGAACTGCTCACCGAACGGGAGGCGGAGGCCGCCGCCGAACACCTCGCCTTCCTCCTCGAAGGGGCCATCGTGCGGGCCGGTCTCGAAGGCGACGGCGAGCGCATGCGGCACGCCCGCGACCTGGCGGCACGCCTGGTCGACGGCCTGGTCGACGATCGATGACCGGGCAGACGGCCCCCACCGGACAGCACGCCACCCGGCAGCACGGATACGGCATCGGCGCCGCCGCCGTCCTCCTCGCCTCCGTCCTGTGGGGTACCACCGGAACCGCGGCGACCTTCGCGCCGGACGTGGGCCCCCTGGCCGTCGGCGCCGCGGCCATGGGCATCGGCGGACTGCTGCAGGCCCTCCTCGCGGGGCGCCGCATCGTGCGGGAGCGGCCCCGGCTGCGGGCCCAGTGGCCGACCGTGCTGGTCGGCGGCGTGGGCGTGGCGCTGTACCCGCTGGCCTTTTACACCTCCATGCACCTCGCGGGAGTCGCGGTCGGCACCGTCGTCTCCCTCGGCTCGGCCCCGCCCGCGTCGGCCCTGATCGAACGGATCGTGGACCGGCGACGGCTCTCCCGGCGGTGGGCCGCAGGCGCCGCGCTCGGTCTGGCGGGCACGGTGCTGCTGTGCGCGGCCGAGGCCGCGCAGGGCGGATCCGGGAACGGTGCGGCGTCTTCCGGATCCGCCTGGCGGACCGTCGCGGGCGTCGGGCTCGGCCTGGTCGCGGGCCTCACGTACGCCGTGTACGCCTGGGCCGCGCACCGCCTGATCACCCGGGGCGTCGCCCCGCGCGCGGCCATGGGCTCGGTGTTCGGCCTCGGCGGGCTGATGCTCGTACCCGTACTGCTCTGCACGGGCGCCCCGTTGCTCGCCTCCTGGACGAACGCGGGCGTCGGGCTCTACATGGCGCTGGTGCCGATGTTCGCCGGGTACGTGCTCTTCGGCTTCGGCCTGGCCCGCATCCCCGTGAGCACGGCGACCACCCTGTCGCTCCTGGAACCCGCGGTGGCCGCCGTCTTCGCGGTCGCGGTGGTCGGCGAACACCTGCCCGCCCTCGGCTGGTCGGGCATCGCTCTGGTCATCGCGTCCCTGGGCGTCCTGACCGCACCCCCGCGACGCAGGAAGCCACTTGCCGCCCAACCGCCCCCGAACCAGCGGCACACCACACCCACGGCTACGGAACCAGCACCACCTTCCCCGTCGTCTCCCGCCGCTCCATAGCGGCGTGCGCCTCGGCCGCCCGCTCCAGCGGGAAAGTCTGCACGTCCGGGACCAACTCCCCCTTGCCCGCGGCCTCCAGAGCCGCGCGCTCGTGGGCGGGCCCCTCCTCGCGGTGGCCGATCAGCTCCAACAGGGCATTGACGTACGAGATGTTCCGCTCGGCAAGGACCTTCTCGTCCGGCTCGAAGGCCTCCTGCGAGGACCAGCCGATGACAACGTACCGCCCGCCGTCCCCGATCAACTCGAAGGCGGCTGCGGCCTTTTCGCCCCCGACCCCGTCCAGGACGGCGGTCACGGGCCGCCCGCCGAGCGCCTCGCGCACCTCGTCCTGCCAGCCGGGGCGGTTGTAGTCGACGGCGACGTCGGCGCCGAGCGCGCGGACGGCCTCGGCCTTCGCGGGCCCGCCCGCGGCACCGACGACCGTGGCGCCAAGCGCGTGCGCGTACTGCACGACGAGCCGCCCGACACCCCCGGCGGCCGAGGTCACCAACACCACGTCGTCCAGGCTCAGTCGGGCGGTCCCGAGCAGCCCCACGGCCGTCGCGCCGGTGACCACCATGGCGACCGCGGACTCGAAGTCCAGGCCGTCCGGCACCTCGTGCAGGCCCTCGGCCTCGGCGACCGCCAGCTCGGCGTACCCGCCGGGCGAGCCGTGCGAGGTCACGACGGCCCTGCCGAGCCAGGCGGGGTCGACGCCGGGCCCGACGGCGTCCACCGTGCCCGCCACCTCGCCGCCGAAGACGGCGGGCAGCTCGGGCAGCGGCGGCGCCATGTCGCTCGCTTCGCCGCGGCGCATGACGGTCTCGACGAAGTGAACTCCCGCCGCCCGTACGGCGATCCGCACCTGCCCCGGCCCCGCGACGGGGTCGGGCAGGGTCTCGTAGCGCAGATTCTCGGCGGGTCCGAACTCGTGCAGAACCACGGCGTGCATGACGTCCTCCTGGGATTCCTGGAAAGACTCGGCGTCTGTGCACACCACTCTCCGACCTCGACCGAAGTTGAGGTCAAGAGCTGTCCGCCCCAAGATCCCGGACGCTAGAGCCCGCGCGCGACCTCGGTCGCCCAGTACGTGAGGATCATGTTCGCGCCCGCGCGCTTGATGCCCGTCAGGGACTCCAGGATCGCCCTGTCCCGGTCGATCCAGCCCCGCTCGGCGGCGGCCTCGATCATCGCGTACTCGCCGCTGATCTGGTACGCGGCCACCGGCACGTCCACCGCGTCGGCGACGCGGGCCAGGATGTCGAGGTAGGGACCCGCGGGCTTGACCATCACCATGTCGGCGCCCTCCTCCAGGTCCAGCGCCAACTCCCGCAGGGACTCACGAGTGTTGGCGGGGTCCTGCTGGTAGGTCTTGCGGTCGCCCTTGAGGGACGACCCGACGGCCTCGCGGAAGGGGCCGTAAAAGGCCGACGAGTACTTGGCGGTGTAGGCGAGGATCGACACGTCCTCGTGGCCGACCTGGTCCAACGCGTCGCGGACGACGCCGACCTGACCGTCCATCATGCCGCTCGGGCCCACCACGTGGGCGCCCGCGTCGGCCTGGACCTGCGCCATCTCCGCGTACCGCTCCAGGGTGGCGTCGTTGTCGACCCGGCCCTCGGCGTCGAGCACACCGCAGTGGCCGTGGTCGGTGGTCTCGTCGAGACACAGGTCCGACATGACGATGAGGTCGTCGCCGACCTCGGCGCGCACGTCACGGATGGCGACCTGCAGGATCCCGTCCGGGTCGGTGCCCGGCGTACCCACGGCGTCCTTCTTGGACTCCTCCGGCACACCGAAGAGCATGATCCCGGAGACCCCGGCCTCCAGCGCCTCGACGGCGGCCTTCTTCAGGGTGTCGCGGGTGTGCTGGAAGACACCGGGCATCGCCCCGATCTCCACCGGGGCACTGATCCCCTCGCGCACGAAGGCGGGCAGGATCAGATCCGCCGGATGCAGTCGCGTCTCGGCGACCATGCGCCGCATGGCAGGAGTGGTCCGCAGCCGCCGCGGCCGCGCTCCGGGGAAGGATCCGTACTGAGTCACTGACTCTCACCTCACGCTGAGTTCGCTCGCTCCCGCCCCAGTTGTGGGCAGGCGTTCCGCAGGGGGTCCCCCCAGGCCCTCAAGGCTCTGGGGGAGGAACGGGTGGGCACCTGAGAGAGGCGCCCACCCGCAAAATACCTACGGAGCAGTACGCCGCCGACGAGACCCCGGCCGCCGCTCGCTGGGCCGCGTCACAGGGTCCCCCGCCTCAAGAGCCGCCGCACGCCTCGCCGCGCCGAACTCCGCCAACGCCTCCGCCAGCTTGTGCACCGACGGCTCCGGAGCCATCACGTCCACCCGAAGCCCGTGCTCCTCCGCGGTCTTGGCCGTGGCGGGGCCGATACACGCGATCACGGTCACGTTGTGCGGCTTGCCCGCGATGCCGACGAGGTTCCGCACGGTCGAGGACGAGGTGAAGAGAACGGCGTCGAAACCGCCCCCCTTGATCGCCTCCCGCGTCTCGGCCGGCGGCGGCGACGCACGCACGGTCCGGTAGGCCGTGACGTCGTCGACCTCCCAGCCCAGGTCGATGAGCCCCGCGACCAGCGTCTCCGTGGCGATGTCGGCCCGCGGCAGGAAGACACGGTCGATCGGGTCGAAGACGGGGTCGTACGGCGGCCAGTCCTCCAACAGCCCGGCGGCGGACTGCTCCCCGCTGGGCACCAGATCCGGCTTCACACCGAAGGCCACCAGCGCGGCGGCGGTCTGCTCGCCGACGGCGGCGACCTTGATCCCGGCGAAGGCACGCGCGTCGAGCCCGTACTCCTCGAACTTCTCGCGCACGGCCTTGACGGCGTTCACGCTGGTGAAGGCGATCCACTCGTAGCGACCCGTCACGAGCCCCTTGACCGCGCGCTCCATCTGCTGGGGCGTGCGCGGCGGCTCGACCGCGATGGTCGGGACCTCGTGCGGCACGGCGCCGTAGGACCGCAGCTGGTCGGAGAGCGAGGCCGCCTGCTCCTTCGTACGCGGTACGAGCACGCGCCACCCGAAGAGCGGCTTCGACTCGAACCACGACAGCTGGTCGCGCTGGGCGGCGGCGGAGCGCTCGCCGACCACGGCTATGACGGGCCGGCCGCCCTCCGGCGAGGGCAGCGCCTTCGCCTGCTTGAGGACCTGCGCGATGGTGCCGAGCGTGGCGGTCCAGGTGCGCTGGCGCGTCGTCGTACCGCCGACGGTGACGGTCATCGGGGTGTCCGGCTTGCGGCCCGCGGCCACCAGCTCACCGGCGGCCGCCGCGACGGAGTCGAGCGCCGTCGAGACCACGACGGTCCCGTCGGACGCGCCGACCTCGCTCCAGCAACGGTCCGACGCGGTACGGGCGTCGACGAAGCGGACGTCGGTGCCCTGGGCGTCCCGCAGCGGCACACCGGCGTACGCGGGCACGCCGACGGCGGCCGCGATGCCGGGCACGACCTCGAAGGGGATGCCCTCGGCGGCGCAGGCGAGCATCTCGCCGGCCGCGTCCGTGTCGAGGCCCGGGTCGCCGCTCACCGCGCGCACGACCCGCCTGCCGCCCCTCGCGGCCTCCATGACAAGATTGGCAGCGGCCCGCAACGCAGGCGCCTCAACGGTCGCTGACGTCTCGTCAGCTGCCGCCGGCTGCGGTGTGTCCACACCTCCCCTGGCATGCACGCGGACGACGTCGAGTACTTCCGGCTCGGCGATCAGCACATCCGCTCGGGCCAGCGCCTCGACGGCGCGCAGGGTCAGCAGTCCCGGATCTCCGGGACCGGCACCGAGGAAGGTGACGTGCCCGTGTGCGGGAAGGCCGGGAAGGTTCGAGGTGGGGCTCAAAGTGCTCGCTCCCCCATCAGACCGGCCGCGCCCTTGGCGAGCATCTCGGCCGCGAGTTCGCGGCCCAGCGCCATGGCTTGGGTCTCCGTCTCGGGCACGGGACCGGTGGTGGACAGCTGCACCAGCGTCGAGCCGTCGGTCGTACCGACGACGCCGCGCAGGCGCATTTCCTTGACAATCTGCCCGTCGGCCAGCAAGTCGGCCAGTGCGCCAACAGGCGCGCTGCAACCGGCTTCCAGGGCGGCGAGCAGGGACCGCTCGGCGGTCACGGCGGCCCGGGTGTACGGGTCGTCGAGCTCGGCGAGCGCGGCGGCGAGTGACGCGTTGTGCGCGGCACACTCGATCGCCAGTGCCCCCTGGCCGGGGGCGGGCAGAACGGTGTCGACCGACAGGAAGTCGGTCACCGCGTCGATCCTGCCGACGCGGTTGAGTCCGGCGGCGGCGAGCACGACGGCGTCGAGCTCCCCCTTGTGCACGTATCCGATGCGGGTGTCTACGTTCCCGCGGATCGGCACGGTCTCGATGGTCATGCCGTGGCTGCGCGCGTAGGCGTTCAGCTGCGCCATGCGGCGCGGCGAACCCGTGCCCACCCGGGCGCCCTTGGGCAGCTCGGGGAAGGTCAGCCCGTCGCGGGCCACCAGCACGTCCCGCGGGTCCTCGCGCACCGGCACCGCGGCGAGCGTGAGCTCGTCGGGCTGCGCGGTGGGCAGGTCCTTGAGGGAGTGGACGGCGAAGTCGACCTCGTCGCGGGCCAGGGCCTCGCGCAGGGCGGCGACGAAGACGCCGGTGCCACCGATCTGCGCGAGGTGCTCGCGCGAGGTGTCGCCGTACGTCGTGATCTCCACGAGTTCGACGGGGCGTCCCGTCAACTGCTGTACCGCTTCGGCCACTTGGCCGGACTGGGCCATGGCCAGCTTGCTGCGCCTGGTCCCGAGCCTCAGGGCCTTCTCGTTCATGCCCGGCCTCGATTCGGGTCGTCGTTCTCGTTGTTCATGTGGTCGGCCCTGCTGACCGCCGCGACCGTCTGCGGGTCGAGGTCGAAGAGCGTGCGCAGCGCGTCCGCGTACCCGGCGCCGCCGGGTTCGCCCGCCAGCTGCTTGACCCGCACCGTCGGCGCGTGCAGCAGCTTGTCCACCACACGGCGCACGGTCTGCGTGATCTCCGCGCGTTGCTTGTCCTCGAGACCCGGCAGTCGTCCTTCGAGCCGTGCCATCTCACCGGCCACCACATCGGCGGCCATGGTGCGCAGGGCGACCACGGTCGGCGTGATGTGCGCGGCACGCTGCGCGGCACCGAAGGCGGCGACCTCGTCGGAGACGATGCCGCGCACCTTCTCCACGTCATCGGCCATCGGGGCGTCCGCGGAGGCCTCGGCGAGCGACTCGATGTCGACGAGCCGCACCCCTTCGAGGCGGTGGACCGCGGCGTCGATGTCGCGGGGCATGGCGAGGTCGAGCAGCGCGAGCACGGCCGGACGGGCCGCGGCGGCCGACGACGGCAGGGGGCCGCGCCGCTCGGGCAGCCGCCCGGTGACGCTCGCGGCCGCCACCAGCGCGGCGATGGCATCGGCGTCGGCCTGCGGGTCGGCGGCCCTGCGCTCGGCCGGGGCGTTGTCCACCCAGGCGGCGTGCTGTTCCAGGGTCGCGGCGTCCATCCCCGCGACGGCCGCTTCACCGGCGACGGAGAAGCCGCGGGCCGCGGCGACGTCGGAGAGGTCCACCGGGCAGCCGTCGTCGCTGCCCGCGGCGTTCCCTGCGGCCGGGCGCACGGCCTGGTCCGCCGAGCCGCCCGTGGCCTGCGCCGGTACGTCGCCGGTGCGCCGGGCCACGGCGGGCAGCCGGTCCGCGACGGCCGCAGCGACGGCGTCCGCGGTCAGGACGAGCCCGGTCGCCCCGGTGCAAGAGATGGCCACGTCGGCACGTGTCAGTTCGTCCGCGACGTCGTCCATGGGAACGGCACGCGCGGTCACCCCGGTGCCCGACTCCGTCAGGATCTCGGCGAGGCGGTGCGCGCGCTCCAACGTGCGGTTGGCGACGACGACTTCCTCGACGCCGGCCCGCGCGAGCGTGGCCGCGGCGAGCGAGGACATGGAGCCCGCGCCGATCACCAGGGCGCGCTTGCCCTTGGCCCAGGCGTCCACCGGCCCGCGCGCGGCGAGCTGTTCGAGGCCGAAGGTCACGAGCGACTGCCCGGCCCGGTCGATGCCGGTCTCGGAGTGCGCGCGCTTGCCGACCCGAAGGGCCTGCTGGAAGAGGTCGTTGAGGAGCTTGCCCGCGGTGTGCAGGTCCTGCGAGCGCGCCAGGGCGTCCTTGATCTGCCCGAGGATCTGCCCCTCGCCGACGACCATCGAGTCGAGCCCGCACGCCACCGAGAAGAGGTGGTGGACGGCACGGTCCTCGTAGTGGACGTACAGATAAGGGGTGAGCTCCTCCAGGCCGACGCCGCTGTGCTGCGCGAGCAGCGTGGACAGCTCGGCGACGCCCGCGTGGAACTTGTCCACGTCGGCGTAGAGCTCGATGCGGTTGCAGGTGGCGAGCACGGCCGCCTCGGTGGCGGGCTCGGCGGCGAGGGTGTCCTGCAGGAGCTTGGCCTGCGCGTCCGCGGACAGCGCGGCCCGCTCCAGGACGCTCACCGGAGCGCTGCGGTGACTCAGCCCGACGACCAGGAGACTCATGCCGGCATCACGGCGGGGACGTCCCCGTCGGGTCCCTTCCGCTGCTGCTTGCCCGGCGCGGTCGGCACGGCGCCCTCGGGGGCGGCGTCCTCACCAGCCTTGCGCTGCTCGTGGAAGGCGAGGATCTGCAGCTCGATGGAGAGGTCGACCTTGCGTACGTCGACACCGTCCGGCACGGACAGGACGGTCGGCGCGAAGTTCAGGATGGAGGTCACACCGGCGGCGACGAGCCGCTCGCAGACCTGCTGGGCGGCGCCGGCCGGGGTCGCGATGACACCGATCGACACTCCGTTGTCCTCGATGATCTTCTCGAGGTCGTCGGTGTGCTGCACGGGCATCCCGGCGACGGGCTTTCCGGCCATTGCCGGATCGGCGTCGATCAGCGCCGCGACACGGAAACCACGCGAGGCGAACCCGCCGTAATTGGCAAGCGCGGCCCCGAGGTTACCGATACCGACGATCACAACCGGCCAGTCCTGGGTCAGGCCGAGTTCGCGGGAGATCTGGTACACGAGATACTCGACGTCGTACCCGACGCCACGCGTCCCGTACGAACCGAGATACGAGAAGTCCTTGCGCAGCTTCGCGGAGTTGACCCCTGCGGCGGCCGCGAGCTCCTCGGAGGAGACCGTGGGCACCGAGCGCTCCGACAGCGCGGTGAGGGCTCGGAGGTACAGCGGAAGCCTGGCGACGGTGGCCTCGGGAATCCCTCGGCTGCGGGTCGCCGGTCGGTGAGTTCGGCCAGTTGCCACGGTGCTCCTGCGGGTAGAGCGGGGCTGCAGGCGGTCACTCGTCCCCAGACCGCCCCGTCGAATGCAGGCTATGTCTTTGTGAACGCGTGCACAAAGATGGTGTCCGATTTGCCCGGCCAACGTGACCGGGGTCACGCGCCCCCGGCGCGCAATCGTGGAACCAGCGCACGGGGAGCGTCGTTGCTCACCTGAAGGGGGCAAAACCGTACACACTCCTCACGATCATCGCCCCCGAGACCAAAACCGCCCCAAAGCGTAAACGACTTCGCGCGAACTTTGGACTGGTCGGTCAGTACAGATCCGGCCTACCCCGCGAGTTCCCGCCGGAGCCGGCCTTCGTCCACGCGCCAGAAGGTGTGCTGCTCGCCGTCCACGAGGACCACCGGAATCTGCTCCCAGTAGGCGCGACGCAGTTCTTCGTCCTGCGTGATGTCCTTCTTCTCCCATGCGGCCCCCGTCTCGCCGCAGACCTTCTCGATCACCGCCTGTGCGTCATCACACAGATGACAGCCGGGCTTCCCGATCAAGGTGACCGTGCGGTCCTCGGGCCTCTTCTTCTGCGTACGACGGAAAATCGGGCTCATGCCTCCCATTCTCGCCCCGCCGACGCGCCCGGCGGACGCCTCCGGAGAGCGCCGTTTAACGGCTCGGTAGCGGAGAGTTCACAGGGTCGAATCCTGCCGACTCCGGAACTACCGAACGAACTAGCTATGCTCGCGTCATGGCCGCTCTCGGATGGCTCACCCCCCGTAGGCGCTCCGCCACGGCGCGGAGCGTGTTGGCAGGCGAGGCCTCGGCTGAGGCAGCGCGCAAATCCTCCCAGGAGCTGGAGGAACTCGACGCGCTCGCGGCGCAGGCCGCGCCCGACGAGGAGCCGAAGGAACCGGAGTTCCCGGTCGTCGGCGACGACAAGGCCGCCGCCTTCTTCGACCTCGACAACACCGTGATGCAGGGCGCCGCGATCTTCCACTTCGGCCGCGGCCTGTACAAGCGGAAGTTCTTCGAGCGTCAGGAACTGGTCCGATTCGCCTGGCAGCAGGCGTGGTTCAGGCTCGCCGGCGTCGAGGACCCCGAGCACATGCAGGACGCCCGCGACAGCGCCCTGTCCATCGTCAAGGGCCACCGCGTCGCCGAGCTGATGACCATCGGCGAGGAGATCTACGACGAGTACATGGCCGAGCGCATCTGGCCGGGCACCCGCGCCCTCGCCCAGGCCCACCTCGACGCGGGCCAGAAGGTCTGGCTCGTCACCGCGGCCCCGGTGGAGATCGCCACGGTCATCGCCCGCCGCCTCGGCCTGACCGGCGCACTCGGCACCGTCGCCGAGTCCATCGGCGGCGTCTACACCGGCAAGCTCGTCGGCGAACCCCTGCACGGCCCCGCGAAGGCCGAGGCCGTCCGCGCCCTGGCCGCCGCCGAGGGCCTGGACCTCGGCCGCTGCGCCGCGTACAGCGATTCGCACAACGACATCCCGATGCTCTCGCTCGTCGGGCATCCGTACGCGATCAATCCCGACGCCAAGCTGCGCAAGCACGCCCGCGAACGGGACTGGCGCCTGCGGGACTACCGCACCGGCCGCAAGGCCGCGAAGGTCGGCATCCCGGCCGCCGCGGGCGTCGGCGCGCTGGCGGGCGGCGCGGCCGCGGCCATCGCCCTGCACCGCCGCCGCCACTGAACATTCTCTCGGTCCTACCCCGCCCCGCCCCCCGCCAGTCACGTTGGTTGAACTCGGCCACAACACGCCCCGCGCGGAGACGGAATGCGAACTAATCCGATCAACAAGTGCTCACTCTCCGGTACTTGATCAGGCTCAAATCGGTTACAGAAGCGACGTAATCGATGATTTGAGCAACTGGGTGTAGCGCTGCCTGTACGAAGCGTTATTCTCCTCAGACGCATAAGGGACCCCGCACGTCGCTACGACGGGTGAACGGTCCCGCACTGCACGTGATGGAAGCTCTGCCTCTGGGAGTCCCGTGTACCCACACGTCGGGGTTGACGCCTCGGGCCTGGCTACGCTGCGCGCAACGGTCATCGACCGCTTGCGCGGCTTCGTCCCCACCGCGTACGCCGTCCCCGCCGTCCCCGCCTTCGCCGTCCCCGCACCCGCCGGGCCGTGCTATGCCCTGGCGGACGGCGGTGCGACTGTGAGCAGACGGGCCCGCTCCGGCGCCGCTGCCGCCGCATCGGCCCCCGCCCCCCGCCGCCCCGCCGCGGACAGCGACAGCGCCCGCATGATGGACCTCGTCGAGCGCGCCCAGGCCGGCGAGTCCGACGCCTTCGGCCGCCTCTACGACCAGTACAGCGACACCGTCTACCGCTACATCTACTACCGCGTGGGGGGCAAGGCGACCGCCGAGGACCTCACGAGTGAGACCTTTCTGCGCGCCCTGCGCCGGATCGGCACCTTCACCTGGCAGGGCCGCGACTTCGGCGCCTGGCTGGTCACGATCGCCCGCAACCTGGTCGCCGACCACTTCAAGTCGAGCCGTTTCCGCCTCGAAGTGACCACTGGCGAAATGCTCGACGCCAACGAAGTCGAGCGCAGCCCCGAGGACTCCGTCCTGGAGTCGCTGTCGAACGCCGCCCTCCTCGAAGCCGTCCGCCGCCTCAACCCCCAGCAGCAGGAGTGCGTGACCCTGCGCTTCCTCCAGGGCCTCTCCGTCGCCGAGACCGCCCGGGTCATGGGCAAGAACGAGGGCGCGATCAAGACCCTCCAGTACCGCGCGGTGCGCACGCTGGCGCGCCTCCTGCCGGACGACGCGCGCTAACGCTCCACGGCGGCTCGCGCTGGCGCTCCGTAGCGCCCAACTCACCGACCGTGGCGGCCAGATGGCCGCCACGGCACTTCCTCAATTCTTCGCGGTCCGATCATCTTTCGTCCGTAACCCAAGTGCCGCGACGCTCGTTGTGCGGGATGCAGGCTCCCTGTGGTCGCTACCTGATGCTCCCCGGGCTCTTAATGAGCAGGGGAGACCCCACTCGCTCACCCGATCGTGTGGAAATGGTCAGGACATGCAACCCTCAGGACCCCCTGGGGAGTCGACCGTCATGACGAGAGGAGGTGCCGCCAGTGATCGCGAACGTATCGGCCCACCGGCGGGCGAACGCCTTCGCCCAGGCCCTGGAGGAGCATTCCGACCAGGACCCGGCGGCCGAGCAGTCCGAGGACTCCGCGTCCACACCCGCATCCGCGGCCGCATCCGTGGAGTCCCCCGAAACCACCGCGGCCCGTGCCGAACCGACCGAGCAGAGCCGCATGCTGGCCCTGACGGAAGGTCTGGACGCGCTGCCCAAGCCCGCCCTCGACCCCGAGGTGAAGGTCGTCCAACGCGCCCAGCTGGTGGCCGCGATGGAAGCCATGCTCCTGGAGGGCGGCACCCCCTCGGTACCCGAACAGCGCTCCCGCAAGGGCGCCCACCGAGCGGCCTCCTTGCGGAAGTTGCGGCCGCGGTCCCGCCTGTCCAAGGGCATCGCGGCGGGTGGCCTCACGGTCGGCGTGGCCGCGGGCGCGTTCAGCGGAGTCGCCGCCGCCAGCTCCGACGCCCTGCCGGGCGATTCGTTGTACGGCCTCAAGCGCGGCATGGAAGACCTCAAGCTGGGCATGGCCGACGACGACGCCGACCGCGGCAGGATCTACCTCGACCAGGCGTCGACGCGGCTGAACGAGGCCCGCAGGCTCATGGAACGCGGCCGCGCGGGCGACCTCGACCACGAGTCCGTCGGCGAGGTCAGGCGAGCCCTCTCCGGCATGCGGCACGACGCCACCGAAGGCCACCGCCTGCTCCACGAGGCCTACCAGCGCGACGGCTCCCTCGGCCCCATCCAGGCGCTGTCCTCCTTCTCCCAGTCGCACCGGGACAGTTGGAGCGACCTCCAGGGCCGCCTCCCGGTCCAGCTGGGCGATGTGAGCCAGCAGGTGGCCTCCGTCTTCGACGCCATAGACCAAGAGGTCGACCCGCTGCGCTCGCTGCTGCCGCGTACCCCCGAGAAGAGCGGCAGCACCACCGGCCGGACCTCCCAGAGCCCCCGGGGCTCCGAAGGCACCGACCGGCACTCCTCCCGCCCCTCGGGCAGCGGAGCGACGCACGGCGGAGGTACCGGCAGCGAAAGCAAACCCAAGCCGTCCACCTCGGACAGCCAGGGCGAAGGCCTCCTCGGCGGCGCCACGGGCGGCCTCCTCGACCCACCGGACGAGAAGACGACCCCGCCCTCCTCGGACGGCAAGAGCAAGCCAGGCACGGGAGACAGCTCGGCCAAGCCGGACGTCACCCTGCCCCCGCTCCTGCCCGGCCTGCTCCCGGAGCTGGGCATCGACGGCGAGGACGCGAAGTAGCCGTCGGCAGTACGCGGTTGGGGGCGCCCTCCGAACATGGAGGGCGCCCCCAACCGCGTACACCCCTGCGCCCCGAAGGGACGCCGGGAACTGCGCGACAAGTCACGAAGCGCCCGCGGAGCGCTCAGAAGAACACAGACCGCCGCTGCACCAACAGCTTGTACAGCGAGTGCTGGATCTGCTCCCGCACCTGATCCGTCAGGTTGAACATCAGCATCGGATCATCCGCCGCCTCCGGCGGATAACCGTCCGTCGGAATCGGCTCCCCGAACTGAATCGTCCACTTCGTCGGCAACGGCACCGCACCCAACGGCCCCAGCCACGGGAACGTGGGCGTGATCGGGAAGTACGGGAACCCGAGCACCCGCGCCAGCGTCTTCGCGTTGCCGATCATGGGGTAGATCTCCTCCGCCCCCACGATCGAGCACGGCACGATCGGCGACCCCGTCCGCAGCGCCGTCGACACGAAGCCGCCGCGGCCGAACCGCTGCAGCTTGTAGCGCTCGCTGAACGGCTTGCCGATGCCCTTGAAGCCCTCCGGCATCACCCCGACCAGCTCGCCCCGCTCGAGCAGCCGCTCCGCGTCCTCCGCACAGGCCAGGGTGTGCCCGGCCTTGCGGGCCAGTTCGTTGACCACCGGCAGCATGAAGACGAGATCGGCGGCGAGCAGCCGCAGATGCCGGCCCTGCGGATGGTTGTCGTGCACCGCGACCTGCATCATCAGGCCGTCCAGCGGCAGCGTCCCGGAGTGATTGGCGACGATCAGCGCCCCGCCGTCGGCGGGGATGTTCTCGATGCCCTTCACCTCCACCCGGAAGTACTTCTCGTAGAAGGGGCGGAGCAGCGACATCAGGACCTGGTCGGTGAGCTCCTCGTCGTAACCGAAGTCGTCGACCTCGTAGTCACCGGTCAGCCGTCGCCGCAGGAAGGAGAGGCCGCCCGCGATGCGCCGGTCCCAGCCGCCGGCGCCCCTCGTCTCGGCGGCCGCCCGCTCCGGTTCGGTGCGCTCCACGCGCCGCTCCCCGTCCTGCCGCTCCTCCTTCTGCCCGTCCTGCTGTCCGGGCAGCGCCTTGACCCCGGCCACGGGGTCGCCCTTGCGCCGGGGCGCCGACCTGCGGCGCGACGTG
Source organism: Streptomyces sp. NPDC041068 (assembly GCF_040647455.1). Lineage (NCBI taxonomy): Bacteria > Bacillati > Actinomycetota > Actinomycetes > Kitasatosporales > Streptomycetaceae > Streptomyces > Streptomyces sp. NPDC041068. The sequence goes on from NZ_JBEZCG010000026.1 coordinate 91,205, forward strand.
CGCTGCGCGCCCCCGCGCGACCGGTCGTCGTCGAACGGAATGACCTTGGCGTCCGCCATCGTTGACGCTCTCCTCAGTTGACGCTCTGGATGCCACCCGCGAAGGGCAGCGCGGCGATCCGGTCGACTGCCCCCGCGAGGGCACTTGGCGGCAGCAGTCCAGGACCCCGGCTGCGTACGAAGTCCGCGAACGTCTCCGCGGTCGTGTACTTCGGCCTGAACCCCAGTGTCTCGCGCATCTGCCGGGTGGCCACGACCCTGCCGTGCGTGAGCAGCCTGATCTGCTCCGGCGAGAAGTCCGTCGCGCCGAGCGTGCGCAGGGCCGAGCCGAACCAGGTGACGGCCGGCAGGAGCACCGGCACGGTGGGGCGGCCGAGCCGCCGCGAGCACTGCGAGAGCAGCAACTGCCCGTCGCCCGCGATGTTGAACGTGCCGCTGTTGAGCGTCCCGCGCTCCGGATCGTGCGAGGCGAGCCGCAGCACCTCGACCGCGTCGTCCTCGTGGACGAACTGCAGGCGCGGGTCGTAGCCGAACACGGTCGGCAGGACCGGCAGCGAGAAGTACTCGGCGAGCGGGGAGTCCGCGGCGGGCCCCAGGATGTTCGCGAAGCGCAGCACGCACACCGCGACGTCCGGGCGCCGCCGCGCGAAACCGCGCACATAGCCCTCGACCTCGACGGTGTCCTTGGCGAAGCCACCGCTGGGCAGCGACTTGGGCGGCGTGGTCTCGGTGAAGACCGCGGGGTCCTTGGGCGCGGAGCCGTACACGCTGGTGCTCGACTTCACCACGAGCCGCTTCACCGTCGGCGACTTCTGGCAGGCGCCGAGCAGCTGCATCGTGCCGATGACGTTGGTCTCCTTGACCGAGCCCCGGCCGCCCCTGCCGCCGCGGCCGCCCAGCGCGGTGGCCGTGACGTCCATGTGCACGACCGTGTCCACGGCGTACTCGGCGAGGACCTTGGCGATCGCGGGCTGCCTGATGTCGGCCTGGACGAAGTCGGCGCCCCCCAGATGGTGCTCGGGAGGGACCGCGTCGACGGCGACCACCCGGTCGACGTCGGGATCTCGCTGGACGCGGCGGACGAACCGTCCACCCAGCTGTCGGGCCACCCCGGTCACGAGCACGACCTTGCCCAAGATCAGCGCCTGCCTTTCCCCAACCCTCGCCGCTCACGGACGACTGTGTCCCGGCCCACGCTAGCGGGTGGATGTTGCGCTGTGATGACCGTGCGATGCGGGAAGTGACGACGGACACAGGTGTACGTACGGACCAAGCGGCCGGTCGTCAAATACCGCACCGCCCCACAAGCACCGCGGGGCACGGCCCCACAAGCACCGCGAAGCATCGCGCGGCACGCCCCACAAGTACCACGCAGCAAGGCCCCAAACATGCCGAAGCCCTCCCACCGGCGGTGGGAGGGCTTCGGAACGCGCTGTTGCAGCGGCCGCTTACTTCTTGTTGCGACGCTGAACGCGGGTGCGCTTCAGCAGCTTGCGGTGCTTCTTCTTGGCCATCCGCTTACGCCGCTTCTTGATAACAGAGCCCACGACTACCCTCGCTCACTTCTCTTCACTCGGTGCGGGGCAGCAGACTGGGCCCACACGACCTACGTCGGCCTAGCCTACCCGCCCCCGCGTGAGGGACGTAATCGAGGGGGCATGGCCCCTGCGCGAAGGGCCCTGAGGCCCGTCGCTCAACCTGCCTCGACCCCCACATAGGACTCGCGGAGGTACTCGTGAACCGCCTGCTCCGGGACCCGGAAGGACCTCCCGACCCGGATGGCGGGCAGATGACCACTGTGCACCAGCCGGTACACGGTCATCTTGGACACTCGCATCACTGCGGCGACTTCCGCCACGGTCAGAAATGCGACCTCGTTCAGCGGCCTTTGGTCTGCAGCCATGACACCCCACCTGAACCTTCCGCACATGACGGGCACCGGCTTCCCCTTCCGGTGACTCTTCGTCCCTGCGCGCTCACTCCCCAGACTAGGGGCGGATGATGCGAGTGGGGAAGAGGAGTAGCCATCGGCCGCCTACTGTGACAGACACGCTCGATTGAGTACATAGCGAGTAAGCGGTCGGTAGTAATCAGACCGCACAGCGTCATCAAGCGGAACGACGACGGACACCTGCCCCTCGGCCTCTCCGACGAACAGGGCAGGATCGTCCGTATCCGCCAGACCGATCGCCTCAAACCCCAGCTGACCTGCTCCGCAGACCCATCCGTGGTCGCCGACGACCAGCTCGGGAAGCGGTCCGCCGGCCTCCGCCGCGGCATCCAGGGCGGCCCGAACCGGGAGTGGTGAGTGGGTGTGTGCGCCGGTCTCACTCCCGGTGAGACGCACGCCGGGTTCGCGCACCAGCGCGACTCCTTGTACGTAGTCAAGGTTGTACGTGCGTAGGCCGAACCGGGTCGTTATGTCGACACTGTTGCCCTGCGCGGGGGTGAGGACGGTGCAGCCCGCCGCCGACAATGCGTCCGCCAACGCGGCGTAGAACCCGAGAAGTCGGTGCGGATGACCGGTCCCGAAGAGCACCGGGAGACGCCTTCGCGCGGCCTCGCCGAGCCTCTCGGCAAAGGCGTCGAGAGCCGTCAACGTCCGCTCAGGATCGATGACATCGGCCCCAGAAGTATGCATCGGGTCGGCGGACACCCCGCACTTGTCGGCCATCAGCCGCAGCAGATCGCCGGGCCCCCAGCTCCACTCGGGGTCCAGCCCGAGAAGTATCCGAGGGTCGCGGGCCGCAAAGAGGCGATAGCTCCGCAGGCTCTCTTCCCGCGACGTGGCCACAGGCCCGGCCAACCGAGCCGCCAACAAATGCGCACGCAACGCGCCGGTGCTCAACACGCCCCCGATGCTGGCGCATCACATCCCCGCAGACCCCCAAAACCCCGGAAAACCCCCACAGTTGGCGTAACGCGGGCACAATGAATCCAGCCCCTCCGGCGTTCGAGGAGCGGGGTCAGGGAAGGAAACCCCCTACGCCAACAACCCCCGCAACGGAAACGCGGCCCGCCGAGCCGCAAGCACCGCCTGATCGAGCCGATCAGCCGGGTCGTACCCCGACCCCCAGTCCTTCCACTCCACGGGCCACCGCCCATCCGTCATCCGCCCCGGCGCCAACTGCCGCGTCCGAGCGAAGACTTCCTGCCGCCACGCCTCAGGAACCTCCGCGAAGGGATCGACCGGCCGCCCCGCCGCGATACCCACCAGATGCGTCCACGACCGCGGCACCACATCCACCACGGCGTACCCCCCACCCCCCAGAGCGACCCACCGCCCCTCGGCATACTCATGGGCCAGCTCATGGCAGGCGACCTGCACGGCGCGCTGCGCATCAAGCGAAACGGCAAGGTGCGCAAGCGGATCCTCGAAGTGCGTATCGGCCCCGTGCTGCGTCACGAGAACCTCCGGCCGAAACTCGGCCAGCAACTCCGGCACCACGGCATGAAAGGCCCGCACCCACCCCGCGTCCCCGGTCCCGGCCGGCAGCGCGACATTCACCGCGGACCCCTCGGCCGCCCCGCCCGCCCCCGTCTCCTCGGGCCACCCGGTCTGCGGGAACAGCGTCCGCGGATGCTCGTGCAGCGAAATCGTCAGAACCCGCGGGTCCTCCCAGAACGCGGCCTGCACACCATCCCCGTGGTGCACATCGACGTCCACGTAAGCGACCCGCTCGGCGCCCAGCTCAAGAAGGCGCGCGACGGCCAGCGCCGCGTCGTTGTAGATACAGAACCCCGAGGCACCCCCGGGCATCGCATGGTGCAGCCCACCGGCGAAGTTCACGGCATGCAGCGCGTCCCCGCGCCACACCGCCTCGGCCGCGCCCACGGACTGCCCGGCGATCAAAGCCGACACCTCGTGCATGCCTGCGAAGGCCGGGTCGTCTTCCGTCCCCAGCCCGTACTCCCCGCGCGCGGACGCCGGATCCACGGAAGCGGCCTTGACCGCCCGCACATAGTCCTCGCGATGCACGAGCCGCAGCGTCGAATCACCGGCACGCTTGGCCGCGACCACATCCAGCTCCTGGTCGAGCCCGAAGGCGTCGACAAGACTTCGGGTCAGCCCGAGTCTGACCGGGTCCATGGGGTGACCCGGGCCGAAGTCATAGCCCGATACTGCCTCGTCCCACATCAGCTGTGCGCGGCCGCTCATGCCCGTCACCGTATCGGTCCGCTTCCGGGGCGAAGGAGCGGGCATACAACAAGGTCACGAGCACCAACACCATGGGAACGAGCATGGCCCCGCGGTAGTTCCACGCGTCCCCGATCGCGCCCACCAACGGCGAACCGATCAGAAACCCCACGTAGTTGAAGACATTCAGTCGCGCGACGGCCGCATCCGAAGCCCCGGGGAACAGTCTCCCCGCCGCCGCGAACGTCTGCGGAACGATCACGCACAACCCCAGCCCGAGCACCGTGAACCCGGCGATCCCGACCCACGCACCGGGCGCCACCGCCACCACCGCGAACCCCAGCGCGGCCACCACCGACCCGGCCCGCACCACCGCCACGGCCCCGAACCGCCGCACACCCAGGTCCCCGAGCCCCCGCCCCACCAGCGTCATGACCATGTAGACGTTGTACGGAACGGTCGAGACCTCCTCCGAACTCCCCAGCACGTCCTGCAGATACTTGGCACTCCAATTGGAGACGGTCGAGTCCCCGATGTACGCGAAGCTCATCACCAGGCACAGCGGAAGCAGCAACTTGAAGACGACGCCCCCGCTGCTCCCCTCGCCACCGAGGCCGGGGCCTTCCCCCTCCCCCGCCGCATCGACGTACCAACGACTCCCGACCAGCGCCACAGGCAACAGCACGACCACGGCCGGCAGATAGGACGCGAACAGCGCGAGATCCCAGTGCGCCCCGGCCCAGGCCAGCGACGCCCCCACGATCCCGCCCAGGCTGTACGCCGCGTGGAAGCCGAGCATGATGCTGCGCCCGTACGCCCTCTGAAGGCTGACCCCGAGCATGTTCATCGACGCGTCGAGCGCACCCACCGAGAGCCCGAACACCCCCAGTGCCACGGCCACGTGCCACAGCGCGTCTCCCGCGCCCACCCCCAGCAGCGACAACAGGACGGCGGGCTGCGACCACCGCAGCACCGCACTCGGTGGCACCCTCTTGACCAGCTGCTCGGTGCCCACGCTCCCGACCCCGGCCAGAATCGGCACCGCGGCGAGGAAGACGGGCAACAGCCCGTCGGATATCCCGTAGCGATCCTGGATCGCCGGAATCCGCGTCACGAGCAGGGCGAAGGTCACACCCTGCACCAGGAAGGCGAACGCCAGCGAGGCCCTGCCGCGCCGCAGCTCTTCGGTCATGGCTGCAGAGCGTAGGGCCCCTGGCTACCCGTGGGTAGATAGATCACTCAACCAATTCCGGCGCGGCTCGACACCTCCGGCGCGGCTCGACACCGCGCTCAGCGGCCCTCGACGGCCTGCCCGACCATCTGCTCCATCGGCCCGACGGCCAGGGCGCCGCTGACCATGACGGTCAGCGTGATCGTCACCGCCGCGATCGCACCACCCAGCCACACCATGGTGTCGACGGGCAGGGTGTAAGCCCCCACCACCCGCAGCAGCGCCTCCCCGAGGAGCGCACCGCCCCAGGCCACGGAGAAGGTCCGCTCCATACGGGCGAACCGCCCCCGCTCAGCCATCAACCGGTCCCAGGCCGCGACCCGCTCCGCGTTCCCCTTGGTCACCCAGGGCTTGAGCGCGGCGGTCATCAGCGGCCGCCCGGCCATCACCGACACCAGGACGACGATGCCCACGGTCGCGGTGATCCCGCTGTCCTTGGCGAGCATGAGCCGCGGATCACCGGCCACCAGGCTCATCAGCAGCCCGACGACGTTGGCCGTCAGGATCAGCGCCGCGAGCCCGTTGACCCGCCGCTCCTTGACCAGCCCCCACGCGGTACGCCCGGCCGGCACCACGCTGCTCCAGGCCAGCGCCCCCAGGGTCCCCATCCCGAACCCCTTGCTGAGCAGGTAGTACAAGGCCGTGGGCACCAGGGCGTCCAGCACGAGCGGCTTCAGGGACTCGATACGGGCCTTGCGTACGTCGTCCAGGGCGCCGGAGTCAGTAACGACGGCGGCGGAACCTTCTCGGACCTCTCCACGCCCCTCGGCACGGACCGCGGTGGGGGCCTCTGCGGCGAGCTGACTCATGATCGGGTTCCTCCGTCGTGGCTGCGAGCGTCGCGTTCCTTCGTGACGCCCTCAGCTTCGCCGCAGACCCCCGTCCGCCGACAGAAACGATCGTCCGGACCTGGCAATGACAAATGTCAGCCCCACCGCACGGCCCCTGTCACGGCTCACGTCATACGAGCAGGCCAGGCAACTCCCGCATGTCCTCGAAGAGTTCAGTGGCACCGGCGAGACGCTCGGCAGGCGTCATGGCGGTGAACCCGAGCACATCCATCCCCGCGGCGACCGCGGCCTGCACACCCAGCGGACTGTCCTCCACGACGACGCACTTCTCCGGCGCCACTCCCATGCGCTCGGCGGCGTACAGAAAAAGATCGGGCGCCGGCTTCCCCCGCCCCACGTCCTGCGCGCTGAAGATCCGTTCCTCGCCGAACCACTTGTCGAGCCCGGCCTTCCGATGCCCGACCCGAATCCGCTCATGGCTCCCGGAGGAGGCCAGGCAGTAGGCCACCCCGTCCCCGGCCAGCTTTTCCAGCACTTCCACGGCCCCGTCCACGGGCTCCAGCTCACGCTCGAAGGCCGCGAACACCCGCCCGTGAAAAACATCGTCGAAGTCCGCGGGAAGCCGCTGCCCGGTCCGCTCGAGAACGAGATCGTGTACGCGGTGGACGGCGGCCCCCATGTAGTCGCGCAGGGAGTCCTCGTAGGAGGTGGGGTGCCCGAGCTCGGTCAGATAGCCGGCGAGGATCGTGTTGGAGATCGGCTCACTGTCCACGAGGACGCCGTCATTGTCGAAGATGACCAGGTCGTATCGCATATCTCGACCCTAAGCCTTGATCGAACGACCCATAACGCAAGAAAGCCCCGGACCGTTCCCGGTCCGGGGCTTTCTTCAAAATTAGTTCGGCGGCGTCCTACTCTCCCACAGGGTCCCCCCTGCAGTACCATCGGCGCTGTGAGGCTTAGCTTCCGGGTTCGGAATGTAA
>NZ_JBEZCG010000027.1:0-95183 GCF_040647455.1 Streptomyces sp. NPDC041068
AGCGGGCGCTGAAGGCCCTCGGGGAGATCAAGACGATCGCCAAGGCAGGCAAACTCGCGGGCGAGGGCATGAAGTTCGCGGCCTTCGACGCGTTGCTGCAGGATCCGGGAACGTTCAAGGACCCGGACAAGCTGGCGGAGACCCTGGCCATGGGGGCCGCCTTCGGGGTGGGTATCGGCGGTCTGGGCAAGGTCCTCGGCAAGGGGCTGGGCAAGCTCAAGCCCAGCGAACTGGCCAAGCTAGGGCAGAAGTTGGGGCTTGATGGCTCGGGCCTGTCCCGGCTCAAGCTGCGCCCCTCGGAGTGGGAGAAGCTGCCTGCCTCCATCCGGTCCATGTTCAAGAAGTGCGACCTGGATCCGATCGACGTGGCCACCGGCGACATGCTGCTGCCACAGACCGACGTCGAACTGCCTGGCGCCCTGTCCCTGGTGCTGGAGCGGACCCACCTGTCGTCGTACCGATGGGGCGGCTGGTTCGGCCCCACCTGGGCCTCCACTCTCGACCAACGCCTACAGATCGACGAGAGCGGCATCATCTATGCCGCACCCGACGGCGCCCGGTTGACGTACTCATTCCCCACCCCTGGAAGAAGCGATCCTGTCTACCCCGGGCTCGGTCCCCGAATACCCCTGACTTGGGACGCCGATGTCGACGGCGGCCTGCGTCTCACCGACCCCGACACCGGGCACGCATACGTCTTCCACTCCCCGCATCCGGTCAACGACGGGCAGGCGGTCGATCTGCCCCTCCAGGCGATCGTGGACCGCAACGGTCAGCGGATCACCATCCACTACACCGCCGATGGCATCCCGGAGGAAGTCGCCCACTGCGGCGGATACCGCATCGCTGTCGACCACCACCGCGACCTGCCCCGCATCTCCGCTCTTCGTCTGCTCGACCCGGCGCAACCTGAAAGCCGAGGAACAGTCCTTGTCTCCTTCAGCTACAACGCCCAGGGCGACCTGACCGAGGTCACCAACTCCTCCGGCCTACCCACCCGGTTCACCTATGACGCCGAGGGCCGCATCACCACGTGGACCGACCGCAACGACACCACATACGCGTACACCTACGACCACCAAGGCCGAGTTGTCCACACCGAGGGAAGCGACGGCTTCCTCTCCGGAACCCTTGCCTACGACGAAGCCACACGCACTACCGCAGTCACCAACTCCCTCGGCCACTCCACTCGTTACGAGCACAATGAAGCCCTGCGCCTGATCCGCAAGACCGACCCGCTCGGGCACACCATGCTCCAGGAATGGGACACCGAGCACCGGCTCACCGCGATCACCGACGCCCTCGGCCACACCACCCGCTACACCTACGACGAGCAAGGCCGGATCACCTCCGTACGACATCCGGATGGAGGTGAAACACGCACGGAGTACAACGAGTTCGGGCTGCCGACGACGGTCAGCGAGCCTGATGGCGCCCAGTGGCATCACACCTACGACGTCCACGGCAACCGCACGCAGCTGACCGACCCGACCGCGGCCACCACTCGCTACTCCTTCGCAGCAGCGGGCCATCTCACCAGTGTCACCGATGCCCTGGGCAACACGCTGCGGATACGTCCCAATGCAGCTGGCCTCCCGGTCGAGATCACCGACCCGCTCGGCGCCCGCATCACCTATGAGCGCGACCCGTTCGGTCGACCCGTTACCCTGACCGACCCGCTGGGTGCGGTAACCCGCCTGGCCTGGACGGTGGAGGGCAACCTCGCCTCCCGCACCGCCCCAGACGGCGCCCGTGAGTCATGGGAGTATGACGGTGAGGGCAACTGCACCAAACACACCGATGTGCTGGGTGGCATCTCACACTTCGAATACACACACTTCGACCTGCTTGCCGCCCGCACCGGCCCCGACGGCGTGCGCTACACCTTCACGCATGACACGGAACTCCGGCTCACCCAGGTCACCAACCCACACGGCGCCACCTGGAGATACACCTTCGACCCCGCGGGCCGCCTGGTCGGCGAGACGGACTTCGACGACTGTTCCCTCGCCTACACCCATGATGCGGCAGGCCGCCTCACCACCAGGACCACCCCGGCCGGACAGACCATCCGCTATGAACGCGACCCGATGGGCCGGACGCTCACCAAGGATGCGGACGGCATCACCGTCTACACCTACGACGTTGCAGGCCGACTGATGGAGGCCAACGGCTCCGACGTCGCGCTGAACCGTTGCTACGACGCAGCAGGTCGTCTGCTGGCCGAAACCGTCAACGGCCGCACGACCACCTATGCGTACGACCCTCTGGGACGCCCTGCTTCCCGCACCACCCCCACTGGCGCGACCAGCACCTACGCTTACGACGCCGCCGGGAACCGCACCCATCTGACCACCGCAGGCCGCACCCTCGCTTCCGAGCACGACGCGGCCGGACGCGAACTGTCCCGCCGTATCGGCGAACGTCTCACCCTGGCCAGCACCTTCGCCCCCCTCGGCCGCCTGACGAATCACACCGTCACCCATGCCACCGGCGTCACGATCCAGCAGCGCACCTACACCTACCGGGCCGATGGCTCTCCGACCGCCGTCGACGACCAGCTCAACGGTTCCCGCCGCTTCGAGCTCGACGCAGCGGGTCGTGTCACCGCGGTTCACGCCACCGACTGGGCCGAAACCTATGCCTACGACGAGGCCGGCAACCAAACCCACGCCACCTGGCCCTTCACTCAATTCGATCAGGAGGCCATCGGACCACGTACCTACACCGGCACCCGCATCACCCGCGCCGGTCAGGTCCGCTACGAACACGATGCCGCCGGACGTATTACTCTGCGCCAGAAGCGCCGCCTATCCCGGAAACCGGACACATGGCGCTACACCTGGGACACAGAAGACCACTTGGTGTCGGTAGTCACCCCGGACGGCACCCTCTGGCGCTACACCTACGACCCGCTCGGCCGACGCACAGCCAAACTCCAGATAGCGGCCGACGGGGAAACGGTCGTCGAGCGCACCGACTTCACCTGGGACGGCACCACCCTCTGCGAGCAGACCACCACCTCTGCAAAGCTGCCGAACCCAGTCACCCTCACCTGGGACCACCAGGGCATGCGCCCGGTCGCCCAGACGGAACGCCTCACCGCGGCCGACGCACCCCAGCACGAGATCGACTCGCGTTTCTTCGCGATCGTCACCGACCTCGTGGGCACCCCCACCGAGCTCGTAGATGAAACAGGAGACATCGCCTGGCGCACTCGCACCACCCTCTGGGGGGCAACCAGTTGGGAGTCGACCAGCACCGCCTACACCCCGCTCCGATTCCCTGGCCAGTACTTCGACCCAGAGACACATCTCAACTACAACTACTTTCGCCATTACGACCCCGAAACCGCCCGCTACCTCACCCCCGACCCCCTAGGGCTGACGCCGGCGCCAAACGCGTGCACCTACGTCAGAAATCCATTCGTATGGATCGATCCACTGGGCCTCGCACCCTGCAGCCCGGGAACACAGCAGGATGCACTCCTAGCCCTGGACCGTGCTGAAGAGCTGCAGGCCATTCGGAATGACTACTGGCTGGCCGACGTCAAGGGAACCACCTCGGTTATCGGGGTATTTAATTCCGAGACGAAGCAATACAGCAAACGAATCGGCATTAATGGTGATGGTCCTATGCCTAGCGCCTGGAAATTGCGAGAGGGTGAGACATTCGTGCGCGCTCCCGGGCATGCCGAGGAGGGTATACTCAAGTCTCTGGGCCCCAACGAGCACGCCGTTTACGGGGCAGCTTCGCGAAACTTCTGCAACGCCATATGCCTGCCGCAGATACGCGCGCTAGGTGTAGAAGTAGGAGGGCAGGGGATTCGCGGCCACATGTCGAAGAATTCGCCTTACACGCTGCTCTGGGACAAGGGAGACTAAGTTGACTCGCAATGTGGAGACCTATTCCGCACTTCACGATATCCCGAGAAATTTCCTTGTAGGATTCTGCCTTTCCTGCGCGGAGCGCGGCAGCGGAGTTTTCTCCGCCCTTGCCGATGAATCGGACGCCGAATGGTTCTCCTACATCCTCGACAGCGCCTGGAAGGCTCCGCTCGGCGAAGTAGAGGAGGAGGAGCTCCTGGAAATCCTGGAGGAGTTCGAGGTGAGGGCAGAGTCATTTGAGGCTGATGATCCGGGAACCAAGGGGTTCTCCATCCTCCAGTCTGCGATGCTCGCAGCCAACGCGATCGCCGTTTTCATGAATCCGGCTCCTTCGCGGGCTGAGATGTCCGGCCAGACTCTCGAAACGATTCTCGGCAGCTTCGACTTCAAGCTCAGCGGAAGTAGAATCGCCATGGTCGGAGCAGGGGAGGAAGAAGCAGTTGGACGACTCCAGCAACTGGAACAGGATGCCCAGAATGCCTTCGTGGCCTCCATCAGGAGCTTGAACAGCGACCAGGTGGAAGCTGGGCTCACGAGAGCATTCCTGGAAGACCTGCGTGTATCATGCATCCAAGTTCATGACGAGTTCAAACTGGCCACCGCATCTGTCGCTGAACTCACTGGATGGAACGAGGAATGACGCTCCTTGTCGACTGATTCCATGCTCAGTGCGCCTATTTTATCCAGCGTTTCCGCAGATCAGTAGGGCGCGCACGGCGGCAACGGCCCGTCTGATGCGTTTCGTTGCATGCCGAGCCCTACGGAATACGCGGCACGGTGAGGTTTTCTCAGGGGCCATCGCCATTCGTTTTTGAGGTCGAGGTGGCTGTCCGGCTCGCAGGTCTCGATGAGGTGGACCTTGTAGCTGTCCCAGAAAGTGCCGCGCTTCGCGCTTCCTCGCGCTTCGGTGTCGTAAAGCGTGACCAGCCGTTCCGACGGAGGGGCGTCCGACCTGTGCAGGGCCGACAGCATTCTCAACCCGTCGGCGCCGATTTAGATCAGCTTGGCCTGTTTGGTTTTCCCCTTGGCAGGCGGGTGTCTTCGAACCGGATCGCGTACCAGTCGAATCAGTCGGACGGCAGGCAGCCAGCCCAGAGATTTGGACGCCCGCTCGCTTCGTGAGGCCGATAGCAGTGCTGGTTGACGATAGGACTGGCGTTCTTTAGCGCAGCCCGAGGGCTTTTCCGTAGGTGGCGATGCCTTCCTCCGAGCCCATCTTATACCTCTTCATGACTCGCTGAATTGGCCAGATGACGGCTCCGTCAGGCAGATGCAAGGAGGTGTTTCCCTTGGCGCTGGGATTGTTCTCGTCTGGCCTCCACTCGCCGCCTACCTGCCGCCTGATGGTTTCCCCTACGTAAGCTCCGAGTGAGAAGATTTTCATGCCAAGCTGCTCTTCCAGAAGGCCACCGGGGCGAGGCTCTCCGTCCTGAGAATGGTCATCGAAGAATCGGTCGATTTCGGCCAAGCTTTGGGGTGTGAAGTCGGCCGAGTAGGAAGAGTATTGCAAGGCGTCAGCGATCCAGCTGGAGAGCTCTGCGATTTCTTCAAAAATTTCGGGCATGAATGCACTTCCTTTTCTTTAGTTTAATTCTTTGTCGGTTTAAAGCGAGGGGGGTGAGGGATACCCCTCACCCCCCTGTGAGTCTACCCCGTCACTCCACTTCTGTGATGATCACGGTGACTCCGCGTGCCACTGCGCTCTTCTTGACGTCGTTGAGTGTGGAAAGTTGCGCTTTTGATGCAGTGGTGGGGATTCCGATCTCAAGATTCCTATTCTTGATATCTGCCCCCCTCACCGTGGTGCCGCTGTAGGAGCCCCCATTGTAGTTCTCCATCTTCTTTACGTAGCCGTTTGCGGTACTCTTCAGCTTGGATGTCTTCTGGTAGGATTTTGCGCTTGTGTCGATCGTCTTGATGCTCGTTGCTGTGCCGGTGGATGCGTCCCATTTATCGATTGTGGGGAAGTTGTTTGGTAGATTTCCGCCAAACATGTCCTCAATCTCGAATCCTCTTTTGTCGGGGGAAAGCTCCCATGGGCTCGACTTGCCGGAAAACCCCTTGAGGAGCTTCTTGCTCATGCCCCGGAAGAGTCCGGTAATTCCCGCAATCACGCTGCTGACCTCAACCGCGGCCGCACCGGCGTCGTTTGCCTTGTTGTCCCCGTCGAGTCCGTGTCCCTTGACGAAGTCGTCCCACGCGTCCCGTGAAGGGCTGCAGTCGCCGAAGATCCAGCAGGAAGGTGTGAGTTTGACGCCGAGGTCGAGCGAGTCGCTCAGGACATTTCCGCCACCCCGGATCCCGCCCTTGACGAGGTCCTTCCAGGTTCCCTGGGCGCGAGGGTCGGCGGGTTCGACGTTGGTGTTGCAGCCGGGTTTGTAGGCGGGGTAGCTGGAGCTGCAGTCGGGTCCTCCGCCACCGCTGCTGCCGCCGTAGCCGCCGCCTCCGCCGTAGTTGGCGCTGCCCATGGTGCTCATGCCGCCGGAGCCGCCGCCTCCGCCACCGCCGCCGAACACCATGTTGATCACAGGGATGACGACGGACGTGATGATGCCGACGAGGCCGATGAGACCGCCGAGGAATTTGCCGTCGGGGTCGGAGAAGGAGACGGGGTTGTTGTTGCTGTAGGCGTAGCCGTTGATCTGTTGCGGGTCTTTGAGGTCCGCGATGGGGTCGACGCTGATGAAGCGTCCGGTGGATGCGTCGTAGTCGCGGGCGCCCAGGTGGGTCAGGCCGGTGGGGTCCTGTGTGCCGCCGACGAAGCCCTTGTCACCTGTCCAGGATTTCGGGTCGGTGCCGCGCTGCTCTCCGAAGGGAGTCATCTGGCGGCGGGTGACGGCCTGGGTGGAGGCGTTGATCTGGAGACTGGCTGTGCCGTTGTGGTCGCTGGTGACCCAGGTCAGTGCGGACGGGGTGCGTACGGCGACGGTCTTGCCGCCGTGGCTGTAGTAGCGGGTTGCCTCGACCTTGCCGGTCGCTTTGGCCAGGCGGAGTTCGGTTTCGCCGAGGTAGAGGGTGGTGCCGCTCTTGTCACGACGGATGAGGCGGTTGCCGTCGGCGTCGTTGAGGAACTCGGTGGTGCTGTCGTCGGCTTCGGTGACCTTGGCGAGGCTGCCTTCGGTGCTCCAGTCCAGGGACTGCTTCTTGCCGTCGAGGGTGCGGGTCTCCGTGTTTCCGGCGGCGTCGTAGGTGTAGTGGTTGGTGACCGTCTTGCCGTCGGTCTTCGTCTCGGTGGACGCGACAGCGTGAGGGCGCGGCTGGTCGGCAGTCTTGTAGGTGTAGTTGGTGGTGGCTGCGCCCCCGCGGGCGAGATGGTCGGTGGCCGTCTTGCGGTTGCCGGCGCTGTCGTAGGTGAACGACTGCCAGTACGGGGCCGAGCCACCGGTGTTGCTTGTGGTGGGGTCGGTGGAGCAGTCGCCGCTCGCGGTCCAGGCTTCCTTCAGACGGCGATGGCTGTCATAGCGGAAGCACTGCTTGTCGTCGGGGCTGGTGGCCTTGTCCTCGATCTGGAGGGGGTTGCCGGCCGGGTCGTACTGGTAGAAGACGTCGGAGTCGGTGCCCGGGTTGGACTCGGACTTGACGGTCTGTCGGGCCAGGCGCTTGGTGCCGTCCTCGTACGAGGTGTTGATCTCAGTCCACTTGGCGGTGGAGGAGGTACCGAGCGTGGTGCGGATCTGTTCGCCTGCGGGCAGGTAGTCGGTGTTCTGGACGATGCCGGTCAGCCCCTTGAGGGTGTCCGGCAGGCGCTGCTCGGTGTAGCCGTAGTCCAGGACTTCGGCATCCAGTCCGCCCATCGCGGGGATGGTGCGCTTTTGGAGGGTGCCGTCGAGGTTGTAGGCGTTGCTGACGGTGAAGGTGCCGGTGCCCGCGAGTGCGCCCTCGCTCTTGGGGACGGTGTACTGCTCCTTGAGGGGGCGGTACAGCTTGTCGTAGGACGCGTTGGTGGTGGCGTAGACGTCTCCGCTCTTGCCGCCGACATAGCGGATCGCCGACGTCAGGTGCCCCTTGGCGATGGAGTCGTAGGTCCAGCGGGCCAGGTATTTGGAGTCGTCCGGCGCGGGCTTGCCGTCGACGACGGGCACGGCGCCGTCGAGACGCCCGGTGGGGCGCCCGATCAGGTCGTAGGTGAACCCGAGGGTCTTGCCGCGGGCGTCGGTGGTGGATTCGACCTGGTCGAGGTCGTTGTAAGTCGTCTTGCTGTGGCCGGAGTCGGGGTCGTGGATGTCAGTCTTGCGGCCCAGGAAGTCGTAGGAGTACTTCCAGGTGTTGCCGTCGTCGTCGGTGACCTTGGTCAGCCGGTCGGCATGGTCGTAGTCGTAGTTGAGCTTGGTGGACGGACTTTCGGCGGAGTTGCCTTCGTGTTCCTGCTTCTGGACGACGCGTCCGCGCGCGTCGGCGGTCTCGGTGACCGCGGACGCTCCCGCAGGGGGTTCGACGGTGCTGGAGCTGCCCTTGTAGGTGGTCTTGGTGCGGGAGAACTCCTTGCCGAGGGCGAGGGTCTTCTCCACGACCGGGCGACCGGCGCCGTCGTAGGTCGTCTCGGTGCCGGCGGGCGGAGACGTGAGGAGGGTGGCGAGCTTGCTCTCGGGCGCGGTGGTGTCGATGTAGTCGGCTGATGTGGAGACTTCGAGACCGCGGGTGTCGTACTTCGTCTCGGTGATCACGCGGCCGTTGCCGGTTGCCGCTGGGACCTGGCTCTGGCGGGGGCGGAGCAGCGCGTCGTAGATCGCGTACGAGGTCTGGTAGCTGCTGCCGTCGTTGTTGAGGGACTTGGTGGCTACCCAGGACGCGGCGGTGTTCTGGACCTTGTACTCGAATTTCTTGCTGGGCGTCTTGCCGGCGGCGCGGTCGCGATCGGCGAGCCAGACATCGGTGAGCCGGCCCAGGCTGTCGTAGGCCAGTTCGGTGCGGTTGCCGTTGGGGTCGGTGCTCGCGACGTTGACGCCCCAGTCGGGGTTGAGCTCGGTGGTGACCGTGTGGTCGAGGGCGTTTTTCTCGACGGTCTTGGTCAGCGGACCACCGCCGGCCGGGGTGTACTCGGTGTGCTTGGTGCGGGTGCCCTTGGTGTCATAGGCGTCGGTGGGACGGCCCAGGGCGTCGTACTTGGCGGTGCTGACGGTCTGCAGCTTGGCGGTGCCGTCGGAGGTGTAGCCGGTGACGCGCTCGGTCCGGGTGGCGTCGCCCTGGGTGGGTGCCTTGCCCCACGCCTGGTCGTCGTAGGAGATACGGGCTTCGGAGACGACGTCCGTGGTCTTGGGGTCGTTGGTGCGCTGAGGAGTGGCGTCGCAGCCGACAGCGACCTTCTCCTCGCGTTTGGGCAGGGAGAGGATCCACTCCTTGGTGTTGGTGGCGTACTCGGTGACCGTGCAGTCCTTCTGGCCGCCCGCGTCCGATTCCACCTTGAGGGCCAGGCCGCTGGTGGGGTCGTACGTCGTCTTCTTGACCAGCGTCATGTCCGCCGTGCCGGGTACGGCGGTGCGGGTCACCGCGGTGGCGTTGCGCACCATGTAGGCGTGGACGGTGCCGTAGGAGTGTTTGTCGGTCGCGGTGGTCTGGGACCAGGGGGTGTTGATGGTTCCGGATACTTCGGTGCCCTCGGTGCCGTTGTACGTGATCTGCTCACGCACCTGGCCGGCGAACTGTTCGGAGTCGGTCTTGGCCGTGTTCTTGGAGTCGGTGACCGTCTCCTTGCGGGTGGTGCCGTCGGACTGTTTGTCGCCGTCCATGCCCCGGTAGTAGAGGGCGGTGGTCTTCGAACGGGTCCCCGACGCCTCGCCGGTGGTGGTGGTGACCTTCTGGTAGCCGCGCCAGATGCCCCAGGTGCGGTACTTGGCCGGTGTGATGGGCGATTCGTCGTCGTAGGCCCAGGCCCCGCCGCCGTTGTAGCTGTAGTCGGTCTGCTTCAGCGGTGCGCCGCCGGTCGGGTCCGACTCGCTGACCTGGGTGACGACGTATTTGTGGAACCAGTCGGTGCGCGGTTTGGGATCGGTGCCCGGTGTGGGATTGGACGGCGGGACCCACTTCACCGGGAAGCAGCGTCTGGTGTTGTCGTCGAGCTTGGACGGGACGTCCGAGCCTGCGACACAGTCTTCCTTGGAGTAATTGACCGTCAGGACCGACCCGGTCTCCGAGGTGACGGTGCGCACACGCCACTTGATGTACGGCGCGACGTCGTCGCCGGTCCTGTCGACGCGGTTGTGCAGCTGGACGCCACTGAACTTGACCGCGGGCAGTGAGACATCGGTGCCCGACTTTCCCGTGTGCTGGATGGACTTCAGCCACAGACCAGGATCGGAACCGTCACCGGGGTCGGGGAATGACTGCTCCAGGTGCCAGTTGTTGACGTCCCGGTAGTCGGTGTCGGCACCGGCCCCGCTGCCCTTGTAGACCTGGGTGGTGACATCGGTCAGCCGCTTGCGAGAGAAGAAGGAAGGCGACCGCTGGTCGGTGCAGGGGGTGTCGGCTTTGCAGATCAGGTCGAAGGGAACATCGGGCCAGGCGGCACGGTTGGACTGCCCCAGCGACGAGCAGTCCTCGCCGCCGGAAACGGGGATGCAGCGCTCGGCGGTGGCGAACTTGATACGCGCGGCGGCAGGCTGCGTGGTCGAGAAGATCGTGTCGGTCCGCTGCCCGTAGTCGATCCGCTTGAGGTAGCCGCCGCGGGTGTAGGCGGTGCCGTTGCCGGTCGTGCCGTTCTTGGCGTAGTAGTTCGTCTCCTTGCCGTACCAGTAGGTCATGACGTTGCCGTGCGGGTCCACGACGTAGTCGAGGTTCCACCGCCATGCCTGGGTCTTGGCACGCGAGCCGAAGGAGTCCCCGCTGGAGTAGCCCGGCTCACCGGAGTCGTCACCGAAGACGGGCACGGTCCAAACGGAGTTGGTCTCCGGCTTGCCGCTGGTCCAGCCAGGCAGCCTGTCCTTGCCGAAGACGTACTGGGTGCCGTCGGTCGACGTCACCGTCCAGTATTCGCCCTTGTCGTCGGCGTCGCCGTCATCTCCGTTGCTGGCGCCGGTGGAGCGCACCACGCGCTCGCCGTCGTCGCTCTTGGTGTGCCACTCGCCGGTCTTCTCGTCCTTGACCAGAGCGGTGGCTTTGCCGTTCAGGACGATCGAGGCGTTGTCCTCCTTCCAGCACTGGTCATACTTCTTGTCCTGGCCGTCGTCGTCGCAACTGCCGTACGAGCGCTCGATGTAGGAGATGGGCAGGTCGAAGCCGTCACCGATCCACGAGGGCTGGGAGCTGGTGGAGGAGGTGTGCCCGTCCACGCTCTGCGCCGAGTAGCCGAAGGACAGGTTCGGTGACGGACCGGCCGGAGCGGGCGGTACATCGAGCGGGTAGTTCCACGTGAAGTCGCCGTTGGAGCCACCGGCTGCCCAGGTCGCCGAGGCGGAGAGCGGGGTCGCCTCGTAGGTGCCCTGGTCCGAACCCGCACCGGCGGCTAGCGCGAGCACTGCCATCGCGGGTGCGGCAGCCTTGGCGGCAGGCGTTCGCACCTGTGCGGTGACGGTCTGCGCATCGCTGTTGTTGGAGGAGGCCACAGGGGTCGCCCGGCGGCAGATGTCCTTCTCCGGCGTGGTGATCGCGCAGGCCGGCAGCTGTACGGCGCGCAGGCGGGAGCCCCAGTTGCCGCCGTAGGCGTGAGCAAATTCGCTGTAGTCGATGGTGGTGCCGAAGTCCGCGGCCCCGGTCTTGCCATCGGCGCGCTCCAGGCTGATGACCAGGCCGTTCACGCCAAGTTTGCGGGTGGCCGTCCGATCCAGGACCGTCACCTTCGCCTTGCCGGGGGCCGGCGCTGACGCCTGCGGCGCCTTGACGCTGTGCTTAGCCGCGCGCGGCTGCGCCAGCAGCACCGGGAGATCGCCTGCCTGCGCCGGTCCCTTCGAGCCCTTGGGGAGGGTGACGGTAACGGCTTCGGTATTCGGCCAGTTGACCTTGCGCCCCGCCTGGTTGCGGGACTTCTGCGCGGCCGCGACGGTCGGGTCGTGGATCGTCTTGCCCTTGAAGGCGAACGGCTTGGCCTTGCCGTAGTCAGCCTTCTCCAGGGCGCTGTGTTCGCGTTCATACGCTTGGGCAGGTGCCGCGCCCAAGAGGGTGGCAACGATGGCCGCCGAGACAGGAAGCGAGATGGCCGCCATACGACGACGGCTGGCTCTGCTCCATGCCCATTTGTGCAGCACGGTGAGGTGCCTGGCCACGGGAAATCTCCGCATCTGGAAGTCGGGGGTGCCGGACTGCTTCCGGCACCCCCGCGGGGTTTATGAAAGGTGGGACGACGAGGCGCGTCCGCTACTCGATCGGCACCGGAGGCTCATCCACGGTGGCCAGTTGTGTGATCTCGGCCTCGGACAGCACGCCCGCGTACACACGCAGGTCATCGAACTGACCGGGCAGCAGGTTGCCGAACTCACCGGTGTCGTGGCGTCGGGCACGGCCCATCATCAGCGGGCCGGTCGGCTGGAAGGTGTCCTCGACGAGGACACCTTCCTCATCGCCCTGGCGCTCGCCGGTGACGTAGAGCTTGGCCGACTGGTTGGCCGAGTCATAGACACCGACCACATGGACCCAGCCGTCCGGCGGGTTCACTTCGTCCGATGCCATCGCGTACGCGGGACCACCGAGTGCGTCCGTGCCGAACAGCCCGAAGTTCCAGTCACCCACGCTCTGACCGGCCTCCTGCCGGTACCACAGGCGGAACGCGTTTCGCTTGGCCCCGGGATGGGCGAACAGTGTCGGCGAGTGCGCCACGGTGGTGTTCTCGAGCTTGGACTGCGCCGCCAGGTTCACCCAGCCCGCGACTGTAAAACTGCCGGAGTTGTCCAGTTCAACACCAGCCGTGGTGTGCCCCTCCACGGCTGTATCCAGTTCCACGACGTTGCCATGGGCCGGATCGTCAGTGGTGGTGAAGGCGGCCCCCGGCTTCAAATCGAGCTGATTGCCCCGGCCTGAGCTGTCGGCGCCAGTGGTACCGGACGTCTCGTCCAAGGACCAGTTGGCCAAAAGCTCTGCCTGCGGATGCCCCGTATCCGGGTTCTCGATGTTCTCCAACGCCCACAGCTCGTCGGGGAAGACGACGCGGTTGTATGCCTGTACCTGGTCGATGTCACCGGTGAATGGGCTGGAGGAGCCAGAGGCGCTCGTGAACTGCCCGACCTCGAAAGGGCCCTTGCCAGCCCAGGCGTTCGTGAAACTGCTCGTGCCTTCCAAACGGCCGTTGACGTACAGGCGCAACTCCTTCTTCTGCAGATCCTGGACACCCAGCAGATAGGTCCACGCGCCCACCACACCCGGCTTGGAGGACTTGGCGCGGTGGATGACCGTCGACTCGGAGTCCGAGTCCTGGTCGTAGCGGTTGAAGACCCACCGGTCATACGCGCTGGAGTAGTACAGCTGGAAGGCCCCGACCTTGGTGCCGTTCTGGTTGAGGACGGTGGCCGTCGAGGACCTCGAGTCGAGCTTGGCCCAAGCCGAGACCGCAAAACTCTTTGTCGTGTCGACCACAGGGCCCGGCGCGACAGCGGCTGCGGTGCCGTTGGCCTTGAAGCCACCACCGCTGCGGGCCTTGGCCGTCCACGCCGCCTTGCTCAACTCGAGGGCCTTGCCGTCGGCAGCGGAGTTGGCGGCTGTGGTGCCGCTGTTCTCATCGAACTTCCACACACCGACCGGATCGGCCGCCTTGGCGACGTTGAACAAATAGTCCGTAGTGTTTCCGGCATTCCCTGCCGCGTCGAAGGTCTGCACCCGCAGGGTGTTGGTGAGCCGCTTGTCCGGCGTCACATCGATCGTGGTGACGGGGATGTTGACGGCGAATGTCTTGCTGCCCGCCTTGACTCCGTTCAGCCACCAGTCGTAGCGCCGCACGTCGCTGGACCCCATGATCCTGAACGTGCCCGTCATACCGACACTGCCGTCCTGCGCGTCACCCTCGCAGGTATCGCCCACGCACTCGGTATAGACGCTGGAGCTGACCGTCGGCGCGGCCGGTCCATGCGTGTCAGCCCTGAAATAGCAACTGCTGGACCAAGGACCGTAGAGAGAGTCCGTCTTGCCGCCGTAGGTGTACTTGTACTCCGTGCGAGCCCGGAAACGATAAGTCGTGTTCTCCGCCAGGGAAGAGGTGACCACGGTTCCGGCCGTGCCACTGGCAGTCCACGTCGACGGCTTGAGCACGGTCGCCGTCGAACTGCCGTCCTTGTACAACTCGAAGTTGGGCCGCAATGTCGCATTCGACTTGTCCGCTGAAGTCGGTGTGGCCGTAAGCCGCGGTGTCACATCGCGGATCAGCGCGGGGCTCGACGACGCCGAGCACGACACCTTGGGGTCGGACATCTTGACGGAGGAAGGCTTGGCGTTGGGCACCGACACGTAGGTGATGGACAGGCGCGGCTTCTTTGTCGACGTCGCGTCCTTGTCGGTCGGCGACATGAACTGCTTCCACGCGATCGGGTCCGACTCGCTTGCCCGCAGCCCGAGCGTGGTCAGTGTGGCCTTCGCCTTGGCCGTGTATGCAACAGCCGGTGTGGCATCAAACTCCACATCACCGTCCCGACACGCTGACGAGTGACCCTTCGCGGCGGAGACCGTGTCCACCTCCGACTTCCACGAAGGCTGGTTCTTCCACGTGGTCGAGCTGTAGATCTGGCCCGTACGCCACAGCTCGACGTCACGCTTGTCGCAGTTCGCCGACCAGATCTCATACGCGGTGAACGTGGCGTTGAGGATCTTCTTGCCGGCAACCTTGCGCGTATCGAACTGGAACAGCGAGCGCGCCTTCTTGTTGTCCACATAGGCGTCGTAGCCCACGCCCAGCGCATGCGAGGTCTTCCAGAAGCTCGTGCCCGGAGAATCCGACCACACCGTGGTCCAACTGGTCAGCGTCGCCTTGACCGCCGGCGGGTCCAGGACGACGGGGAAGACCCGCTTCTCATCCGTCAGGAACTGCTGATCAGGAACGACCGTGAGGGCGTCGTCCGCGATCGTCACATCCATGACCTCGGTCCGGGAACCCGCACCAGCGCTCAGCGCATCAGCGGTGGGTGTCACCGCACTGGACCGCGCCACCTTGGCCGGCGACGCGGGCGTCGGCGCCGCAGCCGAGTCCCACATCAGCGCCGCACCGCTGTTCACCACCGGACGGCCCCCGGCATCGACAAAGGCGGCGGAGCCTTCCGAAGTGGCTCGGGAGGAGAGGCCCTTGGTCGTCACGGGGAACTTCACGGACTTCAGTTCCGCGTTCGCCGCCGCCTCACGAGAGTGCACCACCAGGTGATACGTGAAGCCATCGGAGCTCACCGTCACAGCGAGGTCCACGTCCGGCAATACCGATGCGTACACCGCAGTTGAGCCCTGGACCGACGGCTCCGGCAGCTTCCACGGCGAAGAGACCGCGAATTCCTTGCCATTGACGGCAACGCGGGCCAGTGGCTTGTCCTTGCCGCCACCGGACAGTTCGATGTCTTCTCCCGCTCGCGGTGCGAGCGAACCGTCCGCACGTTTCACCAGCGAGGTGTCGACGGGCACCCAGTCACCACCCTTGCGGATCCGCTCAGGCTCCGCCGACGCCTCCACCGTGAACGTGCCATCCGGATTGGCGAACAGCTGACTCGTCGCTGTCGTCAGCGACTTGACCTCAGCGCGCTTACCCGAGGACACAGCGGCACGAGACGCCTTCTGCTCCTCGGACTCAGGCGGAAGCCCGTCGTCCTCCCAGAACGCCTTACCCCGATGCGCGGCATCGGCCGGATCGCGCGAGGCGCCCTCTGCAGCCTCCGCCCGCTCACTGCCGACGTCTGCCGCCGAGGCCGGACTCATCGCCGCCTCGCACGTAACCCCGGCAAGCGCGAGCAACGCCGCGACTGTCACCCCCCGTGCCGCTCCCCAACGGCACCTCCGCCATTCCATGTCCCACCACATTCTGAGAATTCAATGAAGATCTAGATCGGAATGTGAAGGTATCCGGCGGCTGTGGTCTGGACCAGGTGTCACCTTGCGGGCAGATAGTGGCAAACCATGCCTTGAGGTCACCCAGGTCATATGGCATGGATCACGGTTGCCTGGGAGTTGGGCTCGAATCCGCAACGACACCATCGCTCTGTCGCCGATCCGTGAAGATTCTGGCCGCCCGGCGAGGCCCGGGACCGGCAACGCGACGCGCCATCGGGCAACGCGCCGAGGTCGGTAGCCCTGGCCCTCGGGCGAACGCGCATGCCCCTGAGTGGATACGGAGGTTGAGGATGTGATGCCCCGGAATGTCGTGGTGTTAGCGTACATACCGGTAAACCTGGCGGGTACCTGTCAGGAACGACTCGGGGGTTCACATCGTCATGGGGTGTTGCGCCCCCATGACCAAGGGACTTATGAACCACCGATTCACCACCAGGATGGTCACGCTCGTGACCGCCCTGTGCCTGTCGTTTGCTACCGCCGTGGGAGCGGGCAGTACGGCCGTCGCCGCGGAGAAGAAGCCGCAGAGCCTCATAGGAATCGCCGAGAGGATCTCCCACTACGCAAAGTGCGACGATCTGAAGCTCGTCGAAAAGGTCACCTGCCTGCGGGAGTTCGCACGTAAGGCCGTCGTGGCCGGCGCAGGCACGGCCTTGTTCCTCTATGGAACGCAAGCGGCGATGAAGGACGACGGCGCCCGGTTCAAAGCGCTGAACAAAGAGCTGAGCGCGCTGGGCAAGCTGAAGTTCGCCGAGCTCGAAGACCCCTCGATCACGTCCGACCCGAAGGAGCAGGAGCGGATCCTGACCCAGGCGGTCAAGACCGCCCGGGCCGCGAAGCCGCACCTCGTCAACCTCGGATCGAACATCGCCAAGGCCGACGAGATCATGGGCACGACGCAAGACTCGCTCTTCCTGCTGAGTGTCCTCACCGTCATCGTCGGTGACTACGGCTTCCCGCCGGGGAGGGAAGTCAAGCCAGTCAAGGGCACCACCGACTGGGACAAGGAGCTCAGGGAGCTCAACGCGGCGTTCGACCAGATGAACAAGGGCTTCGCCCAGATGGACCGCGGCCTGAAGACGATGAACGCAGGCGTCACCGAGGTCAACCGGGGCCTGGCCAAGGCCAACAAGGGGATCGCCAAGGCCAACAAGGGCATGAAGGAGATGAACTCCGGCATCGCCCAGGCCAACCGGGGCATGACGGCCGCGAACAAGCACGTCCCCGGAATCAAGAAGGGCGCCGAAAAGCTCACCTCTGTCTCTGACATCGGCTTCGACTTCTCGCATGTCGGCGACTCCTGGGGCACAGGATCCTCCGGTCTGGACGAGGCCACGCAGATGCGCCGGATGTCCCTGTTCCTGGACCTGGTGCCGGGCATCGGTGATGGCAAGGGCATCGTCGAAGCGTTGGTCGGCAAGGACCTGGCCACCGGTGAAAAGCTCAGCGGGAAGGAGCGGGCGGTCGGTTCGCTCGCCGTCCTGCGCTGGCTCAAGGTCGGCGGCAAGGTCTTGACCGCCGACGACATCCGCAAGGCCCGCAAGGGAGGGAACGTCGGCACCGCCTGTGCGGGCAACAGCTTCCTGCCCGGCACACCCGTGCTCATGGCCGACGGTTCCGCCGTACCCATCGAGCAGGTACGGGAGGACGACCAGGTCCTCGCCACCGACCCGGCGACCGGCCGCACCGAAAGTCAGCCTGTCACGGACCTGATCGTCGGCAGCGGCGAGAAGAACCTTGTCAAGGTCGCCGTGGACGTCGACGGCGACGAGGGGGACCGCACCGCCTCGGTCACCGCGACCGACCAGCACCCCTTCTGGACCCAGAGCCTCGGTCAGTGGACCAACGCGGCTGACCTCGAGCCCGAGATGGCCTTGCAGACCGACTCGGGTGCACCCGTCCGGGTCGAAACGGTCACTTCGTGGACGGCCCCGACGGAGAAGGTCCACAACCTTGCTGTCGCCGGTGCGCACACGTACTACGTGCTGGCCGGTGACACCGCGGTCCTGGTGCACAACGCCAGCCCGTGCAAGCTCGTGACGTCCGTCGTCGGCCAGGACTCCCTGCTGTCGAAGGCCGAGCGTCAGGCCGGGAAGAATCAGACGGTCAAGCGTGACTTTGATCGACTGCTGGAGCAGCTGTCCAATGGAAACATGAATCCAGGGCTCGGCAGCAAGGCGCTGGCGGGCACCGATGTCACATACGCACGCGGCCGCAACGGCGGCCGCTTGTTCTTCCGAAACGTGGACGGCGGCATCCAGGTCGTCGCCAGGGCGGACAAGAGCAATGAGTCCAAGGTGATTGCGAGGCTGAAGCAGCTCTATGGAAAGTGACCCGCAGCACCTCGTCACGGATGACCGGTTCACCGCCCTCTTCATGCTGGGGGCGGAGGACCAGGTTGAAGACGTCGAAAACGTCGACGCCGAACTCCGTATGCCCGACGGAACGAGGTGGAGCGCCACCTTCATGACGCTTCCCGAAATCGCGAGAGTCATGGACCGCTGGAAGAAAACGGGGGAATGCGGCAGTGGTGCCTTTTTCCAGTGCCCGGACCTCGTCATCATCCCGACCGGCGGAGTGGACGCGATGATGGCGTCCTTCCGCGGAATCCTTGAATCCGGCGGCCCTGAAGGGATCTTGCCCCAGCTGGACTGACCCCAGCATGCCCTCTCCCGGTCCGGCCGAGCCCGTCAAGCCCAAGTGGCGCGCTCTGAAGGGCGTCGAGGCCCCTGTTCTTCCGCGGGCGCAGAGGGCCTCGACGCCCGCGGGACTCTGGAGGGCGTGGGTCCGCCTGCTTTCGCCTCGCTGCGTCTGTGGTGTCGTCGTCGTTCTGGCCGAAGAGGCTGTCGCGGCCATCCACGCCGTAGATGGCGTCGTTGCCGCCTTCGACGTTGTCGTCCCCGCCCAGGGCACAGGTGACGTCATCGGCATTGGTGCCGACGATGAAGTTGTCGCCGTTGGTGCCGGTGATCGTGCAGCCGTTGGCATTGTTGAACGTGGTGGTCTCAGAGGCAAAGTTGTTGCTCGTGTCGGGGCCGGGCTCGTTCGTCTGGGTGACGCCGGTCACGGTGACCGTGCCGGTGGTCGTCGGTGCCAGGGCCAGCGTGACGGTCGCGGAGGCAGAGGCGGCCAGAGTGCCCAGGTTGCAGGTGACCGGACTGTCGCATGTGCCCTGGGGCGAGGTGTACGACTGCGGCACCGCTTGGCGCTGTCCGTACCAGCCCAGCAGCGGCACGAGTCCTGCGGCGGCGAACCGAGGGGCGTATGGCCGGCAATGCACGACTCCGCACGGCACGGCCGCCATGAGCACCCGACCGAACAAGAAGCGGACCGATCCGCAGGTGCGATCGCTGACCCATCAAACAGACCCGGGCGGCGAGGTGCGCGTTGTTCCTCTCTCCGGCGCCCTCGCGGCGGCGTCCGTCCGGTCGTGAGTTGCGGGTGATGCTCCGCGACCAGACGGACGCCAGGCGGGAGCCGTGCCGTCGGCGGCGCAGCATCCACGACGTGATCGGGCGGGTACAGATCAGGCGGAGTCCTTGGCGACCGTCAGCGGAGCAATTGCACCGTGGCCAGGGCAGTAAGACCGGCACCGTCGATGAAGTCCAAGTTCCTAAGATCCACGAGAACATCCGGTGCCGGGCCGTCGACCAGCAACAGCAGGGCGCTGGTGAGTTCGGGAGCGGTCAGAATGTCGATCTTTTTGTGCAAGTTGGCCGGTGTGGCCGTTCCACGTCCGTGCGCGGTCAGCGGGGACATGTCTTGGCAGTCGGGCATCATCTCCCTGATCTGGGTCGCCGTGTGAAGGCAGAGGCATCAACTTGGATCGAGGGCTGTTACGAGGTGGTGGATGCCTTGAGCGGCGTGTGTCAGACTCGCGCACGTAATGCCCGTAGCGCACACAACGCACACGGTCGATTTGTCCCAATGCGGCTGTGCGGGGCGCTGACCTGCGACTCCTTTCACGCGATTCCGTTCCACATGTTTCGCGATGACGCATCACGTGGAGTGCGTGGCGATTCTGGAGCCCGTGGGAAAGGGCCACTGACTCGCTGTTGCTTCGGCGCCCGAACGACGCATGTGACGCAGGTTCCCGGGCCGTGTCGGCGAGCGGTCGGCGACGCGCGGAGCGACGAGGCGGGGTGGGATGAGTGAGCGCGGGCGGCGGCGCGGGCACCGTACGGTGGATCGGGTCGCGTGGATTTTGGAGGCTGCCGCGCGGGCGCCGGGCGGGGTGACCGTGGCCGAGTTGGCGCGGACGCTCGGGGCGCCGGCGAGTTCGGTGCAGGATCTGGTCAACGGGCTTGTCGCGACCGGTTTTCTGCTGGAACAGCACCGGCGCTTCCGGCTCGGGCCCGCCCCGCACGTCCTCAATCTCATCGCGGGCCGGGTCGTCCCTCGGATCAGTCAGGCCGAGCTCGACGGACTGAGCCGCGTCGCGGGTACCCCGGTGCTGCTCACGGTGCGGGTCGGGCTCGATGCCGTGTACGTCGCGCGCGGTGGCGAGGACCACATCCCCCGCCTCGTGCCGCTCGCCGACCAGCACGTCGCCCGGCCGCTGCTGCGCACTGCCGCGGGCCGTCTGCTCCTTGCCTTCACCGACGAGGCGGAGCGCCGAGGACTGCTCGACGAACTCGCCCGCCACGACCCCGAGGGAGTCGCCGAGTTCCGCCGCGCCCTTCCGGCCATCCGCGCGTCGCGGATCAGCCGCAGCGAGGGGCTCGCCAACACCGAGGTCAGTGCGCTGGCGATCCCCGTCACCGAAGGCGGCGTCGTCACGGGGGCCCTCGCCCTGATGCACCGGCGTCACGGCCGCTCGGAGCGGCCTCGCCTGGACCGGGCGGCGGCCCGGCTGCTCGCGCACATCCAGGAGAAGCGGACCTGACCTCCGCATCGATTCACGGATATCCGTGAATCCGGGCGCTCGTGCGGCGCCGGGAACGAACATCCCGGCATGACTTCGCACCCGCTGACCACGACCGGGACGATCTCGCCGACCTCTGTCGGCGAGATCGTCTCCGGGCTCCTGCACGCCCTCGGCGACCTCGATCCGGCCCGGGGAGCCGAGGACGTCACCGTCGTCGGGGCCGATCCCCTGGTGCCCTCGGTGCACCGCCTCGCCGATGCCATGTCCGCCGCGATCGGTGTCTTCGGGCGGCAGACGGCGGCACTCGGCGAACAGCGCGGTCACCCGCACCAGAGGGTGGAAGTGCGGGCCGAGGCCGCGATCGACCAGCTCATGGCGACCTACCGCACGACACTCTCGGGGCGACCGCTCGGCGCTCTCCTCGACGATCCGACGCTGCTCGGCAACAACGACTTCTACCGGGCCCGCGACGGCCGGTGGATCTTCATCATCACCACCTATCCGCATCTGCGGGACGCCGTCGCCGCCGTGCTGCGCTGCCCGCTCGACAAGGTGGGGATCGCGCGGGCCGCAGCCGACTGGGACGCCTTCACGCTGGAGGAGGCCATCTGCGCGCGGGGTGGCGTCGCGTGTGCCGTGCGCACCCGCGACGAGTGGCTCGCGCATCCCGCCGGGCGGTACGTGGCCCAGCGCCCGGTCGTCGAGATCGAGCGTGTCGGTGACGGGCCCGTCCGGCCGTTGGGGCCGATCGGTGCGGCCGACGAGGCGCTCGCGGGCGTACGGGTGCTCGATCTCACCCATGTCATCGCCGGTCCCGTATCGACGCGACTCCTCGCCCAGTTCGGCGCCGACGTGCTGCACCTGTCGCGTCCCGACCGCCCCGACCCGATCCCGATGATCGCGATGACCGGCGGCGGCAAGCGCAACGCCTACTGCGACCTGCGTGACGATCATGACCGTGCGGCTTTCCACGACGCGCTCCAGGACGCGGACGTCTTCGCGCACGCCTACCGGGGGCTTGCCCGGCACGGGGCGTCGACCGAGGAACTCGTCCGGCGCCGCCCCGGACTGATCACCCTCGAATACCACGCCTGGGGCGCCGAAGGACCCTGGGGCGAACGCGGTGGGTTCGACCAACTCGCCTGCTCGGCAACCGGATTCGCCGTCGAGGAGTGGACCGACCGGCCGTCGCTGCCGCCGACGTACCTGCTCAACGACTACCTCGCCGCCTACCTCGGGGCCGCCGCCGTCGCGACGGTCCTGCGCCGACGTGCGACCGAGGGCGGCTCCTGGCGGATCCGCGTGACCTTGGCCGGAGTGTGCCACTGGGTGCGGGAACTCGGCCTCCTCGCGTGGGAGGACGTGCGTGACCTGCCCCGCCCCGGGCGCGTGCCCCTCGCCGAACTGTCGGCCACCGACACGGACTTCGGCCCGCTCACCGAACCGGCGACGCCGTTCGCGTACAGCGGGCGCCCGGTCCCTCAGCCCGGTCGGCGCTCCCCGCTCGGGTCCGACGCCCTCCAGTGGCGCTGAGCGCTCCGCAGGACGGCCGGTGCGCCAACCGCGGGTCGGTCGTGGCTGGTCGCTCCCCCAAGCTCTCAACTCCGTTCGAGCAGGGGGCACTCCCCTCGCGGCGGAGCCGCACATCGACACAGCCCCGCGCCCCTTCGGGGCGCGATCCCGAACCCCCCTATGCCCCAGGAGGCACCAGGAGATGTCCCAGAAGCCGAGCGGCCCGTCCGGCCGCGGACTCCTCGCCGGAGTCCGCGTCATCGAACTCGCCAGTGTCATCATGGCCCCGTACGCCGCACAGCAACTCGGCGACCTGGGCGCGGACGTGATCAAAGTGGAGCCGCCCACCGGCGACATGACACGCCACTACCCGCCACGGCGCCACCCCGGCATGGGCGGCCCGGCACTCAACCTGAACCGCAACAAGCGCAGCGCCGCCATCGACCTCAAGGCCCCGCACGGCCGCGACGCCCTGCTCGCCCTGCTGCGCACCGCCGACATCCTCATCACCAACCTGCGCCCGCAGGCCCTGGAGAAGCTCCGCCTCGGCTACGACGAGGTCGCCGCCGTCAACCCCGGCCTGATCTACGCGAGTGCCCAGGGCTTCCGCAGCGACAGCCGCTACGGCACCCGCGCCGCCTACGACGACATCATCCAGGCGGCCAGCGGTCTGGTCTGGCTCAACCACCAGGTCTCCGGCCGGCCCCACTATGTGCCCACGGTCCTTGCCGACAAGATCTGCGGCATGCAGATCGTCCAGTCGGTCCTGGCCGCGCTGCACTACCGGGAACACGGCGGCACCGGACAGCACATCGAGGTCCCCATGGCCGACACCATGCTCGCCTTCAACCTCGTCGAGCACCTGGGGGCGGCCGCCCTGGAGACCGACGGGGAGTTCGGCTCGGCCCGCTCGCTCAGCCCGCAGCGCCGCGCCCTGCGCACCGCCGACGGCTGGATGTGCATCCTGCCGCACAGCGACCGCAACTGGCGGGACTTCACCGCCTTCGTCGGCCGCCCCGAACTGGCCGCCGACCCGCGCTTCGCCACCGGACCCGAGCGGGCCCGCAACGCCGACGCGTTCTATCCGCTGCTCGCGGAGTTGACGCCGCGGCACACCAGCGCCGCATGGCAGGAGTTCTGCGACCGGGCGGGCATCGCCGCCGCCCCGGTGCTCGACCTGGAGTCCGCCGCCACCACCGCCTACGCCCAGGAGGGCGGCCTGCTGCGCCGTGCCGAGCATCCCACCGAGGGTCCCTACCGGGTCATCGGCCGCCCGGTCCGTTACTCGGCCGACCCGGAGCCGGAGCCGCGGCCCTGCCCGCGCATCGGCCAGCACACCGATCAGGTGCTCCGTGAAGTCGGCTTCGACCCTGCCTTGCTGCACCCCGCGAACTGACCGAGTTCCCGTACCTAGTTCCCATAGCGGGTTCGCGTACTGAATGCCCGTACTGAATGCCCGTACTGGATTCGCGTACCGAGAAGAAACGCATCGCCCATCCACCAACCCCGGGAGCGGATGAACCATGTCTCCTTCGACGCTTTCACCGAGCGCCTTCCCCGATGTCGTCCTGCCCGAATCCACCCGTCGGCTTCGCCGCGAGGTCCGCGCCTTTCTCGACGAGGAGCGCGTCCGCGGCACCGTCCTCGGCCGTCCCGACTCCTGGCTGGCCGGCTGGGACCCCGGCTTCAGCCGCCGCCTCGCCGAGCGCGGCTGGGTCGGCATGGCCCTGCCCACCGAGTACGGCGGTGCGGGCCGCGGCTTCCTCGAGCGCTACGTGGTGATCGAGGAACTGCTCGCTGCCGGCGCCCCGGTCAGTGCCCACTGGGTCTCCGACCGGCAAGCGGGACCGTCCGTCCTCCGGCACGGCACCGAGGAGCAGCGTCGCTTCTTTCTGCCGAGGATCGCCGCCGGGCGGTGCTTCTTCTCCATCGGCATGAGCGAGAAGAGCAGCGGCTCCGACCTGGCCTCGGTCGCCACCCGCGCCGAACGCACCGCCGACGGCTGGCGGTTGACCGGCACCAAGATGTGGACCGGCGGCGCTCACGTCAACGACTACGCCATCGTCCTGGCCCGCACCGACGACGCCGAGGACAAGCACGCGGGGCTCAGCCAGTTCGTCGTCGACCTGCGCGCGCCGGGCGTGCGGATCGAGCCGATCCGGCTGATGAGCGGCGAGCACCGCTTCAACGCCGTCCATCTCGAAGGCGTCGACGTCCCCGACGGCATGGTGCTCGGGCAGCGGGGCGACGGCTGGCAGCAGGTCACCGGCGAACTCGCCTTCGAGCGCAGCGGCCCGGAACGCTACCTGTCCACCTTCCCCCTGCTCGTCTCCCTGCTGCGCGAACTGGAGAGGGGCTCGGTCACGGCCGAACAGCTCACCCGGGTCGGCATCCTGACGGCCCGTCTGCACAGTGTCCGCCGACTGTCCCTCGGGGTGGCGGCCGCACTGGACGCGGGTGCCTCGCCCGACATCCAGGCCGCCCTGGTCAAGGACCTCGGCACCCGTCTGGAGGGCGCGCTGGTCGACGCCGTCCGCAGCGTCCTGCCGACCCCGGCCGATCCGCACGCCACTCCCGGCAGCCACCCCGAACTGCTCGCCTTCGCCCTGCTGCACAGCCCCGGCTACACCCTGCGCGGCGGCACCAACGAAATCCTTCGCGGCATCATCACCCGAGGTCTGGAGCAGCACTGATGAACACCCACACGGCAGCACCGATGAACACCCACACGGCAGCACCGATGAACACCCACACGGCAGCATCGATGAACACCCACACCATCGACACCAGCGCCCCCGTCATCTCCGCCGACGCCTACGACACCGCCGCCTTCCACGCCGCCGCGGACGCCATCGCCACCGTCACCAACACCACCGCTCCCGACGCCGTGGCCCTCCCCTCCGAAGACGCCTCCACCGCCGAACTCCTCGTCGCCGCCCAGGAGGCAGGGCGCCGCGCCGTCCCCGCACCCCTCGCCGAGACCGCCCTGGTCGCCCGCCCGCTGCTGCGCCGCGCCGGACTCGCCGTCCCCGACGGCCCGCTCAGCTACGCGATCGCCCCCGAGCTGACCATCCGTTACGCACATCCGGCCGCCTCTCCCGTCGGCTCGGCCGGTTGCCTGGGCGACGACGACACCCTGCTGGTGACCGGTACCCTGCGCCGCGTTCCCTGGGCCCGCGCCGCCACCGCGGTTCTCGTCCTGGCCACCGCCCCCTTCGGCCCCGTCCTGTTCACCCTCACCCCCGACCAGGCCGTCCTCACCCCCGGGGGCAACCTCGCCGAGGAACCCCGCGACGACCTGCACCTCGCCGCCCTTGAGGTCCCCGCGTCGCAGGTCCGCCGGATCGATGCCGAACTGCTCGACGAGGCCGGGCTCCGCGCGGCCCTGGCCCGCTCCGCCCTGATCGCCGGTGCCGCCGAACGCTGCGTCGACCTGACGGTCGCCCACACCACCGCACGCACCCAGTTCGGCCGTCCGCTCGGCCGCTTCCAGGCCGTCAAGCAGGAAGAGGCGCGGCTGGTCGAGGAAGCCGCCGTGGTCCGCGCCGCGGTCCAGGCCGCCGCCGTCCCGCTGGACATCGGCGGCCCCGACGCGCACTTCGCCGTAGCCGCCGCCAAGACCCAGTCAGCAGCCTCGGCCGCCGAGATCGCCCGTATCGCCCACCAACTGCACGGCGCCATCGGCATCACCCTGCTCAACCCGCTCCACCTCGCCACCACCCGCCTGTGGTCCTGGCGCGACGAAGACGGCGACGAGACCTACTGGGCCCGCCGCCTGGCCCGCTCCCTCACCGCCGGCACGCTCTGGCCGTCCCTCACCGCCACACCCTGACGCCTGGCCCTTGGCCCGCGTCGCACGTCCAGGGGCGCCAACCATCACAAAGCGCCCGAACTGGCCGGTAATTCCTGGCGATACCCTCGTTGCCCCCGCCCTTCTGTTTCCGTCGGCCCGCCTGGAGAGTGCACGCACATGGAGTTCCAGCTCCTCGGAACCGTGGCGATCAACGGCGGGGCAGGGCCCGTGCCGCTCGGGCCCGCCAAGCGGCGGAGTCTGCTCGCCATGTTGTTGCTGCGCGCCCCGGCCGCCGTCTCCGTCGACACGCTCACCGAGGCGCTGTGGGAGGACGAGCCGCCGCAGCACGCGCGCACCGTCATCCAGGGGCACGTCTCACGGCTGCGTGCCCTGATCGCCGAGGCGGGCCTGGACGCGTACGGCGTCGAACTGACCACGCAGGGGCGGGCGTACGCGCTGCGGCTGCCCGAGACGCTGCTTGACGTGCGCCGTTTCGAGGAACTTGTCGCGCTGGCCCGGCAGCAGAGCGAGCCGGCCGACACGGCGCTGATGCTGCGCGAGGCGCTGGCTCTGTGGCAGGGGCCCGCGCTCGGCGGGATCAACGGCACGGCCCCGCTGCTCGCCGCCGCGAACGCGCTGGAGGAGAGCCGACTCGCCACGGTCGAGCAGCTGGCGGCCACCTGTGCGGCGCTCGGCGAGCACGACCGGGCGGTGGCGCTGCTCGGCAAGGAGGCCGCGACGCACCCGCTGCGCGAGACGCTCATCGCCGCACTGATACGGGCGCTGTACCGCGCGGGCCGCCAGTCCGACGCCCTGGAGCGCTATCACCGCACCCGCAAAGAACTCGCCGACACGATGGGCGTCGACCCGGGGCCCGCGCTGCGGGAGGCGTACGAGGAGGTCCTTGAGGGGACGGCCGGGGGAGGGCGGGACGAGAGGGGCGAGGAACCGGCAGCCGAACGGACTCCGGTGCGGGCCCCCGCCCCCGACCTGTTGCCGCGCCCGCCCCGCGGATTCCGCGGTCGTGCCCCCGAGCTCGCCGCGCTGACCGGCACCGCCACCGCCTCCGAGGCCCCCATCGCCCTGGTCGCGGGACCCGCCGGGGTCGGCAAGACCTCGCTGGTCGTGTACTGGGCGTACGCGCACGCCGACGCCTACCCCGACGGCCGGCTCTTCGCCGATCTGCGCGGGCACAGCGGCACCGATCCCGCCCAACCGGCCGATGTCCTCAGGGAGTTCCTGCTCGCTCTCGGAGTCCAGGCCCCGGCCGTGCCCGACTCGCTCGACGCCGCGGCGGCACTGTTCCGGTCCATGGTCAAGGACCGGCGGCTGCTCGTCGTCCTCGACAACGCCAAGGACTCCGCCCAGGTCCGTCCCCTGCTGCCCGGCGGTCCCTGCTGCGCCACCGTCGTCACCAGCCGGACCCGGCTCGACGCCGTCATCGCCTCGGACTGCGCGACGCCGATCCCCGTCGAGGTGCTCGACGAGGACGACGCGGCCCTGCTGCTCACCGAGGCGCTCGGCCCCGACGCCTCCGACGGGCGCGCCGTGCGCGAGGTGGCCCGGCTGTGCGACGGCCTGCCGCTCGCCCTGCGCATCGCCGCCGCCCGGCTGAAGGGCCGTCGGCACTGGACGGTCGCCGACCTGGCCGTCGAACTCTCCGACGAGGGCGCCCGGTTGACACTCCTGTCCGCCGAGGACACCGGCGTCGAGGCCGCCCTGCGCGCCTCCGTCGCCCGGCTCGCGCCCGCCGACGCCGGGCTGCTCGGTGCGCTCGGCCACTCCTTCACCCGGGAGAGCGACGCCCACGCCGCCGCGGCCGCCGCCGGCATCCCGGTTGCCGAGGCTCGCACGGGCCTGGACCGGCTCGCCGCCGCGCACCTGGTCCAGGAGGCCGCGCCCGGCCGCTACGCCCTGCACGACCTCGTACGGCTCTACGCGCGCGGACTGCCCCGCGCCGAGGAGGCCGACGCGGTCACCCGGCGCCTCGTCGACCACTGGCTGCGCGCCCAGCACGCCGCCGTGAACGTCTTCGACCCCGGCGGCTCGCGGACCGTGCCGCTGCCCGAGGGGCTCGAAGTTGGGCTACCCGTACCGCGGTTCGCCGACTGCGATGCTGTGTTCGGCTGGTTCCTCAAGGAGCAGGAGTCACTGGTGGCCGCCGTCTCGGCGGCTGCCCGGCTCGACGACGAGGACCGCACCTGGCGGATCGCCGCCCTGTTGTGGCCGCTCGTCCACGGGCGGCCACACCCCGGCTGGCAGCTGCCGCTGGGCGTCGCCCTCGCCGCCGCCGAGCGGATCGGCAGCACTGAGGGCATCGGCTGGCTGCGGGCCGTCACGGGCATGCTGTTCGTGGAAACCGGGCAGTTCGCGCGCGCCGAGACCCTGCTGGCCGGTGCGGTGGCTCCGCTGCGCAGCTTCGCACCCGAGGTCTCCTGCCAGGTCCTCGTCCTGCTCGCCATCGCCCGCCACCGGCACGGCAACCCGGCCGGCGTGCTCGACGCGCTGGCGGACGCCGTGCGCGACGCCCGCACGGCCGACCATCCGATCGCTGTCACCCTGGAGCGCTACCACGCCGCCCATGTCGCCCTGACCCAGGACGACTTCGCGGCGGCAGCCGAGCACATGGCCCGCTGCCTCGACGCCATCCCCGACAGCGAGATCGCCGGATGGCGCCCGCTCATCTGGGAGTCGTACGGCATCGCGCTGCACCACGGCGGGCGGCACCAGGAGGCCCGCGACGCCCTGCTCGCCGCTGTCGCCGCCAACGAGGAGGAGGACCTTCCAGCCCGTACGGTGCGCGCCCTGGCCCGGCTCGGGGAGATCGCCGCGGTGCTCGACGGGCCGTCGGGGGAGGCCGCGTACCTGGCCAGGGCGGAACAGGTCGAGAAGTCCCTGGCGCGACCCCATTGACCTGCGACGACGTTGCGTTAGTCAGGTGTTAGTGGAACGGCAGCGCGACGCGGCAGGCTGAGGCCGTACACCACGACAAGCACCATTCGGGGGAGCATCACCATGCGTACAGTCCCGCGCAAGAAGTCCACGCTCGCCGTCGCCGCCGTCGCGGCCCTCGCCCTCTCGCTGACTGCCTGCGACGACGGCAGTGGTACGAAGGACAGCGGCGCCGCCGACTCCGCCAAGTCGGCGACCGCCTCGGCGGCGCCGGGCAAATCCGCGGAGCCGAGCGGCAGTTCGGCGTCCACCGGCGGCAATCCCGCGGCCGGCGGCGACAAGAACGACACCGGCTCCGCCGACTCCGGCGGCGCCTCTCAGCAGGACGGCACCAGCACCGGCGCCGACGGCGACGGCGTCAACACCGGAGGCGGCGAGGGCACGTACACCGGCACCCTCACCTATCTCGCCGACCACAAGATGATGGTCGGCGACCAGGCCTTCCTCGTCGAGGACAGCACAGCCATCCTCGGCGCCGCGGCGATCTGCGGGGCCCCGGACGGCAGCGTCTCCGCCGACAACACCGGCGCGGGCACCCTCAAGTGCACCTACGACGACCTGGTGAAGGCCGCCAGGATGGGCACCGTCAAGGTGAAGGTCCTCAAGGACCCGGACGGCATCGCCGTGAAGGTCGCCGAGATCTACCACCCGTGACCGGCAGCCGACATCGAGCTCCCTGGCCGGTTCCCGGCCTTCCTTGTCGGCCGACGGACACTGCGTGGACCGTGCGGATCCCGGTCTAGGCTTCAGTGAATTCACGGGAGGTGGAGCCGTACGCGGCACCTCGATGACCCCTCGGACGGAAGAGCCTTCTGATGCCCGCTCGTTCGCTCTGGTCCAACCGGGACTTCTCCATCTTCTGGGCGGTGCAGGCGCTGTCCGAGATCGGCAACGCCTTCTCGCTGGTGGCGGTGCCGCTCCTGGTGCTGCACACCACGGGCTCCGCGGCGCAGATGGGTCTGCTGACCGCGGCCGCGGGCGCCGCGGCGCTGCTCACCGGTCTCGTCGGCGGCGCCTGGGCCGACCGCTTCGACCGGCGGCGGCTGTTGATGCTGTGCGACGCCGCCCGCCTGGTGCTCTACGGGGCGATCCCCGTCTGCTGGGCGCTGAGCCCGCAGATCTGGCTGTTGTACGTGGTCATGGTCCTGGCCTCGGTCTTCGAGATGCTGTTCAAGATCACGTACGTCACCGCGGTGCCGAATCTCGTCGACAAGGACCGGATCGTCGAGGCGAACGGACGCCTGGAGGCCACCAACGCGATCGCGTACATCGCAGGGCCCGCCCTGGCCGGTGTGGTCTCCGGGTTCTTCGGGCCCACGGCCGCGGTGGCGATCAACGCGGGCAGCTTCGGGATCTCCTTCGTCGGGCTGCTCTTCGTCAGGCTCAGGACCGCCCAACGGCCGTCGCAAGGCGATCCGGCCGGTGCCACGAAGCGCGCGCACGATCTGCGCACCGGCTTCCGCGTCGGCGCCGCCTTCCTGTGGCGTACGCCGGTGCTGCGGGCGCTGACCGTGCTGCTCACGATCACCACGTTCCTCAGCCTGGGCATGACCGACGTGTTCATCTACCACCTGCGGCACGGTCTGGCGCAGGACGAACGCACGGTCGGCTACGTCCTCGCCCTGGCGGGCGTGGGCACCTGCGTGGCCGCCGCCGCGACCGCCCGGCTGCGGCGTTCCTGGGGGTTCGGCCGCTGCTGGATCGGCTCGATGACCCTGTGCTCGGTGGCGACGCTGGCGCTCGGCGTCTTCGGGTACGTCTCCGTGGCAGCCGTGACGGTCGTCCTGTACTCCTTCGGCATGGCGCTGGCCGGCGTCTGCTCGATGTCCCTGCGGCAGGAGGTCACCCCCGACCATCTGCTCGGCCGCGTCACCTCCGCGTTCTGGACGATCCACGGCAGCCTGGCGCCCCTCGGCGCGGCCGCCCTGACCGCCCTGGTCGGGCATTTCGGTACGCGCGGTCCGCTGATCGGCGTGGCCGTGGTCTTCCTGGCCGTGGCCGCCGCCGCCTCCTTCACGCCCATCCGCCAGCGCCATCCCGAACGCACCGCCGTGCGGCCCGCGAACCCGCCGAGGGTCGCGCCGACACCACCGAGAGCGCAGTCACGGGACGACGCCGAAGCCTGACGGGGGCGACCGGCGGTGCGGCGTCCGGGCCTCAGGTCGAGGTGGCCCCGGCGATGCCCCCGCTCAGCTCCTCGGCCGTCACCTCGCCCGGCTTGCGGCCGAGGCGGGTGCTTTCCCTGGCCGCGTGCTGCAGGGCGGTGTTCGCCGGGGTGGGGATGCCGTGTTCGCGGCCGAGCAGGGTGATCTCGCCGTTGAGGTAGTCCGTCTCGATCGAGCCCGCGCCGCGTGCCAGGCTCTGCCAGGTCGAGCTGTGGGCCGGTACGCCGGGGATCGGCTGGGGGTCGACCGTGCCGCTGCGCAGCTCGGTGAGTTCGGCGCCGCTCGCGTAGGCGATGCCGGCGGCGTCGAGGACCGCGGCGCCCTCGGCCTTGACCCGGGCGACCAGGTCCTGCGCGGCGTCGCCCGAGGCCGAGCCGCAGACGGCCTCGACCACGTTGGCGAGGTTGCCGAGGAGCTTGCCGTACTTCCAGCGCATGACGTCCGCCGCCACCGGGGCGAGGAAGCCGGCCTTCTCCAGGTCGCCCGCGATCCGCCGGGCGGTGTCGTCGGACCCTGCGCCGTATCGGCCGATGACCAGGGCGCCGGTGTGCGGGCCGCAGGGGGCGACGACCTCACCCGGGTTCAGGTGGCTGCTGGGCAGGATCACGCAGACGCCGTACACCTCGCGGAAGCGGCGCAGCGCCAGGCGCTCGTTCTCCACGCCGTTCTGGGCGCACACCAGGGGCAGGCGTTCGCCCGCGGTGCCGCCGCCCACCACGGGGCGCGCGGCCCATGCGTCCAGGGCGGCCACGCTGTCCTGGGTCTTGACGGCGAGTACGAGAACGTCGTCGGCGCGCAGTTCGACGTCCTCGGGGCCCGACACGACCGGCACGTCGAGGGTGAGCGTGCCGGTGGGGACCGTGAGCCGCAGCCCGTTGTCGCGCAGCGCCTCGTAGTGCGCGCCGCGGGCGACCAGGACGGCGGGCAGGCCGCTCTCGTGCAGCCGCCCTCCGATCGAACCGCCGACCGCTCCGGATCCGATGATGATGTAGCGCATTCCGCTCCCTGGCTCCCCGTAGCGGGCTCGATCCGTCGTCACGGGCCGTCGTCACGGGCTTGATCTGTTGTCAGTCGGGGGTCGCGAGGCCGTCCTCGCCGTGGCGTCCTGTCCACCGCACCCCGGCGGCGAACCACCGGGCGAGCTCCGCCGCGTTCCGCTCGACCTCCTGGTCGTCGGCGCCGGTCAGGACGTAGGCCGCCAAGTAGTGGGCGGACTTCACACCCCCCTGGTATGTCGCGCCCACCGTAGCCCGCAGGCGCTCCTCCACCACGAAGGGAGGGGGGTCCTGGGGCAGGGCCGCGAGCGTGCCCCGTTCGGGATAGAAGACGACCCAGCCCGCGCTCCGTCCCGGCGGGACGCCGTGAACTCCCGTGCCGGTCAGGGTCTCCGGGGCGACCTGGGCGCGGAACCACTGCTCGTCGAGGTCGAAGCCGGTGGCGGCGTGGACGGCGGGGGAGGTCAGCGCGCCGCCGGTCCTGCTGCCGACCTCGCACAGCACGAGGCGGTCGTCGGGCGTGTGCCAGACCTCCAGGTGGAAGGTGGTGCACTCGGGGGTGGGCAGCGCGGCGAGGACCTCGCGCGCATGGCCGATCAGCCGTTCCGTCAGCGGGTGTTCACGGCTGAGCTGGGCCGAGCCCAGGTAGATGCCGTCGTGGAAAGACAGACAGTCGTTGAGGTAGCGCGAGACGAACGTGGCCACCGGTGCGCCCGCCGCCACCAGACCGTCCACCACGTACATCTGGCCCTCCACGAACCGCTCCACCTCGGCGTGTTCGGGCAGGCCCTCGGCGAGGAGCCCGGTCAAGTCCGCCGGGCCGCGCAGGACTTGGGTGCCGGTGGAGCCCGAGCCCAGGGCCGGCTTCACCACCACGGGGTAGCCGTGCTCGCGGACGAAGCCGAGCAGGTCGAGGACCACGCGTATCGGGGCGAACTCCGGTACTTCGATGCCGCTTCGGCGCACCAGGTTCTTCATGTGGATCTTGTCCCGGAACGCGAGGGTGCTCGCGAAGTCCTGGCCGGGTACGCCGAGGAGCTCCCGCAGCCGGGCGGCGCGCAGCAGGTCGCTCTCCATGCGGGCGATCACCGCGTCGGGGCGTATGCGCAGGGCGAGGTCGAGGGCGGTCCGCTCCGCCTCGCCGCCCTCGCGGTAGTCGGGGACGCAGACGGCGTCCGGTACGTGACGGTACTGCGGGAATTTGCCCTCGGAGACCAGAAGGTGTGGTCGTACGCCCGTATCGGCGCCCCACTTGTCGTACGGGGTGTCCGCGTAGTCGCTGTCCACAAAGGCCAGAACACGCCGTTCTGCTCCCGATTTCACCGGCACCTCCCAGGAGTCCTGAAAAGCACGCACCCGGGCGCGTGCGGGATCTAAGGCTAGATGCGTGATCCCAGGTCAGGGCGGTCCTCACACATACCCCGGCTTTACCTCGGAAAGATTGTTCTGCTCATTCTGACCGTGTAGGAAGAGCGAGGAACTCACAATCTTCATCTTGCGTATGCACTGGGGGGAAGTTGAAGAACCAACGAATTCTCGCCGCGACGTCACCGGCTCGGGACCACGAACTGGCGAATTACCTGCACACCCTCGCAGGTCTTCTCGACCTTGAAATGTACGCGCTGGCCAGGCAGTTTGTGGCCGAGCTCTCCGGCGACCTCGCGCGGGTCCGGCAGCGCGCGCCCCGGTCCGAGCCACCCCGTGAGAGACCGTCCGAGCCGCTCCTCCACGCCCTCCTCGCCGGCAAGCGGGCAGCCGCCGCGGAGCGGGGTGTCACCCTCCGCTTGGCCGACAAGCCACCACCGTCCCGCCCCGCCGTCGATCCACGCGACCTGGTGACGGTGCTCGGCAACCTCA
The DNA here is from genome assembly GCF_040647455.1 of Streptomyces sp. NPDC041068. Classification (NCBI taxonomy): domain Bacteria; kingdom Bacillati; phylum Actinomycetota; class Actinomycetes; order Kitasatosporales; family Streptomycetaceae; genus Streptomyces; species Streptomyces sp. NPDC041068. Next base: position 33,969 of record NZ_JBEZCG010000027.1, read on the forward strand.
TAGACAACGCGGTCGAAGCGGCCGCCGAGCACCCGGCTGCCGAGCACCCTGCGGCCAAGCCCTTCGCCGAGGTCGGCATGTGGTCGGAGGCCGACGCCACGGTGCTGAGCGTCGCCGACAACGGGCCCGGTGTCCCCGCCGCCCTGCGGGACGCGGTGTTCCTCGACGGCTGGTCGACGAAGGAGGCGCCCTCCCACCGGGGCCGGGGCGTCGGTCTCACGCTGGTCGACGGCGTCGCGCGGCGCTACGGCGGATCGGTCCGGCTCGCCGAACGGCCGGGCGGTGGTGCCGTGTTCACGGTCCGGCTGCCCCGGGATCCCTCCATGACGGCGGGAGTCGCGCTGTGAACACCATGATCGACGTACTGGTCGTGGACGACGACTTCTACGTCGCCGAGGTCAACTCCGCCTATGTGTCCCGCATCCCGGGATTCCGCGTCGTGGGCCGGGCTCACACGGCCGCCGAGGCGCTGATGGCCGTCGAGCGCGGCAGCGTCGATCTGATCCTGCTCGACCACTACCTCCCCGACGAGGACGGGATCGAGCTGGTGCGCAGGCTCCGCAGGCTCGGCCACGAGACCGACGTCATCATGATCTCGGCGGCCCACGGGGCGGAGCTCGTGCGCTCGGCGCTGCGCAACGGCGTCCTGCAGTACCTGGTCAAACCGTTCAATTTCGCGGCGCTGCGGGCCAAGTTGACGTCGTACGCGCAGATGCGGGACCGCCTCGAACGCTTCGACTCCCTGGGGCAGGGCGAGGTCGACGAGATCTTCGGCACGCTCCACACTCCCGTCCAGGCGGAGGTGCCGCCCAAGGGATACTCGGCGGCGACCACCGAGAGCATCCGCGACGTGCTGCGCGGGGCGGGCAAGGCGCTGTCCGCTCAGGAGGTCGCCGACCTCACCGGGGTGAGCCGCTCCACCGCCCAGCGCTACCTCAAGCATCTGCAGGAGCGCGGCAGCGTCCAACTCGCCCTGAAATACGGCGGTGCGGGCCGCCCCGAGCACCACTACGAACCCACGCACGGCGCCTCCCGCACCCGTCGCCCCCACTGAGCGCACCACGAGGACGCCCCGGCGTCGCCAGGCCCCGCATTCCTTCCGAGGGTGCGGGGCCCACGCCGTTCCACCGCTGCAATCGGGCCGTTACCGCGAGGTAATCAAAAGAAGCAGAAGGGGCTTTCCGCGATAAAGCCACAGTGCACGCAGAACCGTGTCCGCACTTCACCGCTCATCTAGTGTCCGTCTCGATCCAAAGCTCCTCACCTGCAAGGACACCGGAGACCTGCAATGGGCGTGACACGCCGTACGCTCCGTCTGGGAGCCTTTCTCCTTTCCCCCGGCTATCACGTGGCCTCCTGGCGGCACCCCACGGCCCCCGCGGACGGCGGCCATGACTTCGCCCACTACCGCGAGCTCCTGCACACCGCCGAGCGCGGCAAGTTCGACATGTTCTTCGTCGCCGACGGCGTCGGCATCCGCACTCCGTACCGCAACGCCGACGACCTGAGCCGATGGGGCCGCTTCCTCCAGTTCGACCCGCTGACGCTGCTGTCCGCCCTCGCGGTGCACACCACGCACATCGGCCTCGCGGCGACCGCGTCGACGACGTACAACGAACCGTTCCACATCGCGCGGAAGTTCGCCTCGATCGACCACCTCAGCGCGGGCCGGGCCGCCTGGAACATCGTCACCTCGGTGACGGACGCCGAGGCGAAGAACTTCAACCGCGACTCCCAGCCCGACCACGGCTCGCGCTACCACCGGGCCAGGGAGTTCATGGAGGTCGTCACCGGCCTGTGGGACAGCTGGGACGACGACGCCTTCGGGTACGACAAGGAGTCGGGGCGTTACTTCGACCCCGACAAGCTGCACGTGCTCGACCACAAGGGCGAGCACTTCTCGGTGCGCGGCCCGCTCAACGTGGCCCGCTCGCCGCAGGGTTACCCCGTGCTCGTCCAGGCCGGCGCCTCCGCGGACGGCCAGGACTTCGCCGCCCGCTGGGCCGAGGTGATCTTCACCGCGGCCCAGACCCTGGACGAGGCGCGGACGTTCTACCGCGGCATCAAGCAGCAGGTGGCCGCCTACGGGCGCGACGCCGACCAGGTGAAGGTGATGCCCGGCCTCTTCCCCGTGATCGGCCGCACGCGCGCGCAGGCCGAGGACAAGTACGCCGCACTGCAGGAACTGGTCGACCCCGTCGTCGGGTTGGGCCTGCTCACGCAGCTCCTCGGCGACATCGACATCTCCGGCTACCCGCTGGACGAGCCGCTGCCCGAACTGCCGCCCACCCAGGGCAGCACCAGCCGCCAGCAGCTCGTCTACGACAAGGCGCGCCGCGAGGGCCTGACGATCAGGGAGCTCTACCAGTCCCTGACCGGCGGCCGCGGCCACCGCATCGTCATCGGTACCCCCCAGGACGTCGCCGACCTCATGGAGGAGTGGTTCACCGGGGAGGGCGCCGACGGCTTCAACGTCATGCCGCCCGTGCTCCCCGAGGGCCTGGACGACTTCGTCGACCTCGTGGTGCCCGAACTGCAGCGCCGCGGCCTGTTCCGCACCGAGTACGAGAGCACCACCCTGCGCGGAAACCTCGGCATCGACCGGCCCGCCAGGGGCGCGGCCGCCGAACTCCCGCTCGGCCCGGGTCCGTTCCACGTTCAGAAGTGAGTACACCTCATGCCGTCGTTCGGTAGAACCCTCCATCAGATACCGCCCTCCCCGCTGGTGACCGTCGACCGGCTGCTGCGCTCCGGCGCGCACGCCGAGCCGGTCCCGCTGCAGCAGGGCAAGACCGTCTTCGAGCCGTGCGCGCGCCCCGGCACCTGGGAGCGCGCGGAGTTCGGGATCGCGGCGCACGAGCACGCGCCGCCCTCCGGAGTGCCTGCCCTGCGCTCGGCGTTCGCCGACGCGGCGAGCGCGCGCCGGGGCACCGCCGTCGACCCCGGGCAGGTCCTGGTCACGAGCGGCGCCACCCACGCCATCGCGGTGACCCTGCACGCGATCCTGACCCCGGGCGACGAGGTCCTCATCCTCTCCCCGCAGTGGCTGTTCGCCACCGGCCTGGTGTGGGCGGCCGGCGGGACACCGCGCGAGGTGCCGGTCTTCCTGGAGCTCAGCGAGGACCCGGACTTCGACTTCATCGCGGAGATCGAGCGGGCCGTGGGCCCGCGCACCCGCGCGATCTACTTCAACAACCCCAACAACCCGACGGGCTTCCGCCTGGACGAGCAGGCCCTCGCCGCCCTCGCCGCGCTCGCCGAACGCCACGACCTGTGGCTGATCGCCGACAACGCGTACGAGAACTACGACTTCAGCGACGGCGGCTTCCTCGACACGGCGACCGTTCCCGGCGCCGCCGAGCGCACCTTCTCGGTGCACAGCTGCAGCAAGACGTACGCGATGCCCGGCACCCGCGTGGGCCATCTGATCTCGCCGCCCGGCGCGGAGGAGACCCTCACCAAGTGGTCGCTGCACACGCTGTACTCGGTGTCCACCGCCGCGCAGTACACCGCGTTCCGTGCCCTCGCCACCCCCGCCGACGAGCTCGCGCGGCGCCGGGCGGAGGCGGAGCGCGCCTGGCACCTCGCCGACGACGCCCTGGAGATCCCGCACACCGGCATCACGGGCGGGCTCTACACCTTCCTGGACCTCTCCCGGTACGGCGACGGCGAGGAGTTCGTGCGGCGCTGCGCCGAGGCAGGGGTGGGACTCGCGCCCGGCCGGGTGTTCGGCGCCCACTGCGACGGCTGGGCCCGGCTCTGCTTCACCGCCGCGCCCGAAGAGCGGGTCGTGGACGCCATCGGCCGTATCAACAAGATCTATTGGGAGGGCGGCCATGACCGTTGACACCACCGTGGCCAGGCCGGCGGCGGCTTCCGCGCTGGCCCCGTACCTGCACAGGTACGACAGTCCGGCACAGCTCGGGCTCAAGATCAACGCGTATCGGGGCTACGAGGTCGAAGGCCTCGCCCAGGCGCTGCGCGCACCGGACCTGCTCGATGCCCCCGTCGAGTGCGTGATGGTCGGCGACTCGTACTTCATGACCCACCTGGGCCGCAGCGGCACCACGCTGACCGGCGCCGACGAGCAGGAGTGGGGCCTTGCCACGCTCACCGGCCTGGTGGCCGAGGTGCGCAAGGCGCTGGACGCCGAATTCCCCGCGGACCGGCGGCCGTTCCTGCTCGCCGACCTGCCGGACGGGACGACGCAGAGCCCCGCCACGGCACGCGTCGCCGCCGACCGCTTCGTCGCGGCCGGTGCGGACGCGGTCAAGATCGAGGTGGCGGGCGAGGGCGAGTTCGACTGCATCGAAGCGGTCGCCGCGACCGGCACGCCCACCCTCGCCCACCTCGGCTACACCCCGCAGAGCGGCGGCCTGACCCGGCACGGCGACGCCCTGGACGGCGCCCTCGCGCTCTTCGCGCAGGCCCGCAGGTCCCGTTCCGCGGGCGGCTGCGGACTGATCGTGGAGATGGTCAGCGAGGCGGTGAACCAGGCGCTCAGCCGCCCGCACCCCGAAGGCCTCCCGCTGTACTCGGTGTTCAGCGGCCGGGCCCGCTGGGGCGGCCAGAGCCTCAACCTGTGGGACGCCGTCGTGCGCCCCGTGCCCGGCGGCCGCTACTTCCCGCCCACCCCGGTGATCGACGCGGCCGAGGTGGCGGAGCGCTACACCCCCGAGCTGATCGCCGACCGCATGCGCGAGCTGGTGCGGCTCAGCCTCGCCGGCTGGTTCCCGCTCTCCCCGCGCACCGCCCTGACCCCCCGTGAGACGGCCGAGATCACCGGCATCGACCCCTGGAGTGCCTCATGACCACCGCCGAACCACTCGCCGCGCAAACGGTGACCCCCGGGTCGGACACGGCCGTCTTCGACGAGCTCGAATCGGCCGTACGCACCTACTGCCGACGCTTCCCCGCCGTCTTCACGCGGGCTTCGGGCCACCGGATGTGGGACGCGGACGGCCGCGAGTACATCGACTTCCTCTCCGGCGCGGGCGCGCTGAACTACGGCCACAACCCGCCCGAGGTGCGCGCCGCCCTCATCGACTACCTGCAGGCCGACGGTCCGGTCCACGGCCTCGATCTGCACACCGGCGCCAAGGCCGCGTTCCTGCACCGCTTCCGCGAGGTGGTGCTCGCGCCGCGCGGGCTCGACCACCGGGTGCAGTTCACCGGGCCGACCGGCACCAACGCCGTCGAGGCGGCCTTCAAGACGGCCCGCAGGGTCACCGGGCGCACCGACATCATCGCGTTCACCGGCGGCTTCCACGGCCTCTCGCTCGGCGCGCTCGCCGCGTCCGCCACCTCGTTCAAGCGCGGGGCAGCGGGAGTGCCGCTCGGCCACGTCACGCGGATGCCCTACGAGGGGTACGCGGGCGAAGGCGTCGACACCATCGACTACCTGACCCGGATGCTCGACGACCCGGGCAGCGGCATCGACCTGCCCGCGGCCTTCGTGGTGGAGACCGTGCAGGGCGAGGGCGGCCTCTCGGCGGCGAGCGCGCCCTGGCTGCGCAGGCTCGCCGACGTCGCCCGCGAGCGGGGCATCCTGCTGATCGTCGACGACATCCAGGCGGGCTGCGGGCGCACCGGCACCTTCTTCAGCTTCGAAGAGGCGGGCATCGTCCCCGACCTGATCTGCCTGTCCAAGTCCATCAGCGGCTTCGGCCTGCCCATGGCCCTCGTCCTGGTCCGCCCCGAGCTCGACCAGCTGGGCCCCGGCGAGCACAGCGGCACCTTCCGCGGCAACAACCTCGCCTTCGTGACCGCCACGGCGTGCCTGGACCGCTGGGCGGAGCCGGAGTTCGCCGCACAGGTGCTGCGCAACGCCGCCGCCCTGGAGGACCGGCTCACCGAACTCGCCGCCAAGTTCGCCGACCTCGGCTGCACCGTCCTCGGCCGCGGTCTGATCCGCGGGCTCGGCTTCACCGACCCGGCGCTCGCGGACAAGGTCTCGCGGGCCGCCTTCACACGCGGACTCCTGGTGGAGACCTCCGGCGCCCGCGGCCAGGTTCTCAAGATCATGCCGCCGATCGTGGCGGACGCCGACGACCTCGCGCCCGGCCTCGCCCTGCTGGCCGAGGCCATCACCGCCGCCGCACAGGACGCCGTAAACGAAGGGGAGTTGAGTTGAGCATCACCGAGCACGAGCACACCGTCGAGGACGGGTTCGACCACATCGACGAGACCGTGCTGCGCCGGATCGCCGACTCCTGGCCCCGGCGCGCCACGATCCGCACCGATCTGGACCAGATATCGGAGCCGGAGGAGTACGACGAGCAGCTGCCGGACTACCCGGAGCGCCTGCTGCCGTTCGCCGAACACCCGCTGTACCTCGCGGCCACGCCCGAGCAGCGCCAGAAGGTCCTCACCATGGCCTGGCTCGTCTACAACGAGCGGGTCATCGCGGCCGAGGAGTACGTCGCCAACCCGACCTTCGCCATGATCATGCACGGCGCCTTCCCCGGTGCCGACGGCGTCCAGCTCAAGCGCGCCGTCCAGCAGACGCACGTGGACGAAGTCTGGCACACGTACATGCACATGATCGCGATGCAGCGCACCCGCGAGGTCCGGCAGGTCACCGGCGAGCCCGCCTACCCGCACACCGTCACCTACCGCCGTCTCCTGGAGGCCGACGCGCAGGTGTCGGAGCGCTGGGAGCGCGACCTGCTGAAGCTGGTGTGGACGACGGTCTCGGAGATCAGCGTCAACGCCTATCTGGAGTTGCTCTCCCGCGACAAGACCGTCCAGCCGCTGCACGCCCTGGTGCCCCGCCTGCACGCCCGCGACGAGTCCGCGCACTCCTCCGTCATGGTCGAGGTCGCCAAGGCGCTGTACGTGCACATGAACACCGAACAGCGCCGCTCCTTCGTCGACTCGCTGCCCAAGGCGCTGCACGCCTTCGTGGAGCAGGACTTCGCGGTGTGGCCCGGCATCCTGAAGGCGGCCGGCTTCGAGAAGGCCGACGAGATCGTCGAGGACTGCCGCCGCCAGGCCGGCACCGGCCTGCTGGTGCGCGACTTCTCCGGAGTACGGCGCATCGTGCGCGAGATGGAGCTCGAGGACCAGGTCGACTTCGACTTCGGGACCGAATGACGTGACGCTCACCGCGGGCGGCCGCAGGCTCGCCGCCGCAGCCCTCGTCCAGTCGCTCGGCATCGGCCTGTTCATGGCGAGCTCCATGGCCTACTTCACCCGGCAGGTGGACCTCTCCGCGAACCAGGTGGCCTCCGGGCTCGCCGTCGCCGGTGTCGTGGCCCTGGGGATCTCCCTGCTCGGCGGGGCCCTCGCCGACCGGTACGGGGCGAGACGCGTGCTCGCCGCCGTGTACCTGGGGCGGGGGGTGTGCTGCGCGGCGTACGTCTTCGTCACGGACTTCTGGCAGTTCATGGTGGTGACGCTGTGCGCGGTGGCGTGCGACAGAGCGGGGCCACCGGTGCTCCAGGCGCTCGTCGCCGTGGCCGTGCCGGAACGCCAGGAGCGCACGAGGCTGCTCGCGGTGGTCAACGTCGTACGCAACTGCGGCCTCGGGGTCGGCGCGATCGCGGCGGGCGCCGCGCTCGTCGGCGACACCCAGGCCGCCTACCGGGTCACGCTGCTCGCCATCGGGCTCGCCTTCCTGGGCGGCGCGGTGCTCGTGCTGCGGGTGCCCGAAACGGCCGCGCCCGCGGCCGATGCCGCTCCGGAGGCGGCCGGTGAACAGCCGGTCAGGAGCCGGGTGTTGCCCGACGCGCGCTATCTGACGCTGACCGGGCTCAACTTCCTGCTGTTCTTCTTCGACACGATGCTGCTCGTCGCGATGCCCGTGTGGATCCTGGATCACACGGGCGCCCCACGGGCCACCGTGTCCGTCCTGTTCGCGCTGAACACCGTGCTCGTCGTGGTGCTGCAGGTGCCGGTCAGCAAGCTGGCGACGAGCCAGCGGCGCACCACGCGGATGCTGACGTGGACGGGCTCCGTGCTCGCGGTGAGCAGTCTGTGCTTCGCCGAGTCCGGCTCCGTCGGGGGCGGGCCCGCGGTGGCGTGGCTGGCCGCCGCCGTGGTGACGCTCTCCCTGGCCGAGGTGATCGCCAACTCCGCGGTGTGGGACCTGTCCATCGCCCTGGCCCCCGAGGAGCAGCGCGGACGCTATCTGTCCGTCTTCAATCTGAGCGTGGCGGGACAGCGGGTCCTCGGGCCCTTGTTGGTCACCGGGCTGCTGCTCGGCTCGGGGACGCTCGGCTGGGTGGTGGCCGCCGCGGTGCTCGCGGTGGCGGGCGTCGCGGCCGAGCGGGTCGCCCGCGCGGCCGGGGAGCGGATGCGTGCGGGGGTGCCCGTCGATGCCTGAACTGTCCGTCTGGGCCTTCGCGTCCCTCGCGGTGTTCCTCGGCGCACTGGTCCAGGGCAGCCTCGGAGTGGGCCTCGCCCTGGTGTCGGCGCCGGTGGTGCAGATCGCCGCGCCGGACCTCATGCCGGGGTCGCTGCTGCTCGTCGCCGCCGTCCTGGCCGCGCTCGGGGCGGTCAGGGAGATCTCCCACACCGACTGGTACGGCGTCTCCTGGGCGATGGCCGGGCGGGTCGTGGGCACGGCGGCGGCCTCGTCCGTGGTCCTGGTGGTCTCGGTGCCGACGCTCGACCTGCTCTCGGCGGGCATCACCCTGGGCGTCGTGTCCCTCCTCGCCTTCGACCCGGCCCGGCTGCCCAAGAACCGGGGCACCCTGATCGCCTCCGGCGCCGTGGCGGGCCTGACCGGGACGACGTCGTCCATCGGCGGGCCGTTCATCGCGCTCGTCTACCACCAGGAGTCCGGACCCACGGTCCGCGGCACTCTCAACGTCTTCTACACGGCGGGGACGCTGCTCTCGCTCGGCTCCCTCACCGTCGTCGGCCGTCTTTCGGGCGAGCAACTGGCCTTCGGGGCCCTGCTGTTGCCCGCCGTGGTGGTCGGCTTCGCGCTGTCGGGCCCTGTCCGGCGGCATGTGGACGGCAGCGGCCGGATGCGCGGCGCGGTGCTCGCCCTCGCGGTCGTCGCGGCGCTGGTCCTGATCGTCCGGGGGCTGGTCGCCATCTTCGCGGGATGAGAGCGGCGGCACGCCGTGCCGTGCCGTGTCGTGCCGCGGCACGAGCACTGAGACCTGAGCACCGAGACCTGAGCACACGTACGAAGAAAGGAACGGATCATGCGGGTGGGATTTGCGGGACTGGGGTCCATGGGCGGCGGGATGTGCCGTCGGCTCGCGGAGCGCGGGTTCGACGTCATCGCGTACGACACCGACGCGGGCGTCGCCGCGGCGGCCGGTGAGCACCCGGGCGTGCGCGCGGCGGAGTCCGTCGCGGACCTGGCCGCGCCGGTGGTGGTCACCATGCTGCCCGACGGCGCCGCGGTCCGGCAGGTGGCCGACGAGCTGCTTCCGCATCTCGCCGCGGGCTCCCTGATCGTCGACACGGGCTCCTCGGCGCCCGAGGACACGCTGGACCTCGGCCGCGCCGCCGCCGTGCACCAGGTGGCCGTGGTGGACGCGCCGGTCTCCGGCTCCCCGGCAGCCGCGCGCGCGGGCGAGCTGACGCTGATGGCCGCGGGCGAACCCGGCGACGTGGAGCGGGCGGAGCAGGTGCTCGGCGCGCTCGGCCGGGTGTACCGGGTGGGCCCCGCGGGCGCGGGCCACGCGCTGAAGGCGCTCAACAACCTGCTCTCCGCGGTCAATTTGGCGGCGGTCGCCGAAGTCATGCTCGCGGGGCGGGCGTTCGGCCTCGAACCCGCGGCGATGCTGGAAGTGATCAACGCCTCCACCGGCCGCAACCACGCCTCGCAGACCAAGCTCCCCGACCACATCCTGCCCGGCACCTTCGACTCGGGCTTCGCGCTGCGCCTGATGCTCAAGGACATCCGCATCGGCACCTCGCTGCTCGACTCCGCGGGCGGCCCCGCCGCCTTCGGGCACGCCTGCCAAGATCTGTGGGAGAAGGCGCACGAAGAACTGCCGGCCGGCGCCGACAACGTCGAGGTCGTGCGCTGGCTGGAGAAGGCATCGGGACGGGAGCTGCGCGCATGACGCACGAGAACGAGAACACGAGTACAAACACGAACGGGACCGCACCGCGGATCGCGGTCATCGGCGGCCAGGTCGCCACCCTGAAGAAGGCGCGGCAGGCCGGCTTCGACATCGTCTGGGTGTACGGCCCGCACGAACTGGACACGGCGGGCCTTGAGTTGGTCGCCGAGGCCCACCTCACGGACTACCGCGACCCGCAGGCCGTCGCGGACCTCCTCGCGGCCGTGCACCGGCACCGCCCGCTGGCCCGGGTCATCTCGATGATCGAGGACGGCCTGGAGTCGGCGGCGGCCGCGACGACGGCGCTCGGCCTGCCGGGCACCGGCCTCGACACCGTCCGCGTGCTGCAGGACAAGCTGGCCTTCCGGGAGTTGCTCGCCGAGCGAGGCATCGAGGGGGTCGCCGCGCGCCTCGGGCACGACGAGGCCGACATCCGCGCCTTCGTCGCCGAATTCGGCCCCGCGGTGATCAAGCCCAGGTACGGCTCGGGCAGCCTGGGCGTGCGCCTGGTGGAAGGCCCCGACGCGGTCCCCGAAGTCGCTGCCTGGGCGGCGGAGTTCGGGCTGCACACGTTCATCATGGAGCAGTACCTGCGGGGCCCCGAGTTCAGCGTGGAGGCCTTCAGCTTCGCGGGCGAGCACGTGGTCGTCGCGTACACGGCCAAGGAGAAGCTGGACTCGTTCGTCGAGGTCGGGCACATCCAGCCCGCGGCCATCGACGCGGACACCACGGCCCGCATCGAGTCGCTCGTCACCAGGATGCTGGACGCCGTGGGCGTCAAGGACGGCCCCTCGCACTCCGAGGTCATCGTCACCGCCGAAGGGCCCCGCCTGGTGGAGTCCCACAACCGGCGCGGCGGCGACCGGATCGCCGACCTGGTCACCGAGGTGTACGGCACCGACATCGACGCGCTGGCCTTCCTCTGGTACGCGGATCGCACCGCGCCCATCACACCGGGACCGGCACGGGGCGGGGGCGCCATCCGCTTCCTGACCGCCGAGCCCGGCATCGTCGAGTCCGTCACCGGAGCCGACGAGGTGCGCGCCGATCCGCGGGTGGTGACCCTCCAGCTCTCCGCCGCGCCCGGTGGCACGGTGGCTCCCATCGCCTGGTCGTACGACCGCTCGGGACTGCTCATGGTCCGCGGCGATTCGGCCGACGAGGCGCGCGCCCTGGCCCACGAACTGGCCGACCGGATCAGCATCAAGACCCGGCCCGACACGGCTTCGGGCGCACCGCGCTCCATCGCCGCCGTGGCCCCCCGGCCCGAACGGCTGCTCGGCACCACGCCCACCGGGACGTCGTCGTGACCACCGCGGTGCCCACGGTCGCCGCCGCCGAGCTGCGCACCGCGCTGCGGGGGCACGCCTCCGGGGTCGCGGTGCTCACGGCGGCCACGCCCTCGGGGCCCGCCGGGGTGACGATCACGTCGTTCACCTCGGTGAGCGCCGAACCGGCCCTTGTCTCCTTCGCGCTCGCCGAGACGTCGTCGACCTGGGCCAGGGTCAAGGACTGCGAGAGGTTCGGGATCCAACTGCTCGGCGCGGGCCAGCGCGAGGTGGCCGAGCGGTTCGCGGCCACGGGCGTCGACCGGTTCGCGCCGCCCACCCGCTGGCACACGGGACCGCACGGGGTGCCGCTGCTCGACGACTGCGCCGCGTGGCTGGTCGGCACGCGCCACCATCAACTGACGCTGGGCGACCACGAGTTGATCGTCTGCGCCGTGGAGCACGTACGGGTCGGCTCCCCGGGCGGCGGCCTGGTCCATCTGCACGGGAGCCTGCATGCCGCTCCGGGGAGTCCGGAGAGCTTAGGCAGCCGAGAGAGGTGAGTGATTTCGCAGAGCCGCAAGAGTCGAGAGAGTTCTGAGAGGTAATCCCCTATGGGCAAGCTCTACGAAGGGCTGACCCCCGCGCTGCGTGACTTCATCGCCCAGGCGCCCCTGTACTTCACGGCCACCGCGCCGCTGTCCGCGGACGGCCACGTCAATGTCTCGCCCAAGGGCGGCATGGACACGTTCGTCATCCTCGACGACACGACGGTGGCCTACCTGGACCTCATAGGTTCCGGGGCCGAGACCATCGCGCACGTCCGCGAGAGCGGCCGCATCACCCTGATGTTCTGCTCGTTCACCCGCCGCCCCAAGACCCTGCGGCTGTACGGCACCGCCCGCTGCGTCTTCCCCGACGCCCCCGAGTGGGACACCCTGATCGGCCACTTCGGAAAGCACCCGATCCCGCGCTCCATCATCGTCGTCTCGCTCACCCGCATCACCGACTCCTGCGGATTCACCGTGCCGGAGATGGACCTGGTCCGCGAGCGTGACCTCCAGGACCAGTGGGGCATGCGCAAGTCCGACGAGGAGTTGGAGGAGTACATGCGGAAGAAGAACTCCACCAGCATCGACGGCCTGTCGGCCCGCCCGCACCGGGAGACATCGGGTTCGGAACGCCTGTGATGGTGGTCTTCTGACAGCGTGCCGACGGCGAGGGACTTGGAGAAGGATCGTCTGTCCGGCTGCTCCTGTTCGCGGAGAAGAACTTGAGCGTGAAGTGCTGAGGCGGATCGTTACGGCGTTCACGTACGGGTGATGTGGGGCTTATCGGCGGACCGCGGTGGGGAGCCACCGGGCGGCTCGTGTCGTGTATCGAGTCGCAAACGAAGTCCGTTGACGCAAAGGAGAGTTCATATGCGCCGCGCCGTCGCCGTCGCCCTGGGGGCCGTCTCGCTGGTGGGGGTTCTCGCCGGGACCGCCAGTGCCGTGCCGGATCCCGTCACCACCGTCGACTGCCTGACGCAGTCGGCCGGTGATGTCACCACCCTCGTCGATCCCGCGAGCCCCGGGGTGCCGGCGGAGGTTCCGGGGGCTTCCTGCCTCGCTCCGTGAGGTGAGGTAGTGAGGTAGCGGGGTGCTGCCGTGAAGCGCGCGTGCGCGAACCCCGGGGCAGGGGTCCGCGCACGTGGCCGGTCAGCCGTGGGGAGCCGGGGGCGTCAGTCCCACCTGTAGCCGTCCCCGAAGTTGAGGGTGTGCTCCAGCACGTCCTCCAGCGGGTCGTCGATCTGGCCGGTGTTGATCAGCGCGACCTTGGGTGCGTTGTGCGCGTTCGTGTGGGTCTCGTCGGCGTGCGCCGTGCCGGAGCACAGGACAGCGGGTGCGGTTGCCATCGCTGCGACCAGCGCCCAACGGGACATTGCCTGTACCCAACTGCCGTTCACTGCAGCCTCCTTGGACCGTGCGGGTACGGGTCGCCGACCGCGGCCCGTCTCGCCGTGTGTAACCCCGGCGCGATCAGGAAGTCACTGACGATCATACGAAAGGGTCGTCGGATGCGCGGGATTGTCCAGGAGGGGTTAGCCTCGCTGCCCTCTCGGTTCCTTGCCGAACCCCCAGACTCCGAACCCCCAGACTCCGAACCCCAGACCCCGAACCCCAGACCCCGAATTCCTTCGGCCTTTCGGCCTTTCCAAGAAGACAGGTAGTCGCATGCGCTCTCGTCGCGTTCTGGTCGCCTCCGCCGCCCTGCTCGGCGCCCTCGCCCTGTCCCTGGCGGTGACCGCCGTGCCCGCCGCCGCTGCCGTGGCCAACCCCGCGCCGTTGCCCGTCACCGAGTCCCTGATCACCGAAGGCGTCACCATCGAAGGGCCGCTGGTCAACAACTTGGCGCTGCCTCAGGTCGTCTGAGCCGGGTCCTTCGGCAGGTGCCGCGCGTCGTTCTGGAAGACGAGGGTGGGAGGTCGGCCCGGGGCGTAGCGGATGAGGGTCAGCGCGGTGTTGCCGTGGTTCAGGCCGATCCAGCGCCACGGCGGGGCGTCCAGCGCGTCCCTGACCAGCCAGGCGACCAGGAAGTTGTGGGTGACGACCAGTTCGTGGCGCGGCTCGTCGCCCGGCACCGGACCCGTGAAGCGCGCCATGGCCTCACGGACCAGTGCGGGGCCGCCCTCGCGCTCCGCCGCCGGGAACTCCGCCAGGCGCCGCAGCGTGGACTCGGCGATCTCCTGCGGGAGTTCGGCCGCCTGCGGCAGGTACGGGACGTAGTCCCCGGCGGGTTCCGAGCGGTGCAGGGGGACGCCGTCGAGCTGCTCGCCGACCAGCCGCGCGGTCTGCTCGGCACGGGGGAGCGGCCCGTGGTGGACCGCCGCCAGCGGTACGCCGCGCAGCCGCTCGCCGAGGAGCACGGCCTGACGGCGGCCGGTCTCCGTCAGCCCGCTCTCGTCGGCGGTGGCCTCACCGTGCCGGGCGAGGTAGAGGTACCGGGTGGCGGTTCCGGTCGTCATGGCAGAGCGTCCCCCTTCCCGGCTCAGCCCTCGTCCTCCAGGTCGCCTTCCGTCTCCAGGTACGCCTGGCGCAGCGCTTCGAGCACCGCCGGGTCCGGCTTCGCCCACATGCCGCGCGACTCCGCCTCCAGGAGGCGCTCCGCGATGCCGTGCAGGGCCCAGGGGTTGGCCTCCTGGAGGAACTCGCGGTTGGTCGGGTCCAGGACGTACGTCTCCGTGAGCTTGTCGTACATCCAGTCGGCGACGACGCCCGTCGTGGCGTCGTACCCGAACAAGTAGTCCACGGTGGCGGCGAGTTCGAAGGCGCCCTTGTAGCCGTGGCGACGCATCGCCTCGATCCACTTGGGGTTGACGACGCGGGCCCGGAAGACGCGTGAGGTCTCCTCGACCAGCGTGCGGGTGCGGACCGTCTCGGGGCGCGTCGAGTCACCGATGTACGCCTCCGGGGCCGTGCCCCGCAGCGCGCGCACGGTGGCCACCATGCCGCCGTGGTACTGGAAGTAGTCGTCCGAGTCCGCGATGTCGTGCTCGCGGGTGTCCGTGTTCTTCGCCGCCACCGCGATGCGCTTGTACGCGGTCTCCATCTCCTCGCGCGCCGAACGCCCGTCCAGGCCGCGGCCGTACGCGTACCCGCCCCACACCGTGTAGACCTCGGCGAGGTCCGCGTCGGTGCGCCAGTCGCGGGAGTCGATGAGCTGGAGCAGGCCCGCGCCGTACGTCCCGGGGCGGGAGCCGAAGATGCGGGTGGTGGCCCGGCGCTCGTCCCCGTGCTCGGCCAGGTCGGCCTGGGTGTGGGCGCGTACGTAGTTGTGGTCCGCGGGCTCGTCCAGCGAGGCGGCGAGCCGCACCGCGTCGTCGAGCAGGCCGATCGTGTGCGGGAACGCGTCACGGAAGAAGCCCGAGATGCGCAGCGTCACGTCGATGCGAGGGCGGCCCAACTCCTCGTACGGGATGGCCTCCAGGCCGGTGACGCGGCGTGACGCGTCGTCCCAGACGGGGCGGACGCCGAGCAGGGCCATGGCCTCCGCGACGTCGTCGCCCGCGGTGCGCATCGCGCTGGTGCCCCACAGGGAGAGGCCCACGGAGGTGGGGTACTCGCCGTTGTCGGACTTGTACCGCTCGATCAGGGAGTCGGCCAGGGCCTGGCCCGTCTCCCACGCGAGGCGGGAAGGGACGGCCTTCGGGTCGACCGAGTAGAAGTTGCGGCCGGTCGGCAGGACGTTGACCAGGCCGCGCAGCGGGGAGCCGCTGGGTCCCGCCGGGACGAAGCCGCCGTTCAGGGCGTGTACGGCGTGGTCGAGCTCGGCGGTGGTGGCCGCGAGGCGCGGCACGACCTCGCGGGCGGCGAACTCCAGGACGGCGGCGACCTGTTCGCTCTGGTCGGCGGCCACGGAAGCGATCGCGGCGGGGTCCCACCCTGCGTCGTCCATCGCCTGGACCAGGGCGCGGGCCTTGTCCTCGGCCTCGTCCGCGCTGGTGCGCGTGGCCGCCGACTCGTCCAGGCCGAGCGCCTCCCGCAGACCCGGCAGCGCCGTCGTGCCGCCCCAGATCTGGCGGGCCCGCAGGATCGCGAGGACGAGGTTGACGCGGTCGGTGTCCTTCGGGGCCTGGCCGAGGACGTGCAGGCCGTCGCGGATCTGGGCGTCCTTGATCTCGCAGAGCCAGCCGTCGACGTGCAGCAGGAAGTCGTCGAAGCCGTCGTCGTCCGGGCGGTCCTCCAGGCCCAGGTCGTGGTCGAGCTTCGCGGCCTGGATGAGCGTCCAGATCTGCGCGCGGATCGCCGGCAGCTTCGCCGGGTCCATGGAGCTGATCTGGGCGTACTCGTCGAGGAGTTGCTCGAGGCGCGCGATGTCGCCGTAGGAGTCGGCGCGCGCCATCGGCGGCACCAGGTGGTCGATGAGCGTGGCGTGCACGCGGCGCTTGGCCTGCGTGCCCTCGCCCGGGTCGTTGACCAGGAAGGGGTAGATCAGCGGCAGGTCGCCGAGCGCGGCGTCGGGGCCGCAGGCCGCCGAGAGGCCCGCGTTCTTGCCCGGCAGCCACTCCAGGTTGCCGTGCTTGCCGAGGTGGATCATCGCGTCGGCGCCGAAACCGCCGTCCGACGCGGACGCCGCGATCCAGCGGTAGGCCGCCAAGTAGTGGTGCGAGGGCGGCAGATCGGGGTCGTGGTAGATCGCGATCGGGTTCTCGCCGAAGCCGCGCGGCGGCTGGATGATGATCAGGAGGTTTCCGCGGCGCAGGGCGGCGAGCACGATGTCGCCCTCCGGGTCGCCGCCCTGGCCCACCCGGGACCGGTCGAGGAACATCTCGCCGGGCGGCGGGCCCCAGTGCTGCTCGACGGACTCGCGCAGCTCCTCGGGCAGCGTCGCGTACCAGCGCTTGTAGTCGGCGGCGGGGATGCGCACCGGGTTGGCGGCGAGCTGCTCCTCGGTCAGCCAGTCCTGGTCGTGGCCGCCCGCGTCGATCAGCGCGCGGATCAGCTCGTCGCCGTCGCCGGAGACGAGACCGGGGATCTCTTCCGCGGCTCCGAAGTCGTAGCCCTCGCCGATGAGCCTGCGAAGGAGCGCCACGGCGGACGCGGGGGTGTCCAGGCCCACCGCGTTGCCGATGCGGGAGTGCTTGGTCGGGTACGCGGACAGGACGAGCGCGAGGCGCTTGTCGGCGGCCGGGATGTGCTTGAGGCGCGCGTGGCGTACGGCGATTCCGGCGACCCGGGCCGCGCGCTCGGCGTCGGCGACGTACGCGGGGAGGCCGTCCTCGTCGATCTCCTTGAAGGAGAAGGGGACGGTGATGAGGCGTCCGTCGAACTCCGGCACGGCGATCTGGCTCGCGGCGTCGAGCGGCGATACGCCCTCGTCGTTCTCCTCCCAGGCCGAGCGCGACCCGGTCAGGCAGAGCGCCTGCAGGATCGGCACGTCCAGGGCGGTCAGCGCGCCCGCGTCCCAGGACTCGTCGTCACCGCCCGCGGAGGCCTCGGCGGGCTTGGTGCCGCCGGCCGCCAGGACCGTGGTCACGATGGCGTCGGCGGCGCGCAGCTCCTCGATCAGCTCGGGCTCGGGGGCGCGCAGCGAGGCCACGTACAGCGGCAGGGGCCGTGCGCCCGCGTCCTCGATGGCGCCGCACAGGGCGTCCACGAACGCGGTGTTGCCGCTCATGTGGTGGGCGCGGTAGTAGAGCACGGCCACGGTCGGGCTGTCCGTGCCTTCGGTGCCGTCGGCGCGGGCGGCGCGCTCCAGGGGGCCCCAGGACGGGGCGGCCGCGGGCGGCTCGAAGCCGTGGCCGGTGAGCAGCACCGTGTCGGAGAGGAAGCGGGCCAGCTGCTCCAGGTTCGCGGGGCCGCCGTGCGCGAGGTAGGCGTGCGCCTCTGCGGCGATGCCGACGGGCACGGTGGAGGAGGCCATCAGCTGGGCGTCGGGCGCCTGTTCACCGGTGAGCACGACGACCGGGAGGCCGCTGGCGGTGAGCTGGTCGAGGCCGTCCTGCCAGGCTCGGACACCGCCGAGGAGGCGTACGACGACGAGGTCGACGCCGTCGAGCAGCGCGGGCAGCCCGTCGAGGTCCAGGCGGGAGGGGTTGGCGAACCGGTAGTCGACCGGGCCTCCCGCCGCGCGGGCGCTGAGCAGGTCGGTGTCGGAGGTCGACAGCAGCAGAAGCATGCGGGCGCAGGCCTTCCTCGGGGTGTCCGCGCCCCGGGTGGTCGTATGGACGGCAGGAGTTCCTGGCTCACCCCACGTCGGTGGGGCTCACAGTGGCGGGACCGCGCCGGATTCGCACCGGGCTTCCTCCTTCGGGTCCTGGTGGACCCACGCCGTCGCTGGCGTCGACGGACCTGGCGGTCCGCCGCCTGCATAGTAAGTCCTGCCCACGGTCGGCGGTGCGGCCACCTGCCAGGACGGCCCGTCTCGGGAGGCGTCCCGCCGGATCGGCGTGGGTATGCTCGCCGCCATGCCGCCCACCCGAGCAACATCCCCAAAACAGGGCGAACCCCCCATACGTGACCGGGGCGACGCCTGCCCCGGAGCCCTTCGCCTGCACCGCGCCGACGACGGCCGCCTCGCCCGACTCCGCCTGCCCGGCGGCCTTTTGACGTCCCGTCAGGCCGAGGTGCTGGCCACCGCCGCGGAGCGTCTGGCGGACGGCAACCTCAGCATCACCTCGCGCGGCAACATCGAGCTGCGCGGCCTCGGCGAGACCTGCGGCGGCGAACTCTCCGCGCTGCTCTCACAAGCGGGCCTGCTCCCCTCCGAACGGCACGAACGCATCCGCAACGTGGTGGCGTCACCGCTGGCGGGAATCGACCGACTCGGCCACGGTGACGTGCAGTTGTGGGCCCGTGAGCTGGACGGACTCCTGTGCTCCGAGGGGTGGACCGCGGAGCTCTCAGGGCGCTTCCTGTTCGCCCTGGACGACGGGCGCGGGGACGTCGTCGGGCTCGGCGGCGATGTGACCTTGATCGCAGAATCGGGCGGGACGGCGATCGTCCGCGTCGGCGGCCTGGCGTTCCGGGTCGCCGGAGCCGACGCCCCCCGCGCCGCACTCACCGCCGCGAGGGCCTTCCTCGCCGCCGCGACCGCCGCGGGCAACGGCGCCTGGCGGGTGTGGGAGCTGCCCCGCGAGCGGCGCGTGGACCTCGCCGGAGCACTGGAGCGCGCGGGCATCGACGCCGTGCGCGCCGAGCCGTGGTCCGTCGCCCGCAGTGCCCCGCAGGCACCCGGGGTGGTCGGCGACGCCGTCGTCGTCAACGCCCCCCTCGGCCGCGTCACCGCCGCCCAGTGGCGAGCCCTCCTGCCGCTGCCCGCCGACGAACTGCGCGTCACGCCCTGGCGCGGCTTCGTCGTCCCCGGCTTCGCCGACGAGGCCGCGGCCCGCGAGCGCCTCGCCGTACTCGCCGACGCAGGGCACATCACCGACGCCGAATCGCCCTGGCTGGGCGTCGGCGCCTGCACCGGACGCCCCGGCTGCGCCAAGTCCCTCTCCGACGTACGCGCCGACGCCGTCCCCGGCCTCGGCGGTCTGCCCGTCCACTGGTCCGGCTGCGAACGGCGCTGCGGGCACCCGTGGGGCGACTGGGTCGACGTCCTCGCCACCGGCGACGGGCAGTACGAGGTGACGGTGCGCATCGTCGGCGAGGACCGCGCGCCCATGACGGGCGGCACCCTGACCGAGACGGTCACCACGGCACGTATCCCCACGAAACCAACGGCAACAACGGCCACGAGATGAGCGAGAGCACAGTGTTCGACTACGAGAAGGACGGCGCGGCCATCTACCGCGAGTCCTTTGCCACCATCCGCGCGGAGGCGGACCTCGGGGGCCTGCCCGCCGACGTCAGTCAGGTCGCGGTGCGGATGATCCACGCCTGCGGGATGGTCGACCTCGTGCGCGACCTCGCCTACAGCCCGCGCGTGATCGCCGACGCCCGCAAGGCGCTGCGCGACGGCGCGCCGATCCTGTGCGACGCGAACATGGTCGCGAGCGGCGTCACGCGTAAGCGGCTGCCCGCCGACAACGACGTGATCTGCACGCTCGCCGACCCGTCCGTGCCCGACCTCGCGCAGCGCATGGGCACCACCCGCAGCGCCGCCGCCCTGGAACTGTGGCGCGACCGCCTCGAAGGCTCGGTCGTCGCCATCGGCAACGCGCCCACCGCGCTCTTCCGCCTCCTGGAGATGATCGAGGAGGGCGCGCCGCGTCCGGCCGCGGTCCTCGGCATACCGGTCGGCTTCGTCGGCGCCGCCGAGTCCAAGGACGCGCTCGCCGAGCACTCCTCCGGTCTGGAGTACCTGGTCGTACGGGGACGTCGGGGCGGCAGCGCGATGGCCGCGGCGGCGATCAACGCGATTGCGAGCGAAGCGGAATGAGCGGCGTGCACACCGAGCAGAGCCCGCAGGGCCGGCTCTACGGCGTCGGGCTCGGCCCCGGCGACCCGTCCCTGATGACCGTGCGCGCCGTGGAGACCATCGCCGCCGCCGACGTGGTCGCGTACCACTCCGCCCGGCACGGCCGCTCCATCGCCCGCTCGATCGCGGCCGCGCACATCCGCGCCGACCACATCGAGGAGCCGCTGGTCTACCCCGTCACCACGGAGAGCACCGACCACCCCGGCGGCTACCGGGGCGCTCTCGACGACTTCTACGAGGAGGCCGCGGCGCGCCTGGCCGTCCACCTCGACGCGGGCCGCACGGTCGCCGTCCTCGCCGAGGGCGACCCGCTCTTCTACGGCTCCTACCAGCACATGCACAAACGGCTCGCGCACCGCTACCCGACCGAGGTGATCCCCGGGGTGACCTCGGTGAGCGCGGCGGCGGCCCGGCTCGGCGAGCCCCTGGTGGAGGCCGAGGAGGTGCTCACGATCCTGCCGGGCACGCTCCCCGAGGAGGAACTGGCCGCACGCCTCGCGGCCACGGACTCGGCGGTCGTCATGAAGCTCGGCCGCACCTTCGGCAAGGTGCGCGGCGCCCTGGAGCGCGCGGGCCGCCTCGACGAGGCCCGGTACGTGGAGCGCGCCACCATGCAGGGCGAGCGCACCGGTCAACTGGCCGACGTGGACCCGGAGTCGGTGCCGTACTTCTCCGTGGCGGTGCTGCCGAGCCGGGTGGCGCCGCTGACGGGCGGTCCCGCGCCCGAGCCTTCGGCGGACCCGGAGCGCGGTGAGGTCGTCGTGGTCGGCACCGGTCCCGCGGGCCCGCTCTGGCTGACCCCCGAGACGCGCGGCGCCCTCGCCGAGGCCGACGACCTGGTCGGCTACACCACGTACGTCGACCGCGTGCCGCACCGCCCCGGACAGCAGCGGCACGGCTCCGACAACCGCGTCGAGTCCGAACGCGCCGAGTTCGCCCTGGAGTTGGCGAAGCGGGGCCGTCGCGTCGCCGTCGTCTCCGGCGGTGACCCGGGCGTCTTCGCGATGGCCACGGCCGTCCTGGAGGTCGCCTCGCAGGAGGAGTACGCGGATGTTCCGGTGCGGGTGCTGCCGGGGGTGACGGCCGCGAACGCCGCCGCCGCCCGCGCGGGCGCGCCCCTCGGCCACGACTACGTGACCCTCTCTCTTTCCGACCGTCTCAAGCCGTGGGAGGTCATCGCGGAGCGGCTGGCCGCGGCGGCCGCGGCGGACCTGGTCATCGCCATCTACAACCCCGGCTCGCGCAGCCGCACGTGGCAGGTGGGCAAGGCGAGGGAGCTTCTGCTGGAGCACCGGGCACCGGATACGCCGGTGGTGCTCGGGCGTGACGTCGGAGGACCTGAGGAGAGCGTGCGAGTGGTGCGGCTCGGTGACCTCGACCCTGCCGAGGTCGACATGCGGACGTTGCTGATCGTCGGGTCCTCGCAGACCCGGTGGGTACGGAGGCGCGGGGGCGCGGAGCAGGTTGTGTGGACTCCTCGGCGGTATCCGGACTAGGGGTTCTGCGGGCGCGTGTCGGCTGTGGGTGTGTGGGGGCTGGTCGCGCAGTTCCCCGCGCCCCTTACGGGGCGGATCCGTGCCCCTGTAAGGGGCGCGAGGAACTGCGCGACCAGCCACATACAACCCGCGCCTAACCACACAGCAGGCGCACCCAGGCAACCGCTTCCCCCGGCGTGGCGACGCCGACAACCCCCTCCGGCCCGGCGGGCCTTCGCACCACCACGACAGGAATCCCCGCCTCGCGCGCGGCGACAAGCTTCGGTGCGGTGGCCGAACCCCCACTGTCCTTGGTCACCACGACGTCGATCCGATGCCGCCGCAGCAGTTCCCGTTCCCCGTCGAGGGCGAAAGGCCCTCGGTCGAGCAGTACCTCCATGCGCGCGGGACACGGCGGCTCGGGCGCGTCGACCGAACGTACGAGGAACCAGAGATCAGCCAGTTCAGGCCCGGAGAACGTGGCGAGCCCCATCCGCCCGGTGGTGAGAAACACGCGCCGCCCCAGCTCAGGAAGCACCTGTGCTGCCTGATCCAGCGAACCGACCTCGTGCCAGTCATCGCCCTGTCCCGCCACCCAGCCGGGCCTGCGCAGCGCGAGCAGGGGAACATGGGCGAGCGCGGCGGCCTTCGCCGCGTTGAACGAGATCGTCCCAGCGAAAGGATGGGTGGCGTCGATGAGCGCGTCCACGCGGTGCTCCCGCAGCCACGCCGCCAGCCCCTCGGCCCCGCCGAAGCCGCCGACGCGCACCTCGCCGGGCGGCAGCCGGGGCGCCGCGACCCGACCCGCCAGGGAACTGGTCACCCGGACCCCCGTCTCGTCCGCGAGGAGCTCCGCCAGAAGGCGGCCCTCGGTCGTTCCCCCCAGAATCAGTACGTGCACGGAGTTCGGTTTCCTTCATGAGTGAGGCAGCTAAGGCCAAGGGTGGGCGCAGCGCCCAACTCAAGCACACCGGTCTGCGGCCCGGATGGACGACCGGTTCCTGTGCGACCGCCGCCACCACGGCCGCGTACACGGCGCTGCTGACCGGTGACTTCCCCGACCCGGTGACCATCACGCTGCCCAAGGGCCAGACGCCGGCGTTCGCGCTCGCCGCCGAGGAGCTCACCGCTTCGTACGCGATGGCGGGCGTCGTCAAGGACGCGGGCGACGACCCGGACGTCACGCACGGCGCGCTGGTCAGGGCCACGGTGCGGCGGCTGCCGCCGGGCTCGGGCGTCGTCTTCAAGGCGGGCGCCGGTGTGGGCACGATCACGCGCCCCGGCCTTCCCCTGGACGTCGGTGAGCCCGCGATCAACCCCGTGCCGCGGCAGATGATGCGGGACCACGTGACCCTGGTGGCCGAGCGCGCGGGCGTCGCGCCTGACGTCGAGATCACGATCTCCGTCGACCACGGCGAGGAGATCGCCCGCTCCACCTGGAACCCGCGCCTCGGCATCCTCGGCGGCCTGTCGATCCTCGGGACGACCGGCATCGTCGTGCCCTACTCCTGCTCGGCGTGGATCGACTCGATCCGGCGCGGCGTGGACGTGGCGCGGGCGGCCGGGCGCACGCATGTCGCCGGGTGCACGGGCTCGACCTCGGAGAAGACGGTCGTCGCCGAGTACGACCTGCCCGAGGACGCCCTGCTCGACATGGGCGACTTCGCGGGCGCGGTCCTCAAGTACGTACGCCGTCACCCCGTCGACCGCCTCACCATCTGCGGCGGCTTCGCCAAACTGTCGAAGCTGGCGGCGGGCCATCTGGACCTGCACTCGGCCCGCTCCCAGGTGGACAAGGGTTTCCTTGCGGAACTGGCCCGAGCGGGCGGCGCGGACGAATCCCTGACGACCCAGGTGGCGTCCGCGAACACGGGCCTGGAGGCCCTGCGCCTGTGCGAGGCGGCGGGCGTCCCGCTGGGTGACCTGGTGGCGATGAGGGCGAGGGACGAGGCGCTCGGTGTGCTGCGAGGGGCGCCCGTCGCAGTGGACGTCATCTGCATCGACAGAGCGGGAACGGTGGTGGGCCGAAGCGATTCCCCTGCGTGAGGAGAGCCCCTGCAAGGGGCGCGGGGAACTGCGCGATCGGCCCCATACGACCCGCACCCGAAAGACTCAGCAAACGTGCCGATCCCGCTCCGCCGAGTACAGATGACTGTCACGGAACTGCTCAGCGCCAAGAGTCCTGCCCACCAGGATGACCGCAGTCCGCACAATCCCCGCCGCCTTCACCTGCCCCGCGATGTCCTCCAGCGTCCCCCGAAGAACCACCTCATCGGGCCGACTGGCAAGCGCGACAACGGCAGCCGGGCACTCGGCCCCGTAGTGAGGCAGCAACTCCTCGACGACCCGGTCCACATACCCCGCAGCCAGATGCAGCACAAGCAACGCCCCACTGCGCCCCAGCGTTGCCAGGTCCTCGCCCTCGGGCATCGCGGTGGCCCGCTGGGCGACCCGGGTGAGAATGACCGTCTGCCCCACGGTAGGCACCGTCAGCTCCCGCTTCAGCGCGGCGGCGGCCGCGGCGAACGCGGGGACACCCGGCACCACTTCGTACGGAACGCCCGCCGCGTCGAGCCGCCGCATCTGCTCGGCCACGGCGCTGAACACGGACGGGTCCCCGGAGTGCAGCCGCGCCACGTCGAGGCCCTGCTCGTGCGCGCGCACCAACTCGGCGGTGATCTCATCGAGGTTGAGCTGCGCGGTGTCCACGAGCCGTGCCCCGTCCGGGCATTCGGCGAGCAGTTCGCGCGGCACCAGGCTGCCCGCGTACAGGCAGACCCGGCAGGCGGCGAGCGTGCGCGCGCCACGCACCGTGATCAGGTCGGCCGCGCCGGGCCCCGCGCCGATGAAGTACACGGTCATGTGCTGTCAACTCCTGCTTTCCTGCGGTGACTTGGTGACGGACCACTGGGTGACCGGCATGGCCTGCCGCCAGCCGGTGAAGCCGCCCACGGGGACGGCCTGCGCGACCGCGAGCCGGACCAGCTCGCCGCCGTGGCGCCGGTACCAGTCGGTGAGCAGCGCCTCGGACTCCAGCGTCACGGTGTTGGCGACGAGGCGTCCGCCGACGGGCAGGGCCTCCCAGCAGGCGTCGAGGAGGCCGGGTGCGGTGAGGCCGCCGCCGATGAACACGGCGTCCGGCGCGGGGAGTTCGGCGAGCGCGACCGGCGCCGCGCCGGTGACGACCCGCAGCCCCGGCACGCCGAGCCGCTCGGCGTTGCGGGTGATCCGCTCGGCCCGCACGGGGTTCTTCTCGACGGTGACGGCACGGCACGCGGGGTGCGCCCGCATCCACTCCACGGCGATCGACCCGGAGCCGCCGCCCACGTCCCACAGCAGCTCGCCGGGCTCGGGCGCGAGGGCGGCGAGCGTGGCGGCGCGGACGTACCGCTTGGTGAGCTGCCCGTCGCTCTCGTACGCGGCGTCGGGCAGCCCCGGCACGGCGCCGAGCCGCAGGGCGTCGGGGGAGCGGCGGCACTCGACCGCGACGACGTTCAGTGGATCGGCGGGCGCGTGCGACCAGGCGTCGGCGACATCCTCGTACGACGACTCGTGCGGGGAGCCCAGCTGTTCCAGTACGCGCAGCCGGCTCGGCCCGAAGCCGCGGTCGCGCAGCAGGGCGGCGACCTCGCCGGGCGTGGCCGCGTTCGCGCTGAGGACGAGGAGGCGGCGGCCTTCGTGCAGCGCGGCGGCGAGCCGGGCGGCGGGGCGGCCGACGAGCGTGACGACCTCGGTGTCCTCGACGGGCCAGCCCAGGCGCGCGCACGCGAGGGAGACGGACGACGGGTGCGGGAGGACGTGGAGCGCGGCGGCGCCGAGCTCCTCGCTCAGGGCGCGCCCGATGCCGTAGAACATGGGGTCGCCGCTGGCGAGGACGGCGATCCGGCGCCCCGCGTGGGCGGCGAGCAGGCCGGGTACGGCGGGCCGCAGCGGGGAGGGCCAGGCGACCCGCTCGCCCGCGCAGGCGTCGGCGGGCAGCAGGTCCAGCTGGCGCGGGCCGCCGATGAGCACATCGGCTCCGGTGAGCGCCGCGCGCGAGGCGGCGGGGAGCCCGTCCCAGCCGTCGGCCCCGATCCCGACGACGGTGACGGCCGGTATGCCTGCGGGGGGTGCGGGGGTCACTGCTGGTACCTGACCTCGGGATTCGGGAAGGGGTGCGCAGCCGCACTCTACTGGTGAGCGGGCCGGGACCCTCAGCGAGGAGGGAGGGCCGACGAAGAGATGGTTAGCTTAGGCTAAGCTAAGTTGATATTGGCGTGCAGGGTCCGCGGTGACCTCCACCGCCGCTCCCGGCGCGCCAGAAATCCCGAGGGACTGGAAGGGGCGGCAACCATGCGCACCGGACCGAACGCCACGGGGCGCGTGGGACCACGCTCCGCACGGGCCGCCGTACGGCCTCGCGCGCGGGGCGGCGCGGGGCGCGAGCCCGCCCCCGCCCCTCGGCCGGCGGCTCCCGCCGCCCCGGCCGTGCCCCGTGCCTCCAGCCCCGCCGTCCGCGCCCTCGCCTCCCGCGTGGCCGAGACTCCCGAGGCTCAACTCCCCGCCCTCCTCGACGAGTTCTGGCGCGACGTCGAGCGGCGCGGCGGCACCCCGCTGATCGAGGCGGTCGACGGCGACCCCGCGTCCCGGGCCGTCACCTTCCTGTGGCGCGGGCACCGGGCGACCCGGCAGGTCCTGCTGCTCGTCAACGGCCTCGCCGACCGCGTCCTTCCCCAAGCTCTCAACTCCGTTCGAGCAGGGGAGACCCCATCCGCCGACGCCCTCCTCGCCCCGCTGCCCGGCACGGACGTCTGGCACCTCACCTACCGGCTCGGCTCCGACCACCGCGCCTCGTACCGCATCGCCGCCGACCTCTCGCCCGGCGACGTGCCGACCTCCCCCGAGACCCAGCGGCTCCGGCTGCGCGCCCTGTCGCCGTACGCGACCCGCGATCCCCTCAACACCCGCAACATGGAGGCCTGTTGGGGCCTTCCGGACGCCTCTGTCCTCGCCCTGCCCGACGCGCCCGCGCAGCCCTGGGTCGAGCGGCGCGACGACATCCCGCGCGGCCGCGTCGAGCGGCACCGCCTGCCCGCGGGCGCGCTCGGCGAGGAGCGGAACGTGTGGGCGTACCTGCCCCCGGGTGGCCCGCGCCCCGACAGCCCCGTGGTCGTCCTGTGTGACGGCGACGTGTGGTTCGGCCCGCTCGCGTTCCAGGACACCCTGGACGCCCTCGTCGCCGACGGAGCCGTGCCCCCGCCGGTCGTCCTTGCCCCCGACGCGGTCGACCTCGACATCCGCTGGCGGGACCTCACCTGCCGCGACGAGTTCGTCGGGTTCCTCGCCGACGAACTCCTGCCCTGGGCGGCCGGGCGCTGGCCGCTGACCGCCGACCCCGCCCGCACCGTCGTCGCGGGCCAGAGCCTCGGTGGCCTGACCGCCCTGTACGCGGCCCTGCTCAGGCCCGAGCGGTTCGGCGCCGTTCTCGCCCAGTCCGTCTCGCTGTGGTGGCGTCCCGGACTGCCGCCCGGCGTACCGGAGTTGGTGTCCGACGGCACGACACCCTGGCTCGCCGAACGCTTCACCGACGGGACGCCGCGCCCCGCGCTCCGCGTCCACCTCGACGTCGGACGCCACGAGGGCGTGATGGTCGACCACAGCCGTCTCATGCACGAGACCTTGGCCACGCACGGCCACGCGGTGACCCGCACCGAGTACAACGGCGGTCACGACTACGCCTGCTGGCGCGGGGGCCTCGCGGACGGCCTGGTGAACCTGGCAGCCCGCTGATTTCCGGCCGAAGTGAGGTGAATACCCCTTAATCGGCCGGTCGTGAGGTCGGCTTCCGTGTCGCTGTTGGGCTGAACGGGTGACTTGGCGTAAGAATTGCCCGGTGCAGAAAACAAGGACGAGCCAGGACGGGGTGGGTCAGTGAGTAGCAGTCAGCGCCACGACGTCACCGATGAACAGTGGGAAGGGCTCGCCCAGGTCGTACCGCTGCGCAGCCGCAACGAATGGCCTTCCTGGCCCGGGCACCGCGCGCTGCCCGACGCGGAGACGGAGACGCGCCGCCGCTTCGTGGTGATGCGGGTCAACGTCTTCGCGGACGCCCGCGAGGTCGCCGAGACCGTCATGGCGCAGATCCCGGTGCTGCTCGACCTGACCGGCGCCGAGACCGAAGTCGCCAAGCGCGTCCTGGACTTCAGCAGCGGTGTGGTCCTCGGCCTCAACTGCGGCATGCACCGGGTCGACAAGAACGTCTTCCTCCTCGCGCCCCCCGGCACGGAGGTCCAGGGCCTGGTGGAGGCGGTCGCGCAGCCGTAGCCTCTCGGCGGCCCGCGCGGGCGTGCTTCGCGGGGAATCGCTCGATCGTAGGAAGGCCGGTTCGGCGGAACGGTTCGCCGCAACCGTGGCCGCCTACCTTCCGATCATGACGGTGCATTCCCCGGTGTCGGTCGCGGAGCCACCGGCGGGCCAGGACCGCCCGCAGGTCACCGAACTGCGCCTGTCCGCCTTCGCGGGACACCGGGGCACGGTGCTCCCGCTGGGGCCGCTGACCCTGGTCACCGGGCCCAGCGGCAGCGGCAAGACCAGCGCCCTGCGTGCGTACGAGGCGCTGGCGCGACTCAGCGCCGGGGCGGAACTGGCCGACGTCTTCGCGGATCCCCTCGCCTGCGTGCCCGAACGTGCCCGCGCCGACGGCCAGCGGCGGCGCGGCTTCCGCATCGGCTGCACGGTCGAGGGGCCCGCCGGAGCCGTCCGGCTCGACCTCGCCGTGCAGGCCGAGCCCGAACTGCGCGTCGTGGGCGAGCGGCTGGCCCGCGGCGGCCTCGTCCTGTTGGAGACGGCGCTGCGCGATCCCGGCCGGCGCATGGTCCAGGCCGCCTGGCACACCGCGGGCTCTGCGCCGGTGACGCGCGCCCCGATGCCGGACGACCGGCTCGGCACGGCGCTGGTGCCGCTGCGGGTGGCGGGCAAGACCGACGGGCAGCGCCTGGTCCTCGCGGCGGCGGAGCAGGTCGTCGTCGCGCTGCGCTCGGCGTTCCCCTGCGACCCGAGGCCCAGCCGGATGCGCGCGCCGGTGCCCGCGGGGCTGATAGCCGCGGGACAGGCCGGCGCGGGCCGCCTCCTGAGCGGCTGCGACAACCTCGCCGAAGTCCTGTGGCGTACGCAGGCGGAGTGCGCGGGACGGCACGCGCTGCTCGTCTCCGCGGTGCGCGAGGGATGCGCGGGGCCGGTCGTCGACGTCTTCGCGGAGGAGGCGGAGGACGGCGCGGTGCACGCCTACATCGACCGCGGCGGTGGCGTGCGCACCCCGCTCGGGCGGCTCGGGGACGGCGAGTTGAGGTACCTCGCCCTGGCCCTCGTGCTGCTCACCGGGCCCGGCGTGCTCGCCGTCGACCCGGTGGCCGAGGTGCCCGCGGCGTACCAGACCCTGACCGTCGTCGCCGACGGCCTCGACCGCCGCCTGGACGCGCGCCAGGCGCGGGCCATCGGCGACCTCGCGGCGCGCACCTGTGGGCGCGGGCACATTCGCCTGGTGGGGGCGGTGGGGGACGCGTCCTGGGCGGCCGACGCCGAGGGCGCCTCGGTGGTAGACCTGGAGCCGTGACGGAACGACTTGATGTGGCGGGACTGCAGCGCAGGCTGGCGGAGTTCGCGGCGGCGCGCGACTGGGAGCAGTACCACACCCCGAAGAACCTGGTCGCCGCGCTCAGCGTGGAGGCGTCGGAACTGGTGGAGATCTTCCAGTGGTTGACGCCGGAGCAGTCGGCGCGGGTGATGGAGGAACCCGACACCGCGCACCGCGTGACGGACGAGGTCGCCGATGTCCTCGCCTATCTGCTGCAGTTCTGCGAGGTCCTGGGCATCGACGCACTGGCCGCCCTCGCCGCGAAGATCGACAGGAACGAGCAGCGGTTTCCGGTGCCGGAAGTGCCGTGAATTCCGGTGCCGGAAGGGCTGTTGGGTGATCTGAGGGGGCCTTGAAGGGACTTTGAGGGGGCCGGGGTGTTCCCTGGGCCCGTCTCTCCTGGGCCGGAGCGGGTGGTGGCTCTTGAGCGGGCGCGGGGGTCGCTCCTGAGTGGACGCGGATCGCTCCTGAGCCCGCCCGCGCAGTCCCATTTGCCCTGCCGGAAGGCTTTGTTCCGGTACTTTCGTCACTCTCCGGAGTGGATGGCTTGGCCAAACTCGATTGCTTGTCCACAGATTTCCGGCTTCCCCTGGCTTTTCGCCCGGATGGGTATCACTCTGGGTAGTGGACAAGGGAGTTCGGGCGATCGTGCGGCGAGGGCGCGCGGGATGGAGGGGGGCCGGTCATGAACGCGATGCGGCTCATCGAAGCGAACCGCCGCGCCCTGGCGCGGAGTCAGGACCCGTCGGACATCGTCACGGAGGTGTGGCAGTCGCAGGCGCTCGCCCAGGCCATCGGCAGCCGCCTCGCGGTCACGGGCCCTCCTGAGTTACGGGGCGAGGCGCTGGGCCTGAGCGAAGTCGGGGGAAGAGCCTGCGGGGTGCTGGACGCCCCGCGCCTGGGGACCGAGGACATACGGGCCGCGCGGCTGACGGAGACCGGCGAGGCCCAAGAGGTCCTGCTCGGCCTCGGCAGGCTCCTCGGCGAGGTCGGCATCGCGCTGGTCAGCGTCGCCATGGGCGCCGAGGACGAGGGGGTGTACTGGCAGTGCATGGAAGCGATCGACGCCGCCGACGAGTCGAGGGACCGTGTCATCGAGATGCTGCGCAGACTCGCGGTGCGGGAGCAGGGGCTGCCCGCGCCCGACTCGGCGGCGGGGCCGTCATGAGGCGGCTCCGTGGCGACCCCGCCCAGAGGCAGGGTCGCGCAGGCGCCGGGGAAGAGCCGGTGCCGTCAGAAGCGGCCGGGCTCGTCACCGCTCTGCGGACGGGCGCCCGCGGACGTGGCGCCGGGAGAAGCGGGAGAAGCGGGGGACACGGGGGACGTGGACGTGACGCCGGGGGGCGTGGACTGCTGCAGATCGGCGTCGAGCTGGGTCAGATCCGCGTTGAGCGCTGCCATCAGCTCCTCCATCTGCTGCAGCAGGCCCTTGGGTGCGCCCTGCTGCGCGGGCACGGGCGAATCGTGCGCGGCCTCCTGCTCGGGCACGGCTTCCTGGGACATGACGGCCTCCTCGGCCCTCGCCCTCCCGGTGGGGGAAGGCAGTTGATGCAGGCGACGCACCGGCAGGGGCCGCCGACGCGGGTGCCGGGCGGTCCGGCTCCGCCCGAGCCAACGATCTCCGGACGGGCGGGGTCACTGGGGTGGGCCCGCACCGGTCGCCGTGTTGACGGATTTTCACCCGACCGGGGTGGCGGGGGATCGGCGGGACCGGTGGGGTTGACGGGCGTTCGAGCGTGCAGGATGGCGACATGGATCTTCGAATCTTCACGGAGCCCCAGCAAGGGGCCACCTACGACACCCTGCTCACCGTCGCCAAGGCCACCGAGGACCTCGGGTTCGACGCCTTCTTCCGCTCCGACCACTACCTCCGCATGGGGTCGGCCGACGGGCTGCCGGGTCCCACGGACGCGTGGATCACACTGGCCGGCCTCGCGCGCGAGACCAAGCGGATCAGGCTCGGCACCCTCATGACCGCCGGCACCTTCCGGCTCCCCGGCGTCCTCGCGATCCAGGTCGCGCAGGTCGACCAGATGTCGGGCGGCCGGGTCGAACTGGGCCTGGGCGCGGGCTGGTTCGAGGACGAGCACAAGGCGTACGGCATCCCCTTCCCCAAGGAGAAGTTCGCCCGCCTGGAGGAGCAGCTGGAGATCGTCACCGGCCTGTGGTCGACGGAGGTCGGCAAGACCTTCAGCCACGACGGCAAGCACTACCAGCTCACCGATTCCCCGGCCCTGCCCAAGCCCGCGCAGGCGAAGGTGCCGGTGCTGATCGGTGGCCACGGCGCGACGCGCACGCCGCGCCTGGCCGCTCAGTTCGCCGACGAGTTCAACATCCCCTTCGCCTCGGTGGAGGACAGCGAGCGGCAGTTCGGCCGGGTCCGCGCGGCCGCCGAGCAGGCCGGGCGCAAGGGCGGGGACCTGGTGTACTCCAACGCCCTGGTGGCCTGCGTCGGCAAGGACGACGGGGAGGTCGCCCGGCGCGCGGCGGCCATCGGCCGCGAGGTGGACGAGCTCAAGGCCAACGGCCTCGCGGGCTCGCCCGCCGAGGTCGTCGACAAGATCGGGAGGTACGAGGCGATCGGCGCGAGCCGTATTTACCTGCAGTTCCTGGACCTGGCCGACCTCGACCACCTGGAGCTCATCTCCTCGCAGGTGCAGTCGCAGCTGTCGTAGCTGTTGGAGCTGTCGCAGCCGCGGCAGCTCCGGCTCCGACAGCTCCGACAGCTCCGACAGCGAGCGGACGGCCCACAGACGTGGCCGCCGGGCTCACCCCTCCGGTGCCCGGCGGCCACCCCTTTTTCGGCAGGACGTCAGTTTTCCGGCGGGACGTCAGCCGTCGTCGGAGGTCAGCCGAGTGATGTCCACCGACCCCTGCCCGGTGCGGGGTTCGGGGACGGCTGCCCACAGGGAGAGGAGGGCCGCGAAGACGCCGACCAGGGCGAAGGCGCCCGCGTGGCCCTTGGCCCAGCGGGCCCGGAAGCGGATCGGGTCCTCCACCAGAACCTTGGAGAGCCAGGCCGCCGCGAAGGAGACGGCGATGACGACAGCCGTGCGGGGCCATCCGGTCAGGCCCAGGCGCTCCTCGCCGAGGAGGACGAAGACCGGCCAGTGCCAGAGATAGAGGCTGTACGAGACGAGGCCAGTCCAGCGGAGCGGTGCACTGCCGAGCGCCCGGCCGACCGGGCCGTCCGGCGTCCGCGCGAGACAGGCGATCAGCAGGGCGGCGGCCAGCGCGTGCAGGAACAGGCCGCCCCGGAACAGGGACGGGGATTTCTGTCCGTCGGACAGCGCCCAGTACGCCCCGATCGCGCAGGCAGGTATCAGGCAGATCCGGCCTGTCGTCCGCTCGCCCAGGCGGGACAGGAGCCCGGTGGCCGGCGGCGTGGCCATGAGCGCGCCGAGGAGCAGCGAGAAGGCGCGGGTGTCCGTGCCTTCGTAGACACGCGTGGTGTCGGCGGACGCGGGTGCGGCGAGGGCGACCATGAGCCCCAGGGAGGCGAGCGCTCCGGTTCCGGCGGCGAGGGCGACGCGGGTACCGGCCTTCGTGCTGCGGGCACCGGTGGCCTCAGTGCTGCGGGCACCGGTGGCCTTCGTGCTGCGCGCACCGGTGGCTTCAGTGCCGCGTGCACCGGTCTTCGCGGAGCGAACCACCAGGCACAGGACCAGGGGCCACACCAGGTAGAACTGCTCCTCCACGGCGATGCTCCACAGGTGGCTGAAGACCCTGGTGTCGGAGCCGTTCCAGTAGCCGAGCCGGTCGCCGATGAAGTGCCAGTTGGCGAGGTTGGACACGACCCATGTGGTGTCGTCGAGTGCGAAGCGCAGCAGCTGCGGTGGGCCGAACGCCCACACCAGGGCGAGCGTTCCGGCGACGGCGGTCGCAAGGGCGGGCAGCAGACGGCGGGCCCGGCGGCCCCAGAAGGCGACCAGGTCGATCCGGCCCGTGCCCGCCGCCTCCTTGAGCAGCAGGCCGGTGATCAGGTACCCGGACAGGACGAAGAAGAGGTCGACGCCGAGGAAGCCGCCGCCGAAGTGCCCGGCGTGGAAGAAGAGCACGCCGAGCACGGCGACGCCGCGCAGCCCGTCCAGCGGCGCGATGTGCCTGCGGCGGTGGGCGGGTGGCACGGAGGTCGGCCGTGCGGGCGCGGCAGGTGTGACGGTCATCGTCGGCTACTTGCAGCCGAGCGGGCCGTAGACCTTGTCGCCGGTCCACGATCCGGTGGCCCACTGGTCGGCGGGGGCGGGCGTGTAGGCGTACAGCTTTCCCAGTTCCGTGGAGAGCCACTGGGCGAACGCCGCCGAGCCCTGCTGGCAGGAGTGGATGCCGTCCTTGCTGCGCTGTGCCTTCTTCGCCGAGCTGTCGGTGCCCCACAGGGCGGAGGCGTCGAGGAAGTGGACCTTGTCAGGGTGTTCGGCCGCCACGTCCTCGGCCGACTTGGCTGCGGTCTTGATCTGCGCCTCGTGCGGCTTGTAGAAATCGTCGATCTTGAAGGGCGGCGCGGTGACGAGGACGAGTTCGGCGCCGGCGTCGTTGACGGTCTTGGCGAGGCGTTCGTAGTCCTTGCGCTGCTCGGCCGGGGTGCCCCAGTCGTAGGTGGTGATCTGGTAGGCGACGACGTCGGGCGCGGCCGACTTCAGCTTCTTCGGGAGCTCGTCCCAGGTGGGCTTGGCGATCTCGCCGACGACACCGCCGCCGCCCGCCGCGGCCATCGATGTGAAGGACGTCCCGCCGGCCTCCAGGGCGGCGCCGAGTGCCGGGGCCTCGGCCTCGCCGATGGAGTCGCCCATCCAGAGGAGCTTGGGGAGCTTCGCGTTGGGCTGCTCACCCTGGTCGCCCTGCTCGCTCTTCGCGTGGTCGTCGGAGGAGACCGAGGCCGTGGAGCCGTCGCCCGATCCGGCGCAGGCGGTGAGGCCGATGAGGGCCGCCGCGGCCAGGAGAGCGAGCGCGGTGGGGCGGCCGAGGGCGCGCCGGGGGCGGCACGAGGAGGTGTCGTTGTGGTTCATGCCCTCCAGCAGAGCCCCTGAAAGCGCAGGTCGGGAGGGCTGTCATCGTTTGCTCACAGAGCGGGGGAGGGCCCGTCACGCGGCGCGCGCGTGACGGTCACCCCGGGCGCCGGACGGCGCCCCCGCCGGTGCCGGACGACGGCGCCCTTACTGCCCGCCGGTCGACCGGCCGAAGAACTCCAGCTCGGCGATGGCCACCTGGCGGTCCTTGCCCGCGCCGTAGGCGGAGCGCAGGACCAGCCGTGCGGTCACCGCGTCCCGTACGCGTACGTCGATCTTCTGTACGCCGCCGTCATTGATCCGGCGGTGCATCGTGTGCTCCTTGCCCGCGGAGTCGCTGACCACGAGGTCGAACTCCATGGGCCGCGCCTGTTCGGCGGCCTGCGCGGTGCGTGACGATGTGCCGGGCGTGATCAGGAGGTTGAGCAGGTCGGTCGGCTGGCCGAAGTCGGCCTGGATCCACTGGCCCGCCGAGTCGCCCGCGTACCCCGTGCCCCACCAGGTGTTGGAGTAGCCGTCGAAGGCGAGCTTGGCCGCCTGCTTCGGGGCGGCGTGCGAGGCGCTGTAGTCGGTGGGGTGGACGGGGACCCGCTTGGCGAAGTGGTCCTGCACGGCACGGGCAGCCGGCGGCCCGCCGAAGATGCCGCCGACCACGAGGCCCGCGACCACCGCGATGCCCACGGCACGGGCGACCCAGCGGGTGCGGTCGCGGTGCAGGCGGGGCCGCTGACCGGCGTAGGGGCCCTCGGCGGTGGGTCCCGCGGAGTCCTTGAGGGGGACCGCGCAGCTGCGGCAGAAGTGCCGGCGGGGGGCGTTGGGCGTCCCGCAGCCAGGGCACGGCATGCCGCCCTCGGGCTCGGCGGGCACGGCGGCCTGCCGCACGCGGGGCCGCGCTGCCTCGGGCCGACCCGGCAGCACGCTGCCCGGCGTCTCCGGCGGCGCGACGGCATCGGAGGCCTCGGGCACGGGCACGAGGAGGGACCGGATGGCGGTGTCGGAGGAGGAGGAGGAGGAGGACGGCGGGGGCGGGGCCGAGCTGCCGTGCGAAGCCGAAGCCGAAGTCGGACCCGAAGCCGGACCCGAGGCCGACGGCAGCGGGACGGTGGTGTCGGCGGGGGCGGAAGGCTGCCGGGGAGCGGCGGCTTGATGCGGCGCGTGGGCCTGGTGCGGGGGCGTGGCTGCACCGGCGGGGCCGGAGCCGTTCCCGGAACCGGAGTTGGGGCCGAAGCCCGGACCCGAGTTCATCCCGGAGCCCGAAGCGGGGCCCTGCCCCGCCCCCGCCCCCGCGCCGGAACCCGTCGGAGCCGAAGGCCCGTTGCCGGAGCCGGAGCCGGAGCCGGAGCCGGAGCCGGAGCCGGAGCCCGAGCCGGAACCCGAGCCGGAACCCGAAGCGGTCGGAGTCGAAGGCCCCGAACCGCCGCCCGCAGGGGACCCCGCGGGATTCGCCGCCGGAGTGTCCCAGCGGAGGAACGCGCCGCAGGAGCCGCAGAAGGACTGGCCCTGCTGGCGGACAGGAGTGCTGCATTCGGGGCACGGACGCGTGGCGGAGGGGGAGTTGGAGTGGGAGTCGGGCTGCTCAGGCATCACTGGGTTCCTTCAGGGGAGGACGTGGCGACCACCTCGGCCGTGAAGGGGAGGTGTGCGGGACGTGCGGCCGCGACGACGGACCGCAGGCGGTGCGGGTCCACCGCGGCCGGGTCGGGCACGCGCAGGGTGACGTGCAGGGAGGGGCGCGGCGTGCCGGGAAAGGGACCGAGCGGGCGCGCGGACCAGGTCGCGCCGCCGCTCTCGGTCATCTCGGGGCGTACGCCGAAGGCGAGTTCGACGGCGGCGGAGAGCCCGCGGCGGGTGCCGCGGACGCGGTGCAGGGCGATGGCGGAGCCCACCGCGTGGCGGCGCAGCCAGAGCGGCTCGGTGCCGTCCAGCTCCGTGCCGACCCAGTCCGTCAGCCAGTCGAGGAAGTCCTCGGGCGCCAGGGAGGGCGTGAAGTAAGCCTCCAGGCAGTCCAGGACGGTGAAGACGGGGGCGAGCACGACGTCCAGACCGGAGACGAAGCGCTGCGCGAAGTCGTCGTCCGCGAAGACGGCGGGCAGCTGCTCCCCGAGCGGATGGGCGGAGGGCAGCAGCGGCAGCGTGCCCCGCCGCGTCGTCCGTGTCGTCCGCGCCGACTGTGCTGTCTGCGCCGTCTGCGCCGTCTGTGTTGTCGTCATCGCGCCTCGATCACGCGGACGCGGTGGTCGAAGGGGAACAGGAGCGCGGAGGGGGCGAGTTCGATGCGGTCGGTGGCGTCGCCCCTGCGGGCGGTGAGGGGGTCGGCCGGGTGGAGGAGCACCTCGTCGACCAGCTCCACGCCCGGCACTCGCTGCAGCGCGGCGAAGATCTCGCCGGAACGCAGCGGCCGCCCGAACGGCCAGCCCTCGCCGTGCGCACCGCCGGTCAGCGGGTCCAGGTAGGCGTAGAGCGCGTCGAGGGCGTCGGCCCGCACCTTCTCCGCCTGGGCGGCACGGAAGGAGTGCAGCGTGGCGACGACCGTGACGCCCTGGTAGAACGGCGGCCCGACCGCGAGCCGGGTGCCGATCGGACGGCGGTCGTCGAGGAAGTGCGTGACACGGCCGAGGAGTTCCTCGCCCGGCACGAGCTGCTCGAAGCGGAGCCTGCCGCCCCGGTCGGGCACGGCCTGCGGGACGACAAGGACCCGTACCGCGTTCTCGCCGGCCTCGGACGAGTCCGCGGCCAGGCAGTGGATGCGGGCCGTCTCCGGCGCCGCCCGACGGGCCAGCTCCTCGTAGTCGCGCGCCGTCACGGCGCGCTCCTGGGCGCGCAGCGCGATCGGCGCGCGGACCTTCGCCTCCTCCACCGTCTCGCCGTCCACGCCGCCGCGCGCCGCCTCACGGTTCTCCACCCGGGCGACGTACGGAATGGAGCTGCGGAGCACCTGGATGGCGCCGCGGGCCACATTGCCCGCGCGCCCGCCGCCCGTGCGGTAACGGGACGCGCGGATCGCCGCGCCCTTGGCGGGCACGGAGCCGAACTGCCGCAGGGAGCCGTCCGGTTCACGCACCGCCGGGCCGAAAGCGATCTCGCCGGTCGCCGCGTCCAGGGTGACGTGGCGGTCGTAGGGGCCGGAGGACGCGAAGTTGTCCACGACCTTCCACTGCTCCCAGCCCGTGCCGTCCTCGAAGTCGCCGTCGTCGGAGCTCTGAGCGCCCGTCGGGTTCTCCGAGACCTCCAGGACCAGCGGCGGCCGGTCGGCGACCACCGGCGCCTGCGCCAGGCGGACGCGCTGGCCGGGCACGCCCGTGGAGTCGCCGAGGAGTTCGTCGCGTACGACATCGGCGTGCGCGACGGCGGTCGTGCCGCCGATGGTGAACGCGGACGCGGCCCGCACGGTCGGCGACGCGCTGTAGAACGGCTGGCCCTGCTTGGCCTCCACGACCCGGCAGCGCACCCAGCCCGCGTCCTGCCGCCCGATGCGCGAGACGAGGTGCCCGGCCGGGATGTGCAGGACGACCTCGCCGGGCCGGTTGAGGCCACCGGTGGAGTCCTCCTCCACCTCGCACATCGTCCAGCCCTCCGCGGTCCACGCCTCCCACACCAGTGGCGGCTGGCGCGGGTCCACGCCCACGCCGTCCACGCGGCTGTCCAGCTGCAGCACGGCCGCGCAGCGCGGCACCGCGGCGCTCAGCCCGAACAGGAGCGTGTCGCCGGGCCGCGGGGACTGAGCGAACACCGACACGTCGTTCCCGCCGAAGACGTCCTGCCCGCAGTCCTGCGGCGTGCCGCCCGCCTCCTGCCGCAGCACGGACTCCAGCTCGCACGGCACCACCGTCAGGTCCGCCTCGGTCGCGAAGGCCACCGCCTCCTCGTTCTCGGTGCGGCTGGTCGCGACCTCCGTGCCCGAGGGCAGGACGACCGGCTCGGGCTGCGGCGCGGACAGCCAGAACGTGACGTCGGCGCGGGCCGGTGAGGGCGGGAAGAGGGTGACGCCGAGCAGGTCGAGGAAGGCCAGGTGGTTCTTCTCCGGCACGCGGTTGAGCCGGTACACGACCTGGTCGGCCATGTGCGCGACCGCCTCGACGAGGGTGACGCCCGGGTCGGAGACGTTGTGATCGGTCCACTCCGGGCAGCGCTGCTGGATGTGGCGCTTGGCGTCGTCGACGAACTGCTGGAAGCGCCGGTCGTCGAGATGGGGGGCGGGCAGGGCCATCGGACTTCAGACTCCGCTCTCGGATTCCGCGGACGGGATCACATAGAAGGGAAAGACGAGACTGCGCGGGTTGTTGGTGCCGCGCACGGTGTAGCTCACGTCGATGAACAGGACGGACGGGTCGTCGGGCGCCGGGCTCACCTCGACGTCGAGGACCTCGATACGGGGCTCCCAGCGGTCGAGCGAGGTCCGCACCTCGTACCGGATCCGGCCCGCCGTCGCCTCGTTGACCGGCGCGAACACCAAGTCGTGGACGGCACAGCCGAATTCGGGCCGCATCGGCCGCTCACCCGGCGCGGTGGCGAGCACGAGCCGGATCGACTCCTCGATCTCGCGCTCGCGCCGGGCCAGCGCGATGCCGCCGCCCGCGTCCGTGCGCAGCGGAAACGTCCAGCCCGCGCCGACGAACTGCTCACTCATGTCTGCCGCCCCCCTAGAACGGAATGCCGTTGCGCAGGACGGCCGGCGCGCTCAGCGCGACCGTGGCCGGCGAGCTGATGGCCGCCGCGGCGCCCGCGTTGACCGCCACCGCGCCGACCGCGCTGACGGTGACCGCGCCGACCGAGTTCACCGCGACCGCGCCCGCCGACTTGAGGCTGACGGCGCCGGTCGCGTTGATGTCCGCCGCGCCGCCCGCGGCGACGCCGAACTTCGCGCCCGCCTTGATGTCCACGGCCCCGCCCGCGCTCATGGTCAGCGACCCGCCCGCGGTCAGCGACAGATTGCCGCCCGCCCGGATGCTGACGTTGCGGGTGCCGGAGATGGACACGGAACCGTCGCTGCGGATGGTCACGCTGGTCTTCGTCTCGTCCATGTGGACGGTCAGGCGGCCGTTGCCTGTCTGCAGCCTGATGCCGCTCTTCATGCGGGACTTGGCGTCGACGAGCTCCATGGTGTGGCCGCTGCGCGAGGAGATGGAGCGCCAGTTGACCCGGCCGCTCGTCGGGTCGATCGGCTGCAGCCCGTCGGTGTTCGGCGTCGGCTTGTCCCTGCCGTTGTACAACCCGGCCAGTACGTACGGGTGTTCAAGGGAGCCCCGGTCGAAGGCGACGAGCACCTCGTCGCCGACCTCGGGCAGCATCAGGCCGCCGCCCCGCACGCCGCCCAGCTGCGCGATGCGGCACCAGTCGCTCTCGTACGTGTCGGAGAGCCACGGGAAGCGCAGCTTGACGCGGTTCATCTTGAGCGGGTCCTTGGCGTTGCTGACGAGCGCCATGGCGACGCCCGGCATCTGCGGCGACGCGTCACCGCCGCCGGAGGCGAGCCCGTACAGCGAGCGGAACTGGCGCCCCGAGACCGTCAGCCAGGTCATGAACTGCCGCCCGGACTCGAAGACATGGCGCACGCCGGTCGCCGTGTACTTCCCCTCGAACGGGAAACCGGCGCCCTTCAGCGCCACCGGCTGCCCCGGCTTCAGGTCCGGGTTGCCGGTGACCGCGACCTCCAGCTCCGCGAAGGAGCCCGCCGCGTCGTCCGCCAACGACTTTGCGGCGTGGGTGACTTGGGCCTGCGTGGTGTACGGGGTCTGCGTGCTGGTCAGCTCGGCCTTGCCGAACGGCGACGAGAGCTGCCCCGGGGTGATGTCGGCGACGATGTCCTTGCTGGTGACGGCGGGGGAGCGGGCCGAGAGGGCGCGCTTGGCCCGCATGTCCCAGCCGCGCGCCCCGGCCGCCGCGACCTGCCCGGACGCGGTCACCGCGACCCGGCTGTGCAGCGCGTTGTGCCCGAATTCGAGGACGTAGGGGCTCTGGGCGGCGGGCGTCGTGTCGGACGGGGCGCCCGCGGCCGGGGTGAGCTTGGCGAAGCAGAGCTTGCCGTTCTCGTCGAAGGAGAGGTGGGTGTCGTTCTCCTGGGCGAGGCGGGAGAGGAAGTCCCAGTCGGTGATGTTGGGCTGGGTGGCCAGTTCGTAGACCGTCGGGGTGGAGTCGATCTTGCCGAGCTTGAGGCTGCTGAGGGAGGCGACGCGGCGCACGATGTCGGAGGCCGTCATGTTCGGGTAGCCCTGCACCCGGCGGTTGCGAAGGAGCCGGTGCCCGGGGTCGTAGCCGCGTACGACGAGGGACTTGCCGCCGCCGTCCGCGTCCACCTCCAGGGCGGTGACCTCGCCGGTCAGCATGGGCTTGCCGCGCACCCCGTCGGTGAACGGGCACAGCACGGCCTTGGCGCCCACCTTGATCTGCGGGAACTTCTCCAGGATGTCCCCGCCCGTGTCGGCGAAGGTCAGCTGGAAGGCGGACGGCACGTTCACGCTGGAGTCCACCCAGCCCTCGACGAGCAGCATGGCGAGCTTGTCCGGCAGCCGGGAGCCGCCGATCTCGGCGTGCAGGACGCTGGTGTACGTCTTCTCACTCATCGCGTGTACGTCTTCTTCTCGCTCGGGTTCGCGCTCGGGTACTGGCGCGGCTTCGTGCTCGGGTTCGCGCTCGGGCTCTCGCTCCGGTCGCTCATGCGGACTCCCCGTGCTCGGGGGCGGAACGGGTCTCGTCGGCGGCGGGCAGCAGCAGCTCGGTGCCGGGTCTCAGCCGCATCGGGTCGTCGATCTCGTTGGCCTCGGCGATCAGCCGCCAGCGGGTGGCGTCGCCGTACTCCCGCCAGGCGAGCGACGCCAGCGAGTCACCGGCGACCGTGCGGTGCACACGGCGTGCGGAGAGCGCGCCCGACGTCGGGTTCTGCCCCTTGGTGGGCATCGCCACCTCGGTGAGCGAGAGCGAGCAGGTGGCGCGGATCGGCTCGCCGGTCGGGTTGAAGAGCGTGTACGTGGCGCTGACGTTGGTCACGTACGCCACGAACTGCACGGTGTTGAACGACCCCCACGAGAATCGCACCCAAGGCGGCGAAGGGCGCTTGGAGTTGACGCTCTGCGGCGTCACCTCGCAGCAGGACAGGAGCAGTTCGACCTGCTTCTGCACCTTGCCCGCGTTGGGCGTGCCGGAGGAGTCGAGGAAGACCTCCAGCTGGAGCGTGGCGGGCACCGAGCCGGTGAACTTCGGCGGGGCGCCGCGGGTGTAGGCGATCGCGGGCTGCGTACGCCACTCCGCCGAGCGGGCCATCTGCAGCTGCGTCGGGTTGAACTGGAACTCCACCTCGCCGATCCGCCCGCCCATCGACCCGCCGAGGTCGGTGGGCGGCTGGTGGATGGCGAGCGCGGCGCGCACCAGGCTCGCGCCCGCCTTGCCGCCGGTCGGCGCGGCCATCTCAGGCACCTCCCGCGTCGGTGAAGCCGTGGTGCGCGATCTCCAGCGTCTCGGTCGCCACGGACGGGCTGTCCGGGCTCAGGCTCGGCCCCTGCCAGCGCACCGGGAGCACCTCGACGAGGCCCCACTGCGCGACGATCGACCCGTCCGCGCGCAGGGCGGCGATCTGTGCGGTGGGCCGCGAGATCCCGGTCGCGATGGACGAGATCCAAGCGGCGACGCGGGAGGTGTCGGCGGTCAGGGGCCGGGTGAGACGGATCGTGGAGAAGGTCACGCGCGTAGGCAGCTGCCAGACGAAGCCGTTGTTGCCGCCTTCCTGGCGCTGCTCCACCTCCACCTCGGAGGAGAGCCCGTCGCAGCCGTTGAACAGACCGAGGTCCTGGCCGTCGATGGTGAGCTTGAAGAAGACGGTGGAGCCGGGGTCCTGTTGCGAGGGCATGGGTTCGTTTCCTGGGCTTCTTGTGGGACGGGGTCGGGTGGGGGCGATCAACGGCCGTGATCAGCGGCCGTGATCAGCGGCCGTGGTCGCGGAGCCGCCCGATCCGCTCACGGTCGCTGCGGAGCTCCGCGCGGAGCAGGCGGGAGAGGGGGGCGAGGAGTCGGCGGGCGAGCTCGTCCAGTTCCGAGGGGGCGGACTCGGAGGCGGGGATGGCGGCGGATGCGGATGCCGGGTCGGGGGAGTGCGGCTGGGCGTCGGGCTGCTTGGCGGCGGCGGTGACGGTGGTGGTGTGCGGGCGAGGGGCGGCGGTGGGCGTGGGTGAGGGCTGGGGAGTGGCTGCCGCCGGAGTGGGGGCGGGCGCGGGTACGGGGGCCTGTTTGGCCTCGCGGCGCTGGACTGCGGGGCGGGTCGCGGGGCGGGCGACGGGGCGGGGCGCGGTCTGCAGGGGGGTGGGCACCGGAGCGTGCACGGGAGCGTGCGCGGGGGAGGGCATGGGGCGAGGAGCCCGGGGGCCGGGCTTGCCGAGCGGTACGACGACGGGCGTGGCGGATGTGGCGGGCACCCCGGCACCCGCTCCCGCCGCCGCTGCCACCGGCTGCTGGAGCGGAACGGGAGTGGGGGCGGGGCCCTGCCGCGGAGGAGCGGACACGGGTTCCGGTCCTCCGGCCGTCGCCGAGGTCTGGACTGTCAGGCCTCGGGACGGGGTCAGGGCGCGGGGGCGAGCGGTGGTGGGCTCGGCCGCGGGAGTCCGGTAACTGCCGGGTGCGACACGGCGGTTGAGCGGGACGACGGGGAGGGGTCGCTGGGGCTGCGGGGCGAGCTGCCGAGGGGGCTCCTGGGCGCGGACGGGCTCGGCTTCGGGCTTGAGCGCAGGCATGGGATCGGGCCCGGGATCGGGCTTGCGGCCGGGGCCGGGCGCAGGGGCGGTGACGGGGGCGACCGGCGGGAGCGCTGTCGGGGACAGGGCGGGCGGCGCGGCACCGTCGGCCGCCGCCTTCTGGACGGGGGTGACCGGGGCACCGATCGGCGACCGGCGCGCAGTGCCCTGCGGGCCGCTGTGCGGACCGCTCTGAGGTGCGCCCTGGGCTGCGGGGCCGGGCGGGGTGGCGGACGGAGGGCCGAGAGGTCGGCCAAGTCCGGTGCGGGGGCGGCCGGTTGGCGTGGTGCCGCCTTCCGGGGCGCGCCGGACCCTGCGTACGTGTGGCCGCCGCTGTACGGGTTGGACGGGGGAATCCGCCCGCACAGCGGCGGGGTTCGGTGCTGCCGCGGGGGCGGCAGGAGCCCCCGGGCCGGCGGGGGAAGCCGGCCCGGGGACATCGGTGGACCGGACGCGGTTCGTGGCGCCCGGTTCGGCAGGGGTGGCTTGGGTGGCTTGGGAGGCTCGAGGGGTCTGGGAGGGGGCGGTGCTGCCGTTGCCGTTGCGGCTGCCGGTGGTGGCCGCCGTGGGGACCTTCCCCACGGGGGACAGCTGCCGCTGCGGTACGACGGCAGGCGTCGCCGCCACGAGCGGAGAGCGCCGCGAAGCGGGCGTCGGCCGCACCACGGGTACGGCGGGGGACCCTGCGGCGGCGTCCGCGCCGACGCGTCGGCGCGGCACGACCGGGGCCAGGGCGCGCTGAACGGCGGGGCGTCGGCCTCCGGCGGGGGCGGCGGAGGAGGAGACGGGGGCGGCCACGTCCCGGGTGCCGACCAGCGGCGTGGCGGTGTTGTCGGCTGCGGGCGCGGAAGTCTCCGTACGGATCCGGGGGCGCGGCACCTGCCCGCCGCCGGGCGCGGCGTCCGGGACCGCCCTGCCGGGCGCGGGCGCGGAAGCCTGCGGAGCATCTGTCCCTGACGGCGGCGTCGAGGCGCCGAGCAGAGGCTTGTCGGCGGTCGAGCGGCCGGGCTTCTCGCGACCGTCCTGAGCGACGGCACGCTGGACGGGCTGCTCGGTTCCGGTGTCCGGCTTCCCCGGCTTCGTACGCGCGTCGGGTGCGGGGCGGGTGCGCGGCGCGGCGGGAGTGTTCCCGCTGGGCGCGGTCGACCGGGGAACGGACGGCTCTGGCGCGGGAGTTGTGGCGGCGCGCTGGGCGGGACGGTCCGCCCCGGTGCTCGGCTTCGCGCCCGGCGCGGCGGGGATCGTCCCGCCGGGTGCGGGCGACTGCGGAGCGGCCTTGTCCGGCGCGGGAGGTGTGGCGGCGCGCTGGACGGGCGGTCGGCCCGCTCCGGTACTCGGCTTCGCGCCCGGCGCGGCGGGTGCCGTTGCCTCGGGTGCGGACGACCGCTGGACGTCCGCCCCGGATATGGGCGCCGTCGTGCCGAGCAGGGGCTTGTCGGCGGGGGAGTCCGTGCGGCTGTCGCGGTCGGGCCGTGCGGCGCGCTGGGCGGGGCGGCCCGCCCCGG
This sequence comes from Streptomyces sp. NPDC041068, assembly GCF_040647455.1. NCBI lineage: Bacteria > Bacillati > Actinomycetota > Actinomycetes > Kitasatosporales > Streptomycetaceae > Streptomyces > Streptomyces sp. NPDC041068. Next base: position 78,487 of record NZ_JBEZCG010000027.1, read on the forward strand.
CGTTGGGCCCTTCGGGGGTCGTGCCGCTGGGTGCGGGCGACTGCGGAGCGGCCTTGTCCCGTGCGGGAGTTGTGGTGGTGCGCTGGACGGGGCGGTCCGCCCCGGTGCTCGGCTTCGTGCTCGGCGCGGCGGGGGGCGTACCGCCGGGTGCGGGCGACTGCGGAGTGGCCTTGTCCGGCGCGGAGGCCGCGGCCGTGCGCTGGGCGGGGCGGCCCGCCCCGGCGTTGGGCCCTTCGGGGGTCGTGCCGCTGGGTGCGGGCGACTGCGGAGTGGCCTTGCCTCGTACGGGAGTTGTGGTGGTGCGCTGGACGGGACGGTCCGCCCCGGTGCTCGGCTTCGTGCCCTGCGCGGTGGGGGGCGTGCCGCCGGGCGGTGCAGGTGGCTGCGGAGTGGCCTTGCCCCGTGCGGGAGTTGTGGCCGCGCGCTGGACGGGACGGTCCGCCCCGGAGCCGGGCTTCGTGCTCGGCGCGGCGGGGGGCGTGCCGCCGGGTGCGGGTGACTGCTGGACGTCTGCGCCAGGCAGGGGTGCCGTGGTGCCGAGCAGGGGCTTCTCGGTGGGTGGGCCCGTCGGGTTCTCACGGTCGGGCCGCGCGGTGGTGCGCTGGACGGGGCGATCCGCTCCGGCGCTCGGTCCCGTGCCCGCCCCGGCGGCCGGGGCGGGCGCCGACTTCGTGCCCGGTGCCGCAGGTGCCTTCGTCGCCGCCGCACCGCCGGGCGTGGCCGAGCGGCGTACATCCGTCCCCGACGGCGAAGGCGACGCCGCACGTCGCCCTGCCGCCCGCTGAACCGGCTGCACGGGAGCCGAAGGGACCGGAGTCTCTTCCGGCTCGGTCACCCCGTGCCCCCGTACCGGCAGCCGCAGTGACGGCAGGTCGAGGTCGCCGGGGCGGCCCGCCACCGGGGTGAGGACGTCCCGCAGCAGGCCGCCAGGGGCCGATGACCGCACCGCGTGGCTCAACTCGCCGCCGAAGGAAGGGTCCTGGTGGGTGGCGAGCGTCGCGCCGAAGCCGTGCTCGGCGACCGTACGAGGAGCCGAGAGGACACGCTGCACCGGCGGCACGGCGTTCCACCCGCTCTCGCGGCGCCGCCCGCCACCCGCGGCGCCGTCGACGGAGGAGGCTCCGTCGACAGGCGCGGCCTGCGCACCGGCGACGGCTTCGGCACCCGCCGACCCCGCCGTGTCCGGTGCCGCGTCACCGCGCGACCCCCGCCGCCACCTGAACAGACCCATCACTTACCTCGACTCACTCACCGACCTGTCGACTCACCGGCCCGCCAACGCACAGTCGGCGCTCACTGCCTCGCCTCCGCCTGCTCCACCAACGTGGCCGTCCGCGCCACGTACGCGCGCCGGTCCGCGTGTTCGAGGTCGAGGATGTCGTCCATGCCCCAGTGGAAGTGGTAGGCGAGGTACGCGACTTCCTCCTCGATGCGGTCGGCGGCGTACGTCACGATTCCCCCAGGCGGCTCCCGGCCAGCTCCACCTCGAAGGACTCCTCGCAGTGCGGGCAGGCCACGGCCGCACGGGTGTGGCCCTCCGCGTTGATCTGCCGGTAGAAGTCCTGCAGGAAGGCCAGGTCGGAGGCGAACATGTTCTCCACCGTGCCGTCGTGGACGGAGCCGAGCGTGCCGAGCCGGGTGATGACCCGGCCCAGGAGCACGACCGACAGATAGGCCGGGTTCTCGCGCACCCGCACGTCCCGCAGCGGGACGAGCTCGTCGCGCGCCGTCGCCAGACGCATCGCGCCGTTGCGGTGCACGGTGCCGGACTCGTCGACGTACCCACGGGGAAGCTCGAACTCGAACTCCGTGCGCAGGGGTTCGCGCTCGACTGCCGTGTCCACGGCGCTCGGGGCGCTCGCCCCGGCCGGGCCTTCGCGCCGCATTATTCGATGACCAGCTCTTCGAAGACGATGGTGACCTGCTCGGTCAGCGCGGCCGCGTCGCCCGCCTTGACCCCGCTGGTCTCCACCTTGCTGCACCAGGCGTTGCGCAGGTTGTACCGCTTCACCGGGCTGTTCTGGTAGTCCATCATCATGATCGTCGCGTTCTTGCGCGCCGAACCCATGTCGCCCGCGATGGACTTGTTGATCCACTCGCTGAAGACGGGGCTCTGCGTCATGCCGCGCGTGACCGTGCACTCGCCGGCCTTCTTCACGCCGGGCATCTTCTTGACGACGGGCTTGCCGTCCGCCGAGACCTGCTGGTACTCGATGACGTCCTGCTCCATGGACAGGCCGCTGACCTCCTGCAGGTACTCGACCATGACACCGTCGATCTGCAGGCCGAAGTTGTGTGTGGTGAGCGCGTCACCGGGCTGAAGGGACAAGGGAGTTCTCTCCTGTACTGCTGGATCCTGCGGTTACGTGCGTCGTGCATGGGGGGACTGCGTCGACTACTCCTCCAGCTCGCCGCCCCCGCCGGAGAACTGCGCGAGCCGGAAGACCACGAACTCGGCGGGCTTGACCGGCGCGATGCCGATCTCGCAGACGACCCGGCCGACGTCGACCGACTCCGGCGGGTTGGTCTCCTCGTCGCACTTCACGTAGAAGGCGTCCTCGGGGCGCTGGCCGAACAGGGCGCCCGAGCGCCACTCGTTGACCAGGAACGCCGAGACGTTGCGCCGGATGCGGGCCCACAGGGCGTGGTCGTTGGGCTCGAAGACCACCCACTGCGTGCCGACGAGGATGGACTCCTCGAGGTAGTTGAAGTAGCGGCGCACGTTCAGGTAGCGCCAGGCCGGGTCGGACGCCATCGTGCGCGCGCCCCAGATCCTGATGCCGCGGCCGGGGAAGGCGCGGATGCAGTTCACGCCGATCGGGTTGAGCAGGTCCTGCTCGCCGCGGGTGATCTGCAGCTCCAGGTCCACGGCGCCGCGCACGATCTCGTTGGCGGGCGCCTTGTGCACACCGCGCTCGGCGTCGTTGCGCGCCCACACACCGGCCATGTGACCGGACGGCGGCACGACCACGGACTGGCCGGTCGCCGGGTCGAAGGACTTGATCCAGGGGTAGTAGAGCGCGGCGTAGCGCGAGTCGTAGCCCGCGAGCTCCTGCCGCCACTGGCGCACCTGGCGGGCGTTGAGCGACGGCGGCGGGTCGATGATGGCCATCCGGTCGCCCATGAGCTCGCAGTGCGAGATGAGGCCGAGCTGGACCGCCTTGACCTGCTCCTCGTCGATCAGGCCCTGCTGGTAGGCGGCCATCAGGTCGGGCACCGCCACCATGTTGACCTCGTCGAGGGCCTCCAGGCCGCCGAAGCCGGTGCGGTCCGCGGAGTCGCCGATGAACTGGGCGGTCTCGACGCGGGCCACGGCGCCGTTGGACGCGGGCACGGCCGGGGCGGCGGGCGCGGGAGTGGGCGGGGCGAGGGTCACGGTCTGTGCGTCGGGCTTGGTCAGCTGCGCGCCCGTCGCGGCCTCTTCCAGGACGATCGCCTTGGAGCGCTGCTTGACCTGGGTGACGACGTAGTTGCGCGCCGTCTTCTTCGCGCTGACGTCGAAGCTCTCGACGACCTTGTCGCCGTCCTTGACGACCAGCTTGAAGCGGTCGGCGGCGGCCTCGCCCTCGCCGTCCTGCACCTCGACGGTGAGCGCGCCGCCGTTCGTGCTGCCCGCGGCGATGGCGGCGACCTTGAAGCCGCCGAGCGCGACCGGCTCGCCCGCGGTCAGCTGCTTGGGCGCCTCGGCGGCGGGCGCGGCGGTGGCCGGCTCACTGCCGTCGCTGCCGCCGACCCGCACGATGTACGCGGCGCTGCCGCCGTTGTTGAAGAAGCCGTACACCGAGTGCGCCAGGTAGTACCCGTCCGTGAACTCGCCGAACGCGGCCACGTACTGCGACCAGTTGGTCACCAGCGTGGGCTCGTTGAGCGGTCCCTGCGGCGCCAGACCGACGAAGGCCGCGACGGACGTGCCGACCCCTTCGATGGGCCGCGAGCCGCTGGCGACTTCCTCGATGTAGACGCCGGGGGACAGGTAGCTGGGCATGTTCTGGTTTCTCCTTGCGAGGACGGGACCGTGGGCCGCGCGCCGGCGGGACCGCGCGCCGTCGTACACATTCGACGATGTCCCATGGGCGAACCGGCGAGTAGAGACGGAAGGACGCAGCGGAGGGCAGACCGCACTGCCCCTTCGGCCACCGTCGGGCGGCGGTCCCGCGCCGAGCCGTCCCCAGGGGATCATCGACGCCGCGTGCACGGCCCCCCAGGGACGCGGGGGCGTGCCCGGGGGCAGAGCGGACTGCCCCAACGGCCATGGCGTCGGGGCGGATCCCGTACTCGGCCGAATGTGAACCCTCGATGGCGCATATGCCCAGCACCACCGCCCACCGGCGTCAATACCTGGTCAAGTGGGTGGCGGAAGTTCCCCACGGGTGACGGGCGACCCGCGGGACTGACGTAACGTTTGGGTCGTACGGACATCCGTGTTCCGTACGAATGGGCACTGCGCGGTGCGTGATGGGGCAAGGGGTACGGGCTGACAATGCTGGGCGACACGGTCGGCGATCCGGACCGGGGCGGCGCGTGGGAAGCCGAGCCGGAACACCCGGGCGGGGGGCTGTGGTTCCAGGTGCTCGGGCCGATGCGCGGCTGGCTCGACGGCCGGCCCCTCACGCTCGGCCCCCCGCAGCAGCGCGCCACCCTGGCCGCCCTGCTGCTGCGCGAAGGGCACCCGGTCTCCGCGTCGGAGCTGGTGGACGCGTTGTGGGGCGAGGAGCCCCCGCCCCGCGCGGTCGGCGCCCTGCGGACCTACGTCTCACGCCTTCGCACCCTCCTCGAACCGGACCGCCGCGCCCGCGAACCCGCCAGGATTCTGGTCTCGGCGGGCGACGGCTACGCCCTGCGGGTACCGCGCGAGGCCCTCGACGCCTGCGAGCTCGAGGACCGGGTGGCCGCCGCGCGCCGGATGCGCGGGGCGGGTGAACACGCCTCCGCGCACATCGAGTTGTCCGCCGCGCTCGCCCTCTCGGACGGTGCCCCGCTGGCCGGTCTGCCGGGTCCCTACGCCCGGCGCCAGCGGGACCGGCTCACCGAGCTGTCCGTCACCGCCCAGGAGGAGCTCTTCGCCTCCGCCCTCGAACTGGGCCGCCACGGCGAGACGACCGCACCCCTGCGAGTCTTCGCCGCCGAGCACCCGCTGCGCGAGCGCGCCCAGGCCCTGCTGATGCTCGCCCTGCACCGCGGCGGCCGGCAGGCGGACGCCCTCGCCGTGTACGAGACCACGCGCCGCACGCTCGCCACCGAGCTCGGCGTCGACCCCGGCAAGGAACTCACCACGCTGTACGAGGGGCTCCTGAGGGGCGAGCGGACAGCGGCCGCGCCCACACCCGCGTCCCGCGTCGTCGAGCAGCGGCGCCGCGCACCCGCACGACAGGACGCCGGGCACGGGCAGCCGCAGCCGCGGTCACAGCCGCAGGGGTACCCGCAGTCGCACCCGTACCCGCAGCCGAAGGCGGGCTCGGGAGCGGTGCGGGACGTCGTGGCCGCGTCCGTCAGCCGCGCGAGGCCCGCTCCCGTCCGGCACCCCGCGTCCCCTCTCGTCCCCGCCCAACTCCTCCCGGACGTACCCGACTTCGCGGGTCGCGAGGCGGAGGTCGACCTGCTCGTCCGGACGCTGCGCACCGCCGCGTCCGGCAGCGCGATGGCCGTGGCCACGCTCACCGGACTCGGCGGCGTCGGCAAGACCGCGCTCGCGGTGCACGCCGCACACGCCGTACGCGATCAGTTCTCCGACGGGCAGCTGTACGTGGACCTGCGCGGCGCGGACCCGGCGCCCGGTGTCGACACAGGCAGCGCGCTCACCGGCTTCCTGCGCGCGCTCGGCGTACCCGAGAAGGCGGTGCCCGACGGCCTGGACCAGCAGACGGCCCTGTACCGCTCGCTCCTGGCCGGACGCCGCGTGCTCGTGTTCCTCGACAACGCGCGCGACACCGCCCAGGTGCGCCCCCTGCTGCCCGGCACCCCCGGCTGCGCGGTCCTGGTGACCAGCCGCTCGCGGACCATCGCGCTGCCCGGCGCGCGCCTCGTCGACGTGGAGATGATGGACGAACCGCAGGCCCTCGGCCTGCTCTCCGCCATGGTCGGCGCCGAGCGCGTGTCCGCCGAACCGGCCGCCGCCCGCGAACTGGTCGCCATCTGCGGCGGACTGCCGCTGGCCGTCCGTATCGCCGCCGCCCGCATCGCCGCGAGGCCGGGACGCCCCGTCGCCGACCTCGCGGACCGGCTGCGCGACGAGCGCCGCAGGCTGGACGAGCTGCGCGTGGACGACCTCGGCGTCGAGGCCACCTTCCGGCTCGGGTACGAGGCTCTCGACGCGGGCCTGGCCCGCGCCTTCCGCATGGTCGCGCTCTGCTACATGCCGTCCTTCTGCCGGGGAGCCGCCGCCGCGCTCCTCGACACCGGCGACGAGGAGGCGGAGACGGCGCTTGAGCGCCTGGTCGACGCCGGACTCGTGGAGCCGCACGGCGAGGACCGCTACCGCTTCCACGACCTGGTCAGGCTCTTCGCGCGGCGGCAGTGCGAACGCCACGAGAGCGCCCGCGAACGCGCCGAGGCGCGGCTGCGGTTCCTCGACTACGTCCTGGCCACCGTCGTCACCGCGATCCGCCGCACGAAGCCGCACAGCGTGCTGCCCGAGCTGCTGCACAGGCCCGCGTCCGCGGGCAAGGCGCTGCCGGACGAGGCCGCCGCGCGCGACTGGCTGATCGTCGCGCACAGCAGGCTGTACGCGGCCGCCGAGAACGCGCTGCAGCACGTCCCCGACCCGGCGGACGACGCCACCGGCACACCCGAGGGCGGCCCGCCGGGCCTGCGCCCCACCGTCGACCTGCTCACCGCCTGGTCCCACCTCGTGGTCGGCACCGCACGCCACCGCGATCTGGAGCCACTCGCCGAACTCGCCCTGAGCACCGCGCGCAAGCACGGCGACGACCCGGCCGCGGCCCGCGCGCTGCGCCTCCTCGGCGCCCCGCACTACGGCACCGAGACGTACGGCCGCGCCGAGCGCGCGCTGCGCGAGAGCCTGCGCCTCGCCGAGGCCTGCGGCGACCCGCTGGTCGGCGCCGAGGGCAGCCATGAGCTGGGCATCGTCCTCATGGGCACGGGCCGCCACGAGGAGGCCCTCGAACAACTGCGCCTCGCGTACGACCGGTTCGGCGCGCTCGGCGGACACAGCGACCGGATCCGCATCCTGTCCCACATGGCACGGGTGTACGTCACCCTCGGCCGGCCCACGGAGGCGGACGCCGCGCTGGCCCGCGCGATGAGCCAGGCACGGCAGTCGGGCAGCACGTCCACCCTCGCCCACGTCCTCTACCAGGCCGGCTGCACCCTGCTGGCGGCCGGCAAGGCGGCCGGGGCCGCGGATCTGCTGCGCGAGGCACAGCGGCTGCACGGCCGCTCCCACAACCCGCGCTGGGAGGCGCTGTGCTGGGCCCGCCTCGCCTACTGCGAACTGGAGCAGGAGAGACCGGGCGAGGCGATGGACTGCGCGGACGCGGCACTGGCCGTCGAGGGCGAGCTGGGCGACGCGTTCTGCCACGCCCTCGCGATGGCCGCGCGCGGCCGCGCCCTCCTCGCCCTCGGCGACCCCGACCGGGCGAGAGCGGCCCTGCGGATCGCGCACCGCGTGATGGAGCGGCGCGGCGCCATGGAGGCGGTGGAGATCGCCGCGCTCCTGGCGGAACAGGAGCCGAAATCGGGCACACCTCGCCCCGTGCTCTCGGCGCGCGGCTGAGCCGCCGCCGGGCCTCTCGTCAAGCGGCCCGTACGAGAGGGCAGTCAGGGCTGCCCCCGGGGCCGCCCTTTCGTACAAGGAGGAAAGCGGTGGTGGGCTCTACCGTGCCCGTATGACGTGGTGGAACTCCCTGGACCCGGCCGCGGTGACCGTTGATCCTGGTGGCAGTGCCACCGTGCGGCTCCGTGTGCGCAACACTGGTGACACGGTCGAGGAGTACCGACTCTCCGTGATCGGCGCCCCCTCGGGCTGGTCCCGCGTCGAACCGGACGTCCTGCGGCTCTACCCGGGCAGCGAGGCCACGGCCGAGATCTCCTTCGCGCCGCCCCGCTCGCCGGACGCCGCCGCGGGTCCCACGCCGTTCGGCGTCCGCGTCGAGCCCCGCGAACACCCCGAGGCCCGCGACGTCGTGGAGGGTCAGGTCACCGTAGGGGCGTTCTCGGAGATCCGGGCCGAACTCCTTCCGCCCACCATCGTCGGACGCTTCCGCGGCCGGGCCTCCATCGCCGTCGACAACCTCGGCAACACCCAGCTGACCGCGTCCCTCACCGTCCGCGACGATGCCGACCGGCTGACCTTCGACACCGACCCCACCAGCATTCAAGTCGCCCCGGGGCGGGCCGCGTTCGCGAAGGTCACCGTCCGGCCGCAGCAGGTGCGGTGGACCGGGCAGGGGCAGGCGCATCCGCTCACCGTCGCCGTGCGTCGCTCCGGCGACGAGCGCGCCCATGAACTGCCGGGCAGCTTCGACCAGCGTCCGGTCCTGCCGCGCTGGCTGCTCGCGCTCGGCAGCGTCCTCGCGGCCCTCGCCGTGGCGTTCGTGGTGTTCTGGTTCTCCTACGCCCCCAAGTTCAACGGCTCGGCCCGCGAGAACCAGGCCGCCACCACACCCGACACGGCCCCGCAGGGCGGCGACAAGGACAAGCTCGCGGACGCCCCGCCGCCCCCCGAGGAGAAGGCGGACGGCGGCAGCGACGACGACCTGAACGGTGACGACGGGGGCGGCGGAGGCTCCGGCGGCGCGGCGGACAAGGCCGGCTCCGGCTCCAAGGGCGGCTCTTCCGGCGGAGGCGGCGGCGGTGGCGGCGGAGGCGGCGCCGAGGAACCGGCGTCGGACGACGGCGGCTCCCGCTCGGGCCCGCCGTGGCGGCGCGGCTACGAACGGGACGTCGTGGTCGAGTACGCCCAGCGCCGCCTCGCGGCCATGAGCTCGACGAACGCATGCAGACTCACCGGCGACTACACACCCGGCGTCATCGACGCCAACACCGAGGCAAAGTTGATCTGTTATCAGAACGCCGTGATCCGCGACGGCCGGAACACCGGACACAACACCGCGCAGATATTCAAGACCGACGACAAGGGCGAGCTCGGCAGGGCCACCCTCACGTCGCTGTGGGCGCAGGGAATCAGGCCCGACGACGTCCGCTCCGGCGTCCGCAGCTGGGAGGTCGTACAGCTGGAGGCCGCGTTCTGGTGGGCCTCGCAGGCCGGCATCAGCGACAAGGACCTGGACCGCGACCGCGTGTACGCGGAACGAGGCGTCGCCTACTTCAAGAACGGCCGCACCGCGCCCACCACGGCCAGGTACGGCAGCAACCTGGCCGACCACATCAAGGACTACCAGGCCTCCGTCGGCCTCCCCGCGACCGGAGTCGCCGACAGCAAGACCCTGCAGGCGCTCGTCGGCGGCAGCGTCACCAACCCCGGCGTGAAGGGCCGGTGACCGGCATGTGGACCGCACTCGAACCCGCCGCGACCACCGTCGAGCCCGGCGCCACCGCGAGCGTACGGCTGCGCGTGCGCAACACCGGCGACACCGTCGAGGAGTACCGCCTCCAGGTGGTCGGCGCCGCGGCGGGCTGGGCCCGTGTGCAGCCCGACGTCCTGCGCCTGTACCCGGGCGCGGAGGCCACCGCGGAGGTGCAGTTCGCGCCGCCGAGGACCTCGGACGCGCAGGCGGGCCCGACCCCCTTCGGCGTCCAGGTGCGGCCCCGCGAGACACCGCACACCGCGGACGTCGTCGAGGGCCAGGTCACCGTGGGCCCGTTCGCCGAACTGCGCACGGAACTCCTGCCGTTGGTCGTACGCGGCCGACTGAGCGCCAAGGCGTCCGTCGCCGTCGACAACCTCGGCAACCAGCAGCTGACGGCCTCCTTCTCCGGCCGTGAGAACGGCGAGGAGCTGGAGGTCGAGGCCGAGCCCGGCTCGGTCCAGGTCGCCCCGGGGCGAGCCGGCTTCGCGGACCTGCGCCTCAAGCCCGGCGCGGTCAGCTGGGTCGGCGGCACCACCAAGCACCCCTTCACCGTGTCCGTGCTCCGGGCCGGGGTGACCGAGCCGGTGGAGCTGCGCGGCACCTACGTGCAGCCGTCGGTGATCCCGCGCTGGGCGATGGCGGTCCTCTCGGTCCTCGTCGCGCTGGCCGTGGCGTTCGCCGTGGTGTGGTTCCAGCACAAGCCGACCATGGCCACCCAGGCCAGGGAGAAGCAGGGCAAGCAGCAGCAGCTCCCGCAGGGCGACGGCATGAAGGAAGCGCCGAGCGCGAAGCCGACCGAGGAGGAGAAGCCGAAGGAGGACCCCCCGCCCAAGAACGAGGGCGGTGGCGGCGGCTCGGACTCCAAGCCGGGCGGCGGTGGCGGAGGCGAGAAGGACGACAAGCCCAAGGGCCCCAAGACGCACACCATTCGCAGCAGCGAGGGCGGCGGCTGGTACCTGGAGGTCAAGCAGGGGAAGACGGACGACGAGACGTCCGTCGGGCAGAACCCCGCCCTCACGGACGAGTTCGGCAAGAACCAGGACTGGATCCTGCACCACTACCCCGAGTCCGACACCTACGCCCTGGAGCCCGCCAACGCCCCGGGCAAGGTCCTGGACGTGAAGGGCGGCACGAACTTCGCCCAGATCTACAGCGCGCCGCCGGAGAACCTCAAGTCCGGCCAGCTGCCCGGCAACCAGAAGTGGAAGCTGGAGAAGCGTCCGGACGGGCTGACCCGCATCATCTCCGTCGCCTCCGGGGAGTGCCTCGTCGACATGCAGAACGACAAGGGCGCGATCACCTGGAAGTGCGACGACAACAGCAAGGCCATGGGCTGGACGATCTCCGACTGGCCGGAGTAGAGGCTCAGCAGACCGGAGTAGAGGCTCAGGAGACGCGACAGAGGGGAGCGGGTGGCATGCCACCCGCTCCCCTCTTTTGTGCTGCCGGGGCATCACTGCCAGGGCAGCGACGCACCCGGCACGAGCCGCCCCATCTTGCGGTACTCGCGCCGCGCCCCCGCCCGCACGTCCTCGCCGGACACCGGACCGCCGTGCCCCGCCGCCAGATAGGCGGCGGTCACCGCGGCCGACCGGATGGCGCCGCCCGAGAGCTCGAACTCCTTGGCGCACGCGGCGAGTTCGTGCTCCAGATCCGGGGCGCAGGGCGTGCCTGCCAGACAGGTGCGCCACAGGGCGATCCGCTGCTCGACGTCCGGGAACGGGAAGTCCACCACCAGGTCCAGACGCCGCGTGAACGCGTCGTCGATGTTGGCCCGCAGATTGGTGGTCAGCACGGCGATGCCGTCGAAGGCCTCCAGGCGCTGCAGCAGATACGCGCTCTCCAGGTTGGCGTACCGGTCGTGCGAGCTCTTGACCTCCGAGCGTTTGCCGAAGACGGCGTCGGCCTCGTCGAAGAGCAGTACCGCGTCGGTGCGGTCCGCCTCGACGAAGATCCGCTCCAGGTTCTTCTCCGTCTCGCCGATGTACTTGTCGACCACCGCCGACAGGTCCACCACGTAGAGATCCAGACCGAGTTCACCGGCCACCACCTCGGCCGACAGCGTCTTGCCGGTGCCGGAGTCCCCGGCGAACAGCGCGATCACCCCGCGCCCGCGGCCGCCGCCGGTGCGCAGCCGCCACTCGCCGAGCACCTTGTCGCGGTGCCGGGCGCGCAGCGTCAACTCATGGAGCAGGCCGAGCGGTTCGTCGGGCAGGACGAGGTCGCCGAAGCCGACCGCGGGCCGGATCCGCCGGGCGTGCTTGTCGAGCAGCGGCGCGGACTGCAGCCGGGCGCTGTGCTGGAGGTGCGCGGCGGTCGGCGGGGTGCCGTCGAAGGCCGCGAGCTCGGCCGCGCCCCGGGCGGCGCGCCGTATCTGTGCCTCGCTGAGGCGGTACGGCGCGACGGCCTCGGCGAGGTCGAGGCCGGGATCGAGGCCTTGCTCGATGCTCTGCGCGAAGTCCGGTGAGTGCAGGGCGAGTTGGGTGCGCCAGACCTGGGGTGCGTCGATCCCGTCGTGCGGCGCGTCCAGCGCGAGCAGCCCCGCGTCCGGCGCCCATCCGGGGTCGTGGGGATCGCTCCCGAAGAACACCACGGGTACGTCGCCGGTCGCCAGGGAGCGCACCAGGGCGCCGGGTTCGGGAGGCAGCGGACCCACGACGAGTGCGGCCTGTCGCAGCCGTGCCTCGCGCAGCAGGGCGGTGGCCACCGCCGCGGCGTCCGCCGCCGGGGTCCCGGGCCGATGGCGCAGGACGGGCAGCCCGGCCGCCCGCAGCGCGTCCGCCACCGGGGCGGCGGCCGTGCCTTCCCTGCGCTCGCGCAGATGGACCAGGAGCGGTCGCTCGGCGGCGAGCGAGGCGAGCCGGACGGCGAGCTGATGCTTGGGCTCCGCGGCCCCGTCGGGCAGCAACTCCACGCCCTGTCCGACCAGGTCGGAATCCAGTGCGTCGTCGCCGAGGAGCTGGGCCACCACCCGCTCCGGCACCCGCAGCGCCCGCCCCGGCAGCGGCCGGTCCTCGTCGTCGAGGGTGAGCAGGCCCTGGGCGCGCAGCGGCGCCGAGGGGTGGAAGCGGGCGCGGGCGAGCGGGTCGTGGGGCCCGGTGCCCGCGAGGTCCAGGGCGAGCGCGACGGTGGCCCTGCGCCGCCCGACGTCGTCGTTGAGGAAGCCGTACAGCGGCTCGAAGCGGCGGTCCACGTCGGGCGCGAGGGCGGTGAGCAGGATGTGCCGGTCGAGCGGGGCGAGGCCGAAGCGCAGCGCCAACTCGTCCAGGGCGTCGCCCGGTTCGGCGGGCGAGAGGTCCGCCACGGACTCCGGCGCCGGTGGCAAAGTTGTGGCCAGGCGGTGGGCGGTCTCCTGCGTCACATACAGGCCGCGCAGCGGATCCGTCGCCGTGGGGTCGCCCGAGCCGCGGCGCGCGACCAGCTCCGCCACGCCTTCGCGCAGCGAACCAAGGCGCGCGGTGAGCGACTCGGCGCCGCTCGCTCCTTCGCCGCTCACCGCGGCCCCGCCCCGTTGTCGTTCCGCTCCCCGTCCCGCTTCGTCGTCCGCATCAGCCGCGGCCGAGCGTCGCCCGGCACGCCGTCGATGCCGCGCACGGTCACGACGCCCTCGGTGACCGGCGGTGCCACGTCGTATGTCGGCGAGACCGGGAACGGTGTCGTGATCACCACGTCCAGGGACGGCTTGAGCTCACCGCCGAGCGCCGACCAGATGTCCGCGAGGGAGCGCGACTCGGGCGGCGGCACCGCGACGGTCAGCGGCAGCGTGGCCCGCAGCGCGGCGAGCGCGTCCGGCAGGTCGTCCGGCGGCAGCAGTTCGTGCGCGAGCAGGGTGCCGAGGGCCGCGGAGAGCAGCCGGTGCTCGTCCTCGGGGCGGTTGGTCCAGGCGGTGACGAGATAGGAGAGCCGGAACCAGCGCGGCGGCTGCCGTCTGCGCAGCACCACGCCGTCCGGGCCCCGCTCCGCGTAGGCGCCGCGCTCGCGCCGGGCCACGTCCTCGCGGATGTCGTACAGGTACGAGTTGAGCGTGGGGGCGTTGCGGCGCGCCGCCCAGTCGCGGGTCGGCGCCTCGAAGACGACCTCGCCGGCCTCTTCGGGAAGCGCGCCGCGCAGCAGCGCGCGCAGCGCCTCGTCGACTTCGTGGATCACGGCCGTACTCCCCTCGTACGCAGCCGTACTCCCCTCGTACGCACGGGGAGTGGGGTCGGTCGCATCAGATGTATCCCTCCCGCAGCGCATACGCGACGGCATGCGCGCGGTTCTGCAGCTGCAGGCGCGTCATCAGCGCGTGCAGGACGTTCTTGACGGTGCGTTCGGAGTAGGCGAGCTTCTCGGAGATCTGCTTGGTGTCCAGGCCCTCCGCGATCAGCCGCACCACGTCCACCTCGCGCGGCGCCATGCCCAGCGTCGGCACGAGCGCGCCCGCGGTCGACGGCGAGCCGTCGAGCGCGGACAGGCGCAGCCGCCCCAGCTGGGTCATGAGCCGGTTGATGAGGTCGGGCGGCAGCTCCCCCTCGCCGCGCGCCGCGCTGTGCACCGCGCGCAGCAGCTTCTGCGGGGTCGCCTGGTGCCGCCACAGGATGGCCCGTACGCCGTACTCGACGACGGCGAGGAGCTCCGGCTCGCGCAGTTCACTCGCGATGAGCACGACGCGTTGCTCGGTGGAGCGGGCCAGGCGGCGCAGTTCGGTGCCCGCCGGGTCGTCGAGCCGGTCCACGAGCATGACGGCGACCCGCTCGGGCGATGCCCGCTGTGTCGTCCCCGACGGGTCCTCGGTGCGGTCCACCAGCTCGACGGTGGGCTGATGCCGGAGATGGCTGATGACTCCGGCCCTGCTGAGGGGGTCGGTGGCGTGCACGGCCACCGAGATGCGTGTATCCGACACTGAGCATTCCCTGTCTTCCCCCGAATAGCGACGGGCACAGGGTGATCGGAGCCAATCAACAAACGATTGCCGACGGATCAACGCGGGTGTTTACCGACGTGGGGCTCAGGCGGACGGGGCACCCGGTGTATACGTCAGGTGCAGGACGCCGTTGTCGAAGGCCCTGCTGTGGGCCAGGGACATCGTCGCCGCAGGAGTGCCTTCTGGGAAGAGGCGAGGCCCCGATCCGACGACGACGGGGTGGACGACCAGGTGGAGCTCGTCGACGAGACCGTCGGCCAGCATGGCCCGCACGAGCGTGCCGCTGCCGCTGACGTATATCGGCCCGTCCACGTCGGTCTTGAGCTTCCGAATGGTGTCGGCGTCGTACCCGCCGAGGACCGTCGAGTTGTTCCAGTCGGCCTTCTCCAGCGTGGCGGAGACGACGTACTTGGGGGCCTCGTTCATGAACGGTGCCCCGGGGTCGTCCTCGGCGGTCCGCCCCGACCAGGCGGGGGCGAACTCCTCGTACGTGGTGCGCCCGAGCAGGATCGCCTTGCTGTCCGCCATGAGAGGGCCGATGGACTCCGCCATCTCGGCGGTGAATTCGTAGTCGAGGGTCCACAGCGGCGCGCCGATCACGCCGTCGAGCGTGATGAACTCGTGCACCTTGATCGATCCCATGGAACGGCTCCTTCGCTGGTCTGCTCGGCCCCGGCCACCCGCCGTTGCGGGCGCCGCGCGATCTTCTGGTGGGTAGACGACCGCCGCCCGGAAAACTCATCGGTCGTCGCTCGACAGCACCAAGGGGGCGGCCGCCGCCCATTCGGGGGACGGCGGCCGCCCGGCGCGAGAGGCCGGGAGCTCCCCTCCGTCGGCCCTTCGCGCGGCGTCCTCCGAGGGGGCGCGGGAGTTCCCACCGGGAGGACGGAGCCGGAGCCGCGAAGTCGGCGGTGGCTCCGGCCGGTCACGGGCATCCGGTCGCCACGGGGGGAAAAGGGGTGGCGGAACGGGATGCCGGTGTGGTCACGGAGCTTCATCCCAACTCCGTTGCCGAGGTTATCTGTTGGAGGCCCTTGATCGGAACCTCACAGTTCGGGCAGCCGGAGGTCGGGCGGGTCCTGCGGAGGCCGGCCGGTGAGCCTCGTGATCAACTCGGCGCACAGGTCGCGGAGTTTGAGGTTGCGGTTCTGGGACGCCCCGCGCAGGATCGCGAACGCCTCGGCGCTGGGGCAGCGTTGCTGGGCCATGATGATGCCGATGGCCTGGTCGATGACGCCGCGCGAGCGCACGGCCTGCCGCACGTCGGAGGTGAACTGGCGGGAGCGGGCCATGCGGCGGGCCAGTTCGATGGCGCCGGTGGCCTGGGCGGCGAGGGTGCGCAGGGCGGGCAGGTCGGTGTCGTCGAAGCCGTGCGGCACGGGCGAGTACAGGTTGAAGGCGCCCGCGGTGTCGCTGCGCGGGGCGATGGGCAGGGACAGCGACGAGCGGGTGCCCGTGGCCACGGCATGGGCGGGGTAGGCGCCCCAACGCTGCTCCTCCATCAGGTCGCTGACGGGGACCTCCTCGCCGGTGCGCAGGGCCTGCAGGCAGGGTCCGTCGTCCAGGCCGTACTGCTTCTCGTCCAGGGCGGGGGCGCTGGTGCCCGCGCTGGTCACGGTCAGGAAGCGCCCGGCGCGCTGCAGGGTGATGCCGCAGCCGTCGGCCTTGGGCGCGTTCCGCATCGCCTGTTCGGCCAGACCGCACAGGAAGTCGTCGAGGGTCTCGGTGTCCAACAGGAGAGCGACGACACCGGAGACGTCGGGGGATCCATGGTTGACGGAGGTCATCGGAGCTCCGGTCGTCGAGGAGAACTCGGTACCCGAGAGGGAGAACTCGGTGTCTGAGAGCGAGAACTCGGTGTCTGAGAGGGAGAACTCGTTGTCTGGAAAGGAGAACCGGTATCGGGGCAGTCCACTCCGATTGCCCCTCACGCGGCGTCCTACACACGGATGTTCCGAGGTGCCCGGAAAACGTCCGGAACCCGGGCGGACCCGGCTGACCTGCCCTTCCGCCATCTCGCCCGCGATTGTGGCAAGTTGCCAAAGGCGTACGCCGCGGCGGCTCCCGAGGCCGTCGGAGGGGTGGGGCGGAGGTAGCGTCCAGGTCGTCCTAGTGTTCGGGCACGTCCAGAAGGAACCCTGATGCCTCTCACCGCGTCCGCCCCGCCGTCGTTCCGCCTCGAGGTGTCCCCCGAGGCTCCCGACCGCAACTTGGCCCTGGAGCTGGTCCGGGTCACCGAGGCGGCCGCGATGGCCGCGGGCCGTTGGGTGGGCCGGGGTGACAAGAACGGCGCGGACGGCGCCGCG
>NZ_JBEZCG010000028.1:0-12850 GCF_040647455.1 Streptomyces sp. NPDC041068
ACCCCCACCCCCCCCCCCCACCGCACCCAGGGAGCACAGCGTGATCGGTCGGACGTTACGCCTGCTGGGGTCCGCCCTGGCACTGGTCTGTGTCGCACAACTGCCGGCCGCCGCGGCCGCCCCGGACTCCGCGTCCCCCGCGCCGCGGGCCGACACCTGCGCCCTCAAGCCGAAGCCCGCGGGCAAGGTGCTCCAGGGGTACTGGGAGAACTGGGACGGCGCCGCCAACGGCGTGCACCCGCCGTTCGGCTGGACCCCCATCACCGACTCCCGCATCCGCGAGCACGGCTACAACGTGATCAACGCGGCCTTCCCCGTGATCCGTTCGGACGGCACCGTCCTGTGGGAGGACGGCATGGACGCGACGGTGAAGGTCGCGACGCCCGCCGAGATGTGCCAGGCCAAGGCCGACGGCGCGACCATCCTGATGTCCATCGGTGGCGCGGCGGCCGGGATCGACCTGAGCTCACCCGCCGTCGCGGACCGCTTCGTCGAGACGATCGTGCCGATCCTGAAGAAGTACAACTTCGACGGCATCGACATCGACATCGAGACCGGCCTCGTGGGCAGCGGCAACATCAACCAGCTCTCGCCCTCGCAGTCCAACCTGATCCGCATCATCGACGGCGTGCTCGCCCGCATGCCCGCCGGCTTCGGCCTCACGATGGCCCCCGAGACGGCGTACGTCACCGGAGGCAGCGTCGTCTACGGCTCCATCTGGGGCGCCTACCTGCCGATCATCAAGAAGTACGCGGACAACGGCCGCCTGTGGTGGCTCAACATGCAGTACTACAACGGCAGCATGTACGGCTGCTCCGGCGACTCCTACTCCGCGGGCACCGTCCAGGGCTTCACCAAGCAGACCGACTGCCTCGACAAGGGCCTGGTCATCCAGGGCACCACCATCAAGGTCCCCTACGACAAGCAGGTCCCCGGGCTCCCGGCCCAACCGGGCGCGGGCGGCGGCTACATGGCGCCGAACCTGGTGGCCCAGGCGTGGAACACGTACAACGGCGGCCTGAAGGGCCTCATGACGTGGTCGATCAACTGGGACGGTTCGAAGGGATGGACGTTCGGCGACAACTTCAAGCGGCTGACGGGGCGTTGATCGACCGCCCCTGATCGCTTCCGCGCCCTGTTCTGTCGTCACACTGAAGCACTGCCGCCCCGTCGCTACGCTGTGCGCAAGCGAGGCGCGAGAGGGCACGGTGCGGCGATGTCTCAACTTCCCGTTCCGAGGGCGGTCCACGCGGTCAGAGCTGCTGTCGTCCTCGGGATCGCCCTGGTCATGGCCCTCGACATCGCCTTGAGGGCGACGCACCCCGGGGTGGTGGCGGCCCTGGCCGGTGTCGCGGCGCTGCCCCTGTTCCTGCCCTCCCCTCGGCGTCGGTCCCTCGTGACCGGCGCCGCGACGTTCGGTGCGACACTGCTGCTCGGCATGGGCCACTGGCGCGACCGGCCGATCGTCATCGGGGCGACCCTGATCAACATCGTTCTGATCACCGCCCTCGCGCGCTACCTCGGCCGACCGTCCGCACCGTGCCCGGCCGAGGCCGCCGAACCGGACCACCTGCGCAACGCCTCGTCGTGGATCGGCAACGTACGCGTCGAGATGCGCGCCCTGCCCGCCGACTCCACGGGAAGGATGACCGCCGACTTCTGCGATCTGCGGCCCACCCCGTTCGGCGTGCGCCTCCTGGTCGTCGACTTCATGGGCAAAGGAACCGAAACCCAGGAGAAGGCCGCGAGCCTGCTCTACCGATGGGCCAGGGTCGCGGGCGAGACCCCCGGCCTCGCGGAGTCGGCCCGGCGCCTGGACAGCCTGCTCGCCGAGGAGGACCTGTTCGCCAAGGCCCTGCTCATCGGGGTCGCCGACGACGGCACCACGACCCTGATCTGCTGCGGCCACCCGCCGCCGCTGGTCGTGGCCGACGGCTCCGCGCACCCGCTCAGCCTCGTCTCGCTGCTTCCGCCGCTCGGCCTCTTCGACCTGGTCGACCACGACATCCCGATCTACGCCACCACGGTCCGGCTCACCCCGGGCCGCCGCCTGCTCCTGCACACCGACGGCGCGAGCGACACCCCCGACGCCAAGGGCGCCCTCTACCCCCTCGCGTCGCGCGCGGGGGCCCTGGACGCCCTCGACCCCGGCGTGTGCCTGGACCGGATGGCGGGCGAACTGAGGGAGCACATCGGCGCGTCGGCCAGGGACGAGGCACTCCTGCTCCTGATCGAGTGCGCCCCACAGGCCGCCGCGTCCGTGGCCCCCGGCTCTCCCGCAGGAACCAGCGGCGGGGACATCGCGGACGCGGCCGCATAGCTCTCGGCTCCCGACGCGGCGGTTCGGGACCTTGGACCTCTGGCCCCACGGACAACCACCCTTTAGGTTGGGGGCGATTCCGTCGAGATCGCCTCACACGCGGTCAGCCAGTGGAGAGGAGGCGGGAACCATGGACCGGAGTCCGAGTCCGAGTCCGAGTCGCAGTCGACTCCTGAGCACCCTTCACCCGTCTCCTCGCGGTACGCGCTGACGCCTCCCGCGTCCCTTCGCGCTGCCGCACCGCCCCTTTGGGAGGTGCCCTCATGGCGTACATCGTCTTCGCCCACAAGCCCGCCGTGCGCTTCGCCCGCCACGTCACCCTGATCTGGCGCCGCCTCGCGGACGCGCCACTCGACAGCAGCACCGTCTGCGTCACGCGCCCGACCACTCCCGGCTCGCGGTCCTGCCTGCGGCGGACGGACCGCAGGCGGCCGCGCGCGAGGACCCGCCGCTGAGCGGCGCGGCCACCCCGAGCACGGCCCGCCGCGCGGCCTCGGCAAGCGCCCGCCGGTCGGCGCCGATGAGCGGATCGTGGACCGTGACCCGCGCGGTCAGACCGGACGCGGCCGCCACCCTGCGCAGCGAGGCGGTGAAGTCCTCCTCGCCGAGGAAGGCGGCCGCGGTCACCGCGGCGCCGCCCTGCCGGTACTCGACCGTCACCGGCCGCACGGGCGCCCCCGCGTCCACCGCCGCCTGGAAGGCGGCCCGCCGGAAGTCGCCGCCCGCGATGGAGCACCACGTCGTCGCCTGCGGAAAGACGAGGACGGACGTGCCGCCCCGCAGGTCCCGCGCCAACTCGGCGACAGCACAGGGCAGTCGACGCGGGCTGCCGTCCCGGTCGATGAACCGCGTCCCCACCCGCCGGGCCAGCGTGCCGATCACCGGCCACCGGCCCACCTCGCGCTTGGCGAGGACGCTCACCGGATCGACGGCGAGCAGGGCCACGACGTCGAGCCAGGAGATGTGGTTGGCCACGACGAGGGTGCCCACGCCTCGGTCCCGCGCGCTCAGCCGTGCGGCGCGCGCCACCTCCAGGCGCACCCCGAGCGCGCCGAGCACCGCGCGGGCCTCGGCCCGCAGGACCCGGGGCTCGGCAAGCCGGTCGCCCCGTGCCACGGCCCGGGTCAGGGTGTACGTCAACGCGGCGTACCGGCGGGTGAGTTCGCCCAGCGGCACGCGCGGATCCGGCTCGACGGCGCAGCTCGCCGGGCAGCCGCGGTCGACCGTCCAGGGGCTCCTCACGCGCCCACCCCGAGGAAGAATCGCCGGTGGCGCGCGCTGAGCCGCTCCATGTCGAGCAGCACGAAGAAGTCGGCGACGTCGAAGTCCGGGTCGTGCGCGGGGGCGCCGCAGATCCACGCGCCGAGGCGGAGGTAGCCGCGCAGCAGGGGCGGCACATCGGCGTACGTCGGGCGCTCGGGCACCGGACCCGCGGGCGTCCAGGGGCGCCGGGGGTGGACCCGGAGCTCGGGCGGCGCGGCGTGCTTGGCGGTGCCGAGCAGCCAGGCCCCGGCCGCCGCCCGGCCGCCGTCGGCCAGCGGCACGGAGGCGCAGCCCGCCAGGTGCCGGTGGCCGGAGAGCAGGACGTAGCGGGCGAGCGCCGACCACATGAGGTTGATGACGGCACCGGAGCGGTGGTCGGGGTGGACGCAGGAGCGGCCCGCCTCGACGGTGGAGGACCGCAGGCGGCTGAGCGCGCGCAGGTCGAACTCGCCGTCGGAGTAGGACCGTTCGGTGCGCCCCGGGGGCAGCAGCCGGTAGGTGCCGACGACGTCGCCGGTCGAGGTGTCGGTGACGACGAGGTGGTCGGCCAGGTCGTCGAAGGCGTCGATGTCGTGGCCGGGCAGAGGAGTGTCGAGACGCGCGCCCATCTCCGTAGCGAAGACGTGGTGGCGCAGCCGCTGGGCGGCCCTGATCTGTTGGGGAGTGTCCGCGATGGAGGTGACGTACGAGCCGGTGTCCGTCGGAACGAGCGGTGTCGAGACCATGACAGTTCCGTTCTCCGTGCAGTGGGGACGGCGGTGCGTCAAGCACCATGACGGCATCGGCTGAACTGCGCCCCTCGGCCGCGCGTCGGCCGTACGTCTGATGCGCGTCCGGTGCACGTCGGCCGTGCGTCCGGTGCACGTCGGCCGTGCGCACGGCGTACGTCGAGATCGGGCCGCCCGCGTCACAGCCCCGTGGCGCCGCCATTGACCCGCTTCTCCTTTGGCCGTACAAACGCGGCATGCCACCTCCCCTCCCCCTCGCCGGCATCACCGTCGTCAGCCTGGAGCAGGCCGTCGCCGCGCCCTTCGCCACCCGGCAGCTCGCCGATCTCGGGGCCCGTGTCATCAAGGTCGAACGCCCCGGCGGCGGCGACTTCGCCCGGCGGTACGACACCACAGTGCACGGCCAGGCCAGCTATTTCGTCTGGCTGAACCGCTCCAAGGAGTCCCTCACCCTCGACCTCAAGTCGGCACAGGGACAGCAGATCCTCGCCGAACTGATCGCGGGCGCCGACGTGTTCGTGCAGAACCTCGCCCCCGGCGCCGCCGCCCGCATGGGCCTCGGCCCCGAGGAGCTGCAGGCCCGCCACCCGTCCCTGATCCCCTGCACCGTCAGCGGCTACGGCACGGAGGGGCCCTGGGCCGACCGCAAGGCGTACGACCTGCTCGTGCAGTGCCAGACGGGGCTGCTCCAGCTGACCGGCACCCCCGAGGAAGCGGCGCGCGTGGGGATCTCCGTGGCCGACATCGCCGGCGGCATGTACGCCTACAGCGGCATCCTCTCGGCCCTGTTCACCCGGGCGACGACCGGCCGCGCGCCCACCGTCGAGGTCTCCCTCTTCGACGCGCTCGCCGAGTGGATGAGCCAGCCCGCCTACTACACGCGCTACGGCGGCACCCAGCCGCCCCGCGTCGGCGCCCGGCACGCCACGGTCGCGCCGTACGGCCCGTTCACCGCCGCCGACGGCAAGGACGTGCTGCTGTCCGTGCAGAACGAGCGCGAATGGGCCGCGCTGTGCCGGGAGTTCATCGGCCGCCCCGAGCTGGCCGACGACCCGCGGTTCGCCACCGGGTCCGACCGCGTGGCGCACCGCGACGCCCTCGACGCGATCATCTCCGTACGCTTCTGTGAACTCGGCGGCGACGAGGCGATGAAGCTGCTCGACCGCACCGGCATCGCCAACGCCGGGGTCAATTCGGTGCACGAGTTCCTCGACCACCCGGTGCTCACCGAGCGCGGACGCTGGCAGGACATCCACGTGCCGGGCACCGACGAGCCCGTGCAGGCGCTGCTGCCCCCGGCCGCCCTCTCCGGAGTCGTCCCGCGCATGGATCCGGTGCCGGAGGCGGGCGAGCACACCGACGCGATCCTCGCCGAGCTGGGCCGCGGCCCCGACGACATCGCACGGCTGCGCGCGGAAGGGGTCTGCCGGTGAGCGCCCTGGACACCCTCACGCCCGACGAGCGGCTGGTCGTCACGACCGTGCGGGACTTCGTCGACCGGCGGGTCAGGCCCGTCGTAAGGGAGTTGGAGCACGCCGACACCTATCCCGAGGAGCTCATCGAGGGAATGAAGGAGCTCGGCGTCTTCGGGCTCGCCGTGCCCGAGGAGTTCGGCGGCGCCCCCGTCTCCACCCCCTGCTACGTCCTGGTCACCGAGGAGCTGGCGCGCGGCTGGATGAGCCTGGCGGGCGCGATGGGCGGCCACACGGTCGTCGCGAAGCTCCTCGTGCACTTCGGCACCGAGGAGCAGAAGCGCCGCTGGCTGCCCCGCATGGCCACCGGCGAGGTACGCGCCACGATGGCCCTGACCGAGCCGGGCGGCGGCTCGGACCTGCAGGCGCTGCGCACGGTCGCGCGCCGCGCCGACGACGGGGACGGGTACGTCGTCGACGGCGCGAAGACCTGGATCACCAACTCCCGCCGCTCCGGCCTGATCGCCCTGCTCTGCAAGACCGACCCGTACGCCGAGCCGCGCCACCGCGGCATCTCGGTGCTGCTCACGGAACACAGGCCGGGACTGACCGTCTCGCGCGATCTGCCCAAGCTCGGCTACAAGGGCGTCGAGAGCTGCGAGCTGGCCTTCTTCGGCTACCGCGCACCGGCCGACGCGCTGCTCGGCGGCGTCGAGGGCAAGGGCTTCGGACAGATGATGAAGGGCCTGGAGACCGGGCGGCTACAGGTCGCGGCCCGCGCGCTGGGCGTGGGGCGCGCCGCGTTCGAGGACGCGCTGCGCTACGCCCAGGAGCGCGAGTCGTTCGGGGTGCCGATCTGGCAGCACCAGTCGATCGGCAACTACCTGGCGGACATGGCCACTTCACTGTCGGCGGCCCGTCAGCTGACCTTGCACGCGGCGCGCGAGGCGGACGCGGGGCGGCGCGTCGACATGGAGGCGGGCATGGCCAAGCTCTTCGCGTCGGAGACGGCCATGCGGATCACGCTGGACGCGGTCCGCATCCACGGCGGCAACGGCTACTCCACAGAGTTCGACGTCGAGCGGTACTTCCGCGACGCGCCGCTGATGATCGTGGGCGAGGGCACCAACGAGATCCAGCGCAATGTGATCGCCCGTCAACTGGTGGCGCGCGGCGGCCTGGAGGACTGAACCATGAGGGCTGCCCGTGGCCGTGCGGGGTGACAGCGCCTACGCCCGCCTGGCCCGCGAGCTGCGCGAGGCGATCCTGCGGCACGACTTCCCCGACGGGGTGCGACTGCCCACGGAGGCGGAGCTCGCGGCGGCCCACGGCGTGAGCCGGCAGACGGTGCGGCGGGCCTTCCAGGACCTGGTGGCGGAGGGCCTGGTGGACCGGGCGCCGGGCCGCGGCACGTTCGCAGCACCCCAACACGACCGCCACGCACGGCAGTTCGGCTCGGTCGAGGACCTGATGGCGCTGCCCCTCGACACGACGATGCGGCTCGTCTCACCGCTGCGTCGCATGACCGACCCCGACGCGGCGGCACGGCTGCGGCTCGGCTGCGACCGGGTGGACAGGGTCGCGTTCCTGCGGCTGCACGAGGCCACACCGTTCTGCCTGACGAACGTTTCCCTGCCGCCCGAGGTCGGCGAACTCCTCACCGGCCTCCCGGAATTGACAGAGAAGGGCCCCCTCCTCGGATCGACGGTGATCGGAATGCTCGACGGGCGGCTCCCGCACCCCATCGCGCAGGCGGAGCAGAGCGTCACGGTCACCCTCGCGGACTCGGCGGCGTGCGAGCACCTTGGCTGCCCGCCCGAGCATCCGTTGCTGCGCATCGACCGGTTGTACGTCTCCACGGCAGGGCACCCCGTCGAGCTGGCGATCAGCCGCTTCCTGCCGGAGCACTACACCTACCGGGTGCGGCTGCGGCGCCGCCGCTGCTGAGGCTCAGGCGGCGACACCGAGCCCCTCGACGACGACCGCGCCGGGCAGCCCGGCGAAGACCTTGCCCGGCACGATGAGCTTGCCGCGCCGGCTGCCGCTGCCGATCAGAACGTGCGGCAGATCGGCGACGGCGGCGTCGACCAGCAGCGGCCACGCGGCGGGCAGCCCGATCGGCGTGATGCCGCCGTACTCCATGCCGGTCTCCCCCGTCGCCGTCCCCATCGGCGCGAACGAGGCCTTGCGCGCGCCGAGTCGGCGGCGGACGACGCCGTTCACATCCACCCGCGTCCCGGACAGCACGACGCACGCGGCGAGCGTGGTGTCGCCGCCGCGCTTGCCCGCGACGACGACGCAGTTGGCGGACTGGGAGAGCAGTTCGGGGCCGTAGTGCTCCAGGAAGGTGGCGGTGTCGGCCCACTCCGGCTCGGTGTCGACGTGGATCAGCTCATCGGCCGCCACCGACCCGCTCCAGCCGCGTACGGCTTCAGCGACGGACGGGACGAGCAGGTCGAGGGCTTCGGGGGCGGTACGGACGACGTCGAAATCACCGAGAGGAGCACGCATGGCGGCACGCTAACAGGGGTCAGTAGGAAGCCGCGTGGGCGGGCGGGACCGAGACGGACATGGTCATCTCCACCGGCTCGGCACCCTTGTTGTGGTAGCCGTGCGGCACGTTGGCCTCGAAGGTGGCTGCCGTGCCCGCGGGGACGACGTGCTCCACCCCGTCGACCACGAGGGTCAGTTCGCCCCGCGCGACATGCAACAGCTCGATGGTGCCCGTCGGATGGGCGTCCGAGTCGTTGCCCTCGTCGGGCATCAGCCGCCAGGACCACAGCTCGAAGGGCCCGCGCGCCTCGGCCCCCACCAGGAGCGTGGTGCTGCTGCCGGCCTGAGTGGACCACATGCGCACCGCCTGCTCCGGCGGCACGAGCCGTACGTGCGAGCCCTGTTCGTAGTCGAGCAGGGTGGTGATGCTGACGCCCAGCGCGTCGGCGAGCTTCACGGTGATGCCCACGCTGGGGTTGGTCCTGGCCTGCTCGATCTGGATGATCATGCCGCGACTCACACCGGCACGGGCCGCCAGGGCATCGAGGGTGAAGCCCCTTTCGTTGCGCCACCGTTTGAGGTTGCGCGCGAGGGACTGGGTCAGCTGGTCGAGGTCCGACACATTCCGTCCAATATTTTGGATGACTGGATTCAACACACTGTACTGCGCGGCCGCGCCCCGTCATGGGGCGCGGGGAACGGCGCGACAAGCCACGACTCACCCGCGGACGAGAAACCGCCCAGTCACCCCTCGCCCAGCTCCCCCAACGCAAGCAACTGCTCCGGAGTAACACCGTCCGGGATGGGAACAGGCGCAGGCGTACGCAGCGGCGGCTCCCACCCCCGCTCCGCATCCCACGTCCGCACCACCCGCGCCGGAGCCCCCGCCACCACGGCGTGATCCGGCACCTCGCCACGCACCACGGCCCCCGCGGCGACCACCACGTTCCGCCCGATCCGCGCCCCCGGCAGGATCACCGCCCCCGTGCCGATCCAGCAGCCGGGCCCGATCTCCACCGGCTCCATCCGCGGCCACTGCTTGCCGATAGGGGTGTGCGGGTCGTCGTACGAGTGGTTGGTGGAGGTCACGTACACATAAGGCCCGAAGTAGCAGTCATCGCCGATCGTCACCGCGGTGTCGGCGATGACATGACTGCCCCGCCCGAGGACGACCCCGTTGCCGATCCGGAGTATCGGCTCGGGCCCGAGGTCGAGGTCCGGCATCATCCCCGCGGTGAGCGTCACGTGCTGGCCCACGATGCAGTGGTCGCCGAGCCTGATCCACGGCTCCCCGAAGACCGTGCCCTGCGGGAAGGCCAGCTTCGTGCCCTCCCCGATCGCGCCGAACCGCAGCCGCCCCGGATGCGCCGCGGTGACCGCGCCCGTGCGCTGCACCCACTCCCAGCCCGCGTGGACGGCGCGCTGCGCCAGGCGGCGCGGCCCGGCGGCGAGGGATGAGAACGTGTTCCTGTTCTTCGGCACGCGCTCACGTTACTCAGCGCCCCGGTGGCGCGCAGGCCGTCGAGCTGTGATCTTCACCCCACGCGGGGGCACGGGCCGCAGGGTCCCGTACGGTGCCGTCAGGCGTGACGACGTACAGAAGAGGGAGACATCCGATGGGCCACGAGGCACTGATCACCGGCATCGGCGGCAAGGACCCCAAGATCGATCAGGACGCCTTCACCGCGCCGACGTCCGTCGTGCTCGGCGAGGTGACCCTGCACGCCGGGGCGAGCGCCTGGTACGGCGCGGTGCTGCGCGCCGACTGCGGCCCCATCGTGGTGGGCGCCGACAGCAACATCCAGGACAACTGCAGCCTCCACGTCGACCCGGGCTTCCCCATCACGATCGGCGAGCGCGTCTCGGTGGGGCACAACGCCGTCCTGCACGGCTGCACCGTCGAGGACGACAGCCTGGTCGGCATGGGTGCCACCGTCCTCAACGGCGCGGTGATCGGCGCCGGTTCGCTGGTCGCCGCGCAGGCGCTCGTGCCCCAGGGAATGCAGGTGCCCCCGGGCTCGCTCGTCGCGGGCGTGCCCGCCAAGGTGCGCAGGCAGCTCACGGACGAGGAGCGCGAGGGCATCTCCCTGAACGGCACGCTGTACGTCGAGCTCGCCAAGGCCCATCGCGACGCGCACGCCGCGGAGTGAGTCAGTCGGTGGCCGGGACGGGCTGCGGCTCGGCCACCGTGATCCCGGCGTTCGCCTCGGCCTCCGCCGCCGCCTTCTTGGCCCGCCGCTTGACGAACAGCATCGAGCCGACGCCGATCAGCACGGCGATGCCGAGACCCACGTACGAGAACCGCTTGAGCCAGTCCTCGGCGACCACGCCGATGTAGTAGATGACGGCGGTGGTGCCGCCCGCCCAGACGATCCCGCCGAGGACGTTGGCGATCAGGAACTTCCAGTACGGCATGCGCAGGACGCCCGCGAGCGGCCCGGCGAAGATGCGCAGCAGGGCGACGAAGCGGCCGAAGAAGACCGCCCACATGCCCCACTTCTGGAAGGAGCGCTCGGCGGTCGCCACGTTCGCGGCGCTGAAGTGCTTGGGGAACTTCCGCTCCAGCCAGGCGAGCAGCGGCCGTCCGCCCTTGCGCCCGATGGCGTATCCGATGGAGTCGCCGATGATGGCGCCCGCGGTGGCGCAGGCCCCCAGGATCACCGGATTGAGATCTCCGTGCTGCGAGGACAGGAGCGCCGCCGAGACCAGGACGATCTCACCGGGCAGCGGGATGCCCAGGCTCTCCAGTCCGATGACGAGGCCCACCAGCGCATAGATGCTGACGGCTGGTACGTGCTCCAGCCACTCCTGGACGTGCAACGCCGGTTCCTCCCGTGGTTCGAATTGCCAGTGCCCGGCGTGCGCGCCCCCCTCGGCCGCGCACGCCGGGCAGCCTACCCGGCTGCGATCACCCTGCAGGAACGGCGTCCCAGAGGTCGCACCGGTGTTCGTCGCCCACGGTCGTGCTGATCGCCGTCCCGCCGGCCGACGCGGTGCGCAGCGAGAGCACCTGTCCGGGCCGGGTGCGCTGGTCCGGCGCGGTCGGCCCGCCGTCGGCGCGCGGCACTCCGTCGCGGATGAAGGAACCCCAGTACTGGAGCATCTGCCGTGAGAGCGCCCGCTGTTCGGCGTTGAGCGGCGTCGCCAGGCCGAAGTGCTTGAAGAGGTACTGGACTTCGTTGACGTGCGTCGCGCCGAAGTCGAAGTCGGTGTCCAGCTCGCGCAGCGACGCGAAGGGCGGCGAGGTGCGGTCCGCGAACTCGTAGGCGTAGACGGGCCCGCGGTCCGCGAGCGCCGTGTTCAGGCGCAGAGCCGGGCAGGCGAACGACCGGTCGCCGACCGTCGCGCCGTAGGCGTGCGTCGGCGAGGCGTGCTCCGTGAGCGGATAGGCGGTGAGGACGCGGCCGCCGAGTTCGGGCCCGTAGGCGTCGGTGAGCGCCTGCGGGTACTGCCCGGCGGTGAGCGGCTTGCCCTGCCCGTCGTACCGCGAGAAGGCGAAGAGGCTTCCTTCGTCGCTGTTCGCGCCGTTCAGAACGGGCACGCGGGCGGCGCCCGCATTCTCGTACGCCTCCTTGGGCTGCACCGGCAGGAAGGCGCCGCCGACGACCGGACCCCAGTCGAAGCCGGCCTGCGCGGCGAGGATGTCCTTCGCGGGCTTGGCGCGCAGACAGGCGAGCGCGGTCCTCGGGTCCGGGCAGCCCGCCTTCTTCACGAAGGCCGCGCCGTCGCCGGTCGCGCGCTCGCGCTCGCGGCCCGCGCAGTCGCCGTACGCGCCGCTCTCCACGATGCCCGCGCGGTAGAGGCCGCGTGCGGTGGGCGAGGCGATCAGGGTGCACACGGAGCGGCCGCCCGCGGACTCGCCCGCGATGGTCACACGGTCCGCGTCGCCGCCGAACCGGCCGATGTTGGCGCGCACCCAGCGCAGGGCGGCCTGCTGGTCGAGGAGGCCGTAGTTGCCGGAGACGCCGTCGGACGCCTCGCCGTCGAGCCCGTCGGCCCCCTTGGTGGCGAGGAAACCCATGGCTCCCAGGCGGTAGTTGACGGTCACGACGACGGTGCCGGTGCGGCGGGCGAAGGTGTCGGGCACGATGTCCTCACCGGCGCCCGCGGTCAGGCCGCCGCCGTGCAGCCACACCATCACGGGGCGCTGCGCCGTGTGGCCATCGGGGACGTAGACGTTGAGGGACAGGCAGTCCTCGGTGTGGCTGGGCTTCTCGTATCCGGGGTCCCAACTGGCGCTCTGTACGCAGCGGTTGCCGAACGCGCCCGCCTGACGCACCCCGTCCCACGGCTTCGGGGGCCGGGGCTCCTTCCAGCGCAGATCGCCGACGGGTTGGCGCGCATACGGGATGCCGAGGAACTGCCGTCCCTCTTCGGTGGATTCGCCGCGGATCCAGCCCGCGCCGGTGCGCACGAGCGTGCTGCCGTCGGCGGCGGTCGCGGGGCTGTCGGCCCGCGCGGGACTGCCGTCCGCTGCGGCCGCTGGACTGTCGGCCCCCGCAGGCTGCGGCGCGAGCGCGGCCGCGGCGGGGGGGGGGCCGCGGGGGGCGCCGCCGGCCGCCCGCGCGGGGCGGGCCCGGGGTGTCAGCACCACCAAAAAGAAAAACACACACAAAAAAAAAAAAATGAAGAGA
>NZ_JBEZCG010000028.1:12860-89742 GCF_040647455.1 Streptomyces sp. NPDC041068
ACTCCCGTCCGCGGCGGCCGCTGCACTGTCGCCCCCCGCTGGCTGCGGGGCGCGCGCGGCCGGGGCGGTCGCCGCCAGGACGGCGGCGACCGACGCGGCGCGGCGTATCCGGCTCCTGCCTCGTCCCGCGCCGGCCCTTCTCCCTCTGCTCGCCCTGCTTCTCCTCATGAACCGGCTCCCTTGATGTCGATGGTCGCGGAGAGGATCACGTCACGTGCGGATGTGCCCACTTGGATGGTTCGACGGCCGGTGCCGAGCACCCAGCCATGGAGTTTCACGTCCCACGCCGACAGGGTCCGCTCGTCGACGCGCACGGTGATGCGCCGCCGCTCCCCCGCCCGCAGCGCGATCCGCCGGTATCCGGCGAGCACCCGCCGCGCCTGCTTCATCCGCAGATCGGGAGAAGGACCGAGGTACACCTGCGCGACGCTCACCCCGTCGCGCACGCCCGTGTTGCGCACGACGAAGCTCACGTCCACACCGGGCCCGGAGACACGACGCACCGTCAGATCCGTGTAGGCGAAGGTGGTGTACGACAATCCGTGCCCGAAGGGGAAGAGCGGCCGCACCCCTTCGGCGTCGTACCAGCGGTAGCCGATGTGGATACCCTCCGAGTACTCCTCGACGCCGTCGACTCCCGGATAGCGTCGCGGGTCCCCTGCCGTCGGATGGCGCTCGTCGTCCACCGGGAAGGACTGGGTGAGCCGTCCTCCCGGGTCGCAGTCCCCGAACAGGACCGCGGCGGTGGCGGCCGCGCCCTCCTGTCCGGGGTAGTACATCTGCAGCACGGCGGCGGTCCGCTCCAGCCACGGCATGGAGGTGGCCGACGAGGTGTTCAGGACCACGGTGGTGCGCGGGTTGGCGGCGGCAACCGCCCTGATCAGCGCCTCCTGGTGGCCGGGCAGCGCGAGGCGGGTGCGGTCCTGGCCCTCGGTGGCGTCCTCGTACGCGAACAGGACGACGCTGTGCGCGCCGCGCGCCGCCCGCACCGCCTCGGCGACGTCCGCCGCGCGCGTGGCGCCGGTGACGCGACGGATCCGGAACGTCTGGCCGTGGTCGCCGCCCTTCGCCTTGATCGTCAGCCGGTGCTCGCCGCTGGTGAGGGCCTCGGTGGCGCGGCGCACGTGCAGCCCGTCGGGCGCGGTGGAGACGAGGCCGCCGGAGAAGAACTCGCCGATGCCGGGCACCGCCGGGAAGAGCTCGCCGCCGTCCAGTTCGACCTTGGGCCGCTCGCCCGAGTAGTGGATGACGAACGTCCACTCGTCGGACTCATCCAGCGTCAGGGTCCCTTCGTACGTCCACTCCTTGCCCGCGGCGACCTGCTGACCCTCCGGGTCGAAGCCGGTACTGAGGGCTTGCTCGGGGATCGCCTTTCCGTAGAGGTCCTCGCCCAGTGCGTACGTCACCCGGGCGCCGCGCCCGGCGCGGGCGGTGATGGCGTCGAGCGGGCTCTCCGCGCGGTCGGGGACGACGTGGGCGCTGCCGCCGCCGCTGACGAACGGGTGGCGGCCGGTGGGCCCGACGACGGCGATGTCGCGGGCGGCGCGGCCGGTGAGCGGCAGGGCCCGCTCCGCGTTGCGCAGCAGGGTGGCGCCCGCCTTGGCGACGTCGAGGGCGACGGCGGCACCGGCCTCGGGGTCGCGCTCCGGGCGCCGCGGCGGCTCGCCTTCGAGCAGCCCGAACCGCTCCATGACGCCGAGGATCCGCCGCACGGAGCGGTCGACGTGCGCCTCGGGAACGCTGCCGTCCTTGACGGCCCGCTTCAGGGCGCCGCCGAAGTAGAGGTCGCCCGGCATCTCCATGTCGAGCCCCGCGGCGAGGGATGCGGCGGTGCTGTGCTGCGCGAACCAGTCGGTCATCACCCAGCCCGAAAAGCCCCAGCGTTCGCGCAGGACGTCGTCGAGCAGCGCCTTGTTCTCGCAGGCGAAGGTGGAGTTGACCTTGTTGTACGCGCCCATCACGGCGCCGGTGCCCGCGGCGACGGCGGCCTCGAAGCCGCGCAGCTCCGTCTCGTGCATCGTCCGCTCGTCGGCCCGCACGTCGATGGACATGCGGTCCTTCTCCTGGTTGTTCAGGGCGAAGTGCTTGACGGTGGCGATGAGGCCCTCGCCCTGGATGCCCTTGATCTCCTCGGCGACCAGGTCGGCGGCGAGCAGCGGGTCCTCGCCGAAGGTCTCGAAGTTGCGGCCCGCGTACGGGGTGCGGATGAGGTTGACCATCGGCGAGAGCAGCACGTCCTGCTCCAGGGCGCGTCCCTCGCGGCCGATGCACGCGCCGTAGCGGCGGGCGAGCGCGGGGTCGAAGGCGGAGGCGAGCAGGACGGGCGCGGGCAGGGCGGTGGCGTGGGCGGTGACGCGGACGCCCGCGGGTCCGTCGGCGAGCCGCAGCGGCGGAATGCCCAGGCGCGGCACTCCGGGGACGTAGCCGGCCTGGCCGAGGTGCTTCGGGTCCGTCGCGCCGTGCAGCAGCGAGATCTTCTCGTCGAGGGTGAGCTTGCCGAGCAGGGACTCGACGCGGGGGCCCGCGCCGGGGCCCTGTCTCGCGCGGGCGGCCGCGTGCGAGGGCGCCGCGAGACCGGCGGTGGCCGCGGCGGCCACGGCGATCGCGCCGCCGAGCAGCCCGAGGGCGGAGCGCCGGGACACGGAGTCGGACATGAGCCGTCACTTCCTTCTGTGCCTTCTGTGCGCGGACACGGCCTTGCGAAGCGAAGCGTGTACACGTGCCAATGGCGGGTCGTCGTTCGGCCTTTGAACGCACTATGCGACAAGACGGACTTGACACACCGTTAGACACCACGAGTGGCGGCGGGAAAACTACGACCAGCGATGACTCGTGTCAATGAGTTGAACAAGACACGCGCGGGCGGCCGACAGCGGCCGACGCCCACGCCCGAGGCGGCCGACGCCCACGCCCGAGGTGTCGGCCGACCGCGCCCGGAGTGACGTAGGCCACGACATCTCGCCGCATCGTCCTGGGTAGGCGGCGCGTGATCGCCCGGGTCCGCCCGGGAGCAACACCAGCACCAAGGAGGTAGCGATGTCCTCGAAGCGACGCCGCAAGAAGAAGGCCCGCCGCAAGAACGGCGCGAACCACGGCAGCCGTCCCCAGTCCTGAGGACGCGCAACGCCTCGGGGGCGGCACCGGACGGTGCCGCCCCCGAGGCGTTCACATGTGCGCTCAGACCAGTTCGGGCGCCGGTTCCGGCTTCGGCACCGGCACGGCCTTCGGCTGCCACATGCGCATGGTCCGCATGTAGCCGTAGATGACCGAGACCATCGCCAGAACGAGCAGCGGTCCGAACAACCACGGAATCCTGGCCATTTCCATCGGAATGAAGCGATAGGAAAGCAGCATCGCGGTGAAGACCGCCGCACCGTACGCGACCAACTGAATTCCCGACCGGTCCCAACCGCGGTCGTACGCACGCAGGG
The DNA here is from genome assembly GCF_040647455.1 of Streptomyces sp. NPDC041068. NCBI lineage: Bacteria > Bacillati > Actinomycetota > Actinomycetes > Kitasatosporales > Streptomycetaceae > Streptomyces > Streptomyces sp. NPDC041068. The sequence continues at coordinate 16,292 of NZ_JBEZCG010000028.1, forward strand.
CAGCGTCGATCGTGAGCGTGAAGACCACGCCCGAAATGATGTCCGCGCCGTAGTGGTAACCGAATCCCAGCGTGGCGCCGAGCGTGGTGATCAGCCAGAACACACCGCCGTAGCGCAGCAGGCGCGGACCCTTGCGGGAGTGGATGAAGATCGCGGTCGCCCATGCCGTGTGCAGGCTGGGCATGCAGTTGCGCGGGGTGATCTCGTCGAACGGCATGTGCTGCGGAGTGACGAGCGCGGGCGCCGTGTCCGGCCACAGGTGGGCCACCGCCCAGTGGGTGCCGTCGGCTCCGTAGGCGAAGATCGGCCCGACCACCGGGAAGATCATGTAAATGCCGGGGCCGAGCAGGCCGATCACCAGGAACGTGCGCACCAGGTGGTGGACGGGGAAGGCGCGATCCTTCGCCACGTTGCGCAGCTGGTAGAGCGCGACGGCGACCGCGGCCACCGCGAGCTGGATGTAGACCCAGTCGAGGACGTGCGCGCCGACCGAACCGGTGGCCTCGACGATCTTGCCCGCCACCCACGAGGGGTTGCCCAGCGCGTGGTCGGCGGTCGCCACGTACTGGTCCAGGACCATGGGGCGGGTCTTCGAGGTGATGAGCAGCCAGGCGTCACCGGTCTTGCGGCCGGCCACGAGGAGCAGGCCGAGGCCGACGCCCTTCAGCAGCAGGACGCGCTCGTTGCCGGTGCGGCGCGTGACGGCGATGACCGCGACGCCGATGATCACCCACAGGGCGCCGTTGCCGAACATCATCTTGGCGTCGACGATCCAGCGCACCAAGAAGAAGACGAGGTCGATGCCGACGGCGACGCCGATCGCGATGAACCGCTGCCGCCAGGTGAGCACCACCAGCATCAGGCCCATGCTGGCGTACAACAGCGGGCCCGACTTGGGGGCGAAGATCACCTCGCGCGCCTGGTTGGTGATCGGCCCGGGCATGCCGTAGTGACGGGCGGCGATCTCCAACGCGATGAAGAAGGCGAGGGCCACCACACCGGCCGCGGTCCACAGCATCACCCGTGGCTGACGCCACGCGGCGAACGCAGTTCTGCAGTTTATTCGCGAAAGCACCCGCGACACTATAGATCTCGTTTTCTTGGTCGTTTTGTCCGGTGTTAGTTAACTAAGTCACTCTTTGCGCCGCTCGGCGTAAGTCCGGACATGCTAACGGAGCGCCGCGGGCGGACTTCGCCGGTCACCGGCGACACCCTCGATGGAGTGACCGTACGTGGTTGACCGATCACCCGGTGCAGGGAAAAAGAAAAAGCGCCGCGGCATGACCACGGCGCCTTTTGCATCACCCATACGGGATGCGATGCGAACCAGGAAGCGAAATCCCTCCCGGCGAATTCGCTCAGTTACAGGGAATTCGCTCAGCCATTGGGACGCAGCGTCCACACCACGGTCATTTCGCCGGTCACCGCGCCGTCCGCGCGCTGGATCGCGACGGCGACCGGGAATTCGGGGCGCTTCCCCTCGTCCAGTTCCGCGATGACCTCGGCGGCCGGGCGGCCGAGCGTCGCCGTGGCCGTCACGGGCCCCATGGCGAGCTTCTTGTACGAGATCTCGGCGCTGACGGCGAGCGGGACGGCGCGCGAGAGTTCGGCCCCGAACGCGGCGAGGACGATGGCCCCGCTCGCGGACTCGCCCAGCGTGAACATGGCGCCGGCGTGCGGGCCGCCGACGTGGTTGTGGTAGTCGCTCTGGTCGGGCAGGGCCACCACGGCCCGCTCCGGCGCGGTCTCACGGAACTCGAGGTTCAGCGTCCTGGCCATCGGAACCGTGGCGGCGAGCATCTCGCCGATCGACATCTGGTCTGCGCTCATGGCAGCGATGTTACCCACGGGTAGCGTTCCTTGGCCAGGGCCGCCCTCCGCGGAGATCCGGGACCTTCCGCCGCGAAGATCGCCGTCACCTATCGTTGACGCCCATGTGGCAAGGACAGCAGTCGGGCAACCAGCAGCCCAACCCCTATGCGCAGCAGGCTCCATGGAACGCCCCGACGGTGCCCGGTGCCCCGCAGGGCGCCGTGCCCGAACCTCCGCGTGGCGGAGACGGCGGGGGCGGCAACAGGACCAGGCTGATCGCCGTCGTCGCGGCCGGCGCCGTCGTGGTCGCCGCGGGCGTCACCGGCTTCCTGCTCCTCGGCGGCGACAAGGACGACACCGCGAAGCCCGACCCGGCCAGGTCCTCCGCCTCGCCCGGCCCGACCGCCTCCGACGACGCCAATCCCCGTACCGGGGACGGGATGCCCGAGCCGACCGTGCCCGGCTGGAAGGTCGTCGTGAACCCCAAGCGCGGCATCGCGTTCGATGTGCCCGCCGAGTGGTCCCTGGAGTCGAGGGACTGGGCGGGCGGCGTCGTCGCGGCCGAGGACTCCGAGGACGAGAACGCGGAGTTCCTCGCCGCGTACGCCGCCCCCGCGCACTTCAAGGAGAAGTGGTGCGCGAGCGACGACGACAAGGACGGCGAGAAGGACTACACCTCGCTGGCCTCCGCGGGCACCCGCGGCAACCGGGGCGCCAAGAGCCCCGAGGAGGCCGCCCGCAAGGACGCGACCGGCTGGGTCTACGGCGCGTACACACAGCCCGACAAGAACAAGGTCACCACCGGCCCCGTCGAGCCGTACACCACCAAGTCGGGTCTCAAGGGCAGCCTGGTGAGCGCCAGTTCGAACGGTGTCGCGAAGCGGGACAAGTGCGACTCCGACGGCAAGGCCACGGTCTTCGCCTTCAAGGACTCGGACGGCGAGTTCGCCTCCTGGTCCTTCCACGGCGCCAAGGGCGTCGCGGACGAACTCCCGGACGCCACCGTGCGGAAGATCCTCGCGACGGTGCGCGAGTACGAGGTCCCCGAGAACTGACGGGCCCTGGGGAGCGGCGCGTTCCGCTCCCCAGGGGCGGCTGTGATCTTGTGTGATCACTCCCCGTATCGTGTCCCGCCATGTGGCCAGGACAGCAGCCGCCCGGGGGCGAGCAGAACCCGCAGGACCAGAGTCAGAACCCGTACCAGCAGCCGGGGTACCAGCAGCCGAATCCCTATCAGCAGCCGGGATACCAGGCACCCAACCCCTACCAGCAGCCCGCGGCCGGGCAGCAGGGACAGCCGGGGCAGTGGAGCGCGCCGACCGCCCCCGCGGGCGTGCCGCAGGCCTCGCCCACGGGCGGCGGAAGCGGCAAGGGCGGCGGCAAGGTCAAGATCATCTCGATCGTGACGGCGGCGGCCGTGGTCGTGGCCGCGGGAGTGACCGGCTTCCTGGTGCTCGGCGGCAGCGACGACAAGGACACCAAGGCCGAGTCCCCGGCGCAGCCCGACGCCAAGAAGCCGAGCGCCCCCGCGGACGGCGGCGAGGATGACGGCGACGACAGTGAGCGCGGCACGGACAGCGGCCTGCGGCCGACCGTCAAGGGCTGGAAGGTCGTGGTGAACCCCAAGTGGGGCACCGCCTTCGACGTACCGCCCGAGTGGGAGATCCAGAACCCCGGCTCGGCGATCGCCTTCGAGGACAACAAGACCGGCAAGCCGATGATGACCATGTCGGCGCCCGCGTATCTGAAGTCCAAGTGGTGCACCGCCGACGACAACAAGGACGGCAGGACCGAGGACCACGAGCTCGCGGCCGTGGGGACCAAGGGCGCCAAGGGCGCGAAGAACACCGACGAGGTCGCGGTCAACCAGGTCGGATGGTGGATCTACGCCGCCTACACGCAGCCGGACAAGAAGAGCTTCACCTCCGACGAGAAGGCCGAGCCGTTCACCACGAAGTCCGGCATCAAGGGCAGCATCGCCCGGGCCAGGTCCAAGAACACGCCCATGCAGGGCAAGTGCGCCACGGACGGCAAGGCGATCACCTTCGGCTTCAAGAACTCCGCGGGCGACTACGTGGCCTGGAGCCTCTACGGCGCCACCGGAGTGAAGGACGAGATCCCCGAGGCGACGGTGATGAAGATCCTCAGCACGGTGCGCACCCACGGCGAGCCCACGGAATCCTGATGCTTTCGGCCGCTTTCTCCGTACGTTCCCCACGCCCCCGGCGGTCCGGCACCCCGCCCCACCGGGGGCGCCCGTGGCACCCGGCCCCCCGGCACCTCTATGGTTACTGGCCATGTGGCCAGAACAGCAGCCGCCCGGGGGCGAGCAGAACCCGCAGGACCAGAGTCAGAACCCGTACCAGCAGCCGGGGTACCAGCAGCCGAATCCCTATCAGCAGCCGGGATACCAGCAGCAGCCGCAGCAGGGCGGCTACCAGCAGCCCCCGGCGGGCGGCTATCAGCAGCCGCAGCAGGGCGGCTTCTCACAGCCCGAGCAGTCGCAGTGGGCGGCCCCGACGCCGCCGCCCATGCCGACGCAGCAGCTGTCCGGCGGCGGCCAGAGCGGTGGCGGCGACAACAAGACGAAGATCACCGCCATCGTCGCGTCGCTCGCCGTGGTGGTGGCGGCCGGCGTCACCGGCTTCCTGGTCTTCAGCGGTGGCGACGACAAGAAGGACGACGAGGCGGGCCCGGCCAAGCCCTCGAAGTCCGTGTCGAAGGAGCCGAGCCCGACGGCGAGCGACGACGGGAACGCCCGCGGCGAGGGCGGCGTGGACAAGGCCACGATCCCCGGCTGGCAGGTCGTGGTGAACCCCAAGTGGGGCACCGCCTTCGACGTACCGCCCGACTGGAAGGTCGAGACGCCGGACACCCTCATCGGTTTCGACGACCGCAAGGACGAGGGCGCGAAGTCGATCATCATCATGTCCGCGCCCGCGATCTACAAAGAGAAGTGGTGCTCCGACGACGGCGACAAGGACGGTGAGAAGGAGGACACCTCGCTCGCCGCGGTCGGCACCAAGGGGCAGAACGGCGCCAAGAACACCAAGGACGTCGCGCGCAACGACTCCGCCTGGTGGGTCTACGGCGGCTACACCGAGCAGACGAAGGCCGACAAGAAGAAGATCAAGATCGGCAAGATCGAGGACTACACCACCAAGTCCGGCATCAAGGGCAGCCTCGCGACGTCCACGACGTCCGGCGCCGCCACCTCGGGCAAGTGCGACTCCGAGGGCAAGGCCACCACGTTCGCCTTCAAGAACGAGGGCGGTGAGTACGTGGCCTGGACCCTCTACGGCGCCAAGGGCGTCAAGGAGGAGGTCTCCGACGACACGGTGAAGAAGATCCTGAACACCGTGCGGTGGAGCGAGGCGGCCGACGAGTCCTGAGCGACGGAACGTCCCTCCCGAGGGAAACGTCCCTCCCGAGGGAGGGGCCACATCCGTCCCGGCGACGGCGGCATCCGTTCTGAGCCACGACGGGCCCTGAATCCACTGGGCAAAACGGTTTGGCAAGTGGGGTTCCCGCCGGGGATAGTCCCGGGGTGACGACTCACGCCTCCCCGCCGCGCCGCCGCCCCGCCTGGGCGGGCCGCAACTACACACTGCTGACCGCTGCCGCGATCGTGACGAACCTCGGAAGCCACGGGGCGTTGATCGCGGCGGCGTTCGCGGTTCTGGACGCGGGCGGGGACGGCGGTGACGTCGGTCTGGTGGCCGCCGCGCGCACACTGCCGCTGGTCCTCTTCCTGCTCATCGGCGGCGCCGTCGCCGACCGGCTGCCGCGCCACCACGTCATGGTCGCCGCCAACGCCCTCAACTGCGTCTCCCAGGCGGCGTTCGCCGTGCTCGTCATCGCGGGCGAGCCGCAGCTGTGGCAGATGATGCTGCTCACCGGCCTCGGCGGCGTCGGCCAGGCCTTCTTCGGGCCCGCGGCCGAAGGCATGCTGATGTCGTCGGTCAGCGGCGAACAGGTCAGCCGGGCCTTCGCGATGTACCGGATGGCGATGCAGGGCGCGGGCCTGGGCGGCGCCGCGCTCGGCGGTCTGCTGGTCGCGGCGATCGGGCCCGGCTGGGTGCTCGCCGTGGACGCCGCGGCGTTCGCGGCCGCCGGGGCACTGCGCTCCTTCCTCGACGTCAGCCACATCCCCGAGCGCGCCCCCGGCGGCGGGCTCCTCGCCGATCTGCGGGACGGCTGGCGGGAGTTCACCGGGCGGCCCTGGCTGTGGTCGATCGTGCTGCAGTTCTCGGTGGTGGTCGCGGTGGTGGGCGCCGCCGAGTCGGTGTTCGGGCCGTTGGTGGCGCGCGACGAACTGGGCGGCGCGGGGCCGTTCGGCCTCGCGCTCGGTGCGTTCGGCGCGGGCACGGTCGGCGGCGCGCTCCTGATGATGCGGTGGAAGCCGCGGCGGCTGCTGCTCGCGGGCACCCTCTGTGTCTTCCCGCTGGCCGCCCCCTCGGCCGCGCTCGCGGTGCCGCTGCCGATCGCGGGGCTCGCCGCGGTGATGTTCGTCAGCGGGGTGGCGATCGAGGTGTTCGGCGTCTCCTGGATGACCGCGATGCACCAGGAGATCCCGGAGGAGAAGCTGTCGCGCGTCGCCGCTTACGACTGGTTCGGCTCGATCGCGATGGTGCCCGTGGCGACGGCGCTCGCGGGCCCCGCGGAGTCGGCGTTCGGCCGCACGCCCTCGCTGTGGGGCTGCGCGGTGCTGGTGGTCGTGGTGACCGCTGCCGTCCTGTTCGTCCCCGACGTACGCAACCTGACGCGGCGCACGAAGGAAGCGACGACTACGGGCGGAAGCGACGCCCGGACCGCCTCAGCCGACGCTGGCTCAGCCGGTACCGCCTCAGCCGATGCTGAAGGCCCCGTCGGGCGGCTCGGGTGAGGGCACCGCGTCCTCGTCACGGACGGCCTGCGCGTCCCCGATGAGCCGCCGCAGCGCGTCGCCGTGCTCGACGCGCGCGGGGAAGGCGTCGGACGCCGTGCGCCGGGCCAGTGCCACGACGTCGATCGGCGCGTGCGAGGCGACGAGCACCGCGTTCCCGAACCGGCGGCCCCGCAGCACCGACGGCTCGGCGATCAGCGCGAGCTCCTCGAAGACCTGGGCGAAGGTGGCCAGTTGGGAACGGAGGAAGGCGAACGGCGCACCGTCGGCGAGGTTCGCGGTGTAGTGCCCGCCGGGGCGCAGCACGCGCTCGGCCGTCCTCGCGTACGCGACCGTGGTGAGGTGCGCGGGCACGCGTGAGCCGCCGAAGACGTCGGCGACCAGGATGTCGGCGCTGTCGTCGGGCGCGGAGTCCAGCCAGGCCCGCGCATCGGTCCCGTGCACGGCGATGCCGCTCCCCTCCGCCAACGGCAGCCGCTCGGTGACCAGTCGCAGCAGCCCGCGGTCCGCCTCGACGACGTCCTGCCGGGAGCCGGGGCGGGTGGCGGCGAGATAGCGGGGCAGCGTGAGGGCTCCCCCGCCGAGGTGGACGACGTCGAGCGGGCGCCCCGGCTCGGCCGCGGTGTCCAGGACATGGGCGAGCCGCTGGGCGTACTCGAACTCCAGATGCGTGGGCGCGTCCAGATCCACGTACGACTGAGGGGCCCCGTCCACGGTCAGGAGCCAGGCCCTCGGCCGGTCGACGTCGGGCATCAACTTGGCGGTGCCGTGGTCGACTTCCCGCATCACGGGCACGGCTTCGGCTCCGGCCTCGCTCTCGGCCTCGCTCCCGCCCTGCCCCTCGAACTCATGCTCGTCCACACCCTCCATTGTGCCCGCCCCGCGGAAGAGCCACGGCACGTGCGCCGGAGCGCGGGCTCTTGGAGCGCGGCTGGGCGGTGAGCCGTGATCGGCGCCCCGGGGCCGTGCCGCGCCCCCAGTGTGTGCAGGTGCGAGGCGTGCTACGGCGCACGTCCCGCCGGTCCGGGTGCTCCCGCCCATGCGACGTGCGCCTGACGGAGATCACCGACGGCGGTCATCATTGATCCGCGGCCCTCCTGAGGCTGCGTCTTCTCGCCGACGCCCCGCCCGTCGCCGCTTCCGGACTTCGCCCGTCCCGAGCCCCCGCAGTCGACGTCACGAACAAGTCCGAGCACATCGAGCCGACTCACCTACGCGGACGTCGCCGTCACCTTCGTCACCGTCGTCACCGTCGTCACCACCGCCACCGGTCGTAGGAGACCGTGCGGGCGAAGTGAGGAGCACGACCCATGAACATGGCCCCCTTGGCATCTCCCGCCGTGCTGTTTCCCGGGCAGGGTTCGCAGGGCACCGGCATGGGGATCGCCTGGCGAAACGATCCCGCGTGGGCGGTCGTCGAGGAAGCGGAGAGCATCCTCCAGCACACGCTCGAACCGATACTCCTGGAGACGGCGGCAGCCCCTGCCTCCACCACGGACACGCAGTTGTCGGTGGTGCTGTGCTCGATGATGTCCTGGAAGGTGCTGGCGCCCGCCTTCGGCCGGGAGAAGGGCGCCAGGCCCCTGCTGGCCGGCCATTCGCTGGGGCTGATCTCCGCGCTGCACGCCGCGGGGGTCCTCACGGCCGGGGACACCGCACGGGTCGTGGCGCTGCGGGCCCGTCTCACCGAGGACGCATGCGACGGATCGGGCGGTATGACGGCACTGCTGCTGGGCGTCGACGGAGCCGCGGAAGCATGCGCCGACGTCCCCGGATGCTGGGTCGCCAACGACAACGCGCCCACGCAGACCGTCATTTCGGGGAAACTCACGAGCCTGCGGACCGCGGCGGCGGCCGCCGCCGCGCTGGGGGCGGACGACATCATCCCGCTCGACGTCGCCGGCCCCTTCCACACACCGCTGATGCACCGGGCGTCCGCGGAGTTCCTGGCGGGGTTGCGCGCCATCCCGTTCAACAGGGCGCAGTCGGTGGTCGTCCACAACGGACGGACGCACCTGCCCGGTGCCACCGGCCCCGATACGTGGCGTGAACTCGTCGCGGCCGATCTCACCACTCCGGTCCGGTGGCGTGACACCCAGCACGCGCTCGCCCGGCTCGGGGCCGACGCCGTCGTCGAAGCGGGCTACGGCCGTACGCTCACGGGCCTGGCCAAGCGCACGCTGGGACGCGTGCGACTCCACAACGCGACGTCGCCGGAGGTGTGCCGCTCCCTCGCGGCACTGGTGCGGGCGCCCGACCGCGGCGGCCCGTCACCGTCTCGCGCGACGGGCACCTCCTGATGCCGGGGGACGGCGGGACGACCGCCGAAGTCGCGCTGGTCACCGGCGGATCGCGGGGCATCGGCGCCGCCGTGACGGCCGCACTGGCCGGGCGGGGCCACCGGGTCGCGATCGCCTACTCCCGGGACCGGGCCGCGGCCGCCGAGGCCGCCGCGGAGACCGGCTGTCTCGCGGTGCGCGCCGACGTCACCGATCCGGCGCAGGTCGACGCCCTGTTCCACGAGGTGGGCGAGCACTTCGGCTCGGACGTGCAGATCCTGGTCAACTGCGCGGGGCTGCTGTCCGACGCGCTGGTCGGCGAGATGACCACCGCCCAGTGGCAGACGGCGCTGGACGTGAACCTCACCGGGCCCTTCCTCTGTTCGTCCCGGGCCGCCGCGGGCATGGCCGCCGCGCGGTGGGGCCGGATCGTCACCGTCGGATCGGCCGCGGGTGTGCTCGGCTCGGCCGGACAGACGAACTACGCGGCGGCCAAGGCGGGACTGGTCGGCCTGACCAGGTCACTCGCCCGCGAGCTGGCGCCGCACACCACCTGCAACGTCGTCGCGCCCGGCCCCGTGGACACCGCGATGATCAACCACCTGACCGACAAACGCCGACGTCAACTGGCCGACATGATCCCGTTCAAGAGGTTCGGGACCGTCACCGAAGTGGCCTCCGCCATCGCCTTCCTGTGCTCGCGGGAGGCCGGCTTCATCACGGGCGCCCTGCTGCCCGTCGACGGCGGAATGTCCATGGGCCACTGAGCCCGACCCCGCCCGGCCGCTTTCACCCGAGCACCCCACACCCACACCCACACCCCGCACCCCGCACCCCGCACCACCCTCCCGCACCACCTTCCCTCACCGGACCGTGCCATGCGGCGCGCCCGCGCCCCGTACCGAAGGAGTACTCGCTCATGACCGACGCCCAGCCCGACGCCCGGATCGACACCCCGGTCAGCCCCCGGACCGACACCCAGGTCTCCGACGCCGTCACCGAGGTCCTGATGCGCATCCTCTCGGTGTCCGAGGAGGACGTGACGCCCGAATCCCGACTCGCCGACGACCTGGACGCCGATTCGCTGGACCTCTCCGAGATCACGGCGGCGCTCGCGGCCCGTGGGTTCGTCGTGGACAAGGCCGACGTCAAGGCTCGGGCCTCGACGGTGGCCGACCTCATCGCGCTCGTCGACTCGCCGTCCGAGCCCGCCTGATGGGCACACGGCTCAGCGGTCGGGCGGTGGCGGTCACCGGGATGGCCACCACCACACCGGCCGGGTTCCGTACCGCCGACCTGTGGAGCGGCCTCCTCGCCGCCGAGGGCACTTTGGCCCGTGCGTTCGGGGATCCGGACGAGCACCGCGGAATCCCGGGTTTCGCCTGCCGCGTGCCGGCCGGCGCCACCGGCCACCAACCCGCCCTCGGCCTCGGCAAGTTGGGGCGGCGACTCGACCCGGCCACCCGGCTGGGCGTGTCCACGGCGCTCGACGCCCTCGCCGACGCCGGTCTGACCGACCGTCCGCCCGGCACGGGGCGAGCCGCCACCGGCCGGTTCGCGGTGGTCGCGGGGACGGCGTTCGGCGCCTCCACCACCGTGGAGGCGCCGGAGCGAGGCACCTTCTTCGTGCCGATGGCCATGCACAACGCCCTGCCCGCCACGATCAGTCTGGCCGCCGGTTTCACCGGCCCATCGCTGGCGGTCAGCGCCGCCTGCGCGACCGGTGCGGTGGCCGTCGGCGAAGGCGTACGGCTCATCCGTGACGGTGTCGCCGACGTCGTCGTCGCGGGCGGGGCCGAGCTGCTCACCGAGAGATCGCTGGCCGGGATCGGAGCCAGCGGCGCCCTGTCAGGGCGGTCCCACGAACCACGGCGCTCCGCACGGCCGTTCGACGCCGACAGGGACGGAACCGTCGCTTCGGAAGGGGCGGCGTTCGTGGTGCTCGAAGGCCTTGGGCACGCCGCCCGTCGAGAGGCCCGGGAGTACGGCCGCATCAGCGGCTACGCGACCAACTGCGACGCCCACCACCTGACCAGTCCCAGCCCGGGAGGCGAGGGGGCGGCGGAGTGCATGCGCGCCGCTCTGGCCGATGCCCGCGTCGACGCGGCGGACGTCTCACACGTCAATGCCCACGCCACCTCGACCCCGGTCGGGGACGCGGCCGAAGCCCAGGCGATCGTCGCGGTGTTCGGTCCCCACCGGGTGCCGGTCACCGCCAACAAGGGCGTCACCGGCCACATGATCGCCGCCTCGGGGACAGCGGAGGTGGTCGCCTCCCTGCTCACCCTCGCCCACGCGGTGGCACCCCCCACCGCCAACACCCTCACGCTCGACGACGCCCTGGAGATCGACCTGGTCATGGGCCGCCCCCGGGCGCTGTCGCCGGGCCCGGTCCTCTCCAACTCGTTCGGCTTCGGCGGCCACAACGCCGCCCTGCTCATCACTCCCACGCCCCCGACACCGGAGCGGCCATGAGACAACACCGGCAGCTCCTCGACCACTTGGGCCGTCGTCGGGTCGTCGTCACCGGCATCGGGGTCACCACCCCGGCCGGCTGCGACCTCAGCACGTTCACGGACACGGTCATGGCGGGCAGGCCGACCGCCGGACCCATCACACGGTTCGACCCGACCGGTCTTCCCACCCGATTCGCCTGCCAGGTCGGCGACTTCCACCCCGACCGGTATCTGTCCGGCAAGGAGCTCCGCCGTGCGGACCTGTTCGCCCAGTACGCCCTCTGCGCCGCGCTGGACGCCCTCGCCGACGCCGGAGCTCCCCCGTGCGACTCCTTTCGGAGCGGCATCGTCTGCGGCTCCTCCTTCGGAGGGGCCCACTCGTACACCCTTCAGGCGCTCAACTGCCACGACAGGGGCCCCGAAGAGGTCAGCCCGCTCACGACCACCCTGCTGATCCCCAACTCCGCCGCCGCGTTCATCGGCCTGAAGCTGGACTGGCACGGCCCCTCCACCACCCTGTCCACCGCCTGCGCGTCAGGGATCGACGCGATCAGCACCGGGGTCGGCCTGATCCGTGACGGACGCTGCGATCTCGTCCTCGCCGGAGCCGCCGACTCCGCCGGAGTGACCCGGCTGATGATGGCGGCCTTCTGCCAGTCCGACGCGCTGTCGACCCGCAACGACGACCTCGCCACCGCCTCCCGGCCGTTCTCGGTCGGTCGCGACGGCTACGTCATGGGCGAGGGCGCGGCCTTCCTGACCCTGGAGCCCCTCGACGCGGCGCTCGCCCGGGAGGCGACGGTCTACGCCGAGGTCGCCGGCGCCGCGCAGAGCACCGACAGTCACCACCTCACCGCGCCCCATCCCACCGGGAGATGGGTCACCGCCTGCATGAACAGCGCCCTCGCCGACGCCGGGCTCACTCCCGCCGACATCGGATCGGTCAACGCGCACGGCCCGTCCACCCCGCTCGGCGACGCGATGGAGACCCGCGCCCTGCTCGCCACCTTCCACGGCACTCCTCCGCCGGTCACCAGCTCCAAGAGCGTCCTGGGCCATCTGATGGGGGCATCGGGCGCGGCGGAGGCCGCCGTCGCCGCCCTCACCGCGCACCGCGGTCTCGTCCCGCCGACCGCGGGCCACGGCAGACTCGCCGACGACTGCGAGGGGTTGGACGTGGTGAGCGGAGAGCCGCGGGACACCGGACGCAGGCCGGTGCTGTCCAACTCCTTCGGCCTCGGCGGGCAGAACTCGTGCATCGTCCTGGCCCCGCCCGGATGGAGGGCACCGGCATGACGGGAAGGTTCACGGACGAGGTGGTCCTCGTCACCGGCGGCGGACGCGGAATCGGCCGCCACATCACGCGGGCGTTCGCGCGCGAGGGCGCGCACGTCGTCGTCAACTGCTTCCGCGACCCCGAAGCCGCCCGGCACACCGTCGACGAGGTGCTGGACAGCGGGGGCAAGGCGCACCTGCTCCCCGGCAACGTCGCCGACCGCGGCGCGGTCGTCGCCCTGTTCGACGAAATCGGCGAACGCCACGGCCGCCTGGACGTCCTGGTCAACAACGCCGCGTCGGGCCGGTTCAGCGCGCTGGACGCGGTCCGCGAACGGGACTGGCTCCGTGCCCTTTCCACCAACGCGGCCGGCTCCCTGTGGTGTTCACAGGCGGCCCGCCCCCTGCTGGAGCTGGCCCGGTGGCCGGCGATCGTGAACGTCTCCTCGTCAGGCGCGGGTGCCGTGCTGCCCGCCTATACGAGCACGGGTGCCTCCAAGGCCGCGCTCGAAGCGCTCACCCGCTATCTGGCCGTCGAGTACGGACCGGCCGGGATCCGGGTCAACGCCGCCGCGGGCGGGCTGATCGAGGGAGACGCCCGAGCCGGGATGCCCGGCAACGACCACCTGGAATCCGCCGCCCGCGCCTGCACCCCGCTCCGCCGGATCGGCACCCCCGAGGAACTCGCCCAGGTGGTGCTGTTCCTCGCGTCCCCCGCCGCGAGCTGGATCACCGGACAGGTCCTGCACGCCGACGGCGGCCTGTCGATCACCCACCCCGCATACGCGTCGATGGCGGCGCGAGGAGAAGGACACCGAGCGCCAGATGCAGGACACGAGGTGCGCGGAGAAGGACACGAGAGGAAGCGCCTGCCATGACCCACGGCTCCACCGCCCCTGCCGCCCTCTCCGTACCGGCCACCGACCTCCGGCTCCCGGACGACATCAGTCCGGACTCCTCGCCGGAGCAGGCCTCTTCGCCGGACGTCCTGCTCACGGGGGCGACCGGCTATCTGGGCGCGTACCTGCTGCGAGAGCTGCACGGCGTCACCGAAGGCACGGTCCGGTGCCTGGTCCGCGCGGCCGACGACGGGGCGGCGTCCGCGCGACTGGCCGAGCGGTGCGCCGAGTTGGGCGTCCCCGCCGAACAAGTGGTCGCCGTCGCGGGCGACTTCACCCAGCCGCGCCTCGGCCTCGACGACCACCGCTACCAGGCGCTCGCCGAGGTGACCGGCACCGTCCATCACTGCGGTGCGTCGGTGAACATGAACGACCCCTACCAACTGGCGCGGTTCCCCAACGTCCGGGGAACGGTCGAGGTGCTGCGCTTCGCCGCGTTCGGGCCCGTCAAAGCCGTGCACCACGTCTCGACCATGGCGGTGTTCATCTCCTCGCGTGCCTGCGGGACCCATGTCGTCGACGACCGCAGCACGCCGTCGCTCGCGTACTCGGGCACGTTCGGATACCCGGCATCAAAGTTCGTGGCCGAGGAGTTGGTGCGGCAGGCCGCCGCCCGCGGCCTGCCCGCCGCGATCTACCGCCCGCCGTTCGTCCTCGGGGACAGCCGCACGGGCATGATCGCCGCGGGCGAACCGCTCAGCACCCTCTTGCGGGTGTGCGTCCAGCTCCGCGCCGCACCCGAGGCGCTCCCCCACGTGCCGGTCTGTGCCGTCGATCACGCGGGCCGCACCATCGCAGCCCTGTCCCGGGGCGCGGCACGGACACGACAGCCACAGGTGTTCAACCTGCACGACCCGGCCCCGTTCCCGCTCGGCGAAGCGGTCGATGCCCTGCGTCGGGCAGGGCACGAGATCGCGTCGATTCCGGTCGCCGCGTGGCTGGACCTGCTGGCGGCCAACCGCCGTGTCCGGCCCGCCCGTTCGTTGTACGCGATGTTCGACATGCTCCCTTACCTGGTGCGGGCGACTCCCGGGCACCGGCTGCCCGCCCTCGCCCCGTCCCGTGTCCCGGCCCTGCTCGCCGACGAGGGGATCACCGCCCCCGTCATGGACGAGGCGTACCTGGCCAGGCTCGTCGGCTGGATGTTCCCCCGGGAAGGGAGCTGACGACGGCACCGGCCGAAGGCCCCGTACACCTGGAACTGGACGGCCCCGAGGCCACGGTGCCCCTGGACGACCGGGCGCACGCCAACGCCCTCAGCGTGAGCACGGCGGCATCAGCTGGTTCCCGCCCCGCGTCGTCCCCCGCGAGGACCTGCTCCGCGCCGCGCAGGAGTACGCCGCTGCCCTGTCTGCCCCGTCTCCCCCGTCTTCCCCGTCTGCTCGGTGTGCGTCGAATTCGTACGTAGCGCACACCGAGCAGAGCCGAAGGAACCGAACCCGGACCGGACCAGACCGGACCGGACCGGACCGGACCGGGAAGGGCTCCGGACGACGTGGCGGCGGCGAGGGCCGGGCCCGGCCCGTCAGGCGAGGCCCGTCACCGTGCCCGCGCCGACCGTGCGGCCGCCCTCGCGGATCGCGAAGCCGAGGCCCGTCTCCAGCGGTACGTCACGGCCGAGTTCGACCGTCATCGTGACCGTGTCGCCGGGGCGGGCGACGGCCGCTTCGCCGAGGTCCACGTCGCCGACCACGTCCGCGGTGCGGATGTAGAACTGCGGCCGGTACCCGGTGGCGATCGGCGTCGTGCGGCCGCCCTCCCGGGCCGAGAGGACGTACACCTGCGCGGTGAAGCGCCTGCTCGGACTGACACTGCCGGGCGCCGCGACGACATGGCCGCGTCGTACGGCGTCGCGTGGCAGACCGCGCAGCAGCAGCGCGACGTTGTCGCCCGCCTGCGCCTCCTCCATGGGCTTGCCGAAGGTCTCCAGGCCGGTGACCACCGTCTCGGTGTCCGCGCCGAGGACCTCCACGCGGTCGCCGAGGCGGACCGTGCCGCGCTCGACGGCACCGGTGACGACGGTGCCGCGCCCGGTGATGGTGAGCACGTTCTCGACGGGCAGCAGAAAGGGCGCGTCGAGATACCGCTCGGGCATCGGCACGTACGTGTCCACGGCGTCGAGCAGCGCCTCGATGGCGGCCGTCCACCGCGGGTCGCCCTCCAGGGCCTTGAGGCCGGAGACGCGTACGACGGGGACCGAGTCGCCTCCGTACCCGTGCGAGGAGAGCAGGTCGCGGACCTCCAGCTCGACGAGGTCGGCAAGCGCAGCGTCCTCGCCGTCGGCGACGGCATCGGCCTTGTTGAGGGCGACGACGATGTGGTCGACGCCGACCTGGCGGGCGAGCAGCACGTGCTCCGAGGTCTGCGGCATGATCCCGTCCAGCGCGGATACGACGAGGATCGCCCCGTCGAGCTGGGCCGCGCCGGTGACCATGTTCTTGACGTAGTCCGCGTGGCCGGGCATGTCCACGTGCGCGTAGTGCCGGGTGTCCGTCTCGTACTCGACGTGGGCGATGTTGATGGTGATGCCGCGCTGCGCCTCCTCCGGCGCGCGGTCGATGCGGTCGAAGGGCACGAACGTGCCGGTGCCGCGCTCGCTGAGGACCTTGGTGATGGCGGCGGTCAGGGTGGTCTTGCCGTGGTCGACGTGGCCCATGGTGCCGATGTTCAGGTGGGGCTTGGTGCGTACGTATGCCGTCTTGGGCATGGCTGTTCCTTCCAGGAACAAAGAGTGATGGCCTCCTTGGATGAGGCGGGGACCCCGGTACCGCGCCGACCCTCCCCCTGTGGGGTCCGCCGGAATGTCCGGAGAGGGTCAGCTTCGGGCGCCGTCGAATGCGGCGACGGGGAGGACGGCAGCCTTCACCGCGCCCGCGACTGCGGGCGAATATGTGAGGAAGGCGTGCCGGAACATGACGCCGATCATTGCCGATGGACGCGGGCGCGTCGAATGAATTTCGGCCCTGAACGGCGCGCCTGTGCCGATGAGTTGCGGTCGGGACGGACCGTCGTACGACTGCTACGAAGGGAAGGTGCGCGCCATGGCCGACGACACCGCGGAGATCCGGGCCCTGATCGAACGCTGGGCCGACGCCGTGCACACGGGCGACCTCGACACGGTCGTCGCCGATCACGCCGCCGACATCGTGATGTTCGACGTGCCGCCGCCCCAGGACGGCGTCCGCGGCATCGACGCCTACCGCGCGGTGTGGCCGCCCTTCTTCACGTGGCAGGCGCAGGGCGCCTCGTTCGAGATCGTCTCCCTCGACGTGACGGCGGGCGAGGACGTCGCGTACGCGCACGCCCTGCTGCGCTGCGGGACCCCGCAGGAACTCGCCGAGCGGCCCGACAGCCGGCTGCGCCTCACGCTCGGGCTGCGCAAGGAGCGGGGCCGCTGGGTCGTGGCGCACGAGCACCACTCGTTCCCGACGGGCTGAGGCGTGCCGTCGAAGGCACGGCTCGCTCAACGGTTTCCGGCACGGCTCCGCGGTTCTTCAGAGGTTTTTCAGAGCCTCCCGCACCGACAGCGGCGCGAGCCTGCCCCGCTCCGCTTCGACGAAGGCGCGCACCGCGTCCGGGTCGGTCTTGGCGTACTCCCGAAGGCACCAGCCGATCGCTTTGCGGATGAAGAAGTCGGGGTGCCCGGACTGGCGTACGCAGTAGGCGAAGAGCCGGTCGGTGTCGGTGGCCGTCTTGTGGCGGAGCTGGTGGAGGAGGGCGGTGCGGGCCACCCACAGGTTGTCGTCCTCGATCCACTCGTCCATGACGGACCGCAGCTCGGGATCGGCGGCGACCAGGCCGCCGACGACGTGCGCGGCGAGCAGGTCGACCGTGTCCCACCAGGAGTGCGTCGTCACGAGGTGCCGGGCGACGGGCAGGAAGCCGGACGAGCAGCGCTTCACGTGGCGGCGCAGATAGTCGACGGCGAAGTACGCGTACTCGCGCTCGGGCAGCTCCCAGCAGCGCAGCGCGAGAGCCGCGCAGTCCGCCTCGTCCGGACGCGGGGTCCCGGCGAGGACGGCGCGGGCCAGGTCACGGCGCTCGGGCGAGGTCAGGCCGAGGAAGGGGGCGACGTCCTTCATGTACGCCTTCATCTGCGCGGCCCGCTCCGGATCGGCCGCCGCGGAGTAGCTCGCGACGAGCCGTTCGACGACCGTGTCGGCCAGGTCACTTCTCGGGACTGTGACGCTCATGAGACGCACCATACGGCGATCAGACACATGAGCCGGTTAGTCTTCCCGGATGCTCGAGACCGCAACCGCCCGTCCGCAGGGCTTCGCCGTGCGCTGCACCAGGGCTCTGCTGTCGCCGTGGTCGCGGCTGTCCTTGCTCGTGGTGCTGCTCGCCGCGGCCGGGACGTGCGTGCTGCTCTTCGAACCGCAGCGGATCCTGTCCGGCGGGTGGCCCGCGCAGCTGGGCGGCGCCACGGCGGTCGCCCTGTACGCCGTGGCGTACGGAGCGTGCACCGCCGCGTTCGTGCCGCGTCCGCTGCTGAATCTGGCGGCGGGCGCGCTCTTCGGCTCGCAGGCGGGTCTCGTCGCGGCGGTCGCGGGCACGGTGCTCGGCGCGGGGATCGCCTTCGGGCTCGGCCGGATGCTCGGCCAGGACGCGCTGCGGCCACTGCTGCGGGGCCGCTGGCTGAAGGCCGCGGACGGCCAGCTCAGCCGGCACGGCTTCCGTTCGATGCTGGCGGTGCGGCTCTTTCCCGGTGTGCCGTTCGCCGCGGCGAACTACTGCGCGGCGGTGTCCCGGATGGGCTGGCCGCCGTTCCTGATCGCCACGGGCCTGGGGTCGATCCCCAACACGGCCGCGTACGTCATCGCGGGCGCCCGCGCGTCGACGCCGACGTCTCCCGCCTTCCTGATCGCGATGGGGTTCATCGCGGTGACGGGTCTGGGCGGGGTGGCGGTGGCGTGGTTCAAGCGCCACCACCTGCGCGGCCGCTGAGGTCAACGCCTCACAGCGCCTCCAGGACAGTCGCGTTGGCGAGGCCGCCCGCCTCGCACATGGTCTGCAGGGCGTAGCGCGCGCCGCGGGCCCGCATGGCGTGGACGAGCGTGGTCATCAGACGGGTGCCGCTGGCGCCCAGCGGGTGGCCGAGCGCGATGGCGCCGCCGTGCACGTTGACCTTCGCCGGATCGGCGCCGGTCTCCTGCAGCCAGGCAAGGACGACGCTCGCGAAGGCCTCGTTGACCTCGAAGAGGTCGATGTCGTCGAGAGTCAGTGAGGCCTTGCGCAGCACCTTCTCGGTGGCGGGCAGGATGCCGGTGAGCATGAGGAGCGGGTCGGATCCGGTGACGGCGAAGCTGTGCAGCCTGGCGAGCGGGCGCAAACCGAGGCGGGCGGCGTTCTCGCTGGTGGTGATGAGGACGGCGGAGGCCCCGTCGTTGATGGGGCTGGAGTTGCCGGCCGTCACGGACCAGTCGATCTGCGGGAAGCGCTCGCCGAAGTTCGGGTCGTAGTAAGCGGGCTTGAGCCCCGCGAGGACCTCGGGAGTGGTGGCGGGACGTACGGACTCGTCGTGCGTGAGGCCCGCGATCGGCGCGGTCTCGGCGTCGAGGAGACCGGCGTCCCAGGCACGCGCGGCCCGCTGGTGCGAGGTCGTGGCGAACTCGTCCATGCGCTCGCGCCCGATGGACCACTTGGCGGCGATGAGCTCGGCGCTGATGCCCTGCGGGACCAGGCCTTCCGGATAGCGCGCGGCGACGCCGGGGCCGAAGGGGTCGGCGCCCGCGGGCACGTTCGACCACATCGGTACGCGGCTCATCGACTCCACGCCACAGGCCACGACCATGTCGTACGCGCCCGACATGACGCCCTGCGCGGCGAAGTGCACGGCCTGCTGCGAGGAGCCGCACTGGCGGTCGACGGTGGTGGCGGGCACGGACTCGGGGAAGCCGGCCGACAGGACGGCGTAGCGGGTGGTGTTCATGGCCTGCTCGGCGACCTGGTCGACGGTGCCGCCGATCACGTCGTCGACCAGGGCCGGGTCTATTCCGGTGCGTTCGACGAGGGTGCGCAGGGTGTGGGCGAGGAGCTCGACCGGGTGGACGGAGGCGAGGGCGCCGTTGGGCTTGCCCTTGCCTACGGGGGTGCGTACGGCTTCGACGACGACGGCGTCACGCATGGTGCGGCCTCTTTCGACTACCAGTGAGTAGGAAAACCAAACTCACCATAGCGAGGCGGGTTGGAAAATCAAACCCTCACCCCTCCGCCCCCTAGACTGCGCGCATGAAGGATCCGCGCCCCTGCTCCATCGCCGACGCCCTCGCCCTGGTCGGCGAGAAGTACTCCCTGCTCGTGCTGCGCGAGGTGTGCCTCGGCAATGAGCGCTTCGACCAGCTGGTCCGCAACATCGGCGCGCCCCGCGACATCCTCGCGACGCGCCTTCGCCGCCTGGTGGAGGCGGGCATCCTGGAGAAGGTGGCCTACAGCGAGCGCCCGCAGCGCTTCCTGTACCGGCCGACGCGCGCCGGCCTCGAACTGGAACCCGTCCTGATGACCCTCATGGCGTGGGGCGACCGCCACCTGCGGGGCGACGACGACCGCCCGATGGTTCTCGAACACTCCTGCGGCCACGAACTGGCCCCGGTGGTGACGTGTTCGGCCTGTGGCGAGGCGGTCCGCCACGACGACCTGACGGCGCACCCCCAGACGCCGGGATGGACGGCGGCGGGCCCGTCCGCGACGCCGGTCAAGTGATCCGGGTCGGCCCTCCCACGGTCTCGTAACCCAAGCCCGCTACGCTGCCCCCACGACGAGGGACATGATCACCCCTCGTGCCCCGGCATTCCGCCTCAGTCACACCACAGTTACTTGGACGGCGCAGCTTTCATGTCTTGGCTTGAATCCTTCATCCTCGGGCTCGTCCAGGGACTGACCGAGTTCCTCCCGATCTCCTCCAGCGCACATCTGCGGCTGACCGCGGCCTTCGCGGGCTGGCACGACCCGGGGGCGGCGTTCACGGCGATCACACAGATCGGCACCGAGACCGCCGTGCTGATCTACTTCCGCAAGGACATCGCCCGCATCATCTCGGCGTGGTTCGGCTCGCTGTTCGGCAAGGTGCCGCGCTCGGACCACGACGCGCAGATGGGCTGGCTGGTCATCGTGGGCTCCATCCCGATCGGCGTCCTCGGCGTCACGCTCAAGGACCAGATCGAGGGCCCCTTCCGCGACCTGCGCCTGATCGCCACCACGCTGATCGTGATGGGCATCGTCCTCGGCATCGCCGACCGCCTGGCGGCCCGCGACGAGACGGGCGGCAAGCACCGCGCCGTACGCCACCGCAAGGACCTCAAGGAACTGGGCGTCAAGGACGGCCTGATCTTCGGCATCTGCCAGGCCATGGCCCTGATCCCCGGCGTCTCCCGCTCGGGCGCCACGATCAGCGGCGGCCTCCTCATGGGCTACACCCGCGAGGCCGCGGCCCGCTACTCCTTCCTCCTCGCCATCCCCGCCGTCCTCGCCTCCGGCGCCTACGAACTGAAGGACGCGGGCGAGGGCCACGTCTCCTGGGGCCCGACGATCTTCGCCACGATCATCGCCTTCGTCGTCGGTTACGCGGTCATCGCGTGGTTCATGAAGTTCATCACGACCAAGAGCTTCATGCCGTTCGTCTACTACCGCATCCTGCTCGGCATCGTCCTGGTCGTGCTGGTGGCGACGGGGGCGTTGAGCCCGCATGCGGGGGAATCGGCGGGGTGACGCGGGTCAGTGGGGGCCCTGCGGCGAACTCTCCCGTTCGGGAGCGTTGTTCGTGCCCGCGTCCGGGTCGGTGACGACCTCGTTGAACTCCGACATTCCCACCGGTACTTGCTCCATCGAGAAGCGGGCCTTGCGCAGATAGGCCCCGTGGAACTTCGTCGAGATCGCGTAGCTTCGCCTGAAGTCGGCCTTGGGGGCCCAGGCCCGGGAGAAGTCCGCGTGCTGGAGGTCAGCCTCACGTAGGTTCGCGCCCGCCAGGCGGGCCCGGGTGAAGTTGCCGTGGGACAGGTCCAGGGACGCGAGGTTGGTGCGTCTCAGGTCCAGTCGGGTCGCCTCCTCCCGTACAGGGCGGCGCCCCAGGACCGTCACAGCCGCCTGCACCACCTCGTCCGGGCGCGGCAGGAAGCCCTCCACGGGTGCGTGTTGCCTGATGAACGCGGCCAGGACCGCCACGATCGTCGCGTGGTCCTTCTCGCTGTCGCGCATCGTCCGTTCGAGGCTGTAGATGCCGCCCAGACGTTGCGTGTCGTCGCCCGAGCTGAGGAGCTTGATCGCTTCTACGTAGCGGTCGGTCACCTGCGCCTCGCGGGCGAGGTCGGCTTGTTCGCGGTCCTTGGCCTGCGTGTGGGCGAACTGTTCCTGCGCGTGCTCGAATTGGCGCTGGGCCAACTGGAACTGCTCCTGCGCCTGCTGCAGTTGCCGCCGGTCCAGCGCGTGCTTCTTGTGCGTGTACCAGAGGCCGAGCGCGGCGATGGCTCCGGCGACGATGGCGATCAGCGCGGTGCGGAGTCCCGTGATGATGATGCCGGCCGCGGGGACGAGGTCGCCGTTCCCGTCCTTGACCCGGTCGCCCTCCACCAGCCAGGGCACCTGGACGACGGCGGTCACCATCGCCCCCGCGGCGACGACGACCAGAACGACGACCGCCGTCCACTGCCACGGACTGAGTCTCTTCGCGGAATCCTCCATGCCCGGCATCATGTACGGCGCAGGGGCGCCTCAGCGCCCCTTTGTCACATTCGAGGTGTCACGTTCGAGATGTCACGTTCGAGGTGTCGCATGCGAAGGGGCCGCCCACGCCGCGCCCGTCAGGACTGCGGCCGTCGGCCGTGGTTGGCCGCATGCTTGCGGCGGGCCTTCTTCTTGCGGCGTCGCTTCGAGGACATGGCGCCACCAACCCTTCCGGTAGGGGATGCAATCTTCCTTCCGATTAATACCGTTCCATACCGTTCTGGGCACGGCGACCGGACGGGACGATCACATGGTGGAGGTGTGTGGTAGCTGACAGTTCCGATTGTCGTAGCCATCCCCTAGGCTTGACGCCATGCCCTTAACCCCACCACCCCATGGTTCCGTGCGATCTTCCGTCGAACTCAACGAGCGGATCCGCGGCCTGTGGCTGCGCGCCGGCGGCCGGCTCACCGCCGAACAGCGCAGGGAGTACGAGCAGTTGGTGACGGAGTGGGCTGCCGCGGTCCGCGAAGAGGTGGTGAAGGCGGCCTAGAACCGCGAGGGCAAGCGCGACCTAGGACCGCAAGAAGGCGTCGATCCTGCCCAGCGTGTCCTCCACGCCCGTGTGGACGTGACCGGCCATTCCGAGCATCCGCGCCGCCTCGACGTTCTCGGCGGTGTCGTCGACGAACAGCGTCCGCTCGGGCTCCGTGCCCGTCCGCCGCAGGGCGATCTCGTAGATGCGGAGGTCCGGCTTGGCGCAGCCCACCTCGCAGGACAGGACCAGGTGGTCGGCGATGTCGAGGAGCCGGGCCTCTGTCATCCTCGTACGCAGGCTCGGCCACGTATTGCTGACGACGGCGGTCGCGACGCGTTCCGTCCGTTCGGCGAGGCCCTGCCGGTCCAGGGAGCGCCGCGTGACCCGCTCGCCCCGCGGCCCCCTCAACTCCCTCAGCCGCCCCACGAGTTGCTCGTCCCACGTCTCCCGCGCCGCCAGGTCCCGCCGCACCTCGGCGACCAGCTCCGGGCCGATCCCCAGCCGCCGCCCGACCGTGTGCCACCACGCGTCCTCGGTGACGACACCGATCAGGACACCGGAGTCGTTGCCTTCATAGAGCGCCGCCAGGAAGGCCCTCGCCGAGATCCCGAGCCGCGCGCCCCACTCCCGCGCCGCGGCCGGCAGGTACTCCCGGACCAGCACTCCGCCGACATCCATCAGCACACCCTTGGTCCTCACTCCCCCACGCTAACTCTTCTTCCCTGCACGCCCCTTGGCTCGGCACCGCCCGTGCCCAACACTGAGCCGATGACGCAGCGTGTGGAACTCGCAGCCGTGATCGACAGGTTGGCGATCGACGCCCTCATCACCGACTACGCCGTGACCGTCGACGACGGCGACTGGGACGGCTACCGACAGCTCTTCACCCCCGGCGGACGCGCCGACTACCGCTCCGCGGGCGGCATCGAAGGAGGAGTCGACGAGATCGCCGCATGGCTCGCGGAGACGATGCGGCTGTTCCCGATGCGCCAACACCTGATAGCCAACCGCAAGTTGGACTTCGGAACGCGCGACCAGGACATCGGCGACACCGCGCACGTGCAGGCCGACTACGTGAACCCCATGCGCTTCGACACCGCCACGAGCACGGCACCGGACTTCGTCTGCGGCGGCCGCTACTCCTTCGCGCTCCTGCGTACGCACAGTGGCTGGCGGCTGCGCCACGTGGTCGTCACGGAGAAGTGGCGCCGCACGGCCGACGAACGGCAGCAGGGCGAACGCCGACGGGAAACGACCTCAGACGCATGACCACTGAACGCATGACCACTGGCGCATAACCTCCGACGCATGACCCCTGCCCCGTAACCTCCGACGCATGAACGAACGCCCACTGTCCTAGATCGTCGACGACGCGCACACTGGAAGCACGACCGGGCGTCGGGGACCGAGGGAGGCGCTGCATGGATCTTTTCGGCGACGACCGGTGGGGGCGGCTCAGGCGGCGCGCCGTGCCGCTGCTCGCCTCGCGCTGGTGGCGCGGGGCCATCGCCGTCGCGGCCGGGGCGCTGCCCGCCCTGGCCTTCCCCGCCCCGTCGCTGTGGTGGTTCGCGTACGTCGCACTGGTCCCCTGGATCCTGCTCGTGAGGTCGGCTCCGACCGGGCGGCGGGCCGCTCTCGACGGCTGGCTCGGCGGCCTCGGCTTCATGCTGGCCGTGCACCACTGGCTGGTGCCGAGCCTGCATGTGTTCACGGTCGTCATCGCGGCACTGCTCGGTCTGCTGTGGATGCCCTGGGGCTGGCTGGTGCGGCGCCACCTGAGCGGTGTGCCGACCCGAGGGCGGGCCGCGGCCGCGCTCGTGGTGCTGCCCTCGGCCTGGCTGATGGTCGAACTGGTCAGGTCCTGGGAGGGGTTGGGCGGTCCGTGGGGCCTGCTCGGGTCCAGCCAGTGGCAGGTGGAGCCGGCGCTGCGGCTCGCATCGCTGGGCGGGGTGTGGCTGGTCAGTGCGCTGGTCGTGGTCATGAACACCGCGGTCGCGCTGCTGGTCGCAGCCCTGGCCGAGCGCACCGCCACGACCACGCGCACCGCCTCGGCCCCTCGGCCCTCCGCGGGCGCTTCGGCCGCCCCCGCCCTGGCGGGCCTGCTCGCCGTGGCCGCCGCGACGACGGCCGCCTGGACGTGGGCGCCGCGCCCCGAATCTGCGGGGCACACCCGGATCGCCGTCGTCCAGCCCGGCGTCATCAACGGCATCTCGGGCGCCGACAAGCGCTTTGCCCGCGAGGAGGCGCTGACCCGCGAACTGGCGGGCCAGGATCTGGACCTCGTCGTCTGGGGCGAGAGCAGCGTCGGCTTCGACCTGGCCGACAGGCCCGACGTCGCGCGCCGGATCGCCGCGCTGTCCCGCGAGGTCGGCGCGGACATCCTGGTGAACGTCGACGCGCGCCGCTCCGACCGACCCGGCATCTTCAAGAGCTCCGTCCTGGTCGGCCCGCAGGGCCCGACCGGCGACCGCTACGACAAGATGCGGCTCGTCCCCTTCGGCGAGTACATCCCCGCGCGCTCCCTGCTCGGCTGGGCCACGTCGGTCGGCAAGGCCGCGGGCGAGGACCGCAGGCGCGGCGACCGGCAGGTGGTCATGGACGCGGGGGACGGCCTGCGCGTCGGCCCGCTGGTCTGCTTCGAGTCGGCGTTCCCCGACATGAGTCGTCAGCTCACGCGTGACGGCGCCCAGGTGCTCGTCGCCCAGTCCGCCACGTCGTCGTTCCAGGACAGCTGGGCGCCGCGGCAGCACGCCTCGCTCGCGGCGCTGCGGGCCGCCGAGACGGGCCGCCCGATGGTGCACGCCACGCTGACCGGGGTCTCGGCGGTGCACGCCCCGGACGGCTCGCGCGTCGGCACCCCGCTCGGTACGTCGGCGAGCGCCGCGGAGGTGTACGACGTACCGCTGGCCAAGGGCACCACGGCGTACGTGAGGTGGGGCGAGTGGCCCGTGCACGCCGCGCTGCTCGTGCTCGCCGCCCTGTGCGCGACGGAGGGCGTGCGCGCTCTCAGGCGCCCCGCACCTGCTCCTGAACGGCACGGACCACACGCTCGCACAGCTCATGGGTCGCCAGCGCGTCCCGGGCGCTGAGCACCTTGCCCGCGCGCACGGCGTCGAGGAAGGCGAGCACCACCTGTTCGATGCCGCGCTGGCGGGCCACCGGCACCCAGTCGCCGCGCCGCCGCACACTGGGCTGGCCCTTGTGGTCGACGACCTCGGCGAGGTTGACCACCTGCCGCTTGGTGTCCTGGCCCGAGACCTCCAGGATCTCCTCGGTGGAGCCGCTGAGCCGGTTCATCATGCCGATCGCGACGAACCCGTCACCGGCCAGCTGGAGCACCACGTGGTGCATGAGCCCGTCCTCGACGCGGGCGCGCACGGTGACGTCGTCGACGGGCCCCGGCGCCAGGAACCGCAGCGTGTCCACGACGTGGATGAAGTCGTCGAGCACGAGCGTGCGCGGGTCCTCCGGCAGCCCGACACGGTTCTTCTGCATCAGGATCACCTCGCGCGGGTGCTCCACGCACTGCGCGTACCCGGGCGCGTAGCGGCGGTTGAAGCCGACGGCGAGGCTGACGCCGCGCTCCTCCGCGAGGCTCACGAGCCGCTCGGAGTCGGCGAGTTCGTACGCGATGGGCTTGTCGACATAGGTCGGCACGCCCGCTTCGACGAGGCGGGTGACGATCTCCGGGTGCACGGCGGTCGGCGCGTGCACGAAGGCCGCGTCGAGCCCCTGGGCGAGCAGCGCGTCCAGGTCGGTGTGGCAGCGCTCCTCGGGGATGTGGTGGACGCCTGCGACCCGGGCGAGGGTCGCGGGCGTACGCGTCTGCAGGTGCAGTTCGACGCCGGGCAGGGTGGTGAGGACGGGCAGGTACGCCTTCTGCGCGATGTCACCGAGTCCGATGCAGCCGATCTTCACCTTTGTCTCCCTACCGACCACTACCACTGGCCTACCTCTGTACTGGCTCGCGATCCGCCGCCTCCGTGCTTGGCTCGGGGGCTCCGGTCGCCGTTCCCGCAGCATACGGGGCCCGCGGAGGACGCCAGTCGGCGATGGAGGCGAAGCCGCGCATGATGAAGTTCGGGCCGAGCCGCGACGCCGCGGAGACAAGGGTGTTGCGTACGGCGATGAGCGGGGCGCCGGTGAGGTGCGTGACGCGGGAGGCACGCGCGGCGCGCCGGACGATCTCCGTAGTGCGCGGGACGCGGTCCGCGCTGTACGCGGCGAGGCCCGCGGCGAGATCGTTGCCGGGCGCCGCGTGGTGGGCGAGGACGACGCCGTCCTCGATGGCCTGGTTGCCGCCCTGGCCGAGGCTCGGCGTCATGGCGTGCGCGGCGTCCCCCACGAGGGCGACGCGGCCCCGGTGGAAGCGGGCGAGCGGCGTCGGCAGGTAGCGGACGTCGTTGCGCAGGACGTCCTCCGCACGGACGGCGGCGATCATCTCGGGGATCGGTTCGTGCCAGCCGGAGAAGCGGCGCTCCAGCTCGGCCTTCTCGTCGTCGGGCGCCCTGCCGCCCTCGGGCAGCCGGGCCGTGGCGTACGCGTACACCCGGCCGTCCTTGAGCGGCTGGGTACCCCATACGCCGCCGCGGCCCCAGGTCTCGTGCGGCGCGAAGGCCCGGTCCGGCGCGGGGATGACGAACCGCCATGCGGTGAATCCGGCGTACACGGTCCCGGGGTGGGCCGGGAAGAGCGCCGTGCGCACGGCGGAGTCGATGCCGTCCGCGCCGACGACGAGGTCCGCCTCGGTGTCGCCGTCGTCCGTGGCGACGACGGCGGGGCGGTCGGTGCCACCGGGGTCCGTGAGGCGGGCCCGTGTGCCGGTGCGCAGAGCCCCCTCGGGCAGCGCGGAGACCAGCAGGTCGACGAGGGTCGCGCGATGCAGCATGACCAGGGAGCCGCCGTACGCCGCCTCGGCCTCGGCCGCGCTCGTGCGTACCAGCCAGCGACCGTTCTGGGCGCGCATCCCGCCGTCGCCCTGCCAGGCCGCCAGCGCGCGGACCTCGTTGCCGAGGCCGAGGACGTCCAGGGCGCGCTGGGAGTTGGGGGCGAGACCGATGCCCGCGCCGACCGGCTCCAGGGAGGCGGCACGCTCCAGGACCGTGACGCTCCACCCGGACTCGTGCAGGCCGATGGCCGCGGTGAGCCCGCCGATGCCGCCGCCGATGACGACTGCGTGGGGCTGCTGCTTCATGGCTCCTCCTCTGCGGTGCCGCACGCGGTTGCCGCGTGCTCGTCGCCCACCCCTTCACTACAGCTGTAGTGAGCGATGCGATGACCGTACTACACCTGTAGTGAGCCCGGTAAGGTTTCCGCCATGTCCGTACGCAGCGCGGGAGCCCCCCGCACCCGAGTCATCGCCGACGCCGCCCTCGCCCTGCTCGCCGAGCGCGGCATGCGCGGCCTCACCCACCGGGCCGTCGACGAGGCGGCGGGGCTGCCGCAGGGCTCTACGTCCAACCACGCGCGCACCCGGCTCGCCCTCCTGGAGGCGGCGGTGCGGCGGCAGGCCGAGCGGGAGAGCGAGGTCCTCGACCCCGCCGGGATGCCGGACCCGGCGGCCGGCCTGGAGGCACTGGCCGCGGGCCTCGCCCTGGCCCTGCACCGCTACCTGACCGGCGACTACCGCCAACTGCTCGTTTCCCGCTACGAGTTGGCGATGGAGGCGACCCGCAGGCCGGAGCTGCGCAGCTTCTACGACGCGACGGGCGCCCAGTTCCGCGAGCCCCTGGTGGCCCTGCTCCGCGCCGCGGGCTCCCGCGAACCAGAGCGCCACACGCTCTCCCTGGTGGCGTGGTGCGACGGCCTGATGTTCTCGTGCGTGGCGGGTTCGTACCACGCCACGGTCCCGACCGAGGAGGAACTGCGGAGGAGCGTGGGGGAACTGTTGCGGGGGATGCTGGAGGGGTGAGCGGGGGCCGGGCTCGGGTGGCTGGGTGACCGGGCGGCCGGGTGACCGGGTGACCGGGTGACCGGGTGACCGGGTGTGAGGCTGCCCGCCCCCATGCCCCGTCACCCATGTCCCGTCACCCATGCGGGGCAACGTCACCGTGTTCCGGCGCCAAAGGCCCACGCACACCGCAGAGTTGTACGGGTGCATCGATCGACGACCGCCACCGCGCTCCTCGTCTCCGTGGCCGTCTCGGCCACCGTCTCCGGCTGTGTGAGCGTCGAGCGGCCCGACGGGGCCCGCCCCGCGGCCGTCACCGCACCCCCTCCCGGACCCCGCGCCGAGGGGAAGAACCGGCCGCAGATCGTGCAGGCCCCGGCCCGCGAGGCCCTGGAGCGCATGGGCCCGCCCCGCCGTCACTCCGCACCGCCGAGCAGGGCCGCCGCAGAGACCGAGCCCCACCCGGCCCTCGCGCCGTCGCGCCCCTCGCGCCCCACGCCCCCACCGGCGCGCAGGCCCGCCGCGTCACGACCGGACGCGGGCGCCACCCGCCCCGCCCCTTCCCCCACGAGCGCGGCTCCCGGCACGGACGTGTGCGCACTGGGTGAGGCGTACGGCAACTGGCGGCCGGACAGCCCTCAGGCCGTCATCTGCCGTGAGACGTACGGGCGTTGAGCCGATGCCCCCGCCCCGCCCTCACTCCTCCTCGCTCCCCTCCCCCACCTCCCGCTCAAGGCGGGCGATGGCCGCCTTGATCCCGTTTCCGTACCCGTCGTCCTCCAAGGAGCCCACCGCGCCCCGGGCCCGGCGCAGATGGCTACGGGCGGCCTCCGGGCGGCCCAGTTTCACGTAGTCCGCGGCCAGGTTGAGGTGCAGGGAGGGGTAGAAGCCGCGCACCGCGAGCGACCTGTGGTGTTCGTTCAGCCGCTGGTCGGTGAGCTCGTCCGCCGCCGACAACGCCCGCAGGTCCCACGCCAGTTCGTCCGAGGGGTCCTCCTGGGTGTCCGCCATGTAGTGCGCGAGCGTGCAGCGGTGCAGCGGGTCGCCGTCCTCGCCGATCTCCCCCCACAGACCGAGGAAGCGGTCCTGCGCCTCCTCGCGGTCACCGCCGTGATGCAGCATGACCGCTTGCCCGATCCGGGTCATCATCGCGTCCTCCGCCGTCTGCTCCTGCTGCTCCGTCACCGGGTCCTCCGTGGTCGTGCGGCCGACTCCCCCATCCCTGACGACGCTAGCCGCCGCCACTGACAATCCCGGTCAGGCACGTTCACGGGCGGGCCGCTCACGCGTACCGCTGGGCCAGCCCGGTGACGCTCCTGGCCACTTCGGCACGGAGCTCGGGCGGCCCGAGCACCTCCGCCTCCAGGCCGAGGCGGAGGATGTCGGCCACCGCCACCGGCAGCTCCTCCACGTCGAGATCCAGCTCCGTCCAGCCGTCCGCGTCCGGCACCCCCGCCCCGTCCACGGCGCGCACCCCCGCCGCCCCGAACATCACGGGCAGCAGCCGCCGCCCCGCCGGGGACACCCTGAGCCGCGCCGTGCCCCGCAGCACCCGCGCCTCCAGGCCGCGCGAGGCCTCCTCCCAGTACGCCGCGAGGTCGAAGCCGTCGGGGCGGCCGCAGGGCTCCTCCGCCACGGTCGCCGCCAGGAACCGCGACACCCGATACGTACGTACGTCGCTGTCGACGGACGCCACGAGGTACCAGTTGCCGGCCTTGAGCACGAGACCCAACGGGTGCAGCTCGCGCCGGACTTCGCCGCCCCAGCGCCGGTAGTGCGCCCGCAGGACCCGCTGCCGCCAGACGGCATCGGCGACCACGTCGAGCAGCGGCGCCGGGTCCGCGGCGCGGAACCACGCGGCCGCATCCAGGTGGAAGCGCTCCTGGATGCGCCGCGACCGCTCACCGAGCCCGGCGGGCAGCGCGGCGGCCAACTTCAGCTGAGCGGTGGCCAGTTCCGCGCCGAGACCCAGGTCGGCGGCGGCCCCCGGCATACCGGCGAGCGCGAGGGAGTCGGCCTCGTCGTCGGTGAGGCCCGTCAGCCGGGTCCGGTAGCCGTCGAGGAGCCGGAAGCCGCCCGTCGGTCCGCGCTCGGCGTAGACGGGCACTCCGGAGGCGGCGAGCGCCTCGGCGTCCCGGTAGACGGTCCTGACCGAGACCTCCAGCTCCTCGGCGAGCTCGGGCCCGGTCATGCGTCCGCGGTTCTGGAGCAGCAGGAGAAGGGCCAGGAGCCGGTCGGCGCGCATGCGCCCAAGTCTGCCTCGGTACCTGACAGAAGGTGTCAGGTACCCCTGTCAGCATCTTCTCCAGAGCGGCCCGCCGGGGCCCTCGACACCGAGAGGACCCCATGACCGACCAGATCACCACGACCGACGAGACGACCGGCACCTTCACCTTCGCCCACTGGGACGAGAAGCCCGTCGCGGGCGCGGACGGCGGGGCCCGCATCGCACACGCCGCCGTCGCCAACGACTACGCCGGCGCCATCGAGGCGGCGGGCACCTCCTGCGAGTACTCCATCGCGTACACGAGCGAGACGGTCGGCGCCTTCGTCGGCCACGAGTTCATCGACGGCACGCTCGACGGGCGCAAGGGCTCGTTCGTCATCGAGCAGCGCGGTTCCTTCGGCGCCGACGGCGTCATCGAGTGCTCCTTCGCCGTGCTCCCCGGCTCGGCGACCGGTGAGCTCGCGGGGCTCACCGGCACCGGTTCGTTCACGGCGCGGGGCGGGCAGCACACCACGCCGTACTCCCTGACGTACACCCTTGAGGGCTGACATACGCCTTGGTGACATACGCCATGCTGACACGCCGCGCTGACGTACACCTTGAGGACTCCGGCGTCAGCCGAGGTCCGGGATCCGCCAGTCGATCGGCTCGTGCCCCTGCGCGGCCACCGCTTCATTGATCTGCGTGAAGGGGTGCGAGCCGAAGAACTTCTTCGCGGACAGCGGCGAGGGGTGCGCGCCCTTCACGACCACGTGCCGCTCCTCGTCGATCAGGGGGAGCTTCTTCTGGGCGTAGTTCCCCCAGAGCACGAAGACGGCCGGGTCGGGGCGGTCGGCCACCGCGCGGATCACCGCGTCCGTGAACTTCTCCCAGCCCTTGCCCTTGTGGGAGTTGGCCTCGCCCGCGCGGACCGTCAGGACCGCGTTCAGCAGGAGGACGCCCTGCTGGGCCCACGGCATCAGATAGCCGTTGTCCGGCACGGGGTGGCCGAGCTCCTCCTTCATCTCCTTGTAGATGTTCCGCAGCGAGGGCGGGGTCTTCACACCGGGGCGCACGGAGAAGCAGAGGCCGTGGCCCTGCCCCTCGCCGTGGTACGGGTCCTGGCCGAGGACCAGGACCTTCACCTGGTCGTACGGCGTCGCGTCGAGGGCGGCGAAGACCTCGTCACGCGGAGGGTAGACGGGACCCTTCGACCGCTCGTCCTCGACGAACTCGGTGAGCTCCTTGAAGTAGGGCTTCTGCAGTTCCTCGCCGAGGACTCCGCGCCAGGACGCGGGCAGCATGGCGATGTCGGTCACGTCAACAACCTCCGGTGTGCGGTCACTTCTCACCACAGAACCTACCGGCGACCGCTGACAATCGACCCGCCCGCCCGGCCCGCGCCCCGCTCGACGCTCGCCCGGCCCGCACCCCCACGCCGCCCGCCCGCGCCACTACCAGCTCGTCTTGCGCTGCAGCTCCCACATCATCATGATCGCCGAGGGATCGAGGGCGCGCTCGCCGCCCGCGATCTCCTCGCTGGACATGATGTACTGCTTGCCCTGCCACAGCGGCAGCAGCCGCACGTCGTCGACGAGGATCTCCTGGGCCCGCTCGAACTGGTCGATGACCGCGCCCCGATCGGTCTCCCTGCGCTCGCGCGGCAGCACCTCGTCGGTGATCTCCTTGGAGGGATAGGGCGTGTTGAGCACGTTCTTGGGGCCGACGAACGGCGCGATGAAATTGTCCGCGTCGGGGAAGTCCGGGAACCAGCCGCGCCCGAAGACGGGGTACTCGCCCTTGCTGTAGCCCTCCTGGAACTCGGTCCAGGGGCGGCTCTTGAGCGTGATCTTGAACAGGCCCGACGCCTCCAGCTGCCGCTTGAGCTCGGCGAACTCCAGCGCGGTCGCGGATCCGTAGCGGTCGGAGGTGAACCAGAGGGTCAGCGGCACCGGCTCGTTGATGCCGGCGTCGGTGAGGATCTTCCTGGCCTTGGCCGCGCTGGGGTTTCCGTAGTCGTCGAAGAACCCGGTGGCGTGGCCCGTGAGCCCCCTGGGGACCATCGAGTACAGCGGTTCGACGGTGTCCTTGTAGATCTTGTGGGCGATGGCCCCGCGGTCGACGACCTGCGCGAACGCCCGCCGGACCGGCAGCTTGCGCGCCCAGGGGTCCTTGGTGTTGAAGACCAGGTAACGGATCTCGGTGCCCGAGCCCTCGACGAGCTGGATGTCCTGCTCGCGCCTGCCCTTGCCCTGCATGGCGAGGATGTCCTCGGAGGCGAGACCTCGGAAGGTCACGTCGATCTGCTTGGCCTTGAGGGCGTCGACCATCGCCGACGACTTCTTGAAGTAGCGGATGGTCACGCCGTCGTTCTTGACGTCGGCCGCGCCCTTGTAGCTGTCGTTCTTGAGGAGCTCGGCCTTCTCGTTGCGCGCGTACGACTTGAGCGTGTACGGCCCGGACCCCGTGACCTCGTTGCCCTCGCGGAGCTTGTCGGCCGGGTACTCCTTGGGGTCGACGATCGACATGGCCGGGGTGGCGAGGACGAACGGGAAGGTCGCGTCCGGCTTCTTGAGGTGGAAGACGACGGTCCTTTCGCCCTTCGTCCCGACCCTGTCGAGCGAGCCGAGCAGACCCATGGGGCCGCCCTTGACGACGCCCTTCTCGTCCAGCGTCCGCATGCGGTCGAAGGAGTACTTCACGGCCGCCGCGTCCAGCGGGTCGCCGTCGGAGAACTTCAGGCCCTCGCGCAGTTCGCAGGTGAAGACCTTGCTGGAGGCGTCAGTGAACTCGCAGGACTCCGCGGCGTCCGGCTCGGGCTCGGTCGCCCCCGAAGGGAAGCTGAGCAGCGTCTGGAAAACGTTTCTGTAGAGCTCCCAGGAGCTGTCCCAGGCCTTGGCCGGGTCCAGGGTGCTGGGCGCACTCATCGTGCCGACGGTGATCTGCTGTTCCTCGTCCGACCCTTCGGAGGACAGCACCCCGCAACCAGCGAGCAGGGATATGGACGTGAGCGCCGCCAGTTGGCGCATACCCCTCTTCCGCTTCGCAAGGGGAACTTCACTGAACACGCGCACGCTCCTCGTTCGGCCATGCCATGGGGTCGGGAGACCATATCGCAGTGCCCCGCCGGGCCAACTCATTGCGCCGACGGGGCACTTGATGCGGGTAAACGTCGCTTTTGACGGCGTACTCAGCGGTTGTGCGGCCTTCGTCAGCCGACGCCCGCATTGAGGAAGATGCCGCCATCGACCACGAGTGTCTGGCCCGTGATCCAGTCCGACTGGGCGGAGGTGAGGAACGCGGCCGCGCCGCCGATGTCCTCGGGCACACCGAGCCGGCCGAGCGGGTAGGAGGCCGCCGCCTCCGCCTCGCGGCCCTCGTAGAGCGCCTGGGCGAACTTGGTCTTGACGACCGCGGGCGCGATGGAGTTCACGCGCACCTTCGGCGCGAACTCGTGCGCCAGCTGCAGGGTGAGGTTGACCATGGCGGCCTTGCTCATCCCGTACGCCCCGATGAACGGCGAGGCGGAGACGCCGGCGATGGAGGCGATGTTCACGATCGCGCCACCG
The DNA here is from genome assembly GCF_040647455.1 of Streptomyces sp. NPDC041068. NCBI lineage: Bacteria > Bacillati > Actinomycetota > Actinomycetes > Kitasatosporales > Streptomycetaceae > Streptomyces > Streptomyces sp. NPDC041068. Next base: position 50,759 of record NZ_JBEZCG010000028.1, read on the forward strand.
TGCTCGCTCTGCCAGGCCCGCCAGGTCTGCTGGGCGAAGCCGAGCGCCGAGATGACGTTGGTCTCGAACACCTTGCGCGCCACGTTGAGGTCGAGCTCGGCCATCGGCCCGAACACCGGGTTCGTACCGGCGTTGTTGACCAGGAAGTCGACGCGGCCGAACGCCTCCATGGCGCGCTCCACGGCGACCGCCTGGTGCGCCTCGTCGTGGGCCTTGCCCGCGACGCCGATGACCCGGTCGGAGCCGAGCCTCTCGACGGCTTCCTTGAGGGCGTCCTCGTTGCGTCCGGTGATGCAGACGCGGTCGCCGCGGGCGACCAGGGCCTCGGCGATGCCGTATCCGATGCCGCGGCTCGCGCCCGTGACGAGCGCGGCCTTCCCACTGTCCTGCACAGCCATGATCCTTGCCTTCCGGGTCAGTTGAGCGGGCCGCCGGCGACGTACATGACCTGGCCGGAGACGAAGCCCGCGGCGTCGCCCGTGAAGAAGGCGATGGCGTTGGCGATGTCCTCGGGGCGGCCCACGCGCTGCACCGGGATCTGCGTGGCGGCCGCGGCCTGGAACTCCTCGAAGCCCATGCCGACGCGGTCCGCGGTGGCCTTGGTCATCTCGGTGACGATGAAGCCGGGGGCGACGGAGTTGGCGGTGACGCCGAACTTGCCGAGCTCCTTGGCGAGGGTCTTGGTGAAGCCCTGCAGGCCGGCCTTGGCGGCGGCGTAGTTGACCTGGCCGCGGTTGCCGAGGGCGGAGGACGAGGAGAGGTTGACGATGCGGCCGAAGCCCGCGTCGACCATGTGCGCCTGGCAGGCCTTCGACATCAGGAAGGCGCCGCGCAGGTGCACGTTCATGACCGTGTCCCAGTCGCTCGCGCTCATCTTGAAGAGGAGGTTGTCGCGGAGCACACCGGCGTTGTTGACGAGGATGGTCGGCGCGCCGAGCTCCTGGGCGATGCGGGCGACGGCGGCCTCGACCTGGGCCTCGTCGGACACGTCGCAGCCGACGGCGATCGCCTTGCCACCGGCCGCGGCGATCTGCGCGACGGTGTCCTTACAGGCGGCCTCGTCGAGGTCGAGGACGGCCACGGCGCGGCCCTCGGCGGCGAGCCGTACGGCGGTGGCCGCGCCGATGCCTCGCGCTGCTCCGGTCACGACAGCGACGCGCTGCTCAGTGGTGGACATGCTGGTTCTCCTCGCCCTTGGATACGGCTCATGGGGTGCGGTCCACGGTACGCCCCGATGGTGAGCGACCGCTTAGTACCTTCAGCTGGACGAGACGCTAGAAGCCCTGGCACCGGGTGTCAACGGCACACAGGAGGGCTGTGCTTCTTTACCTCACCAGCAGGTCGAGGAGACGGTCGACCTCGGCCGCGGGATCCGCCGTCAGGCCCGTGTGCACCGGCCCCGGCTGCACCACCGTGGAGCGCGGCGCGATGAGCCAGCGAAAGCGCCGCCCCGCGTCGTCGCCCTCGGCCTGGCCCGCGGCCGCTCCGCCCTCGCAGATCCGCTCGACGGCGCCGAGCGCGGCCTCGATGCCGCGCACGTCGGCGGCCGGGTCGAGGGCGAGGAGCTTGCCCTCGTCGAGGTGGGTGCGGGCGGCCACGAAGGACTTGGCGCGGCAGTAGACCACCACGCCCGCGTTGAACTGCTCGCCCCGCTCCACGCGCGGCACGACGCGCACCAGTGCGTACTCGAAGACGTCCCGTACGGGCACGGACTGCTCGCTCACTTGGTGGCACCCTTCGGCTCGGTCCCCGGCAGGGTGATCCGCTCGTGGATGGTCTTGGCACGCGGCAGCAGCGCCGCCACGTACGCGCGGCGCACCTCGTCCGCGTCGGCGAAGCCCGGCTCGTCGGCCAGCCACGCGTCGGGCACCTCGGCCACGACCTCGGTGAGCAGGTCCTCGGTGACGAGCGGGGCGAGCTCGGCGGCGGCCGCCGCCACGTCGGGGCCGTAGGGGGCGAGGACGTGGTCCGAGGCGTCGTACGGCTTGGCGGACGCGGTCCGAGCGGTGCGCCAGTTGTGGTGCCAGATCATGCTGGCGCCGTGGTCGATGAGCCACAGGTCGCCCCGCCACAGGAGCAGGTTGGGGTTGCGCCAGGAGCGGTCCACGTTGTTGATCAGCGCGTCGAACCAGACGACGCGTCCCGCCTCCGCCGGGTCCACCTCGTGGGCCAGCGGGTCGAAGCCGAGGGCGCCCGACAGGAAGTCCATGCCGAGGTTGAGTCCGCCGCTCGCCTTGAGCAGCTGCTGCACGCGCTCGTCGGGCTCGCCGAGGCCGAGGACCGGGTCGAGCGCGATCTGTACGAGCCGCGGCATCCGCAGACCGAGTCTGCGCGCCAGCTCACCGCAGACCACCTCGGCGACGAGTGTCTTGCGGCCCTGTCCCGCGCCGGTGAACTTGATGACGTACGTCGCGTACGTGCCGTGGTCGTCGACCTCGACGACCCCGGGCAGCGAGCCGCCCTCCCGCAGGGGCGTGACGTAGCGGACCGCGGTGACTTCGCTGAGCATGGCCCCAGATTACTGCCGGTCCCGCGCTGTTCGATCACGCTCTGTTCGAGCGCTCGCCCGCCTGCCTACAGTGCCCGGCATGGACTCCCTTGATCTTCCTGGTCAGTTCGCGCGCACGCGCCGCTTCTCCCTGGGCGTGCCGCGCGGTTTCGCGGTCTCCGCCGACGGCGAGCGGGTGCTGTTCGTCCGCTCCACCGCGGGCGACGACCCCGTCAGCAGGCTGTGGTTGTTCGAGGACGGGGCCGAGCGCATGCTCGCCGATCCGCTCGGCCTCGGCGAGACGGGTCCGCTGCCGGAGGCCGAACGCGTCCGCAGGGAACGCGCGCGAGAGGCGTCACATGGAGTCGTGGCCTTCGCGACCGACCACCACGCGCGCGTGGTGGTCTTCTCCCTGGGCGGCGCGCTGTGGGTGGTGGACACGGGCGGCGGTGCACCGCGCCGGATCGCCACGGCCGGCCCCGTGGTCGACCCGCGCCCTTCGCCCGACGGGACTCACATCGCGTACGCCACTGGCGGCGCCCTGCGCGTCATCGGCACCGACGGCACGGGCGACCGGGCGCTCGCCGAGCCCGAGGACGACGACGTCACGTACGGGCTCGCCGATCACGCGGCCGCCGAGTCCATGGGCCGGCAGCGGGGGTTCTGGTGGTCTCCGCAGAGCGATGCGCTGATCGTCGCGCGCGTGAACGCCTCGCGGGTGCAGCGGTGGTGGATCTCCGACCCCGCGCGGCCCGATCTGCCGCCGCGCGCGGTGCGCTATCCGGCGGCGGGCACCGCCAATGCCGAGACGTCGCTGCACGTCCTGGGCATGGACGGGAAGCGGGTCGCGGTGCGCACCCCGGAGCACGTGTCCGAGTACCACTTCTTTGGAGAGTGGACGGACGGCACCTTCGAGTACGTCCCCACGGTGTGCTGGGACGCCCATGGCCCCCTGATCACGCTCCAGACCCGCGACCAGCGCTCGATGTACATCATGGAGGTGGACCCGAAGTCCGGCGAGACGCGGATGGTCTCGCACCGACGGGACACCGCCTGGCTGGAGTTGATGCCGGGAACGCCCCTGCGCCTGGCGAGCGGTCGGCTCGTGCGGCCCTGGAACGTGCTCGGCGGCACGCGCGGTCTACGGGTCGGCAACACCGGGACGCCTCGCGGCCTGCAGGTGCGGGAGGTCCTGGGCTCGGTCGGCGAGCGGGTGTGGTTCACCGCGTCGCCCGAGGACCCCACCCAGGTCCACGTCTGGTCGTTCGACCACCAGGACGACGAGCCCGTCCCCGAACTACGCAACGGCACCCCGCGACGGATCAGCGAGGGGCCGGGCGTGCACACCGCGGCCGTGGGCGGCGACACGGTGGTCCTCGACAGCAGGACACCCGAGGGGCAGACGGTGACCGTGCTGCGCGGCGGCGAACCCGCCGGGCGGATCGCGGTGTTCGCCGAGGAGCCGGTGGTGACGCCAAGGCCCCGCCGTCTCACCCTCGGCCGCCGGGAGTTGCGCGGCACGCTGTATCTGCCGTCCTGGCACGAGCCGGGCTCCGGAAAGCTGCCGGTACTGCTCTGTCCCTATGCGGGTCCAGGACTCCAACTCGTGGTCCACGCGCGCGCGTGGTGGACGGTCGTGGCGCAGTGGTTCGCCGAGCAGGGGTTCGCGGTGCTGATCACGGACGGGCGCGGCACCCCCGGGCGCGGCGAGGACTGGGAGAAGGCAGTGCACGGCGACCAGTTGACGCCGGTGATCGACGACCAGGTGGACGCGCTGCACGCCGCGGCCGAGCGGTTCCCCGACCTGGATTTGAAGCGCGTGGGCATCCGCGGCTGGTCCTTCGGGGGCTTTCTCGCGGCGGGCGCGGTGCTGCACCGTCCGGACGTCTTCCACGCCGCGGTGGCGGGCGCCGCACCCACGGACCTGCGGCTGTACGACACGCACTGGAAGGAGCGCTATCTGGGCCATCCCGACGCCCAGCCCGAGCAGTACGAGCGCAACTCGCTGGTCGCGCACGCGCATCTCCTGGAGCGGCCGCTGATGCTGGTGCACGGGCTCGCGGACGACAACGTCCTGCCCGTCCACATGCTGCGGTTCTCCGCGGCGCTGCTGGCGGCGGGTCGCCCGCACACCGTGCTGCCGCTGCCCGGCGCGAGCCATCTGGTCGCCCAGGAGGAGGTGGCGGCGAACCTGCTGCGGCTCGAACTCGACTTTCTGAGGAAATCCTTGAGCGTTTGAACACGGCGCGCCTCGGCTCCGTACCTCTGGACATGACGACTTCTGAAGAGACCGTCTCCGCCGACGAGACCGTCTCCGCGCCCTGCCGCCGTACCGTCGTGGCCACGATCGGTGCCGCGGGCCTCGCCGCCGCCCTCACCGCCTGCGGCGGCGGTGGCGACGACAAGGACACCTCCGAACCCGCGGGCGCGCAGTCGCCCGGCGACGGCGGCGGTGCGGGCGGGACCGTGCTGGCCAAGACGTCGGACGTCCCCGTGGGCGGCGGCAAGATCTTCAAGGATCAGGAGGTGGTGGTCACCCAGCCCACCGAGGGCGAGTTCAAGGCGTTCTCCAACCGCTGCACCCACAAGCAGTGCCCGGTGACGAGCGTCGAGGGCGGCACGGTCAACTGCCCCTGCCACGGCAGCAAGTTCGACATCGCCGACGGCAGCGTGCGCGGCGGCCCCGCGCCGCAGCCACTGCCCGCGGCCGACATCACCGTGACGGGCGGCTCGATCAAGCTGACCTAATCCGCGCGGCCCGCCCGCTTCCAGGCGCCGAGCACGTCCTGGGTCGTGGTGACGGTGGCGACGAGCGCGAGGGTGTTGCGGACCATGGCGGGTGTGTAGTCGGCGGGCACTCCCGCGATGGCGTCGGCGGGCACGCAGGCGGTGTAGCCGAGGTTCACGGCGTCGAACACCGCGTTCGGTATCGCGACGTTGGCCGAGACGCCCGTGACCAGCAGCGTGCGGCAGCCCAGGTTGCGCAGCAGAGGGTCGACATCGGTGCCCGCGAGGGGCGAGAGGCCGTGCAGACGGCGTACGACGAAGTCCTCCTCGGCCACCTCGATCGGCGGCGCGATCCGTACGGCGGTGGTGCCCGAGAGCTGCTGCACGGGCAGGCGGGCGGCGGCGCGGAAGAGGCGTGCGTTGTGGTTGGCCCCGCGCCCGTCGGGCCGCCGCTCGGCGACGGCGTGCAGCACCTGGACGCCACTCCCGTGGGCCGCGGACACCAGCCGCGCGACATTGGCGAGGGCTCCCGACGCCCTTGCCTCCTGGGCGAGTTCGGGCAGCGCGCTCTCGGTGCCCACGACGCCCTGTTGGCACTCGACGGTGAGCAGGACGGTGGTGGTGGGGTCGAGGAGTTCCCTGAGCTGTTCGTACGACGGCATGGCTCCCCCTGTCGCGGACGTCCGGGACGGTCGGTGCTCCGGGACGGTCGGCGCCCGGAATTCGCGCGAGGCTAACGACCATTGCGCCACGAAGGAAGACCCCCCATCCTTCTCCTGACGCACAGTCAGACAGTCGGGCCGGCGCAGCCGGACACGGGGATGCCACTCGGGAGGACCACACATGGCCGTCACTCAACGCCGGGGCCGCAGGATCATGATGACGCCGGAAGAGCTCGACGCGTTCCTCGCCACGGAGCGCACCTGCCGGGTGGCGACCGTGTCCCCCGACGGCGCCCCGCACGTCAGCACGCTCTGGTTCGCCTGGGACGGCACCTCGCTGTGGCTGTACTCGATCACCCGCAGCAAGCGCTGGGCCGACCTGCGCAAGGACGGCAGGATCGCGGTGGTGGTGGACGCCGGTGAGGAGTACGGCGAGCTGCGCGGCGTCGAGCTGTCAGGCACCGTGGAGTTCGTCGGCGAGGCACCGCGCACGGGCGAGATGTGCCCCGAACTCGACGCCCCTGAGCGGCTGTTCGCCCGCAAGAACTTCGGCCTGCCCGAGATGCCGCACGACGGCCGCCACGCCTGGGCCCGCCTGACACCGGACGCGGTGGCGTCCTGGGACTTCCGCAAACTGGCGACGGCGTGACGGCTTCCCTGCGCGACGCCTGACGAAGCCGTGCGTGGCCGGCCTTCGGGGGGCAGACCCCCGAAGCCGTGCGTGGCCGGCTTTCGGGGGGGGCGCCCGCCCGCCGCCTGCCCGAAACGCGCCTCCGAGGAAGCAGGCCCTGAATCACTGCGGAGGCAGGCCCTGCCCCCTGCCCCCTGAGTCCGACCGCCGCCGACTACCGAAGCCCCGCCCCCGCCGCCTGCAGCGCTTCCACGGCCGCCCGGATCGACGGGCGGCGATCCGCGTCCGCTCGCCACACCACGTACACATGGCGCCGCACCCGATGCCGCACCGGCACCGTACGCACCCCCGGGGGCATCGGGTCGCGGCCCAACTGCGGTGCCACGCACACCCCGAGACCGGCGGCGACGAGAGCGAGCTGGGTGTGGTGTTCCTCGGCGCGGTGCGCGATGCGCGGCTCGATGCCCTTGCCGCGGAGCGTGAACATCAGCCACTCATGGCAGAACTCGCCCTCGGCCCAGGCGATCCACTCGTCCTCCGCGAACTCCTCCAGGTCCACCTCGGCACGGTCGGCGAGGGGGTGCGCCGCGGGCATCGCGACATCGGCGGGGTCGTCGAGGAGCGGGGCCTTGGCCAGGCCTTCCGGGATCGGCAGCGGCTTGTTGTACCAGTCGAGGACCACCGCCAAGTCGATGTCGCCGCGCACCACGGCCGCCACCGCCGGCGTCGGCTCCAGCTCCTGGCAGCCGACCCGCAGCCCGGGGTGGTCGGCGCGCAGCGCGGACAGCGTGGCGGGCATCAGGCCGCGCATGGCCGTGGGGAACGCCGAGATCCGCAGCTCCCCGACCGCCTTGCCGCGCTGCTCCTCCAGGTCGGCCTGGGCGAGCTCGACCTGCGAGAGGATCCGCGCGGCGTGCTCGGCGAGCAGGCGCCCCGCGTCGGTCAGGCGCACGCCGCGGCCGTTCTTGGCGAGGAGTTGCTGGCCCACCTCGCGCTCCAGCTTCGTCATCTGCTGCGAGACCGCCGACGTCGTGACGTGCAGCCCCGCGGCGGCACCGCTGACCGAGCCGTGCCGGGCGAGGGCGTCGAGCGTGCGCAGGCGCTCCAGGTTCAGCATCGGCTCTCCAGGTTCGACATGTAAGCGATGCTACGCGATACCGGGCACGAAATCTCGCTTGTGCTAAGAGATCGCAAGGCCTCATCGTGAGACGCATGAGCACCCTCACCCCGCCGTCCCGCACCACGCCCCCCGCCCCCGCGACCGCGACCGCCGCGACCACAGCCACCCCCACCGCCGCCACCGCCGCGCCCAAGCGCCCCACCCTCGACTGGCGCATCCGCTTCGGCATCCTCTCCGCGATCTGGGGCTTCAGCTTCCTGCTGATCAAGGTGGGCACGGAGGGGTACGCTCCCTTCCAAGTCACCCTGGGCAGGCTGGTGTTCGGCACGGCCGTGATCGCCGCCGTGCTGGTGGTGAAGCGTGAGCGCCTCCCCCGCGGGACGCGGACCTGGCTGCACCTGACGGTGGCGGCCTTCCTGCTCAACGCCCTGCCGTTCTCGCTCTTCGCGTACGCGGAGCTGACGATCCCGTCCACGCTCGCCGGAATCTGCAACGCGACGTCACCGCTGTGGGGCATGGCCCTGTCGCTCGTCGCGCTCTCCGAGGACCGGCCGACCCGGCGCCGCGTCGCGGGCCTGGGCATCGGCTTCTTCGGGGTGCTCACGGTGCTCGGCGCCTGGCAGGGCTTCAGCGGACTCGATCTCCGAGGCACCGCGATGGCCCTGCTCGCCTCGCTGAGCTACCCGATCGGCTGGATCTACGTACGCCGCACCCTGGCCGGTTCCGGTCACTCGAACCTCTCCCTGTCCGGCGCCCAGCTGCTCGTCGCGACCCTGGAACTGGCCGTCGTGACACCGCTGTTCACCTCGCTGCCGACGCACTTCCCCGTCGTCCCGCTGCTGGCGGTCGTGGCGCTCGGCGCCCTCGGCACGGGCCTGGCGTTCCTGTTGCAGTACGCCCTGGTCGCCGAGGTCGGCCCGACCACCGCACAGATGGTCACGTACTTCATTCCGGTCATCGCGACCGCGGCGGGCGTCGCGCTGCTCGGCGAATCCCTGAGCTGGTCGACGCCGGTCGGCGCGGTGATCGTCCTGGCGGGCGCGGCACTCACCCAGTCCCGGCCGCGCCCATCGACGGCCCCAGCGGGCAAGTGACCCCGCGGGGCGCCCGGACCCGGCCCCATCCCGTCAGTCGTACCGCCGCGCCGGCGCGGGCCCGATCGCCGAGGCCACGGCGTCCGCCACCGCCACGATCTCCTCGTCGGCGAGCGCGGCCACGGTGATCCGCACCGCGGGAGGCGCGCTCATCCGGAACCGCGCCCCCGGAGCGACGGCCCACCCGGCGTGCAACAGCCGCGCGACCGCTCCGGTCTCGTCGGACACCGGCACCCATACGTTCATGCCGCTGCGCCCGAACGAGGGCACGCCCCGCTCGGCCAGCGCCGCGATCAGCGCGTCCCGCCGTCGCCCGTAGGAAGCGGCGACCACGCGCGCGTCGACCGCGCCACCGGCCCAGAGCCGCACCACGGCACGCTGCACGAGCCGGCTCACCCAGCCGGGCCCGAGCCGCTGGCGCCCCAGCAGCCGGTCGACGGTGACCGGGTCCCCGGTGAGCACGGCGAGCCGCAGGTCGGGGCCGTACGCCTTGGCGGTCGAGCGGACCAGGGCCCAGCTGCGCGTCACCCCGGCCAGCGGGTGCAGCGGCAGGTCGACGATGCCGTGGCCGTGGTCGTCCTCGATGAGCAGCACATCCATGTGCGCGGCGAACACCTTCCGCAGGGCACGCGCGCGTGAAGCGGTGACGGCGGCACCCCAGGGATTCTGCGCACGGTCCGTCACGACCACCGCGCGGACCCCGCCCGCCAGCGCCCGCTCCACATCGGCCGGCAGCGGCCCCTCGTCGTCCACACCGACCGGCACCACGCGCAGCCCCAGCGCCGGCACGAGATCGAGGAGACTTCCCCAGCCCGGGTCCTCGACGGCCACCGCGTCGCCGGGCTTGAGGTGGACGGCGAGCACCCGCTCGATGGCGTCGAGCGATCCGGAGGTCACGGCGACGGGCCCCGCGGGAATGCCGTCCGCGTCGAAGGCCACGCGCGCGTACCGCTCGAGCTCCGGGTCGACGGAGCTCTCTCCGTAGAGGACGGGTTCCTCGTCGGACTGCTCCGCGGCGGCCGTGAACGCCTCGGTGAGCGCGGGCAGCAGGGCGGGATCGGGGTTCCCCTTGGAGACGTCCCGCACCCCGGGCGGCACATCCGCCCGCATCAGCTCCCGCGCGGTCGTGGCGGGCTTCGGACGTACGCGACTGCCGCGCCGACCCGCCGTCTCGATGACCCCACGCTCGCGCAGCGTGCGATACGCGGCCGCGACCGTATTGGGATTCACACCGAGGCGGGCCGCCAACTCACGCATGGGCGGCAGCAGTTGCCCCGGCTCGAGGCCACCGTCACCCACGGCTCGCTCCACGCTCGCCGCAATCTCCGCTGCGCGCCGACCTTCGATCGGATACTCTCCTAGCACAAAACAGATTATGCACTAGTGCAATAGCGACAGCAAGCGGCACGCAGACCAGTCCAGCACAGATCAATTCAGCACAGATCGATTCAGTTCAGTCAGTACAAGGAGAGGCCATGCAGACGACGCCGACCACCACCGACACCACTACGCCGGACAGCGCCGCCTACGCACCGACCGACCGCACCGTCCCCACCCGCTCGCGGGAACGCGCCGCGTACGACCACGAGACGGTGCACGCGATACTCGACGAGGCGTACGTCTGCCACCTCGGCTTCGTGCGCGACGGCGCCCCCGTCGTGCTGCCGACGCTCTATGGACGGGTGGGCAACCGCCTCTACGTCCACGGCTCGACGGGCTCCCGGCCGCTGCGCATGGCGGGCGCCGCCCAGGGCCAGGAATCGACCCAGGGCCAGGAGGAGGACCCAGGCCTGCAGGTGTGCCTGACCGTCACCCACGTCGACGGCCTCGTCCTGGCCCGCTCGGCCTTCCACCACTCGATCAACTACCGCTCCGTGGTGATCCACGGCACCGCCCACCAGGTCACGGACCCGGAAGAGAAGCGCACCGCACTGGACGCCCTGGTCGACCACGTCGTGCCGGGCCGCTCCGCCGACTCCCGTCCCGCCAACGCCAAGGAGCTCGCGGCGACCGCCGTGATCCGCCTCGACCTGACCGAGGTGTCGGCGAAGGCCCGTACCGGCGGCCCGAACGACGAACCCGAGGACATGGACCTCCCGCACTGGGCGGGCGTGGTCCCGCTCCGCAAGGGCCACGACCCCCTCATCCCCTCCGCCGACCTGGCGCCCGGCACCGAAGTCCCCGACTACCTGGTCGAGTTGTGATGCTGATCCACCCCTGGGACGCGCCCCGCAGTGAGGCCGAGTGGCAACAGTGGCTGGCCGCGCACGACTTCGGCCAGCTCGCGGTCAACGGCCTACCGGGCGAGCCGCCGCACGTCCAGCCCCTCCACTTCACGTACGAGGCGGAGCACGGACCGCACGGCCGGGTCCTCGCCCATCTAGCGCGCCCCAACCCTCTGTGGCGCGCCCTGGAGAGCGACCCCGACGTGCTGCTGAGCGTCGTCGACGACTACGTGTACGTGCCGGGCCCCTGGCAGGCAGCTTCGGACACCCCCTCGGAGCACGGCGTGCCGACCAGCTTCTACGCCGCAGTCCAGCTCCGCTGCACCGCCCGCGTCGTCGACGACCCCGACGAGAAGGCCGACCTCCTGAACCGCCAGGTCGACCACTTCCAGCCGGAAGGGGGGTCCGCACGGGCGGCCGTGGGCGAGGCCCCCTACGGCCGCATGCTCTCCGGCATCCGCGCGCTGTGCCTCGAAGTCACCGACGTACGAGCGAAGTTCAAGTACGCGAGTCACAAGCCGGAAGCGGTGCAGGACCGCATCGCCACGGGCCTCGCCGAGCGGGGCGGGCCCCGGGACGCATCGGCCCGCACCCACCAACTGCGCCGCCGCGAGGCCTGATCCACGGGGCGCAACACAACTCCGGACCACGGGCGCACGGCACGACTCCGAGCCACAGACGCACACCACGGCTCCGAGCCACGGGTGCGCAGCACGAAAACGCCGCGCACCCGCCCCAACTCCCCCTACGACACGGCCACTTCCCGCCGCGCCGCCACCACACCACGCGCCTCCGCGACCGCAAGACCTGTCACGGCGGCCAGCATCAGCACGGTGCCCACCACGGTCGCCGCCGTCAGCTCCTCGCCCAGCAGCACGACCGCGATGACGGCGGCGCCCACCGGCTCGAGCAGCGTGATCACGGAGACGGTCGCGGACCGCACGACGGCCGCCCCCGCAAAGTACAGCGCGTACGCGAGCGCCGTCGGCACGGCGGCGATGTACAGCAGACAGGCACCCACACGCACGGGGTCGGCGGCGTGCGGCATCAGGCCCTCCACCGCCGCGAGCGGCAACAGGCAGAGCGAGACGACGGCGAACGACCAGATCGTGGTGTCGGGCGCGTCGGCCCCTCCGTCCCGCCCCCACCAGCGCGTGACCAGCGTCATCACGGCGTACGCGGCCGCCGACGCGAGCGCCCAGGCGACGCCCGCGGGCGACACGGCAGCCTCGCCGCCGCCGTCGCCGAGGACGAGCACGACCAGACCGGCGAGCGCGCCGAGCACCGCGAAGGCCCCGCCGCGCCCGAGCCGTTCCCCCATGGTCAGGCGCGCGCCGAGCGCGATGAGCACGGGCCCCGACCCCATGGTGACGACGGTGGCGACCGCGAGCCCGGTCTCCTCGACGGCCGCGAAGTAGGCGGTCTGGAACACCGCGAGGGCCACGCCCGTCACCACGATCCGACGGACTCGGCGAGGCCGCGGCGTCGCCCGGCGCGGCCGCACCAGGCGCGCGGCGAGCAGCAGGACGAACCCGCCGGCGCACCGCCAGAAGGAGAGACTGACCGGCCCCATGTCACCGGCCCGGAACACCAGCGCGGCGGCGGCACCGGCGGTGCCCCAGGCGGTCCCGGCGCAGATCAGATAGAACAGGCCCCGCGCGACCGACACAGGTGACTCGGTGGACACACCAGAAACGCCAGAAGCACCGGAAGTACCCGGAGTACTGGAAGTACCAGAAGCACTGGAAGTGCCCGGAGTACCGGAAGTAACAGAAGTACTGGAAGTACCAGAAACATTCGACACGTGAGTTCTCCGCAGAAGAGAAGGATCTCTGACTCCGTCTGCGGGCAGCACCGCTCGGCCCGGCCACCGGCCTGGGCATGATGCGTGGGCGCCCCGCGCTAAGCGGCGGGCGGCGGCGAGAGAACGAGCACGTGCGGAACCATGATCGGCACCCTAGGACCGGCTCCCGCTGCGCGACAACTCCGTTTCGGATCGCGGGATCTCGTCCCGCGCCGCAGGCTCCGCCGGCGCCGACGACTGTGCGATGAACGCTCCCACGAGCACGACGGCGCCACCGACGATCTGCGGCGCCGAGAGGTGCTCGCCGAGGATCACCCAGGCCAGCGCGGTGGCGATGACGGCTTCGAGGCAGGCCACGACACCGGCGACCTGGGGCGAGAGCCTGCGCACGGACAGCACCCCGGTGACGTACGCGACGACGGTCGCGACGAGGACGATCCAGGCGAGCAGGGTCCAGGCGGGAACGGTCGAGCCGTCCAGGTCCGCACCGCCCGCGAGCACCGACCAGTCCATGCCCCACGGCCGCGCGACCACGGTCAGCACGGCGGTGCCGACGAGCAGGCCGTACGCGATGACGCCGAGCGGATCGGGAGCGTCGTCGCCCGCGTCGCTGCCCTGGTCGGACAGGACGAAGTAGCCGACCTGGCAGCAGGCGGCCCCGAGCGCGAGCAGCAGACCCACCGCGTCGAAGCTCAGCCCCGCCCACACCTCGACGACACAGGCGAGGCCGCCGACCGCGAGCACCACGCCGAGCGCGGCCGCCCGCGTCACGGGCCGCCGCTGCACGAAGCGCACCCAGCCGAGGACGAGCGCGGGCGCGAGGTACTCGATGAGGAGCGCGACACCGACGGGGATACGGGAGAGCGCGGCGAAGTAGCAGGCCTGGACGCCCGCGACGGCGAGGAGGCCGAACCCGGCGAGCAGCGCGGGCCTGCTCCGCAGCAGTCCGCGGTGGCGCCAGGCCACGGGCAGCATCACCAGGGCGGCGCCCGCGACCCGCAGCCACACCACGTGCAGGGGGTCGAGTCCCGCTTCGATCAGCGGCTTCGCCGCCACACCGGAGCCACCGAAGGCGACCGCGGACACCAGGGCGAGCCCGAGCCCGACACCCTTGCCGCCGCTCCCCCGCTCCCCCTGAGCCCCCGCGTCGCCCCGGCTCGCCCGGCTCTCCTGAATCCCGTCAGACGCTCGCACCGGCACATCATGGCAGGCAGTGTCATGAGCGTCACCCCGGATGGCGCCTGTCTCAACGGGCGGACGCCGGGCCCCTGACCGGGGCCGTACTCAGTGGCCCGCGCCCTGGCCGCCGATGTACCCGTGGCTCCCGGACGCGTACTGCCCGCACTCCGCCTCCACGCGGTGCAGCAGCGTCGAGACGTCGACCCCGGCCCGCGCGAGGACCTCGACGGCGCGGCAGTCCGGGTCGGCGACGAGCCCCGCGAGCAGATCCATGCCGAGGGCCCGCGGTTCGCCGCGCAGTTCGGCGCGCTCCAGGGCCGCCTCCATCGCGGTGGTGGCGGCGGGCGACCAGCCGGCCTCCTTCACGGACGTCACCACCGGCACGGCGCCGGAGTCCTCGACGGTGCCCTGCCACTGGAGGCCGTAGCCGATGCTGCGCTGCACGAGATAGCCGAGGAGCCGCACCACGTGCGCGCCGCTCTCGAAGACGGCACGGACCTCGGGGTCGCTCTCCAGAAGCGAATGGAGCAGGTGCGCGGTGTCGATCTGCCGGTCCCCGTCCCGCACGGCACGCCGGCGCGCGCCGGCGACCACCGACGCCAGCTCTGCGCTGAGTCGGGAGTCGAGGTCAGCTCGGGTCGGACCGGATTCGGCGCCCGGCGGGGTACGGCTCTGCACATCTCCCACCACATCAACCCCCAGCGGCATATGCATCGGCGGCGGGAAGCATTTCCGCGTCCGACACAGGTTGGGCATCCGCGCGCTGGTTGTCCTCCTTACGGATGAGATCTGACCGAAGTTCCACCGGGGGCGCGCGCCGCCTTGCTCCGCGCCCCGTGCGCAACCGCGACGCATCGCCACACGTCCCTCACAGGCATGGAGAACGGGTGCTGGATGGTCGCCCTGCCGGCGATCGACGGCAGGCAGTACGTGTACCGGGTGTACGCACCCGACGACGCGCTGCCCGCCGACCTGTTCTGGGAGGCCTGGCACTGCCACGACGAGGGCCCGTTCCCGAGGGCGTCGGACCTGTTCGACGCGGCGGTGATACGACGGGTCGGCTGAGCTTCCCCGACGAACGCCCCGGCGAACGCGAGCACCCGGCCCTCCCAGCCGAAACTCCGGTCTTCGCTACCTAGTCGTACGTCTACCCCGCCTCACCGTCGTACACCTGTGGCGGGGTACCGATGACGACCGTCGCGTACATCTCCTCGTCGTCCACCACCCGCGCCACCAGACCGGCCCGCTCGACGGCGGCGACGGCCGCGGGCACCTGACCCTCGCTCGTCTCGAACAGCAGATGACCACCGGGCGCGAGCCACACCGGCGCCTCCTCGGTCACCCGTCGCAGTACGTCGAGCCCGTCCGCACCGCCGTCGAGCGCCACCAGCGCCTCGTGGACGCGGGCCTCGGCAGGCAGCAGGCCGACCTCTTCGGTGGGGACGTAGGGAACGTTGGCGAGCAGGATGTCGACACGCCCCCGGAGCGCGCCGGGCAGCGGTTCGTAGAGGTCGCCCTCGTACACCTCGCCCCCGACGTCGGCGACGTTGCGGCGGGCGCAGCGGACCGCCGCCGGGTCGATGTCGGCGGCGTACAGCTCGACCCGCCCGAGCCCCGCGGCGAGCGCGGCCCCGAGTGCCCCGGATCCGCAGCACAGATCGACGACGACGGCTTCGCCCCCGGCGAGCGCGGCGGCCTGCCCGACGAGGAACTCGGTGCGCCTGCGCGGCACGAAGACCCCCGGGTCGACGGCGATGCGCAGCCCACGGAACTCGGCCCAGCCAAGGACGTGTTCGAGCGGCAGCCCACCGGCACGGCGCTCCACCATGGCGGCCAGCTCGTAGGGGGTGCGCGCGGTGGAGAGGATCAACTCCGCCTCGTCCTCGGCGAAGACACAGCCGGCGGCGCGCAGCGCGGTGACGGCGGAGGAGCGATGTGAAGAGGAGAAAGAGGAGAAAGAGGAGAAACCTGAGAGGGGCGAAACCGACATGCGAAGAAAACCTTCCGGGATCCCGATGGGGCTCCCCCGGCTCACCTATGCCCGGTGAACCGCGCGGTCGCGAGAGGAGAGCACCCGACCTGCCACTGCGGTAATGGGTCTCACCTCCCCGCATTCGTCGCCTGCGCCGGTCGCAGGGCAAGGGAACAGTACCCCACCCCCACCAGGGCCGACGAAGGCCCGGCCCTCCACAACATCTGACGGTTCATCAGTATTGAATGTTCCAGGCCCTGCGGCTACGTTCCGCGACACCGTAGCTGCGGCTGTCGCAGCACCCGACGGGAAGGGGTGGCCGCATGGCCGAAGTCAGCGCGGAAGCACGGATCGAGGCACCCGCCGAGAAGGTCTGGGCCCAACTCACCGACTTCGCCTCGTACGGCGAGTGGAACGCCACGCACACCAGCTTTCCCAAGGGCGGCCCCACCGCCCTGGAGGTGGGCGGCACCTTCGTGGAGAACATGAAGCTGATGGGCTTCCCCGCCGAGGTCAACTGGACCATCGAGGAACTGGAGGCCGCCCGCGTCCTGGCGATCGCGGGCAAGGGCCCGATGGGCGTGAACGTGGGGACCCGCTACAGCCTCTCTCCGGACGGGTCCGGCACCCTGGTCCGCATCGAGGGGGAGTTCACCGGCGCGGCCGTGTCCCTGATGGCGGGCAAGCTGAAGGACTCGGCGACCGCCGCCCTGAACGAGTCGCTACGCAAACTGGACGGCCTGGTGACCTGACGCTCCCGACACCGAGGAGCCCACCGCTCGACCTCTCGCCCCCCAACCTCTCGACGAAGGCAACGAGGCGCCCCACACCATCCGTGCGGGGCGCCTCATCTGTGGCAGGGGCCGTCGGCCCCGACCACCTCAGTCCTCATCGGCGAGGATCAGGTACAGCTTCTTTCGGGCGTCGTTGATGACGGAGAGCGCCTTCTCGCGCTGCTCCTTGCTCCCGGTCTTCCAGACCTGGCCGAACGCCTCCATCAGACCGAAACCGGCCTGCCGGATTTCGTTCAGGGTGTCCCAGTCGACGCCGCGCCCGGCCTCTTCCCAGGGCGCTTCGGGACCCTCTTCGGCCGCCTCGGCACCGGCCTCGGTCAGCGAGAAGAGCTTCTTGCCGCCCTCGCTCGCGCTGCTGATCAGGCCCTCGTCCTCCAGGAGCTGGAGGGTCGGGTAGACCGAACCGGGGCTGGGCTTCCACGCCCCGCCGCTGCGCTCGGCGATCTCCTGGATCATTTCGTAGCCGTGCATGGGGCGGTCCTTCAGGAGGGCGAGGATCGACGCGCGCACGTCACCACGCCGCGCCCTTCCCCGCGGCCCTCCGCCGCGCCCGCCGCGGCCGCCCCAGGGGCCACCGGGCCCGCCGAAGCCGGGACCGAACGGACCGAACGCGCCGCGCCGCCCATCGAATCCCCCGAAGCCGCCGAATCCTTCGCGGCCGAAACCCTCTCGGCCCTGGTGGCCGCCGCCGTGGCGGCCGCGTCCGTGCTCGTGTTCAAAGCCATGGGAACGCATGACGATCACTCCTCTTACTGCTACTCGTCGTTTTTCTCGGTCGGGCCGCTCGGACCTCGACCAGTCTTCGATCAATCCTTGATCAGTCGCGAATCTGTCGCGATGCGTCAACGATATATCGGAACTGTTCGGATGGCAATCCCCGACGAATCCCAGCCGAACAGCACCCCCACCCCTCTGACCACCACTCCCGCCCCCCCTGACCGCCGCCCGCGACCAGCACCCCACGCCCCCTAAGGCCACCCACCAGTCCAAAAACAAGTCCAACAACCCACGATTGGCCTTACCCCATCCCCGAGTCGGCCCTCTACCGTCATCGGCATGCCGACTTCCCACCGCATCCGCATCGTCGACGCCTTCACCGACCGCCCCTTCGCCGGCAACCCGGCGGGGGTCCTCCTCCTCGACGCCTTCCCCGACGACGCCTGGCTGCAGAACGTGGCCAGGGAGGTCAACCACGCCGAGACCGCGTTCGCCCACCGCCTGCCCGAGGGCGGCGACGCCGACTGGGCGCTGCGCTGGTTCACGCCCGCCACCGAGGTCGACCTCTGCGGCCATGCCACTTTGGCCATGGCGCACGTCCTGCACACGACGGGCACGGCCACCGGTCTGATCCGCTTCGCCACCCGCGCGGGCATCCTCACCGCGACGGCACACGAGGACGGCACCCTCACCCTCGACTTCCCGACCGCCCCGCTCACCGCCACCGAGGCCCCCGAAGGCGTCGCCGAGGCCCTCGGCGCCCAGCCGCTGGCCACGTACGACACGGGTCCGCACCTCGGCGACCTGCTGATCGAGCTCGCCGACGAGAAGACGGTCCGCGCGCTCACGCCCGACCACAAGGCCCTCGTATGGCTCTCCGAACGCGGCATCATCGCCACCGCCGCGGCCGAAGACCCCTCCCGCGGCTACGACTTCGTCTCGCGCGGCTTCTTCCCGCGCGTCGGCATCGACGAGGACCCGGTGACGGGCAGCGCGCACACGGCCCTCGCCCCCTTCTGGTCCGAGCGGCTCGGCCGTGCGGAACTGACCGGTCTGCAGGCCTCGCCCCGCACCGGCCTGGTCCGCACCCAACTGCGCGGCGACCGCACGCTCCTGACCGGTCACGCCGTCACGGTCATCGAGGGCGGCCTCCTCGCCTGACCGCGGGTGGCTGTCCGCTAAGGCGTGGGCAGCCACCCCACCTTCCCCGCGAGCAGCGCGTACCCGACGAACGCCCCGACATCCAGCAGGGAATGGGCCACCACCAGCGGCCCGACCCGCCCCCACCTGCGATAGAGCAGCACGAAGACCACGCCCATCGCCATGTTCCCGATGAACCCGCCGATGCCCTGATACAGGTGGTACGAGCCGCGCAGCACCGAACTGCCCACCAGCGCGGCCATCGGCGTCCACCCCAACTGCCCGAACCTGCGCAGCAGGTACCCGACGACGATCACTTCCTCGAGGACCGCGTTCTGCACCGCGGACAGTACGAGGACCGGGTACTTCCACCACACGTCGGGCAGCGCCTCGGGCACCACCGTCAGGTTGAAGCCGAGCCCGCGGGCCGCCAGATAGAAGGCGATCCCGGTGCTGCCGATCACCGCGGCGATCGCGGTCCCGCGCCCCAGGTCAGACCACGGCCGCGTCCGGTCGAAACCGAGCGTCCGCAGCCCGGCCCCCTCACGCAGCAGGAAGTGCGCGACCAGCGCGACCGGCACCAACGCACTCGCGATTCCGAACAGTTGCCAAGCGAGATCAAGCCACGGTCGCCCCGGCGCGGCCGAGGCGTTCATCGTGGCCGCCTGGTCCTTCAGACCGCCCGGCTTGGTGACCGACCCGACAAAGCTGATCAGCGCGGACACTCCGCTCGCCCCGAGCGAGAGGGCCAACACGAGCAACGTCTCGTCCCTCAGGGTCCGCCGCGAGGGTCCCCCCGCTGGAAAAGAACCGGCCATCGGCCCCGGCTCCGCTTGCACTTGCGCCTCCAGTTGAGTAATCCCGCCTCATCCCCATCCTCGCCCCGCTAGGGTCTCGAAAGAAGTTACGAAGATCGTGCGCGACAGGCCGAGGGGGACGGACGCCGATTTCGGGCGAACCGCCCCCTCTTTCCTTGCTTCATCACTCAAGGAGGGGCACCACCGCCATGGGACGTCACAGCTTGCCCGATGAGTACGGGACGGGCGCGCCCGACCCCCGACCGCGCGCCCGCGGCCGCACGGTCGCCATCGCCACGGCTCTCGTACTCGTGGTCGCTGGAGGCACGGCGGCAGCCGTCCGCAGCGGGGTCCTCTCCTTCGGTGGCTCCTGCGAGGACGACGCGGTGCGCCTCGACGTCGTCTCCGCCCCCTCTGTCGCCCCCGCCCTGCGCGAGGCCGCCGACGAGGCCCGCGAGACGGAGATCACCTCGGACGGGCACTGCATCGACGTACGGGTGACCGCGCGCGACTCGTACGAGGTCGCCGACGAACTCCGCTCCGGCAAGGGCGATCCGGAGTACGACGTATGGGTGCCGGACTCCGACATATGGGTGCAGCGCGTCGGCCTCGGCACCAAGCAGACCAAGATCTCCCCCGCGGGCAACATCGCCTCGTCGCCGGTCGGCATCGCCATGGTCCCCTCCGCCGCCGAATCGCTGGGCTGGCCCAAGAAGACGTACGACTGGCCGGAGTTGACCGCGGCCGCCATGAAGAACGAGAAGCTGCGCCTCGGCGCGGCCGACCCCGCGCGCAGCGCGACCGGGCTGCTCGCCCTCGCCAAACTGGGCGCGTCCGCGCAGAAGCAGGGCGGCAAGGAGGGCGACACCCAGGCCGCCTCCATCGCGAAGGCCCTGGCCACCCGCACCACCGACAGCGACGGGCAGCTCCTGGACACCTTGGCCCGCGACGGCTCGGGCACCGAGCAGGGCAACCCCCGCCGCAATCAGGCGCTGATCCTCTCCGAGCAGGCCGCGTTCAGGCACAACGCGTCGGCGGGCGAGGAGAACAGCCTCGACCTGTTCTATCCCAAGGACGGCACGCCCCGGCTCGACTATCCGTACACGCTCGTCGAGGACGACAAGATGTCCACCGACATGAGCCGCGCTGCGCTGCGCTTCATGACGATGTTCAGCGACGCGGAGGGCCAGAAGATCCTTGACCACCACGGCTTCAGGACCGACCCCGACCAGCCCTCCGACAAGCTCGTCACCGCCGCCGGCGGCCGCACCCCGCAGCCGTACGCGGCCGAGGCCACCGACCCGCCATCGGACAAGCAGCTCCAGGAGACCCTGGGCATGTGGACGATCACGGTGCAGAGCGCCCGGCTCAACACGGTCGTCGACGCGTCGGAGTCCATGAACCAGTTCGTCCCCGGCCGCAACCAGTCCCGCATGGAGGTCACCAAGTCCTCACTGCTGCAGGCCCTCGCGGGCTTCACCGACGAGGACGAGATCGGCCTGTGGGAGTTCGCCACGGCACTCGACGGCACCCGCGACTACCGCAAGCTGCAGCCCACCGAGAGACTCGGCGACCGCAAGGGCGACGTGACCCACCGCGACAAGCTGTCGCAGGCGTTCAGCGGTCTGCAGCCCGTGCCGGGCGGGGCGACCGGTCTGTACGACACCACGCTCGCCGCCTACAAGGAGGCTTGCTCCTCGTACGCGCGCGGCAGGTTCAACGCCCTGGTGATCCTGACCGACGGCGCCAACCAGGACCCGGGCAGCATCTCCCGCAGCTCCCTCATCTCCCAGCTGGAGGACCTCTCCGACCCGGGCAAGCCGGTGCCGATCATCGCTATCGCCGTCGGCCCGGACGCGGACAAGGACGAGGTCCAGCAGATCGCCGAGGCCACCGGCGGCTCCGGCCACCAGGTCGACGACCCGGCGCAGATCCACGCGGTCATCCTCAAGGCCATCATGGAGGCGGGCAGCAACCAGGGCTGAGCCGCCCGGAGCCGAGCACCCGCAAAGGCCTCAGCCCAGCGGCACCGCCGGCTCCGGCAGCCCCACGGGCCACGTGTGCACCGGCTCCCCTTCGTGCATCAGCTCGAAGTACCGCTTGGTGGTCGCGGCGAGCGCGTCCTCCCTGGCGAGCCCGGTCTCCAGGGCCCGGTGATAGGTGGCGGCCTGCCACGACGCGCCGTTGACCCGCCGCCGGCACCGCTCCTCGATCACCCCGAGGTAGAGATCGCGGTCGGCGGGCTCCACGCCCCACGCGTCCAGCCCGGCGGCCGCGAGCGGCAGCAGTTCGTCGCGTACGAGATCGACGGCCGCCACCTCGGCGGTACCGCCGAGCCTGCCGCGCCGCGGCCACTGCAGCCGGGCGTCGATGCCGTGCCGGCACGCGACGTCGAAGTTGCGGGCCGCGGCCTCGAAGGGCAGCCGGGACCACACGGGCCGCGCCTCCTCGGCGAGCGCCCGCACGCACCCGTAATAGAAGGCGGCGTTCGCGATGACGTCGGTGATGGTGGGCCCCGCGGGCAGCACCCGGTTCTCCACGCGCAGATGCGGGACGCCGTCGGCGATGCCGTACACCGGGCGGTTCCAGCGGTACACGGTGCCGTTGTGCAGGACGAGTTCACCGAGCCGCGGCACTCCGCCCGCATCGAGGACGCCCAGGGGGTTCTCCTCGTCCAGCAACGGCAGCAGCGCGGGGAAGTAACGCAGGTTCTCCTCGAACAGTTCGAGCGGCCCGCTGATCCAGCGCTCCCCGAACCAGGTGCGCGGCCGCACCCCCTGGACCTGCAGCTCGGGCGGGCGCGTGTCGGTGGACTGCAGGAACAGCGGCGGCCGCGACTCGCGCCACAGCTCACGGCCGAACAGGAACGGGGCGTTGGCGCCCACGGCGACCTGGGCCGCGGCGATGGACTGCGCCGCGTTCCACACGTCGGCGAACCGGCCGGGCGTGACCTGCAGATGCAACTGCACGGAGGTGCACGCCGCCTCGGGCGCTATCGAGGCCGAGGTGCAGGTGAGCCGCTCCACGCCCTCGATGTCCAGGACGAAGCGCTCGCCGCGCGCCGCCACGATCTGGTCGTTCAGCAGGGCGTAGCGGTCGACGTCGGAGAGGTTCGCGGAGACGAGGTCGGCGCGGTTCAGGGTCGGCAGAATACCGATCATGACAATGCCGGCGGAGAGCTCGTTCGCTTTCCTGTGGGCATAGTTGAGCCCGGTGCGCAGCTCTTCGGCGAGCTGGTCGAGAACGCGTCCGCCGAGCCGGTGCGGGGCAATGTTCACTTCCAGATTGAACATTCCGAGTTCGGTCTGGAAATCCCGGCTCGCGATGCGCTCGAGAACCTGCGCATTCAACATTCTCGGCAGTCCGTCGGGCCCGGCGAGATTCAGCTCGATCTCCATGCCCATCAGATTCTTGGGGCGATCGAAGCGCTCCTCGGCCAACAGTCGCTCCAGACCCGCCAGACACTCCCGGAGCTTCCTTCGGTAGTGGTGCCGGTCGGTCAGGTCGAACGTGCCCGCGACGACCTTCTCGCCCATCGAAGCGTCCCTCCTCGAACGGGCAGCCAAGGATCCGGCCGCTGTGTACGGGGGATGATGCCCAGGCAATGTGATCGATAACGCCCCGCGCGGGCCCGCGGACGAGTACGCTCGACACCGTCGCGGTCCGGCACATTCGCCGGGCATGCGGCATGGTGAAGATTCCCTTCCGAAGCGCCTGGTCAAAACTACCGGCGGGAATCGGCCGACCGCTCGTCTCGGGTAATCCGAGGTCATGGAAGCGGGGCCGTCACGAAATCGGGATAAAACTCTCACAAGGACGGCCTGTTAAGGCCTTGCCCGCAATATCGGCCACGTCTAGACGAAACACCGTCCGAACACGTCTCGTATAAACTGCGCAATCTAGGCAGAGAGTTGGCGCTCGCGGTCCCCGGCCCCCGCCCCTCTGACCCAGATGTCCCAGAGCTGACAGCGCCGTCACGCACCTGCCCCCGCTCCACCGTGCCTGTCGAACGAGAGAGGCGACCCACCATGCCGCTGCATGTCCCCCCGGCTCCCGCGCCCGCCCTGCGCAGCGTCCTCGCGGCACTCGGTTCCCCCACGGCCGTACGCGAGGCACGCACCCCGTCCCTGCGCGCCGCCCAGGGCCCCGCAAGCCCGGAACTCCCGCTTCCCGTCCATGTGTTGGACCGCATCACTCCCGAGGGCATCGCGCCCACCCGCCTCTCCGGCTGGCGCTTCCTGATCCGCTCCGGCGATCGCGCGCTCGCCGCGGCCGACACGATGCTCACCCCGGACGGCTGGGCCTTCTCGCACTTCTTCGAAGGCCCCTACATCGCCTCCACCGAGCGCGCCCTGCGCCACGCCGAGGCGATGCCGATGGCATGCCAGCCGCGGCTGCTCTCCGTGCCGGAGCTCTACATGCTCACGCTCTGGCTGCACCGCGACTGCACGGACGACGGCGCCGAGGGCCCGCTGGCCGCCACCGACCTGCTCGTGCCGCTCGCGCCCGCCCCGCCCGGCATCGCGGCCCACCGCCCGCACCGCGTCGCCGAACTCCTTCCGATGCTCAACCACCGCCTGGCACCGGCGCCGCTCCTCGGCTCACCCGCCTGACGGCACCCCCGCGCTTCCTGTGCCCCGCAGCCCCCGGCCGCGGGGCACAGCGCTGCCCACCCAGGTGGACTAGCCCAGAGGGGCCACCCCGAACCACCCGAAGAGACAGGGGAGTTGGGCTGAACCGTCCAGCCGGGTGATACGTCATTAAGCAGTAGGAGCCGCTGCAGCAAAATCCCTGCGGATTGACAGGCTGTGGGGCAACACTGGGATCGGACCGACTACAACGGGGGGCGGTTATGAACACCGCATCGAGTCACAGGACCGACGTCACAGCCATCTCATCGCAGCGAAAGAACCCTTCCATGTGCCAGCACCAACCACCGTGCCCGACAGCCGACTCCGCCGACCGGGAAGCCGCGCTCCTCATGGCGAGCCACCCGGAGCAGGGCTGGAGCCTGCTGTGCAACGGCGTCCTGCTCTTCGAGGACACCGGTGAGCTGCTGCCGGACGGCCAGATCATCGCCCCGCACCGACCGCTGGGCACCGACCAGGTCATGACAGCCGCCTGAGCACGACGGCACCGCGCGCGACGCACCACCGAAAGACGAGGGGCCGGCCCGGAGGAAATCTCCGAACCGGCCCCACCGCATGTCCGCGTCACACGCTTGCGGTATCAGTCCTCGTACGCATCCAGCGGCGGGCAGGAGCAGACCAGGTTCCGGTCGCCGTACGCCTGGTCGATGCGGCGCACCGGCGGCCAGTACTTCTCCGAGGCCGACACGCCGGCCGGGAAGACGGCCTCCTCACGGCTGTAACCGTGCTCCCACTCACCGCTCAGCGCGGCGGCGGTGTGCGGGGCGTTCCGCAGCGGGTTGTCGTCCGCGGCCCACTCCCCGTTTCCGACCTTCTCGATCTCCCGGCGGATGGCGATCATCGCCTCGCAGAACCGGTCGATCTCATTGAGGTCCTCGCTCTCCGTCGGCTCGATCATCAGCGTCCCCGCGACCGGGAACGACATGGTCGGCGCGTGGAAGCCGTAGTCGATGAGCCGCTTGGCGATGTCGTCGACGCTGACGCCGGTCTCCTTGGAGAGCGGCCGCAGATCGATGATGCACTCGTGCGCGACGAGGTCGCCGGGGCCGGTGTAGAGCACCGGGAAGTGCGGCTCGAGCCGCTTGGCGATGTAGTTGGCGGAGAGCACCGCGACCTGGGTGGCGCGCTTGAGCCCCTCGCCGCCCATGAGGCGTACGTACGACCAGGAGATCGGCAGGATCCCGGCCGAGCCCCACGGCGCCGCGGAGATCGGGCCGACACCGGTCTCGGGACCGGCCGCGGGCTGCAGCGGGTGGTTGGGCAGGTACGGCGCGAGGTGCTCGCGCACACCGACGGGACCGACACCCGGGCCACCGCCGCCGTGCGGGATGCAGAAGGTCTTGTGCAGGTTCAGGTGCGAGACGTCGCCGCCGAAGTGCCCCGGCTTGGCAAGACCCACAAGGGCGTTGAGGTTGGCACCGTCGACGTACACCTGGCCGCCGGCCTCGTGCACCTCCGCGCAGATGTCGGCGACGTGCTCCTCGAAGACACCGTGCGTCGAGGGGTACGTGATCATCAGCACGGACAGCTCGTCGCGGTGCTTCTCGATCTTGGCGCGCAGGTCCTCGACGTCGATCTCGCCGTCGTCGGCGGTCTTCACGACGACGACCTTCATGCCGGCCATGACGGCGCTCGCCGCGTTCGTGCCGTGCGCGGAGGACGGGATGAGGCAGACGGTGCGCTGCTCGTCGCCGTTGGCGCGGTGGTAGCCGCGCACGGCGAGCAGACCGGCGAGCTCGCCCTGCGAACCGGCGTTGGGCTGCAGCGAGACCTTGTCGTACCCGGTGACCTCGGCGAGCCGCTCCTCCAGCTCACGGATGAGCGTGAGGTAGCCCTGCGCCTGCTGGGCGGGCGCGAAGGGGTGCAGCTGGCCGAACTCGGGCCAGGTGACCGGCTCCATCTCGGTGGTCGCGTTGAGCTTCATCGTGCAGGAGCCCAGCGGGATCATGCCGCGGTCGAGCGCGTAGTCGCGGTCGGCCAGCTTGCGCAGGTAGCGCAGCATCGCGGTCTCGGAGCGGTGCTGGTGGAACACCGGGTGCGCGAGGTAGTCGTCGCCGCGCAGCAGGGCGTCGGGCAGCGTGTCCGCGACCTCGGCGTCGAGCGCCTCGATGTCGGCCTCGACCCCGAAGGCCCCCCACACGGCGGCCAGTTGCTTGCGCGTGGTGGTCTCGTCGCAGGCGATGGAGACGTGGTCGGCGTCGACCGGG
Source organism: Streptomyces sp. NPDC041068 (assembly GCF_040647455.1). Lineage (NCBI taxonomy): Bacteria > Bacillati > Actinomycetota > Actinomycetes > Kitasatosporales > Streptomycetaceae > Streptomyces > Streptomyces sp. NPDC041068. The sequence goes on from NZ_JBEZCG010000028.1 coordinate 76,965, forward strand.
TGGATGTTCACGCCGCCTTCGCGGGCCGCGGAGACGAGCTCGTCGGCCTTGCCGGGAACCCGCACGGTCAGCGTGTCGAAGTACGCGCCGTGGACAACCTCGACACCACCGGCGGTGAGCCCCGCGGCGAGCAGCGTCGCGTACCGGTGGGTGCGCCGCGCGATGGCCTTGAGCCCCTCGGGCCCGTGGTAGACGGCGTACATTCCGGCCATGACGGCGAGCAGCACCTGGGCGGTACAGATGTTGCTGGTGGCCTTCTCACGACGGATGTGCTGCTCACGGGTCTGCAGCGCGAGCCGGTAGGCCTTGTTGCCGTCCGCGTCGACGGAGACGCCGACGAGCCGGCCCGGCAGGCTGCGCGCGAACTTCTCGCGCACCGCCATGTATCCGGCGTGCGGACCACCGAAGCCCATCGGGACACCGAAGCGCTGCGTCGTACCGACGGCGATGTCGGCGCCGAGCTCACCGGGCGAGGTGAGCAGCGTCAGGGCGAGCAGATCGGCGGCGACGGTGACGACGGCACCGAGCTCGTGCGCCTGGTCGATGAGCGGCTTGATGTCGCGTACGACGCCGGAGGCACCCGGGTACTGGACCAGCACACCCACGACACCGCGCTCGGCGACCTCGGCGGGAATGCCCTCGCTCAGATCGGCGACGACGATCTCGACGCCGGTCGGCTCGGCACGGGTCTGAATGACGGCGATGGTCTGCGGCAGAGCATCGGCATCAACGACGAAGACCCCGCCCTTGACCTTGCCCATGCGCCGCGAGAGGGCCATGGCCTCGGCGGCCGCGGTGCCCTCATCGAGTAGCGAGGCCCCGGAGGTGGGCAGCCCTGTCAGCTCGGCGACCATCGTCTGGAAGTTGAGCAGCGCCTCGAGGCGCCCCTGCGAGATCTCGGGCTGGTACGGCGTGTAAGCCGTGTACCAGGCCGGATTCTCCATGACGTTCCGCAGGATCACCGGCGGGGTGAAGGTCCCGTAATAGCCAAGCCCGATCATGGAGTCGAGGACCTGGTTCCGGTCCGCGAGGGAACGCAGCTCGGCGAGGACCTCGGCCTCGGTGCGCGCACCGGGCAGGTCGAGCGCCTCGGCGTTCTTGATCACATCCGGTACCGCGGCGGCCGTCAGCTCGTCGAGCGAGCCGTACCCGACCTGGGCGAGCATCTTGGCCCGCGCTTCCGCATCGGGCCCGATGTGCCGCTGCTCGAAGGGGATGCCCTGCTCGAGCTCGGAGAGCGGGATGCGATTGGTGGCAGTCATTGCGGAGGCCTCCTGGTCTGCGCGACCTACGAGGGGTACCACGGCGCGGGTACCCGGACGGCCTCCCCCTCTGTCATCTCAACCTGAGAGCTTCACAGGCCCGTCCGTGGACAGTCCTGCTTTCACCGTCGGTGAGGGAGGATCCCGGACGTGCCCGCCCGACGCCCGCCCTGCTTTCCAGAGTGACCTCGTCCGTGCGGTACGGGTGCCTGAGAGATTCCGGGGAGGATTTGCTCCTTCGGCGCCTCCGGCAATCGCGTTCCGGAGAGCTCTCCCGCACGGGGTCAGCAGCCAGCCGCCAGCCTACCAGCGAGGACCATGGCCGATCCCTCGAGTGGCCACCTGCCCCGAAGTGCTCTTTCGTAGTGAGTACGAGCGATTAAAGATGAGTTACGCCCAAATCCGACACCCCTCGACCAGCTGGAGGGCCCGTGCAGACCGACATCGATCCGCGCAACCTGATCGGCCGCAAGGCGTTCGACCGGAACGGGGCGAAGATCGGCACGATCGACGAGGTCTATCTCGACGATGCCACCGGTGCCCCGGAGTGGGCGGCCATACGCACCGGCCTGTTCAGCCGCGACGCCTTCGTCCCCCTGGAACCGAGCGAACTGGTCGACGACGGCACCCTGCGCATCCCCTTCGACCGCGCACTGATCAAGGACGCCCCGGACTTCGGAGTGGGCCGCCACCTCTCCCCGGAACAGGAACTCCAGCTCTACCACCACTACGGCCTGGACATCGCACCCCCACAGTCCCCACCCCCCGACACGACGTTCGGCCAGATAGCAGGAACAGACACCCCCTGACGTCCCCTGCACCCCGTACCGGCCCACCCCTCCAGGGGGCAAGGCACCACCCCGCCACCGACATGCACCGAGGCCAGCGCCCGGCCTCCCTCTGACCGGCCCTGCACCCGCACAGAGCGCCCCACAACAGCCAAAGCGGCAAAGCGGCCAGCCTCGCCCAACTCCCTGCGGCACACCACCTCACCCCGGCTCGTTCCCTGCCCGACCAGGCCTTGGCCACCCTCCGGCAGGTTCCTGCGCCCCCTACGGACCGCCCACAGCGACCCGAGCCCCGGCCACCGCATCACCCTCACTCCCCACCGATGCCTCCCGCCGACATGCGCCCGTCCAACCGGCCCCTGCCGGCCCCACACCCCAAGAGACCGCCCGCAGCAACCAACACCTCGCGGGCCTCACCCCGAATACCCCGCCCCCCGGCACACGACCCGAGCCAGCCATGTGGTCCCTCCGGCCATCCCCACGCCCCGCCGCCGAACCTCCCCCGGAAGTCGGCTCCACTCCGGCGACCCGCTACGCCCCACCGACCACCTGCGGCGCCTCCGCCAAGTCCCCACCCACCAACGGCAACGGCTCCGCCGGCTCCAGATCCGGATCATCGGTCCTGAACGTCCTCACCCGCCCCGGCTGCTCCGACCACGGCGTCTCGAACCGCACGGTCACCCGGCCGAGACCGCTCCCCTGCACCCACCCGTGCCCGTGCTCGGCGTGCCGCACATCGTGCCCGGCCGCCCACCGCCGCTCGACCGGCGCCACCGGCTCCTCACCGCCCACGTCCTCCACCGGCCGCGCCACGTCATCCACCTCGCCCCCGGGCTCCGCTTCCCCCTGCCCCTCCACCTCGGCCTCAGCGGCCTGAGCCTGGGCGAAGAGATCCTCCTGCGTGTAGTCCGCGAGCCCCGAAACGCCCACTCCCAGCAGCCGGACACCCCCGGTGGTGTCCACGGACTCCAGCAGCCGCGCCGCGGCCTCCCGCACCACTCCAGGGTCGTCCGTGGGCCCTCTCAGCGTCTCGGACCGCGTCAGCGTCGAGAAGTCGAACCGCCTCACCTTCAGCACGATGGTCCGCCCGGAGTGCCCCGCCGCCCGCAACCGCTGCACACACCGGTCGGCGAGCCGCGCGACCTCGTTCCGCACCCGCACCCGGTCATGGATGTCCACGTCGTACGTGTCCTCGACACTGACCGACTTCGTGTCCCGCTCGGCCACCACCGGCCGCTCGTCGAGGGCGAGCGCCATCGCGTAGAGCGAGCCCCCGTGCGCCTTGCCCAACAGCCGTACGAGCTCGTCCTCGCCGGCCTCCGCGATCTCCTCGACCGTGGTGATCCCGGCCCGCCGCAGATGATCCCCCGTGGCCGGCCCCACCCCCGGCAGCGTCCGCACCGGCATCGGCCCCAGCAGCGCCCGCTCCGTCCCCGGCGCTATCAGCCGCAGCCCGTCCGGCTTCGCCTCCTCGGAAGCGATCTTCGCCAGCATCTTGGAGACGGCGAGCCCCACCGACCCGGTGAGCCCGGTGACCGCCCTGATGTCCGCCCTCAGCCGCTCCCCCACGGCCCTGGCCGACGCCTCGTCGTCAGCGACGCCCCCCGCCTCCAGGTCCACGAAGGCCTCGTCCAGACTGAGCGGCTCCACCAGCGGCGACAACTCCCGGAGCAGCCCCATCACCTGCTCGCTGACCTCGCGGTACAGCCCGAAGCGCGGCACGAGATAAGCGGCATTGGGCGCGAGTCTGCGCGCCTGCCCCATCGGCATCGCCGAGTGCACACCGAACCGCCGAGCCTCATAGGAAGCGGTGGCCACCACACCCCGCGGCCCGAGCCCGCCCACCACCACGGCCTTTCCGCGCAGGCTCGGCTTCGCGGCCTGCTCCGCGGACGCGTAGAAGGCATCCATGTCCAGATGCAGAATCGTCGGCGCGCTTCTCACATCTCCGATGCTGCCCTACGCCACTGACAACGCGGCCTCAGACAGCCCTGTTGCGCCGTCTGGCGAGCTCGTCGGCGGGGTTGTGCCCGACGAGTGTCTCGCCGGTGTCGATGCGCTCCCCGTGCAGCTGGGACAGAGCCGCCTCGACATCCCGCCAGACGACCCCCACGGCGATCCCGAAGACCCCCTGCCCACCCTGGAGCAGATCGTGGACCTCGCTGGGCGACGTGCACTCGTACACCGTCGCGCCGTCGCTCATGAGCGTCATCCGCTCGAGATCACGGAACCCGCGCTCCCGCAGGTGCTGGACGGTCGTGCGAATGTTCTGCAGCGACACCCCGGTGTCCAGGAACCGCTTCACGACCTTGAGGACGACCACGTCGCGGAAGCTGTAGAGCCGCTGTGTGCCGGAACCGCCCGCGGCGCGCACACTGGGCTCGACCAGACCGGTCCGTGCCCAGTAGTCGAGTTGTCGGTACGTGATGCCCGCGGCCGCGCACGCGGTGGGACCGCGGTAGCCGATCTGCTCGGAATGCTCGAACGTAGCGTCCCCGCTCCCCTGGACCGCCATCGGTCGTTTCGGAGAGTGATCGGCCGCGCTGCCGTGGAGCGGAAACGGACCGCCCATCGCCGTACCGTCGCCGCTGCTTCTCACGCCGACCTCCCTCCTTGACCTGCCTTCTCGACGGTAGGCAGTCGCCAGGGGCTCGTCAACGATCGCCACACTCGGCACGCCGAGTGATAATCACCCTGAGAGTGGTTTCCCGTACCTCACCGCGGGGAAAGGCTAGCCGAATGGTCCGACGCGAGCCGCCGGAGCGGCTCACTGACTGTTGGTACCGAAGTCCTCGGGCGAGATCTGGTCGAGGAACTCGCGGAACTTCTCCACCTCGTCCTCCTGCTCGTCCGGGATCGCGATCCCGGCGTCGTCCAGGACGCCGTCGCTGCCGAAGATCGGCGTCCCGGTGCGCAGCGCCAGCGCTATGGCGTCGGACGGACGCGCACTGACCTCGACACCGCTGGCGAAGACCAGCTCGGCGTAGAAGACGCCTTCCCGCAGGTCCGTGATGCGCACTTCGGAGAGCTCCTGGCCCACCGCCTCCAGCACGTCCTTGAACAGGTCGTGGGTCAGTGGCCGTGCGGGTGCCATGCCCTGCTGTGCGAAGGCGATGGCGGTCGCCTCCCCTGGTCCGATCCAGATGGGGAGGTACCGGTCGCCTCCCACTTCACGCAGGAGCACGATCGGTTGGTTGGAGGGCATTTCGACCCGGACACCTACGACGTCGAGCTCGTTCACACAGCAACCCTAGGACGTGGCTGGCAGGTTTGGGTAGTCGGGCACCCGCCGAGTACCGGCCGGGCACTGGCCGAGTCACGGCAGTCTGACCCCGAGCGCGGTCTGCACGAGCGCGGAGTGCAGCCGTCCGGTGAGCCCGGCCAGCTCCTTGGTACGGGCCTCGGCATGGGCCCTGGTCTGCGGATTGCGGTGCCGCCGCAGCGGCGCGACCACCTGGTCCACGAGCCCGGCCTCCCGCTCCGCGGCGGCCTTCATGGCCCGCAGATGCCGTGGCTCGATCCCGAACCGGCCGAGTTCGAGGACGAGCGAGGCGACCGTGACGGCCTCCGCGTCGTAGCCGCCGTCCGGCAACGGCGCGACGAGCCCGTACGTCTCCCACTCGTCTAGCTGCCCCTCGTCGATCTCCGCGGCGGCGAGCAGCTCGTCCCGGCCCACACGGGCCGCCGTCGGCCCCTCGACCTCGTCCTGGCCCTGACCGTCGCCGGCGTCCCGCTGGCGCCCCAGAGAAGGCAGCGGAGGCCGCTCACCGCGCTCCAGCGCGTCCAGATGCTCGCGAATGACCTTGAGCGGCAGATAGTGGTCCCGCTGCATCCTCAGGACGTGACCAAGCCGTTCGACATCCTCCGTGCTGAACTTCCGGTATCCGGAAGGCGTGCGCTGCGGCTCGATGAGCCCTTCGGCCTCCAAGAACCTGATCTTGGAGATCGTGACCTCGGGAAACTCGTCACGCAGCGCGTTCAGCACGGTACCGATGCTCATCAGCCGACGGTCCGCGGCGGCGGTGCCGCTGCCGGCACCGCCCCTCGGTGTTTGAAGCATGGACCTTCCCTGGGGATCACCCCAGACGCAGTCTGGGGGTGGTTCAGATGCCCCGCTGGCTCGCGTAGAAGACCAGGCGGTACTTGCCGATCTGCACCTCGTCACCGTTCGACAGCGCGACGGAGTCGATCCGCTCCCGGTTGACGTACGTGCCGTTGAGGCTGCCCACATCCGCGACGGTGAAGGAACCGTCCTGGACGCGACGGAACTCCACGTGGCGACGCGACACGGTCACGTCGTCCAGGAAGATGTCGCTCTGCGGGTGACGCCCCGCAGTGGTCAGCTCGCCGTCGAGCAGGAAACGACTGCCCGAGTTCGGCCCGCGGCGCACCACGAGCAGCGCCGAGCCGAGCGGCAACGCGTCCACCGCGGCCTGAGCCTCCGGCGAGAGCGCGGGGGACGGAGTCTGCCCCGTCGCCTCCGCCTCGTAGGCCTCGAGGCCCGAGATGGAGATCGTCGAGGTCGTCTCGGACGCACGCTCCGGCGTGGCCCCGGCCCGCAGCGGCGCACCGCAGTTGGAACAGAACCGGCTCGCCTCGGCGTTGCGGTTCCCGCACCTCGTACACACCAAAGCCATGGACGGGTCCTCCTGCCGCGGCTGCCCCGCGGGGGCATTCGATGCGTACGGGTCGGGGGTAAACCCTCCACCCGTACTTGAGGTTGACGGTTCTCCGAAACCTATGCGGCCGGGACCGGCAGGGTCAACAGATGACGCGCCCTGTCCGCCCGAAATGTCACCACCTGGACCAGCGACCTGATCGCGGAACATCGGGCGCCCGGCGCCCTGCTCCTCGGCGTCTCCATGGCGCGGGGCACGGTGTCGGGCAGTGGCGGGATTGCCGCTGTCCTCACGTGCACTCTTGCCGAACAACTTCGCAAACAACTTCACGGGCGATTCCCCTTGACCGAAACAGACCCGCCCGTGGGGCAGGACGAACCCTGATTGCACACACCGGCATTCATCGGTGAACCGGACATCCTCACAACGTCCGTACCCACCAAACAGTTTCCACCACGCACCGGGCTTCCAGTGCGCCGACCCCCCGCAACCTCATGCCCTCGCCTTGCGACCCCCATGCGCCCCGCCCTCACTGGGAGGACGACCGAGCGTAGTCAGGCCGCTTCGCAGGTCGCAAGGCGTTCACGACGATCTTCTCCGAGCGTTCCACGGTGACCGTGGCCTGCTCCTTCTCCAGAGTCTGCACCACGCCTCCCGGGATGTTCAGCGCAGGTTCCAGATCCTGCGGCTTGCCGATCACCTTGAAGAGGTACGGTGCTCCGACCTTGCGGCCGTCCACCCGTACGCCACCTCCGTCGGCGTCCGACAGGTAGGTGTTGGCCACCACCCGTACGTCATTGATCTGAATCGCCTCGGCGCCGGCGGCGCGCAGTTCCTGAATGGCGTCGAGCAGCATGTCCGCCTCGATCGCCCCCTTCTTGTCCTCGATGGTGAGCGTGATGCCGGGCCCCTGGGCCGCCACCGTGCCTGCCAGGATGCCGAGTTGCCTCTCCCGCTCGACCGTCTGCTTGCGGGCCTCCTCGGCCTGGTCCGAACTGTTCTCCAGTCCGGTCCGCTGCTCCTCGAGGCGCCGCTTCTCTTCTTCCAGACGCTCAGTACGGTCATCCAGTTCATCGAGGATGCGTACGAGATCTTCCTGTCGCGCGCCGCGCAGCGCGCTGCTGTCGTTGTTGGACCGCACCTGGATGGCCAGGCCGAGGCCGAGCACGAACAGCAGCAGGGCGACGATGAGTTGAGGCCGGGTCACCCGCGGCGGCCACAGCCCTTGCGCCAGCCTCTGACGGCCGGTGAGCTGCGGCTTCCCCTCGGGCTCCGCAGCGGCGGACGTCTCGGGCTCGCTCGGGACCTCCGCGGGCAGTTCCCTGCGGCGGTTGTAGTCGGGCGTCTCGTCAGCGCTCATCGGCGTCACGCCCTGAAGACGTGCCGACGGATCGCGGCGGCGTTGGAGAAGATCCGGATGCCGAGGACCACGACGACGCCGGTCGACAGCTGGGCGCCGACGCCCAACTTGTCGCCCAGGAACACGATCAGCGCGGCCACCACCACGTTCGACAGGAACGACACCACGAAGACCTTGTCGTCGAAGATGCCGTCGAGCATCGCGCGCAGGCCTCCGAACACCGCGTCCAGTGCCGCGACCACGGCGATCGGAAGATACGGCTCGACCACCGCCGGAACCTCGGGCCGAACCAACAATCCGGCCACGACTCCCACGACGAGGCCCAGTACGGCGATCACGATGTGCCCTTTCCTGCCTTCGGCTCTGCTGTACGTACGGTCACACTCGGCGCTGCCGGCAGCACGAGCTCGTCCGACACGGAAATGCTGGTCCGGATGCCGAAGTTCTCCTGCAGAGCATGCAGATACTGACCGTCGCGGCTGTTCTGGAACCGGGTGCTCAAGCGCTTCCCGTCCCCCACCGCGAGCACCGTATACGGCGGCACCAGCGGCCTGTTGTCGACCAGTATCGCGTCACCCGCGGCCCTGATCGCCGACAGCGCGGTCAGCCGCTGGTCATTGATCGAGATCGCCTCGGCGCCCGACTGCCACAGACCGTTGACGACACGCTGCATGTCGCGGTCGCGCACCCGCCCGGTGTCCGAGAACCCGGCGCTCTCACGCGGCCCGCCACCGCCCTGATCGGCTTCCTTCTTGTCGTCCACGACCAGCTTGACGCCGGGCCCCTGCACTTCCGTGGCACCGGAGAGCAGGCCCACCAACTCGCCCTGGCTGCCGCCGTGCTTCTTCAGCGCGGCGCGCTGCCGCTCGCCCACGTCGTCGCGGAGTTCGTCCACGTCGTCCTCGAGCTTGTCGGCCCCGGCCGTCGCCTCCTCGACGCGGTCAATGAGCTCCTCGCGCTCCTTGGCGACCACCGGCGCCGCTATCCGCGCCTGAGCGGCCCCCACGGTGACCACAAGGGCGGCGAGCACAAGCCCTGCCGCGAGCCCGAGTTTGGCCCGCAGCGGACGAGGGACACCACTGTCCCCCCTGGCCTTCTTCCGGGCCGCCGCCTCCGCGTACCCCTCGTCGAGACTGTGGTCCATGACGGTGGTGAGCAGCGACATGGAGGCGTCCGGGCGCCGGGGGCGCGAGGGGGTGCTCCGAACGGGGGGCTGCTGCGGCATGCCGCACATCGTCGCACGTCGCGGGCGCTACCTCCGAATGGCCCCACCGGCGCGCCGGGCAGCACCTGTTGCACGTGCTGCCCGGCACCCCGAAAAGGTCAACGACCTGCGCTGTCCACCACCGCGGACCACTCGTCGAGAAGTGCCTGGGCGGACGCGTCGTCGGGCCCTTCAGCCCACAGATGAGTGACGGCCTCGGCCGGATCGGGCAGTACGAGCACCCAACGCCCGTCGGTCTCCACGACCCGCACCCCGTCGGTGGTGTCCACGGACCGCTCCCCCGCCGCCTCCACCACACGCCGCATCACAAGCCCCTTGACGGCCCACGGAGTCGCGAGATCACGCCGCAGCACATGGGCCCGCGGGATGCGCGCGTCGATCTGGCTCAAGGTGAGCTGCGTACGCGCCACCAGCCCGATGAGCCGCACAAACGCGGCGGTCCCATCGAATACGCTGCTGAACTCGGGCACGATGAACCCGCCCCGCCCGTCGCCGCCGAAGATGGTCGAGTCCCCACGCCCCACCCTCGTCAGGTCATCGGGCGACGTGGTCGTCCAGTCCACCTGCGTCCCGTGATACGCCGCGACCTGCTCGGCGATGCGCGTCGTCGTCACCGGCAGCGCCACCCGCCCACTGCGCCGCTCGGCGGCCACCAGGTCGAGCATGACCAGCAGGGCCCGGTCGTCCTCGACGATCCGCCCCTTCTCGTCCACGAGCGAAAGCCGCTCGCCGACCGGGTCGAACCGCACCCCGAAGGCCGCCCGCGCGGACGCCACGATCTCCCCGAGCCGCACGAGCCCTGAGCGCCGCGCGTCGGCGGTCTCCGTGGGCCGCGACTCGTCGAGCCCCGGGTTGATCGTCAGGGCGTCCACGCCGAGCTTCCCGAGCAGGCTCGGCAGCACGAGCCCGGCACTTCCGTTGGACGCGTCGACGACGACCTTCAGCTCGGACTCGGCCACCCCTGTGGTGTCGACATTCCGCAGCAGGGACCCCGTGTAGGAATCGAAGACACTCGACGGGAAGTGCAGATCACCGATCTCACCGGGGAAGGCCCGCCGGTACTCCTGGCGCGCGTACACCCGGTCCAGCTTCCGCTGACTCCCCTGCGACAGGTCCGCTCCCCGCCCGTCGAAGAACATGATGTCGACGGAGTCCGGCACCCCGGGCGTCGTCCGGATCATGATCCCGCCGGCACTGCCCCGGGCCGTCTGCTGCCGAGCCACCGGCAGCGGCACGTTCTCCAGATCGCGTACGTCGATGGCGCTGGCCTGCAGCGCCGAGATCACCGCCCGCTTCAGCGCCCGCGCGCCCCGCGAGTGATCACGCGCGGTGGTGACGGTCGAGCCCTTCTTCAGGGTCGTCGCATACGCACCTGCCAGGCGCACGGCGAGCTCGGGCGTGATTTCCACATTCAGGATCCCGGACACGCCACGCGCCCCGAACAGGTGCGCCTGGCCGCGGGACTCCCAGATGACGGAGGTGTTGACGAAGGCACCGGCCTCAATCGTCTTGAACGGGTAGACCCGCACATTGCCCTGAATGATCGATTCTTCGCCGACAAGGCACTCGTCGCCGATGACCGCGCCGTCCTCGATACGGGCGGCCCGCATGATGTCGGTGTTCTTCCCGACGACGCAGCCCCGCAGATTGCTGTGCTGCCCGATGTAGACGTTGTCGTGCACGACGGCCTTGTGCAGGAAGGCGCCGCTCTTCACCACGACATTCGAGCCCACAACGGTGTGCTCACGGATCTCGACGTTCGCCTCGACCTTGGCGTAGTCCCCGACATACAGCGGGCCGCGCAGCACGGCGTCGGGATGCACTTCGGCACCCTCGGCAACCCACACCCCGGGCGAGATCTCGAAGCCGTCGAGCTCGACGTCGACCTTGCCCTCCAGCACGTCGGCCTGCGCCTTGACGTAGCTCTCGTGCGTGCCGACGTCCTCCCAGTAGCCCTCGGCGACATACCCGTAGACGGGCTTGCCCTCCTTCATGAGCTGCGGGAAGACATCACCGGACCAGTCGACCGGCACATCGGCCTCGACGTAGTCGAAGACCTCGGGCTCCATCACATAGATGCCCGTGTTCACCGTGTCGGAGAAAACCTGCCCCCAGGTCGGCTTCTCGAGGAAGCGCTCGACCTTTCCCTCTTCGTCGACGATGGTGATGCCGAATTCCAGCGGGTTGGGCACGCGCGTCAGACAGACGGTGACGAGCGCCCCCTTTTCCTTGTGGAAGGAAATCAGCTCGGTGAGGTCGAAGTCGGTGAGAGCGTCACCGGAGATCACAAGGAAGGCGTCGTCCTTCAGTGCTTCCTCGGCGTTCTTCACGCTGCCGGCAGTGCCAAGAGGTTTCTCCTCATTGGCATAGGTGAGCTCCATCCCGAGCTCTTCGCCGTCGCCGAAGTAGTTCTTGACGAGCGATGCCAAGAACTGCACTGTCACTACGGTCTCGGTGAGCCCATGCCTCTTCAGCAGGCGCAGCACATGCTCCATGATCGGCCGGTTGGCCACAGGCAGGAGCGGCTTGGGCATGCTTGAGGTCATGGGGCGAAGGCGAGTGCCCTCACCACCGGCCATCACGACGGCCTTCATGTCGGAAACGTCCTCCTAAATAGACGACGATCTAGCCGACTTAGCCCACCAAGATGAGCCCGCATATGTCAGATGCGGGCCTTCGAGCCTCTACAGCCGCCGAATCGGCAAGCTCAATCGGCCGTGTTGTCCGCCTTGACGAGTCGGCGGACCTGAACCACGTAGAGGATCCCTGCCCACCAGTACAGCGTTGTACCCCATCCGGCGAACGCCCATCCGAAAATAGCAGCGAGTGAGGCGAGCCAGCTAGTTCCGTCACTGAGGAGCAGTAGTGGAAAGGCGTACATCAGGTTGAAGGTGGCGGCCTTGCCCAGGAAGTTCACCTGGGGCGGCGGATAGCCATGGCGCCTGAGGATCCCTACCATCACCAGCAGAGTCAGCTCGCGCAGCAGCAGCACCGCGGTCAGCCAGAGCGGAAGAATCTCGCGCCACGTCAGCCCGACCAGTGTCGAGAGGATATAGAGCCGATCGGCTGCGGGGTCGAGCAGCCGCCCCAGGTTGCTGATCTGGTTCCATCGGCGCGCGAGCTTGCCGTCGAGGTAGTCGCTGACACCACTCAGCGCCAGGACCAGCAGCGCCCAGCCATCGCAGTTGGGCCCTCCGAACTCCGGCCTGAGGATCAACCACAGGAAGAGGGGCACGCCGGCGAGACGCGCCATGCTGAGGATGTTCGGGATGGTGAGGACCCGGTCCGTCTGGACGCGAGTCTCCTGGACCTCCACCCGGGGGCCTCCTGTGGGAAAGAGCCAATGATGCCCCCTGACCTTACCCTCAGTTGCCGCACATCGATGCAGAGGGGTGGCCGAGAGCCTTGACAACAAACAAAAAAGCCGTGGCTCCTGGAATTGAATTCCAGGAGCCACGGCTATAAGAAAAGTTCGGCGGCGTCCTACTCTCCCACAGGGTCCCCCCTGCAGTACCATCGGCGCT
>NZ_JBEZCG010000029.1:0-89535 GCF_040647455.1 Streptomyces sp. NPDC041068
GTACCAGCCGTCGGTCACCATGTCCGGCGAGCCGTACTCCGCCGGATACATGATCTTCGCGTCGACCGCCTCGCCGTAGATGTCGGTGATCACGGACGGGCCCGCGCTCGTGGTCGGCGGCTGCTGCTGCGGCGCCGACTGCTGCGGCGGGGCCTGCCCCGCCGTGCTGCTGCCCTGCGTCTGGCTGGGCCTGCTGTCGGCGCCGGAGCCGACGGTGCCGGTCTCGCGGGCCGTACCCGGCGTCGTCGCGCCCTGCGAGGGGCTCGCGGAGCTGCCCTGCGTCGGGGAGCCTGAGGACGCGGACGGGCTCTGCGACTGCCGCCGCTCCTTCTTCTTCGCGGGGTCCTCGGGGAGCGGGGAGCCCGGCAGTTCGTTGCGCGGGGCCTCGCCGGGGCCTGGCACGGTGACCCGGTCCGCGTCCCGCACCGCGCCGCCGAGCAGCGACCCGATGAGCAGCGTCAGACCGACCACGACGGCACCGACGAGCCCGCCCCTGCGCAGCACGCGCCGCCGCAGCTCCCAGATGTCGGCGCGCGGCCCGAGCGTGCGCCAGGCCTCACCGGCGAGGCGGCCGTCGACGGAGTAGACGGGGGCGCCCGCGATGATCAGCGGCGACCAGGCAGCGAGGTAGATGATGTCCGGCGCGTCATAGGCGGGGACGGTCTTCCAGCTGACCGTGACGATGAGCGCGGCCGAGAGCAGCACGCCGACGGAGGCGGCGACCCGCTGCCAGAGCCCGAGGACCGTCAGCACACCGACGATGACCTGGAAGAAGGCGATGCAGAGTCCGGCGCCCACCGGGTGCTGGAGGGCGAAGTCACGCAGCGGCTCGGCAAGCGCCCAGGGGTGCAGCGAGTTGAGCCACTTGACCATGGAGCCGCGCTCGCCGCCGTCGAAGTAGACGGGGTCGCAGAGCTTGCCCATGCCGGCGTAGATGGAGATGAAGCCGAGGAAGACGCGCAGCGGGAGCAGCACGACGCCGAGGTTCATCCGGCGCCCGGGGTAGTAGGCGTGCCGGACGGGGTCGGCCCCGTGCCGCCGGGCCCGCTCCTCCCCGTCGTCCTCGCCCTCGTCGTCGTACTCGTCGAACTGGTCGCCCGCGGCGGCGAGTTGCTCGTCGTAGTCGCTGCTGGGCATCCGCATCTGCGGCAGCAGCCTGGTCTCGGATTCGGGGGTGCGCGGCCCGATGACGCCGGGCGTCTCGGTGGTCTCGGGGCCGTCGTCGAGGTCGACGCGCGGGATGACCTGCGTGGCGCCCCCGTCGTCGAAGGGGCCCTCGGCCGTTCGGCGTACGCCGGTGCCGCGCACGGCCTGCAGCAGTCCGGTCGCGCCGGGGTCGCCCGGTTCGGACTTCCCGCTCCAGACGACGGGCGCGCGGCGCTTGGTCGCCGTGCCGACGACGGGAATGCGCACCGTCTCGTCGGTGGCGCCCAAGTGCCGTGAGATACGCGGGGATTGAGTGCGCCCAGCGGCGGGGAGCTGCACGCGGAAGCTCGCGTGATTGACGATGACCTGCGCCGGGTCGCTCGGCACCTTCACCATGCTCAGCGCGGGAGCATCGTCGAATCCTGACGAGCTTCCCCCCGTGGGTGTGCGGGGTGTTCTGGTGTCCACACTCATCTAACCGAGTGATGTGTGTTTAGGACACTGCCTTGACCACGCAGAAATGTCCGGGCCGCGTCAAGAGATCACTGCGGCCCGGCAGCCGTGCCCCGAAGGAGCGCGGGGCTGTGACATGTTCGGCTCCGCCGCGCGGGCGCGATCGGCCACGGCGCACCCGCGGACGCGATCGCGGTACCCCGCGGAACACTCAGCTGCGGCGCCGCGAGGCCTCGTACAGCACGACCCCGGCGGCCACGCCCGCGTTCAACGACTCCGCCCCACCCGGCATCGGAATCCGCACCCGGAAGTCACAGGTCTCGCTGACGAGGCGCGAGAGGCCCTTGCCCTCGCTGCCGACGACGATGACGACCGGACCGCCGAGCGCCTCCAGGTCACCGACCTCGTGCTCACCGTCCGCGGCGAGGCCGACGACGGCGACGCCCGCCTTCTTGTACTGCTCCAGGGCGCGCGTCAGGTTCGTGGCACGGGCGACCGGCGTCCGCGCGGCGGTACCGGCGGACGTCTTCCACGCACCGGCCGTCATCCCGGCCGCACGCCGCTCGGGCACGACCACGCCGTGGCCGCCGAACGCGGACACGGAGCGCACGACCGCACCGAGGTTGCGCGGGTCCGTCACACCGTCGAGCGCGACGATCAGCGGGTCCTGGCCCTCGTCGAACGCGGCGGCGACGAGGTCCTCGGGGTGCGCGTACTCGTACGGGGGGACCTGGAGGACGAGCCCCTGGTGGTTGAGGCCGTTCGTCATGCGGTCCAGCTCGGGCCGCGGCGCCTCCATCAGGTGGATGCCGCCGCGCTCGGCCGCGAGCTGCAGCGCCTCGCGCACCCGCTCGTCGTTGTCGATGAACTGCTGGACGTAGAGCGTGGAGGCGGGCACGCCGTCGCGCAGCGCCTCGAAGACCGGGTTGCGCCCGACGACCATCTCGGAGGACGACTTGCCACCACGCTTGGGCGCGGGACGGCGTCCTGCCGCCTTCTTGGCCTTGGCGTTGGCGATGCGGTTCTTCACATGCCCCTTGCGCATCTCGGCGGGCGGCGTCGGACCCTTGCCCTCGAGGCCGCGGCGCCGATTGCCGCCGCTGCCGACCTGCGCGCCCTTCTTGCCGGACATGCGGCGGTTGTTAGCGGCCATGACCTACCTGTCTGTCGTGATGCGTGTGCGCATACGTACGTACGCGCACGAGGTGTACGTCTATGAAGTGTGCCGCCCGGAAGGCCGGGCGGCACATCAGCGGGTGCCTAGCGCGGGCCGAGCGTCCAGCGCGGACCGCTCGGGCTGTCCTCGATGACGAGGCCCGACTGGTTGAGCGAGTCACGGATGGCGTCGGCGGTGCCCCAGTCCTTGCGGCCGCGGGCGGCTTCGCGCTGGTCCAGGACCAGGCGCACCAGGGTGTCGACGACGCCGTGCAGGTCCTCGCCCCGGTCGCTCTCGCCGCCGGCCCAGTGCGGGTCGAGCGGGTCGAGGCCGAGGACGCCGAGCATGGCCCGCACCTCGGCGAGGCGCGCCACGGCGGCTTCCTTGTCGTCGGCGGCGAGGGCGGAGTTCCCCTGCCGGACCGTGGTGTGCACGATGGCGAGCGCCTGCGGGACGCCCATGTCGTCGTCCATCGCGTCGGCGAACGCGGGCGGCACCTCGGCGGCGGGGTCGACGACACCGCCGGCCTTCTCCACCACGCGCTGCACGAAGCCCTCGATGCGGGCGAACGCGGACTCGGCCTCGCGCAGGGCCTCGGGGCTGTACTCGATCATCGAGCGGTAGTGCGGGGTGCCGAGGTAGTAGCGCAGCACGATGGGGCGCCACTGCTTGACCATCTCGGAGACGAGGACCGAGTTCCCGAGGGACTTCGCCATCTTCTCGCCGGCGATGGTCACCCAGGCGTTGTGCACCCAGTACTTCGCGAACTCGTCACCGAAGGCCTTGGCCTGGGCGATCTCGTTCTCGTGGTGCGGGAAGATCAGGTCGATCCCGCCGCCGTGGATGTCGAAGGCGGTGCCCAGGTACTTGTGGGCCATGGCGGAGCACTCCAGGTGCCACCCCGGCCGACCCCGCCCCCAGGGCGTCTCCCAGCTCGGCTCGCCGGGCTTCGCCGCCTTCCACATGGCGAAGTCGCGCGGGTCGCGCTTGCCGGTCTCGCCCTCGCCCTCGGGCTGGAGGAGGTTGTCCAGCTCCTGGTTGGACAGCTCCAGGTACTCCGGGAAGGAGCGCACGTCGAAGTAGACGTTCCCGTCGGCCTCGTAGGCGTGCCCGCGCTCGATGAGGCCGCGCATCATCTCGACCATCTCGGTGATGTGGCCGGTGGCACGCGGCTCGTACGTGGGCGGGAGGCAGCCGAGGACGTCGTAGCCGTTGTTGAAGGCGCGCTCGTTCTCGTACCCGATCGACCACCAGGGGCGGTCCTGCTCGGCAGACTTCTTGATGATCTTGTCGTCGATGTCGGTCACGTTGCGGATGAACGTCACGTCGTAGCCGCGGTAGGCGAACCAGCGGCGCATGATGTCGAAGTTCAGGCCCGACCTGATGTGCCCGATGTGCGGGGCCGCCTGCACGGTGGCACCACACAGGTAGATCGAGACACAACCGCTGATGAGCGGGCTGAAGTCACGGATCTGCCGGGCGCTGGTGTCGTACAGGCGAATCGTCACCACTCCAGGGTAGTGGGCGCAGGACAGTGCCCCGCGCCCCATGGGGCAACGGGGCACGGAACTGTGACGTTGCGGCGCCTCGGGCGCTCGCCTCAGACCCTGCCGACGACCTTGCGGGCACTCACCCGCACGACCACACGCTGGGCATCGTCCTTGGAGGCCGGATTGAACTCGGCGTACTTCTTCCCCGTGTACTTCACCGACAGCTCGTCGATGAGCTCCTGGCCGCCCTCCGTCGTCATCTCCGCGGTGCCGCGGATCTCCGCGTACGTGTACGGGGCGTCGAAGGGCTGGAACAGCACCGTCACGCGCGGGTCGCGCCGCAGGTTCTTCTCCTTCTGACGGCCGATGGTCGTCGAGAACAGCACGTCGTCGCCGTCCCGCTTCACCCAGACCGGCGAAAGCTGGGGGCTCCCGTCGGGCTGGATGGTGGCGACGGTGATGAAGACGGGGGTGTCGAGAAGCTGCTTGAGATCGTCGGACAGTGCGGCGGACATGGACCTCACTCCTTCGTGGGCGGCTACTGGCTGTACGAGTGGTACGCCGGTACGTGGCGTACCACTACCCCGAATATCAGCCTCAGGCCGCCGTACGGACGACCAACGCGGTCGCAATCGCCTGCAGCCCCTCGCCGCGCCCCGGGAAGCCGAGGCCGTCGGTGGTGGCCCCGGAGACCGAGACAGGGGCGCCCACCGCTTCGGAGAGGACCTTCTGCGCCTCCTCGCGACGCTTGCCGATCTTCGGCCGGGGGCCGATGACCTGCACGGCGACATTGCCGACGGTGAAGCCGGCGTCCCGCACGATCCGGGCGGCCTCGGTGAGCAGGGTCAGCCCTGAGGCGCCGGACCACTCCGGGCGCCCGGTGCCGAAGTGCGCGCCGAGGTCGCCGAGGCCCGCGGCGGAGAACAGCGCGTTGCAGGCGGCGTGCGCGACGACGTCGGCGTCGGAGTGCCCGGCGAGCCCGGGCCCCTCGCCCTCCCACTTCAGGCCCGCGCACCACAGCTCGCGGCCCTCTTCGAAGGCGTGGATGTCGGTGCCGATGCCGACCTGCGGCAGCGGGACCCGGGGGATGTCAGAAGCCATCGTTGGCCCTCCGGCGTGCGAGTACGGCTTCGGCGAGGACGAGGTCCAGGGGCCGCGTCACCTTGAAGGCCTCCTCGTGGCCCGGCACGACCACGACCGGCAGGCCCAGCTGCTCGACCATGCTGGCGTCGTCGGTGACGTTGTCGGTGACGCTCTCGTGGGCGCGCACCAGCGTGGCGCGGTCGAAGCCCTGCGGGGTCTGCACGGCGCGCAGCCTGGCCCGCTCGGGCGTGGCCACGACGGGCTCCGGCTCTCCGGCCTCGCGCGGTTCGACCTGCTTGACGGTGTCGGCGAGCGGCAGCGCGGGGACCACGGCGGGGGCCCCGTCCCGTACGGCCTCGATGACGCCGTCGACGGTGTCGACGGGCACCAGCGGGCGGGCCGCGTCGTGCACGAGCACGATGTCGAAGCCGGGCGGCAGCGCGTCCAGGCCGGCCCGCACGGACTCCTGGCGGCTCTCGCCGCCGGGCACGACGAGGTAGTCGGTCCGCTCGGGCAGCGCGTGGTCGTCGAGGAGGGTCTTGACCTCGGGGGCGCCGTCCGGCGGTGCCACCACGACGACGAGGGAGACGGCACGGGATTCCGCCATGGCGCGCACGGCGTGGATGAGCATCGGGGTGCCGTTCAGCGCGCGGAGCGCTTTGGGGGCGCCAGGGCCGAGGCGTACGCCCCGCCCTGCCGCCGGAATGACCACCGCGGTACGGGATTCGCTAGTCATCGGTTCCGTTCAGGTTTGTGTGCTCGGCCGACATGGGTATGGCCACACCGTGCCGGGCGCGACGCCTTGACCGGACCCTTCCGTGACATCTGGTCGAGCCAGCTGCCCGAGCCCGGCACGCCAAACACGGCTCCCTGGGGGGCCGCTCACATGTCTGCCTGGGGACGAGAAATATCTGGGTACGAACATGCCGCAGCGCCCGGCGACTCCATGAAGGGTCAGCGGGCACCGCGGCATTACTGCGCCTAGACAGCGCGCGACGGCGAAGGCATGCGCCTCAGGCCGTCCGCGTCAGGACGCGAGGACCTCGTCCAGCAGGGCCTCGGCCTTGTCCTCGTTCGTGTTCTCCGCGAGGGCGAGCTCGCTCACCAGGATCTGCCGAGCCTTGGCGAGCATGCGCTTCTCACCGGCGGACAGTCCGCGCTCGCGCTCCCGACGCCACAGGTCACGCACGACCTCCGCGACCTTGATGACATCGCCGGACGCGAGCTTCTCGAGATTTGCCTTGTAGCGACGCGACCAGTTCGTGGGCTCTTCGGCGTACGGCGCGCGCAGTACCTCGAAGACCCGGTCCAGTCCGTCCTGACCGACCACATCACGCACGCCGACGAACTCCGCATTGTCCGCTGGCACACGCACCGTCAGGTCGCCCTGGGCGACCTTCAGCACCAAGTAGGTCTTGTCCACGCCTTTGATCTGGCGAGTTTCGATGGCCTCGATCAGCGCGGCCCCGTGATGGGGATAGACCACGGTGTCGCCAACCTTGAACGTCATGTGACAGGTACCCCTTCCGTGGCTATCCATCCTAACACGAGAACCGCCTCTTCTGAATGGCGTTTTCGCAGGTCAGGGCATATCTCGGGGCTTGACAACAGCAACAGGAACGTGCTGCGGAGGGCTGCCGGAACGGGGTATTCGCAGGTGGGAGCCGCTCTCCGGGGAGGCAGAAACGCGCACGTTACACACCCCTCAAGGGCGCCCCAAGAGGTCGAACGTCCCGGTTTGCGCGGTTCCAAGCGGTGAACTCTCGATACTCCGTTCGGTGATCGGAGAGGCGTACGGAGTGATGTCCGACGCGATTCCGGAATTGATCAAGCCGCCCGATGATCAATTCTCCGGACCCCCATGCATTCCTTACCGGAAATCCGCAAGACGGGGCGCGGAAGCTCTTGACGGCACTTATGTGAATGGTGGACGAGAGGGCAATGGGGCGGGTGTGCCGCAGAGGGGCCGGGGAGGCTCGCGTGCCCAAGGGGCGGGTCGGGTGCGGTGGCGCGCGAAGGGCTCGGTAACCTAAGGCCGCTGACACACCCTTAGGACGGCTTTACGGCCGCCCGCCCCTCCCGTACCGCCCACGTTCAAGGAGTTGCCGCCGCCGTGAGCCGCAGCCTTCGACGCGGCGCCATCGCCGCCACCGCCATCGCGTTCTCGCTTGCCTCGCTCGCCGCGTGCGGCGCCGGCAACAACGCTCAGACGATGGAGGTCAAGCCGGACAACGCCGCGACCTCCGTCGGTGACATCAAGATCCAGAACGCCATGGTCATCACGCAGCCGGACCTGGACTCCAAGGGTCCGGCCGTGGTCTCCGCCACGATCTTCAACACCGGCAGGACCGCCCAGACCCTGGACGCGATCACGGTCAACGGCACCGACAAGAAGGCCAAGCTCTCGCCGGGCAAGGACGACAAGGACTCCAAGCCGAACGGTCCGCTGACCATTCCGGCCGGCGGCTCCGTCGTCATCGGCGGCGAGAACAACGCCTCCGCCGTCCTGCCCAGCAGCCGCGAGGCCATCAAGGACGGCAACGCGCAGAAGATCACCTTCGCCTTCAGCAAGACCGGCGACGTGAAGCTGCAGGCGTTCGTCGTTCCCGCCGAGAGCTACTTCAGCAAGTGGGGCCCGAGCGAGCTGCCGAAGTCGCCCGACGGCAAGCCCTCGAAGCCGGGCAAGCCGTCCGGCGGCGCCTCCACCGACCCGTCGGGCAAGCCGTCCGACGGCGCGTCCACCGACCCCTCGGGCGAGGCGGCCGACGGCGCGAGCACGGACCCGTCCGGCAGCGCGTCGCACAGCGCGGGCACCGGCACCGGCGCCGAGCACTGATCGACGTACGTACGAAGCATGGAAGGGCGGTACCCCGGCCGGGGTACCGCCCTTCACGCTTCAGTCACCGCGCGCTACGGCGTATGACTGATGGCTTACGGCTCGAACTTGTAGCCGAGCCCACGGACCGTGACCAGGTAACGCGGCGCACCCGGATCCGGCTCGATCTTGGCGCGGAGGCGCTTCACGTGGACGTCGAGGGTCTTGGTGTCGCCCACGTAGTCGGCGCCCCAGACGCGGTCGATGAGTTGCATGCGGGTCAGGACGCGGCCCGCGTTGCGCAGGAGCATCTCCAGGAGGTCGAACTCCTTGAGCGGCAGGTCGACCTTGGAGCCGGAGACCGTGACCACGTGGCGGTCGACGTCCATGCGGACCGGACCGGCCTCCAGGGCCTGCGGGGTGACCTCCTCCGGCTCGCCGCGGCGGCGCAGGACCGCGCGGATGCGGGCGACCAGCTCCCGCGAGGAGAAGGGCTTGGTCACGTAGTCGTCGGCTCCTATTTCGAGGCCGACCACCTTGTCGATCTCGCTGTCCTTGGCGGTGACCATGATCACCGGGACGTTGGAGCGGCTGCGCAGCTGGCGGCAGACCTCGGTGCCGGGCAGGCCGGGCAGCATCAGGTCGAGCAGGACGAGGTCGGCGCCGTTGCGCTCGAATTCGTCGAGTCCGTCCGGGCCTGTCGCCGCGATGGCGACTTCGAAGCCCTCCTTGCGGAGCATGTAGGACAGAGCGTCGCTGAAGGATTCCTCGTCCTCGACGACGAGCACTCGGGTCACGGAAGGACCTCCGGGGCAGGAATGGGTTCGTACGTAGTGGTCTCGTCGGGCGGGGTGGTCTCGTCGTCGAGTCCGCCGCCGTGACCTGATCCGCGGTCGCGGTTCGCGGCCGCCTCGGGCAGCCGCAGGGTGAACGTGGAGCCCTGTCCCTCGGAGCTCCACACGGTGACCTCCCCGCCGTGCGAGGCGGCCACGTGCTTGACGATGGCGAGACCGAGGCCGGTACCGCCGGTGGCCCGGGAGCGGGCCGGGTCGACGCGGTAGAAGCGCTCGAAGATGCGCTCCTTGTCCTTGTCGGAGATGCCGATGCCCTGGTCGGTGACCGCGACCTCGATGAGGTCTCCGCCGGGTGCGGCGACCCGGCGGGCGGCTATGCCCACGCGGGTGCGGTTGGGGCTGTAGTTCACGGCGTTCTCGACGAGGTTGCCGAGCGCCGCGGCGAGCTGGCCGCGGTTGCCCCAGATCTGCAGGTCGGCGGTGCCTCCCGCGGCCATGGTGATCTGCTTGTGGGAGGCCTGGTGACGGCTGCGGTCGATCGCCTCCGCCACCAGTTCGTCGACACGGACGGGTTCGGCGTCCTCCAGGGGGTCGTCGTTCTGCACCCGGGAGAGGTCGATGAGCTCCTGGACCAGGTTGGTCAGGCGGGTCGCCTCGATCTGCATGCGGCCCGCGAAGCGCTCGACGGCCTCGGGGTCGTCCGAGGCGTCCATGACGGCCTCGGAGAGGAGGGAGAGCGCCCCCACCGGGGTCTTCAGCTCGTGGCTCACGTTCGCCACGAAGTCGCGGCGCACCGCCTCGATGCGGCGGGCCTCGGTGAGGTCCTCGACCAGGAGCAGCACGAGCCGGGAGCCGAGCGGGGCCACGCGCGCGGAGACCGCGAGCGCCTCGCCGCGGCCGGTGCCGCGGCGGGGGAGGTCCAGCTCGACCTGGCGTATCTCCCCGTCGCGGCGGGTGTCGCGGGCCATCTGCAGCATCGGCTCGACGGCGAGCTTCCCGCCGCGGACGAGACCGAGTGCGTACGCCGCCGAACTGGCCTTGACCACGCTGTCGGCCTCGTCGAGGACGACCGCGGAGGAGCGCAGCACGGAGAGGACCGTGTCCACGCCGGGCGGCAGTACGGGGTCGGTGTGCAGGGAGGTCCGGGTGGGGCGTTTCTGGTCGCGCTCGCTCCAGCGGAACGCCAGCATGGCGATGACGCCGGTGCACACCCCGGCGATCGCTGCCGCTGCGGCGACCGCCGCGTTCACGTCCATGCATCCAGGTTATGCGCCGGGTAAGCGCCGCTCACAGCCATACGGGTGCCGGCTCGAACACTCGTCGCCCAGAGTTCACCGAGGAGACGGTGCGGGTTCACTTGTCCCGACCGGGCCTGAGCGAGGCCGGTCGTGGGCGTCGCCCTCCGTCGCCCACAGTTCACCTTGATGACGGGGGTGGTTCATTTGGGGTGCCGGAAACGGACGCGTCCGGGCCACACCGTGGGAGCGTAGGGGCCAGCCCCCTGAGACGTACTAGAGAGGGACAGCCACATGCGGGACGCGTACCACGAGGAACTTGACTCGATCGGCGAGGGCCTGGTCGAGATGGCCCGCCTGGTCGGGTCCGCGATCGGGCGCGCCACGACGGCCATGCTCGACGCCGACCTGAAGATGGCGGAGAGCGTGATCGCCGCAGACCAGAAGGTCGACGATCTGCAGCACGACCTGGAGGCGCGCGCGATAGCCCTCCTCGCCCGCCAGCAGCCGGTCGCCACGGATCTGCGCATCGTCGTCACCTCGCTGCGGATGAGCGCCGATCTGGAGCGCTCGGGCGACCTGGCCCAGCACGTCGCGAAGCTGGCGAGGCTCCGCTTCCCCGACTCCGCGGTGCCGCGTGACCTGCACGCCACGATCCTGGAGATGGGCCAGCTCGCGCAGCGCCTGATGGCGAAGGCGGCGGAGGTCATCATCACCAAGGACGTCGACCTGGCGCTCCAACTGGAGCAGGACGACGACGAGATGGACCAGCTGCACCGCACGCTCTTCCAGCACCTGATGGACGACCGCTGGAAGCACGGCATCGAGACGGCCGTCGACGTGACGCTCCTCGGCCGCTACTACGAGCGCTTTGCGGACCACGCGGTGTCGGTGGCGAAGCGGGTCGTGTACCTGGTCACGGGCGAGCACGCGGACGAGATCCAGCCGACGGCGGCGCCGGTGGAGGGGGCGTAGCCCTTCGAGGGCGGGCTCTACGCGGGTGTGCCTTGCACGTGTGGGCGCATGTGTGTGCCCTGCGCACGTGTGCCCTGCGCACGTGTGCCCCGCACGGCAACGGTCGTGCGGGGCACAGGTGTTGTCACCGCTGCTGTCCGTCAGCCGCAGCAGCCTCCGCACTGGCACGGGCCGCCGGACTGGCAGCCGCAGCCGCAGCCCGATCCGCAGCCGCACGCGCCCAGAAGGACGAGCGCGGGCAGGCCCGGCGTATCGACCGACTGCTCGGGGACGGGTTCGGGTGTAGGGGACTCGGCCATGGTCTCCTCCTCGCAGGCGTACCGGCGTACTGCCTGTTGCCCATTCCATGCCCAGGGTGAAGGGGCGCATCAACGGCGCACGCGCGCGTGGCCGAACCGATCCGGCCTCGGATGCGCCCTTTGCTGCCAACTACAGCTAACTGCCCCACCGGACCGCCCGCGCCGGGCTACACAGAAGTGTCCGGGCGTAGGTGCCTGACGGTACTGACGGTCTCGACGGACCTGACGGACCTCGCGGTCCTGGCGGTCCTGGCGGGAGGGGTGGCCGGAGTGATGCTGTCGATCGACGTCGCGGTCCTGCTGGCCGTCGTCATCTTCTTCCTGTGGCGCAGACGCGTCCAGGCCCGAAGCCGCCTCGACACCGGCCTCACCATGGCGGTGGTGCTGGTCTTCGGCATCCTGGTCGCCCCGACCGACTTCGGCCAAGGCATCCAGAACGTCGTGGGCAACCTGGCCCAGGGAATCTCGGACTCGGGCAGCCCTTGAGCCCCACTCCCGGCCACCCTCTGAGCACCGAAAAGCCCTCCGCCCGCAGCGAGGTCCGCGGACGGAGGGCTCCGGCGCTGAAGCGCGGGGCTTACTTCTTCTTGCCCTGGTTCTTGACCGCCTCGATCGCCGCCTTCGCGGCCTCCGGGTCGAGGTAGGTGCCGCCCGGGTTCAGCGGCTTGAAGTCGGCGTCCAGTTCGTACGAGAGCGGGATGCCCGTCGGGATGTTCAGGCCCGCGATGTCCGCGTCCGAGATGCCGTCCAGGTGCTTGACCAGGGCGCGGAGCGAATTGCCGTGGGCCGCCACCAGGACCGTCTTGCCGGTCAGGAGGTCCGGGACGATGCCGTCGAACCAGTACGGGAGCATGCGGACGACGACGTCCTTCAGGCACTCCGTCTGGGGGCGCAGCTCGGGCGGGAGCGTGGCGTATCGCGGGTCGGAGAACTGGGAGTACTCCGCGTCGCGGTCCAGCGCCGGCGGCGGGGTGTCGTACGAGCGGCGCCAGAGCATGAACTGCTCCTCGCCGAACTCGGCCAGGGTCTGGGCCTTGTCCTTGCCCTGGAGCGCGCCGTAGTGGCGCTCGTTCAGGCGCCAGGAGCGGTGGACCGGGATCCAGTGGCGGTCCGCGGACTCCAGGGCGAGCTGAGCCGTGCGGATCGCGCGCTTCTGGAGCGACGTGTGGACCACGTCGGGGAGCAGGCCGGCGTCCTTCAGCAGCTCACCGCCGCGGACCGCCTCCTTCTCGCCCTTCTCGTTGAGGTTGACGTCCACCCAGCCGGTGAACAGGTTCTTCGCGTTCCATTCGCTCTCGCCGTGGCGGAGGAGGATCAGCTTGTACGGTGCGTCGGCCATGAGTCCGAGCCTAATCGACCCCTGCGGATTGACGCTCACCGTCAATTCGGTGGCCGCCGCCGAGGCGTGCAGCGTAAGTTACGTAGGCCCATTGCGCCGCTTACATTTCACTCGGGGGATGCACCCATGTCAGTCGCCTCGCTCAGACGTGCCGTCACGGAGTCCGTCTCCGGACTGCCGAAGGCCTTCTGGTGGCTGTGGACGAGCACTCTGGTCAACCGGCTCGGGGCCTTCGTCGCTACTTTCATGGCCTTGTACCTGACCTTGGACAGGGGCTACTCGGCCTCGTACGCGGGGCTTGTGGCCGCCTTGCACGGGCTCGGCGGTGTCGTCTCCTCCATCGGCGCGGGCGTGATGACCGACCGGCTCGGGCGGCGGCCCACCCTGCTGATCGCGCAGGCCTCGACCGCCGTCTCGGTGGCGGTGCTCGGGTTCATGGAGCACCCGATCGCCATCGCGGGCGTCGCCTTCTTCGTGGGTATGGCGAGCAACGCGTCCCGGCCCGCCGTGCAGGCGATGATGGCGGACATCGTGCGGCCCGAGGACCGCGTGCGGGCCTTCTCGCTCAACTACTGGGCGATCAACCTGGGGTTCGCGATCTCGTCCGCGGGTGCCGGGTTCATCGCCTCGTACAGCTATCTCGCGGGCTTCCTGATCGAGGCCGCCATGACGATGGTCTGCGCGATCGTCGTCTTCGTGAAGCTGCCGGAGTCGCGGCCCGTGCGAACGGCATCGGGGAAAGAGGCCGAGCCTGTGGTCGGGCTCGGGACCGTGCTGCGGGACGGGCGGTTCATGGGTGTGGTGGGGCTGTCCTTCCTTGTCGCGCTGATCTTCCAGCAAGGGTCCGTGGGGCTGCCGGTGGCCATGGGCGCGGCGGGGTTCACTCCCGCCGACTACGGCCTCGCCATCGCCGTGAACGGCGTGATGATCGTGGCCCTGCAGATCCCGGTCACGCGGTTCATCGAACACCGGGATCCGCAGCGGCTGTTGGTGATCTCCTCGGTTGTCGCGGGGTACGGCTTCGGGCTCACCGCGTTCGCCGGGTCGGTCGGGGTGTTCGCGCTGACGGTGTGCGTGTGGACGCTCGCCGAGATCGTCAATGCGCCGACTCAGACCGGGCTTGTCGTGCGGCTGTCCCCGGTTCATGGCCGCGGGCGTTATCAGGGCATGTACACGTTGTCGTGGGCGGTGGCGTCCCTGGTGGCGCCCCTGATGTCCGGGTTCACGATCGACCGGTTCGGGGCGGAGTGGCTGTGGGGGGCGTGTGCGGTGCTGGGGACGGTGGCCGCGGTGGGGTACTGGGCGTTGATGCGGGAGCTGCCGGAGGACGACGAAGCTGTGCGGAAACTGTCGGGGGACGACGAAGCTGTGCGGAAACTGTCGGAGGACTCCCCCGCCGGGTCCGGCGGGGTCAGTGCCGCAGGGCCCGCTGCGCCTCGTACAGATTCCGCGGCCGCACCTCGTCCGTAGTGCCGTACAGCTCGAGGCGCGTGTGCAGGTCGCCGGTGAAGTCGGGGACGTCGGTCTGGTCGAACTCGCGGACCGTGTCGAGGCCGACCGTGGCGCTGTAGGGCGCCAGGCCGTCGATCTTCATCAGGCCGGCGCGTTCGTTGGTGACGCGGATGTTCCAGTGGGTGAAGCGGGCTCCGAAGAGGGGGCCCGCGCTCGCGTCGCCGCCGTGGCGGCCGTTGTTGTTCACCGTGATGTCGGTGCGGACGTTCGCGAAGGGCATGCCGCGGTGGCTGTCGAAGGTGCCCATGTCCATGTGGCCGCGTGACCAGACGTTGTAGGAGGAGAGGCCTTCTACGTTGATGCCGTGCAGCTGGGTGGTGGAGGGGGCGGGGGTGGTTCTCGCCTCGATCGTGAAGTGCTCGACGAGGTTGTCGTGCGAACCCTCGCGGCAGAAGTACGGGTGGTGGGAGCCGCGGCCCGCCACGCGCGTGCGGCGCAGGGTGCAGGCGGAGGCGGCGACGAGTCCGAAGCCGTTGTCGACGTGGCGTACGACGATGTCGTCGGCCCAACAGTCGTACGCACACTGGAAGGTGACGCCGTTGTAGCCCTTGTCGAGGAGGTGCGGGGACTGCGGGGTCTCGATCGCCTCCAGGGTGAGGGCCTCGACGCCTGAGCCGGTCAACTCCCTTGCGTGGGTGGTGAGGCAGGGGTTCCACTCGGGGCGCACGTCCAGGGGGAGGGGGCGTTCGAGGGTGACCGTGCGGTGGCCGGGGTCCACCGCGGTGATCCGTACGGGCCACTCGTAGGGGACGTACGAGGTGAGCTTCGTCTTGTCGTCCCAGGTGTACGCCTCGGGGCCCGGGCCGTCGCCCGCCATGTGCTGGAGGAGCGTGTGGTCCGCGTCGTCGGCGAGGCGGAGGAGGACGAGGGCGCCCCGGTGGAGGCGGGAGGTGTCGGTGACCTCGATCGTCCATGCGCCTCGGGGGGCGGGGGCGACGGTGGTGAGGGTCCGCCACTCGTCGCGCTTGTTGCCGGTCCAGCCTTCGAAGGGCCAGTCCTTGGCCTTGATGGCGGCGGTGAGCGATGCCCAACGGGCCTGCGGGCAGAGCCAGATGAGGCCGCCGGCCCAGGACCAGCTGGACTTGTCGCCGCCGTAGCGGGAGCCGTAGGGGCCGATCAGTTCGGTGAGGCTCTTCGTGGCGAGGAGGGTGGTACGGGCGCTGCCGGCGCCGCGCAGGGTGACGTTGTCGTGGGCGATGCGGATGACGTCGTCGACGCGGTAGGTGCCGGGGCGGAGGTGGACGGTGCCGCCGCCCTTGCGACCGGCTTCGGCGAGGGCGTGGTTGATCGCGGGGGCGGCGTCGGAGGCGCGGTGGGGGCGGGCGCCGAAGTCGTGGGCTTCGAGGTGGAGTTGGGGGGTGCGGGTGCGGGGCTTGTGGGGGTGTGCGCCCGCGTGGCCTATGTAGGGGATGTGGGGGTGGGCGTAGGGGGCGGCGGTGAACTCGTGCCAGAGGGCGGGGGTTTGGCCGCGGGGGGTGGTGGCGTGGGCGGTGGCGGTGCTGATGCCGGGTACGGCGGCTGCAGCGGCTGCGGCTATCGCGCCGCCGAGCACGCCGCGTCTGCTCGGGCTTCCGCTCGGGCTTCCGTTGGGGCTCCCGGTGGGGCTCCCGCTGTGCTGGTCCATGGTGCCGCCGCCTTCCACTGTGCATGGATGTGAACGGAGTTCATGTGAGCGATGGCGTGGAGCATGGCATGACGCGGCGCCGCGCGGAAGGGTGCCGGGGTTCCGAAGCCTAGCCTCGCGGCTGGGTCAGGTGGGTGAACGCGTCCAGGTTTCGTGTGGGCTCGCCCCGCGAGACCCTCCACTCGTACTCCTTGCGGATCGCCGACGCGAAGCCCAGTTCCAGGAGCGTGTTGAAGGAGTCGTCCGAGGCCGAGAGGACCGAGCCGAGGAGGCGGTCCAGTTCCTCGGGGGTCACCGCGGCGAGCGGGAGCTTGCCGGCGAGGTAGATGTCGCCGAGGGAGTCGATCGCGTAACTCACGCCGTAGAGGCGGAGGTTCCGCTCCAGGAGCCAGCGGTGCACCGCCTCGTGGTTCTCGTCGGGGTGACGGATCACGAAGGCGTTCAGGGAGAGGGAGTGGTTGCCGAGCTTCAGCGAGAGGGTCGTGGAGAGCTTGCGCGTGCCCGGGAGCTTGACCACGTACGCGCCCGGCTCCGGGGACTCCCACTCCAGTTCGGCGTCCTCCAGCGTTCGCTCGACGATCGCCGCAGTGCTCGTACTCGCACCCGTACCTGCCTGCTCAGCCATGGTGCGAGCGTACGTGACGGTGAGCGGCGCGGAAATCGTGCACCGCCGCGGTGTAGACGTCCGCCGTCGCGGACGCCGCCGTGTCCCAGCCGAAGGACTGCGCGTGCCGGGCCGCCGCCGCCCCCATGTGGTCCGCCAGGTGGGGACGGTCGGCGAAATCGCGCAGCACGCGCGCGTAGTGGGCCGGTTCATGGCCGGAGATCAGGAAGCCGGTCACCTCGTCGCGTACGGCGACGGGCAGGCCGCCCACGGACGCCGCGAGGACCGGCGTGCCCGCCGCCTGCGCCTCTATGGCCACCAGGCCGAACGACTCGCTGTAGGACGGCATCACCAGGACCGACGCCGCCCTGAACCAGTCCGCCAGCTGCTCCTGGCCCACCGGCGGCTGGAAGCGCACCACGTCCGCGATGCCCAGCTTCGCGGCCAGCTTCTGCAGACCCTCCGGCTTCGCGAGGCCGCTGCCGCTCGGGCCGCCGACTATGGGGACGACGATGTTCGAGCGCAGCGCGGGCCGCTCGTCGAGGAGGACGGCGACCGCGCGAAGCAGCACGTCCGGGGCCTTCAGCGGCTGGATGCGGCCCGCGAAGAGCGGGATCAGCGCGTCCTGCGGCAGGCCGAGGCGGTGCCGGGCCGCGGCGCGCCCGTCCGCCGGGCGGAAGCGGTCGAGGTTCACGCCCGGGTGGACGACGGCGACCTTGCCCGGGTCGGCTTCGTAGTGACGTACGAGTTCGTCGGCCTCTTCGGCGGTGTTGGCGATGAGCCGGTCGGCGGCCCGCACGATCTGCGTCTCGCCGATGACGCGGGCCGCGGGCTCGGGGGTGTCGCCCTCGGCGAGCGCCGCGTTCTTGACCTTGGCCATGGTGTGCATGGCGTGGACGAGGGGGACGCCCCAGCGTTCGGCCGCGAGCCAGCCGACGTGGCCGGAGAGCCAGTAGTGGGAGTGGACCAGGTCGTAGTAGCCGGGGCGGTGGCCCGCCCAGGCCTGCATCACGCCGTGCGTGAAGGCGCACAGCTGGGCGGGGAGCTCTTCCTTGGCGAGGCCTTCGTAGGGCCCCGCGTCCACGTGGCGCACGAGGACGCCGGGAGCCAGCTCGACGGTGGGCGGGAGCGCGCCGGTGGTGGCGCGCGTGAAGATCTCGACCTCTACGTTGATCGCGGCGAGGCGCTTGGCCAGCTCGACGATGTAGACGTTCATGCCGCCCGCGTCGCCCGTGCCGGGCTGGTGCAGCGGCGAGGTGTGCACGCTGAGCATGGCCACACGGCGCGGGCGCCGGTGGGGGCCGGGAATACCAGGGATACGGAGCCGTGAGGGTGCCGCCGGGGAGCGACGCCCGAGCCTGGACACGTACTGGCTCACGTGGCGGTCCTCCTTGCGTACGGGCATGACTACGGGGAGGGCGTACGGGTCCTCCAGAGGGGGGAACACCGGAAGACTCGCCTCCATTTCCGCTGCCTCTCCTCACCGACCCTTTTTGCCAAAGCGTTACCCGGCGCCCCTCGACCGTCGTTCCCGCATACCCTTTCCCCATGGCCCCACGCACCGCTTCCCGCCCCGTAGGGACGGTGACGCGCGGGACCACCAATCCGAACCGGCTGCGCCGCATGGACCGCTGGATCGCCGCCGTCCACGGCGCCGCGCTGCGCCGCTCCGAGCACCCCGTCGCCGTCGACCTCGGCTACGGCGCGTCCCCCTGGACCGCCGTCGAACTGCTCCTGAGGCTGCGCACCGTCGCTCCACGCGCGCGCGTGGTCGGCATCGAGATCGACCCGGCGCGGGTCGCGGCCGCGAAGCCGTACGAGCGCGAGGGCCTCTCCTTCCGCCACGGCGGCTTCGAGGTGCCGCTGACGGGCGGCCCGGCCCTGATCCGGGCCGCGAACGTCCTGCGGCAGTACGACGAGGAGCAGGTCGCCGCCGTCTGGGAGCGGCTCCGCGCCCGCCTCGCACCCGGCGGCCTGCTCGTCGAGGGCACCTGCGACGAGATCGGGCGGCGGCACGTGTGGGTCGCTCTCGGACCCGAGGGGCCGCGCACGGTGACCTTCGCGACGCGGCTCGGCTCCCTGGAGCAGCCCTCCGACCTCGCGGAACGGCTGCCGAAGGCGCTGATCCACCGGAACATCCCCGGCGAGCCGGTGCACGCGTTCCTGCGGGACTTCGACCGGGCCTGGGCGGCCGCGGCGCCGTACGCCTCGTACGGGGCACGGCAGCGCTGGATCAGGGCGGTGCGGGATCTGACCGCCGACTGGCCCGTGGTCGACGGGACTTCGCGGTGGCGGCAGGGCGAAGTGACCGTGCGGTGGGAGGCGTTGGCACCGAAGGTGCGCTGAGCCTTCCGGACAACCGCTGGACAACCACCGGTCAACCGCCGGGCAACCACCGGTCAACCGCCGGGCATCCTCCGACCGCCCCCCGGCCGCCCTCCGGCCGCCCTCCGGCCGCCGGGGCTCACCCTCCGCTCGACTCCCCTGCTCCACACGGGCGTTGAACACATGTACGCCGCCACGCACCGTGATTCCCCGCCCCTCGCGTGGAACGCATCGCTGTGACCTGCGGGGAACGATCTCCTGGCGCCGTTCGTCACATGGGACGGGTAGGGGGGATCGGAGTTGCTGTCGAGCTCTGTCGCATTGAGCGCCGACATGGCACCATCCCGAAGGCGACCGGAAGTTACTGACGGTAAATCAGCTTTGGGGGTGGCGGAGCGTGACTGGCAAGCGATACTCGACGGCGACGGCCGTGGCGCTGATCTGCGCGGCGACGGTGCTGACCGCACCGGGGACGGCCTTCGCGAGCCCGGCGAGTGCCCCCGCGAGCCCGGCACGGCAGCCGACCGACCCGACTCCCCGGTCGGACAAGTCCCTTGAGCAGGTCCGCAAGGAGATCGAGAAGCTCTACCACGACGCGGGCGTGGCCACGGATGCGTACAACGCCGCCGAGGAGAAGGCCGAGAAGCAGTCCGAGCAGATCGTGAAGCTGGCCAAGGACATCGCCAAGGGCCAGGCGAAGCTGGAGAAGCTGAAGGCCCGCGCGGGCGCCGCGGCCCGCGCGCAGTACCGCGGCGGCGGCATGCCGGCCGAGGCCCGGCTGATGCTCAGCGACGACCCGGGCCAGTTCCTGGACGGCGCCGGGCGCGTGCGGCAGGGCGAGAAGGCCACCAAGGGCATGCTGACCGAACTGGAGCGGACCCAGGAGGACCTCCGGATCTACGCCAAGGACGCGACCGCCCGCTGGAAGAAGCTGGAAGCCAACCGCAAGGCGAAGGCCGCGTCGAAGAAGGAGATAAAGAAGAAGATCGCGGACGCCGAGAAGCTCGAGTCGCGCCTGGAGAAGAAGGAGCGGGAGCGGCTGCGCAAGCTGGAGGAGGCGGCCGCCCTCAAGAAGCAGTCGGCGTGGGTGAGTTCGGGCGTCCTGAAGGACATCAGCGGCAAGGCCACACCGCAGGGCAAGAGGGCCATCGAGTTCGCCACGGCCCAGATCGGCAAGCCGTACGTATGGGGCGCCGAGGGCCCGGGGTCGTACGACTGCTCGGGGCTGACCTCGAAGGCCTGGGCGGCGGCCGGGCGCGGCATTCCGCGCACCTCGCAGGAGCAGTGGAAGCAGCTGCCGCGCATAGACATCAAGAACATGCGCCCCGGTGACCTGATCATTTACCACTCGGACGCGAGCCACGTCGGGTTGTACGTGGGTGACGGCGCCATCGTGCACGCCCCGCGGCCGGGCCGTGACGTGACGATCGCGGGCGCGGGCTCGATGAAGATCCTCGGGGTCGTGCGGCCCGACAAGTAGCGCGAGGCCGAGGGCGTGTGACCCAGCACACGCCCCGCTCCCCCGCTCAACCCCCGCGACGTGATGTTCGTCATTCCGGACGGGACCGCGCCGTGCCCAATTGCGTTCCTGGATGCGGCATATGACGGTGGCCGATTTCCGTGCGGCATTCCAATGGAGGCGCGGCTACCGCTAAGGTCCCCGTCGGTGCTGCGACGACCTGCGTGGCGCCATGCCCTCGGGGGGAGGGAAGGAACCAAGCGATGCCCGTACCCATACCGCGGCAGAGAGCAGTTCTGGCCGCGGAAGGCGGTCAGGCTCACGCGGCGCCCCGGCACGACGCGGCGGCGCCCGCCCATGACACGACCGCCCAAGGCAGCGGCAACGGCAACGGCTCCGGACTCAGCCTCCTGGTGATCGAGGACGACCCGGCGGGCTCCCTGCCCGTACCCGAGCTGCTCGACTCCGCGGGCAAGCCCATCCGCATCCGCACCGCCCGCAACCTCACCGAGGCCGAGCGGCTCCTCACCGACGACGTGCACTGCATCCTGCTCGACCTCGCCCTGGCGGGGCCCGGCGCCACCGCCGCGGACGAGGACGAGCTGGTCGCCCTCAAGCACGTGCTGCGCCTCGCGCCCCGGCACGCCGTCCTCGCGCTCACCGCGGACGGCGACGCCGAGCGCGGCGCGGAGGCCGTGCGGGTCGGCGCGCAGGACTATCTCTTCCGCGACGAGCTGGACGGGCGGCTCCTGAGCCGCGCGATCCGGTACGCGGTGGAGCGCAAGCGGGCCGACGCCGCCCAGCGCCAGCTGACCGAGTCACGCCTTCGCGCCCAGGAGAACGCCCGCCTGGAGCGCGGCCTGCTCCCGACGCCGCTTCTGGAGGGCTCCCCGCTGCGGTTCGCCGCGCGCTACCGGCCGGGCCGCTCCCGCGCGCTGCTCGGCGGCGACTTCTACGACACCGTGCGCACCCCCGACGGCTCCGTGCACGTCATGATCGGCGACGTCTGCGGCCACGGCCCCGACGAGGCGGCGCTCGGCGTGGAGCTGCGGATCGCCTGGCGCGCGCTGACCTTCGCGGGGCTGTGCGGCGACGAGCTGCTGTCCACGCTGCAGAAGGTCCTGGAGCACGAGCGCGCGGACGACGAGATCTTCGCGACGCTCTGCACCGTCGACATCGCCCCGGACGGCCGCAGGGCCGGACTCTGCCTGGCAGGACACCCCTCGCCGCTGATCGCCCGCGAGGGCCGCCCCGCGGAACTTCTTCCGTACGAGAGCAGCGGACCGGCCCTCGGTCTGCTGCCGCGGGCGCGCTGGCCGCGCAAGCAGGTGGAGCTCGGCGGGAAGTGGAGCCTGATGCTCTACACGGACGGCCTGATCGAGGGCCGCATCGGCCGGGGCAACCAGCGCCTGGGGCAGGAAGGCATGGTGGAGATGGTCCGCCGCCAGATCGCCGCGGGGCTGCAGGGCGACGAGCTCCTGGAGGCCGCGGTCAACGAGGTGCGCGACCTCAACGGCGGGGACCTGACGGACGACGTGGCGGTGCTGCTGCTCGACCGGGCGCCTGGCGGGCGGTGACGGGCTGCCCCCGGAGGGGGGCTACCGGCCGCCGTTGTAGGGCCCGTACGGACCGTCGCTGCTCGAGCCGCCGCGACGGCCGCCGCCACCGGTGATCTGACGGATCGCGGGGCGTACGTCGACCATGTACACGATGGTCGCGACGAGCCCGATGATCGGCAGGAACGACAGGATCGGGAACAGCAGGTTCACGATGAACGCGAGCCCGAGGATGATCAGCCAGAACGGCTTGGTCTTCTTGTCCGCGGCGCGATAGGCGTCCTCGCGCCGGACCGCGGCGTCGATGAGCGCGAATCCGCTGAACACGATCAGGGCCAGCGACAGCAGCCACATGAAGTTCGCGAACCCTTGCATCAGCACAACGTCCACCACCAGTCTCGGCTCATCGATTACCCGGCCACGGTACCCGCTACCCCGTCAACGGGGCGGGCACGCCGTGAGTGCCCACCCCGTACGCAAAAGGCCGGTCGGCCTACTTCGCGGGCGGCGTGGTCTTCTTCGCCGTCGTCTTGCGGGTCGTGGTCTTCTTCGCGGCCGGCTTCTTCGCCGGGGCGGCGGCGCTCTTGGGCCCGGCGGTCGCGGACTTGTCGGTCGCCGACGCGCCCCCGGCCTCCGAGGACGACTCCTCCGCGTCCGGCTCGACCGTCTCGGCGATCTCGAAGATCTCCTCGGCGGCCTCGCCGCGCCAGGCCTTCACGGTCTGCTCGCCGTGCTCGGCCACCTCGTCGTACTTCTCACGGGCCTTGACGGCGAGCTCGGCGGCGATGCCGACGCCGCGCAGCGCGAAGTCCTGGGCGGTCTCGCCGAGCTTCTTCAGGTCGGTGTCGAGCGTGCCGATCACCTCGGTGACCTTGGCCTGGACGGTCTCCTGCGCCTCCTTGGCGCGAGTGGCGGCCTTGTCCTGGACGGCCTTGGGGTCGGTGTTGCGCACCGCGTCGAAGCGGGACGGCGCCTCGGCGATCAGCTGCTCGACGAGGCCGGGCACCTTCTTCGCCTGCTGGAAGGCGAGATCCGCGGACCCGGCGACGAAGTACGCGGGGGTGGGGTTGGTGAGGGTCTTGCGCAGGTCATCGGTGATGGCCATGAGGATGGTCCTCCCGGTTCGCGTCAGCTTGGTCAGCTTGAGGGGTTCTGCTTCTGGTCGGCATCACCGGCGTCGGCCGTGCGGGGGCCTTCGACGGTGGTGTCCTCATCCGCGGCCGACTCCGCGTACGACGAGGTCTCGAAGCCGTTCTCCTTGCGAAACGACTCGTAGATCTGCAACAGCACTTGTTTCTGGCGCTCGTTGATGGAGGGGTCGGCGAGGATGACGGCGCGCGTCTCCAGCTCGTCCCGCTCCTTCTCGTCGAGGATCCCGGCCCTTACGTACAGCGTCTCGGCGGAGATCCGCAGGGCCTTGGCGACCTGCTGCAGGACCTCGGCGCTCGGCTTGCGCAGGCCGCGCTCGATCTGGCTCAGATACGGGTTGGACACCCCGGCGGCGTCGGCGAGCTGCCGGAGCGACAGTTGCGCGTTGCGCCGCTGCTCGCGCAGGTACTCACCGAGATTGCCGACGTTGAGTGATGCCATACGTCGATGGTGCAGCACCGCTGCTAACTTTTGCAAGCGCCCGCTTGCAAAAGTGCGCCATGCCACAAGGCGAGCCGCGGCGCGGCGTAAGCCCCAACGCAAAGAGTCCCACCCCGTGTTCACGGGATGGGACTCTCGTCTGGAGCGCCGGGCAGGCCTTGCACCTGCATTTCCCCGCAGGAAGCGGGGCGTCTTTCCTTGGACCACCAACGCATGGACTGTCACCGGAAGTTCGGCGACGAGCACAAGATCAAATGTATCACGCTTCTCGTGCTCACCGGACGAGGAGCGCGGCTGCGACGAGGTGTCTGTTGACCTTCACCTTGGGGGAAGCCACAGCATCGGTTGGGCCGGGCCCGATGCCCGGCACGAGGGAGGAATGAGCATGGGGTTGCTGACCATCGGGGCGTTCGCGAAGGCCTCGCGCCTGTCGCCGAAAGCGCTGCGTCTCTACGACGAGCTCGGTCTGCTGACCCCCGCCCGCGTCGACCCGGTGACCGGCTACCGCCTCTACGCCCCGGACCAGTTGGACCAGGCCCGCCTGGTCGCCTGGCTCCGCAGGCTCGGCATGCCGCTCGCCCGCATCCGGCACGTCCGCACGCTGGAGGACGGGGCGGCGGCACAGGAGGTGCGCGCCTACTGGGCCGAGGTCGAGGCCGAGACCGCCGCGCGGCGGGACCTGGCCACCTTCCTCGTCAGCCATCTTTCGTGGAAGGACACCGCCGTGGCTTCTGCCGCCCGCCGCCTGACCATTCGTTACGCCGCCCTGACCGACGCCGGTCTGGTCCGCGAGAGCAACCAGGACACCGCCTACGCCGGCGCCCGTCTCCTCGCCGTCGCCGACGGCTACGGCAGGGAGGGCGCGCCCGCGAGCGCCGCCGCCGTCGACACCCTCAAGCGCCTGGAGCACGAGACCGACGGCATCCCCGCGGGCAGTCTCCTCAATGTCCTCGAAGACGCCGTCGAGGAGGCCGCCCGCGCCGTGCACAGCGCCTCGCGGGGTACCTCACGGAGCGCCTCGCAGGAACAGGAGGACGAGGGCGGGACCACGCTCACCGCGATGCTCTGGACCGGGTCGCAGCTGGCCCTCGTCCACATCGGGGACTCCCGCGCCTACCTCCTGCGCGACGGCGAGTTCTTCCAGATCACCCACGACCACACCATGGTCCAGTCCATGGTCGACGACGGGCGCCTCACCCCCGATGAGGCGTCCGCCCATCCCCAACGGGCGCTGCTCGCACGCGCTTTGGGCGTCGGTCCGGTCGCCGACGTCGACATGCGGCTGCACGACGCGCGCCCCGGCGACCGCTACCTGCTCTGCTCCGACGGGCTCTCCGCCGTCGTCCCCTCCGACGAGGTACGGCGGGTCCTCACGGAGGTCGCCGAGCCCGAGCGGGCCGTACGCCCGCTCGTCGAGCGGGCCAACCACCTCGGGGGACCCGACAACATCAGCTGCGTGGTCGCCGACGTACGAGAACCGGAACTCGGCGCCTGAGCCGATGGGTCATGCCGCCCGGGTCGCGGCGGGTCGCGGCCGGGGCGCGGCCGGGGCGCCGCTGGATGGCCACTTTTTTGTGGGTACTTGGCGTAGCGCCCGCCAACGGCCAACCTGGTGGGGACGCCGAGGCCCGGGGAGGAGCGGAGTGACGATGCGTCAGGACGCGTGGAGTTCCGTGGAGTCCGGCTGGGACTGCGCCAGTCGGCCCAGGCGGCGGTGGCCCCAGTCCGACAGCGGGCCCAGCGCCTCGCAGAGGTCGCGGCCGAACTCCGTCAGGGAGTAGACGGTCTTCAACGGACGTACGTCGTACACCTCCCGGTGCACGAGGCCGTCCGCCTCCATCTCGCGCAGCGCCTGGGTCAGCACTTTCTCCGTGAGGCCCGGCAGCAGCCTGAGTATCTCGCCCGGACGGTGCGGGCCGCTCTCCAGCGGCCAGAGCAGCGCCGTCTTCCACTTGCCGTCGATCACGGCGATGGCTGCGGTCACGCCGCACACGTTCGGGTCCTGAGCACGGCTGCGCGTCATTTTCATCCCCTTTTAACGCCATTTACCAGTACTTGCACGGGAGTTCAATCATGCCCACACACACCGAACAGTCTGCCGTCACCGTCCTCGGTCTCGGCCCGATGGGCCGAGCCCTCGTCTCCGCGTTCCTCGCCGCCGGCGTGCGGACCACCGTCTGGAACCGGACGCCCGGCCGGGACAAGGAGCTGGTCGAGCAGGGCGCGATCAGTGCCGCATCGGCCGAAGAAGCGGTGTCCGCAAGCCCGTTGACGGTGGTCTGCGTCGTCAACTACGACGCGTCGGACGCCGTCCTGCGCCGCGACGCCGTGACGGACGCCCTCAAGGGCCGCACGGTCGCGAACCTCAGCGCCGACACCCCCGACCGGGCCAGGGACACCGCGCGGTGGGCTCAGGAGCACGGTGTCCGGTACCTGGACGGCGCCATCATGACGCCGGTCGCGACCATCGGCACGCCCCACGGGGTGTTCCTCCACAGCGGCCCCGCCGACCTCTACGAAGAGCACCGCCCCGTCCTCGACGCGCTCGGCGGCACCCACACCCACCTCGGCGAGGACACCGGCAGGGCGGCGGCGTACGACGTCTCGCTGCTCGACATCTTCTGGACCGCCATGACCGGCTACATGCACGCCCTGGCCATCGCGAAGGCAGAGGGCATCTCCGCGCAGGAGCTGGCTCCGTTCGCGGCGGGCATCGGCGCGATTCTCCCCGCCATCTTCGAGGCGTCCGCGGCGGAGGTGGACAACGGCACCTACTCCGGCGAGGACAACCCGATCACGTCCACGGCCTCGACGATGTCCCACGTCATCCACACCTCCGAGTCCCACGGCATCGACGCGGGCGTGATGCGCGCCGCCGAGGGCCTGGTCCGCCGCGTCATCGACGAGGACCACGGCAACGACGGAGCGACCCGCATCGTGGAACTCCTCGGCCGCCGCTGAGGGTTGCCCTTGCCCTTTCCCTCGCCCTTTCCCTCGCCCTTTCCCTCGCCCTTTCCCGTGCCCGCGCCCGTGCCCGTGCCCGCGCCCGTGCCCGTGCCCGTGCCCGTGCCGGGTCCGAGCCTGCGGCCTCATCCTCGGTCGGTGTCGCGCAGGGCGGGGTAGTCGGTGTAGCCGGCCGCCCCGCCCACGTACATCAGGCCCTTGTCCCGCAGAGCGTTGAGCGGCGCCCCGAGACGCATGCGCTCGACCAGGTCGGGGTTGGCGAGGAACGCGCGGCCCAGCGAGATCAGGTCGGCCCCGGCGGCGAGCAGCCGCTCCCCGGCGTGCCTGCCGCCGTCGGCGGGCAGCGGTCCGCCCCAGCCGAGCACCGGGTTGGCGACGAGGGTGCCCTGCCAGCTCTTGCGGATCCGCTGGAAGAGTGCGTCGTCGGGGTCGGCGAAGACGACGTGGAGGTAGGCGAGTGGGCCGATCTCCGTGAGGGCGTCGACCAGCTCCGGGTAGATGTCCTCGGTGTCGCCCTCCTCGATGCCGTTGACGGTGATGCCGGGCGCGATGCGTACGCCGACGCGCTCGGCGCCGATCGCGTCGGCGACGGCACGGACGACCTCGACGACGAAGCGGATGCGGTGGGCGACGGGGCCGCCGTAGGCGTCGGTGCGGTGGTTGGTGTTCTTCGCGAGGAACTGGTGCAGGAGGTAGCCGTTGGCGGCGTGCACCTCGACTCCTTCGAAGCCCGCGTCGACGGCGCGGCGGGCGGCGGCCGCGAAGTCGGCGACCGTCTCCTCCATGTCCTCGGCGGTCATCTCCCGTGGTTCGACGGCGGGTTGGTGACCGCCGGGCGTGTGGATGGTGTCCGGCAGCGGCACCGGCGAGGGCGCGACCGGCGTCAGGCCGCTGTTGTCCGGGTGCCCGACGCGGCCGCCGTGCTGCAGCTGCAGGAACATCCGGCCGCCCGCCTCGCGCACGGCGTCGGTGACCTGCCGCCAGCCGGTGACGTGGGCGTCGTCGTGGATAGCGGTGATGTTGGCGTAGGTCTGGCCGACCGCGTTGGGCGTGGAGGCCTCGGCGATGATCAGGCCCGCGGAGGCGCGCTGGGCGTAGTACGTGGCCATGACCGGCTGCGGGACGCCGTCCGCGGAGGCACGGTTGCGTGTCATGGGGGCCATGACGAGACGGTTGGGGAGGGGGAGGTCACCGAGGCGGGTGGGGTGGAGGAGGGGGGAGGTGGTGACGGTGGGGGTGGTGGGGATAGTGGGAGTGGTGGGGGTGGTGGGGATCGTGGCGACGGAGGCCTTGGTGGTGGCGTTCATGGCGTGCTCCTTGGAGTGCGATGTGGCTGCGGAGTCCTGCTGAGCCCTGCTGAATCCCGCTGAGTCCCGCTGACAGGAACGACTGTGCTCGGCAGCGCTTCGGAGCCGCTGATGGTCCGCTGATGGCAGCTCTGAAGGGCCCGCGCGATGTCCCCAGATGGCTTCCACGGTGACCCCGCCCCGGTGGCACCACGCCACACCCCCCGCCCCCGCGCTGTAGCCCCCGCCCACCTCGTCCGCCCCGCGGGGAGCGCCCAGAATGACGGCCCCCACACCCCGACCGGAGGCACTCATGGCGTACAGAAAGTCCCTCGGGAAGTCCCTCGGGAAGTCCCTCGGGAAGCCCCTTCTGCCCGTGGCCGCCGCCTTCCTCCTCGCCGTCGGCGGCGCCGCGACCGGCGCCGCCGCAGCCGTCCCCTCCCCCACCCCCGGCGAGCTGCGACCCCACGAGATCGAGTCGACGTACGTGTCAGGCGTCTCGTCCGGCGGATACCTCGCCGACCAGCTGCACGTGGCCCACTCCTCGGTCATCAAGGGCGCCGGCATCTTCAGTGCCGGTGCCTACGAGTGCGCGCAGGGCAGCGTCAACACCGCCCTGTACGCGTGCATGGACACCTACATGCCGCGCAGGACCCCGGCCCAGCTGGAGCAACTCACCAGGGAGCGCGCGGCGGCGGGCCGAGTCGACCCGGTGGCGAACCTGTCGGGCGACCCGGTCTGGCTGTACCACGGCGGGAACGACAGGACCATCGACCGCCCGGTGAACGACGATCTGGCCGCCTACCACCGGGACTTCGGCGCGAACGTCGCCTACGACACGTCCTCCGCGGCGGGCCACGCCTGGGTCTCCCCGCTCGGCCGGGTCTCCTGCACGAGCACGGCCTCGCCCTACCTCAACAACTGCGGTACCGACCCCGAACGCGCCATGCTCTCCCACCTGTTCGGCGCCCCCGTGAACCCCGCCACCACCGCCTCGCCGGACGGCACCCTCGTCCGCTTCGACCAGAACCGCCACGCCCCGGGCGGCAACGCGGCCGCGATCAGCATGGGCAAGGACGGCTTCGCGTACGTCCCGAAGGCCTGCGCGGCCGGGTCGGGCGGGCCGTGCCGCCTGATGGTCGCCCTGCACGGCTGTCAGCAGACGTACGGCCAGATCGGCGACACGTTCATGCGCCAGGCCTACTTGAACGAGTACGCCGACACCAACCGCATGATCGTCCTGTACCCGCAGGCCACCACCTCGCTCGACAACCCGCGCGGCTGCTGGAACTGGTGGGGCTACGGCGGCGACACCCACTACGCCGACAAGAGCGGCAGGCAGATCACAGCGATCATGGACATGGTCAAGCAGCTGGGCGGCTGATCGAGCGGCCGTCCGCGGCCTCAGGCGGCCGATCGGCCGAAGAACGAGCGCCGGTAGTCCCCGGGCGACACCCCGACCTGCTTCAGGAAGTGGTGCCTGAGGTTGTTCGCCGTCCCGAGTCCACTGAGCTCGCCCACCTTCTCGACCGGCAGGTCCGTCGACTCCAGGAGGCTCTGCGCCCGCGCGAGGCGCTGGCCCAGGAGCCATTGGAGCGGGGTCGTGCCGGTGGCCGCCTGAAGGCGGCGGTAGAAGGTGCGCGGGCTCATCGCCGCGCGGCGCGCCAGGTCGTCGACGGTGAGCGGCCGGTCCAGGTGGGCGCGGGCCCACTCCAGTACGGGGCCGAGGCCCGCGTCGTCCGTCTCGGGCACGGACAGGTCGATGAACTGGGCCTGGCCGCCGGGGCGGTGGGCGGGCACCACCATGCGCCGCGCCAGCTGGTTGGCGACGTGCGCGCCGAGGTCGCGGCGGACCATGTGGAGGCAGAGGTCGAGGCCCGCGGTGAGCCCGGCGCTGGTCAGGACGGAGCCGTCGTCCACGTAGAGGACCGAGTCGTCGACGTCCACCTCCGGGTACCGGGCGGCGAGTTGGGCGGTGTGCATCCAGTGGGCGGTGGCCCTGCGCCCGTCGAGGAGGCCCGCTTCGGCGAGCGCGAAGGCGCCGGTGCACAGCGAGACCATGCGGGCGCCCGCCTCGTACGCCCGGCGCAGGGCGTCGGTGAGGCCGGGCGGCAGCGGCGCGCCCTCCTCGACACAGGCGTCCGGCACCGAGGTCACGACGACGGTGTCGGCGCCGACCAGCCCTTCGAGGCCGTAGGGCGTGCGCAGCCCGAAGCCGAAGTCGCCGCCGCTCGTGTCCCGTTCGCCGGTGGCGCACAGCCGCAGGTCGTACCAGGACTCGGTCAGGTCGGGCTGCGGCTTGCCGAACACCGTGAGGGGGATGCTCAGTTCGTACAGATCCCAGGACGGGACCCCGATCTCGTCGGCCACGACGACCGCGACGGAACCAGCGCTCATCTCCCCGAGCGTACGGGTCCGGGGAGGCCTCGCGGCTGCTGGCAGGAATTTGGTGACCACCGTCACCCCTGTCACTGTCGGCAGTGGCCGCGCGCTGCGAGCGTGGTCCCCATGAACGCCACCACCAGCACGGACACCGCTTCCGGCACGGACACCGCCTCCAGCACGAACGGCACTTCCGGCACGAACGCCACTCCCGTCACCGTCATCGGCCTGGGCCTCATGGGCTCCGCCCTCGCCGCCGCCCTCCTGGACCGCGGCCACCCCACCACCGCCTGGAACCGCTCCCCCGAGAAGGCGAAGCCCCTGGCCGACCGCGGGGCGCGGGTGGTCGCGACCCCGGCGGAGGCCGTCGCCGCGAGCGGTCTCGTCCTGGCCTGCGTCCTCGACTACGACGCCCTGCGCACCGTCCTCGCCCCCGTCGCCGAGGCGGGCGGGCTCGCCGGGAAGTCCCTGGTCA
Organism: Streptomyces sp. NPDC041068; assembly: GCF_040647455.1. Classification (NCBI taxonomy): domain Bacteria; kingdom Bacillati; phylum Actinomycetota; class Actinomycetes; order Kitasatosporales; family Streptomycetaceae; genus Streptomyces; species Streptomyces sp. NPDC041068. The sequence continues at coordinate 30,563 of NZ_JBEZCG010000029.1, forward strand.
ACCTCACGTCGGGGTCGCCGGAGCAGGCCGAAGAGATGGCACGGTGGGCGGCATCGCACGGCGCCGACTACCTCGACGGCGGCATCATGACGACCCCGCCGGGCGTCGGCAGCCCGGAGATGATGTTCCTCTACAGCGGCTCGGAGGCGGTCTTCGAGGCCCACCGCGCCACGCTCGCCGCGCTCGGCGACCCGCTGCACCTCGGCACGGAGCCGGGCCTCGCCTCGCTCTACGACTCCGCGCTGCTCGGCCTGATGTGGGCGGCGTTCACCGGCTGGCTGCACGGCACCGCCCTGGTGACCTCCGAGGGGACGTCGGCCGAGGCCTTCACCCAGGTCGCGCTGCGCTGGCTGAACGGCGCGGTCTCCGGGTTCCTCTCGACGTACGCGCCCCAGGTGGACGCCGGGCGCTATCCGGGCGACGACGCCACCGTCGACGTACAGATCGCGGCGATCGACCACCTGATCCACGCCGCGAAGGCGCGTGGCATCGACAACGCCCTGCCCGATCTCCTGAAGTCGACGATGGAGCGCACGGCCGCCGCGGGCCACGGGGGCGACAGCTACGCGAGCGTGATCGAGGTGCTGCGCGGCACCCGGCGGTAGATCGACGGAATCACCCCCGCGCCGCCGCGGTAGCAGAGAGGATGGACCGGAACGATTCGCCGGGCCCGGGGGGAGCCACTCCATGAACCGTCCACTGCGGCACATAGCCGTCTTCTGCGGGATCCTCACGCTCGCCCTGCTCCTGCGGGCGACATGGGTGCAGTTCGCGGAGAACGACGAGCTGTCGAACCACAAGAACAACCGCCGCGTGCAGATCGAGGCCTTCTCCCACCCGCGCGGCGACATCATCGTCGGCGGCAAGTCCATCACCGGCTCCAAGGAGACCCCGGGCTCCGACTTCAAGTACAAGCGGACCTTCAAGGAAGGCCCGATGTACGCGCCGGTGACGGGCTACTTCTCGCAGGCCCAGGGCTCCACCTTCCTGGAGGGCGTCCACAACGGCATCCTCAGCGGCAATGACGACCGCCTGTTCATCAAGCGCACCCTGGACATGCTGACCGGCAAGAAGCAGCAGGGCGGCGACGTCGTCACGACCATCGACCCGAAGGCGCAGAAGGCCGCCTACGACGGGCTGGTGAACCTGAACGCCAAGGGTGCGGTGGTCGCCCTCGACCCCCGCACCGGCAAGGTGCTCGCCCTGGCCAGCACTCCTTCGTACGACCCTTCGGTCTTCGCGGGCATCTCCGCCGACGAGGGCAAGAAGTTCGAGGCGCTCGGCAAGCGCAAGGACAAGCCGCTGAACAACCGCGCGCTGCGCGAGATCTACCCGCCGGGCTCCACCTTCAAGATCCTCACCGCGGCCGCCGCCCTGGAGCACGGCGTGGTGACGGACGTGGACAAGCCGACCGGCGCCCCGACCCCGTACAAGCTGCCCCTGAGCTCCACCCGCATCGGCAACGACGTACCGGACGCCAACTGCGACAAGGTCTCCGTGAAGACCGGCATGCAGTGGTCCTGCAACAACGTCTTCCTCGACCTCGCGCACAAGCTCGGCAAGGACAAGATGCGCGAGACGGCGGAGAAGTTCGGCTTCAACGAAGAGCAGTTCATCCCCGTGCGCGCGGTCGCCAGCAGCTATCCGGAGAAGCTCGACCAGCCGCAGACCGCGCTGACCGGCATGGGCCAGGGCAGTCTGACCAGCACGCCGCTGCAGATGGCGATGGTCACGGCGGGCCTGGCCAACAACGGCAAGGTCATGAAGCCGTACCTGGTCGAGGAGTTGCGCGGCCCCGACCTCTCGACGATCGAGAAGGGCTCGCCCGACCCGCTGAACCAGGCCGTCTCCGAGAAGACCGCGAAGACCGTGCAGGACATGATGGAGAACACCGTCGAGAACGGCACCGCGAACAAGGCGAGGATCGACGGCGTCACGGTCGGCGGCAAGACCGGCACGGCCCAGCACGGCGCGGACGTCAACGACGAGCGGCCGTACGCCTGGTTCGTCTCCTACGCCAAGAACGGCGACGGCGAGTCCCCCGTCGCGGTCGCCGTCTTCGTCGACCCCTCCGACATGGACATCGCGCGCTCGGAGATCGCGGGCGGCAAGCTGGGCGCGCCGATCGCGAAGGCGGTCATGGAGGCGGTCCTGGAGCGCTGACCTCTGGGCGTCCTACGCCTCCCAGGACAGCCCTACGCCTCCCAGGGCAGCGCCCTGCCGTGCACCACGTCGAGCCGTGACACGGCGCGGGTCAGCACCACGTACAGCCGGTGCGGGCCGCGCTGCTCGGCCTCGGCGATGTCGGCGGGTTCGACGGCGACGACATGGTCGTACTCCAGGCCCTTGGCGACCGTGGCGGGCAGCAGCGTCACGCGCGCGCCCAGCTCGTCGGGCCCTGCGCTCTCGATGCCCGCGGCGTCCAGGGCGGCGCGCAGCCGCTCGACGCTGCGGTCCGCGGCGATGACCCCGATGGACCCCTCCCTGCCGAGCGCGCCGCGCACGGCGTCGACGGTGGCGGCCTCCACATCGTCGGCGGCCAGGAGCCTCAACTCACCGTCCGCACGCATGGATTCGGCGGGCGGCACGTCCACGTCCAGCTGCGCGAGCAGCCGGTTGGCGAGCCCGACGATGGCGCGCGGCACCCGGAACCCGGTGGTCAGCGGCGTCACGACGGCATCCGGCTTGCCGAGGTGACCGAGGAGCTCGGCCCAACTGCGGGCGGCCCAGGGGGTGGTGGCCTGCGCGAGGTCCCCGAGGACGGTGAGCGAACCGAAGTCGGCGCGGCGCGCGATGGCGCGGCACTCCATGGGAGAGAGGTCCTGCGCTTCGTCGACGACGATGTGCCCGTACCCCGCGGGCCGTTCGAGGAGCCCCGCCAGCTCGTCCATCAGGACCAGATCGGCGGCGCTCCACTTCGCCGACTTGTACGAGCGCGGCGGCTTGGCCCACAGGACGGCCTTCTGCTCGTCCGCGTCGAGGATGCCGTCGGCCGCGGCGGCAAGCGCGTCGGCGTCGCCGAGAAGGCTTGCGAGCACCTCATCGGCCCGGACGCGTGGCCAGGCGGCGTCGACGAAGGCGCTGACGCCCTTGGCCCTCCCGATCTTCTGCAGCCACGTGTTGTTCTGCGGCCCGGCCCTGCGCTCGGCCTGCTCCTGGACGGCCCGGACGGCCCGGACCCGCACGCGCTCACGCCCGACGGCGTACGGCGGTTCCTCCTCGCGCACGTCCTCGATGATCCGCTCGAGGTCGCCGAGCGACACGCGCCAGCGGTACGAACCGTCGGGTACGGCAAGGGAGTCGGCGGGCGGCGTGACGCGGGAGTACAGCGCGCGGCGCAGCACCTCGGCCATCCGGGCGTCGTGCTTGACGACGGCGGCGGCCTCGTCGTCGACGGCGCGCACCGGGTGGCCGCCGGTCCCGCCCCGCAGGCCGCCCCGCACGGCGCCCTGCCCGACATGCTGCCCGACGTCCTGCACGATGTCCTGCACGGTGGACTGCCGCACGCCGGTCTCGCCGAGCGAGGGGAGCACCTCGGCGATGTAGCGCAGGAAGGTGCGGTTGGGGCCGAGGATGAGGAGCCCGGAGCGCTGGACGCGCTGCTCGTAGGTGTAGAGCAGATAGGCGGCGCGGTGCAGTCCTACGGCGGTCTTGCCGGTGCCCGGGGCTCCCTGCACGCAGACGGAGGCGGCGAGTTCACCGCGTACGAGGTCGTCCTGCTCGGGCTGGATGGTGGCGGCGATGTCGCGCATGGGACCGACGCGGGGCCGCTCGATCTCTCCGGCGAGGATGCGGCTCGCCTGCGCGGCCGCGTTCTCGCCTTCGCTCAGGGGCTCGTCCTCCATGCCGGTGAGGTCGGTGGAGTCGCCCTTGCTGCCGGGCGCCCAGCCGAACCGGCGGCGGACGGCGACGCCTTGGGGGTCACCGGCCCCGGCCTGGTAGAAGGCGCGGGAGACGGGGGCGCGCCAGTCGACGACGAGGGGCGGGGCCGAGGGGTGCTCGGTGACGCGGAGCCGTCCGATGTAGTAGCGCTGCCCGCGGTGGTCGCCGGCGTCCTCGGCCGCGGCACCTTCGGCGGCGAAGTCGAGGCGCCCGAAGAAGAGGGGCGCTTCGGGCAGCTCCCGCATGGCCTTGGCGTGGCTGCGGAACTCATAGCCGAGCACTTCGGCGTCGGCGCCGGACGCGGACACGTCCGCTCCTCCGACAACCCGCTCCTCCGCCCCTTCGACCATGCCGGTGAGGGCGGCGCGGCAGGCGTCGTGGTAGCTGCGCTCCCGGGCGAGGTCGGGTGGCGTGGCGTCGGGCGTCGTCGCGTCAGCTGTCGTCGCGTCGGGTGTCGTCGTCATCCGCCCAGAATAATGTAACCGAGTTAAGTTTGTAACTGGGTATCGGTGGGGCGCTAGACTGCCTTCATGACCACCCCCTCAAGCTCCCCGGCGAGCACGGAGCCGGACGCACCCGCCGCCCCCGGACTGCGCGCACGCAAGAAGGCCCGTCGCTACGAGTCGATCTCGGAGACGGCGATCGCGCTGTTCCTGGAGAGGGGCTTCGAGAAGGTCTCGGTGGCGGAGGTGGCGGCGGCGGCCGAGGTCTCCAAGCCGACCCTGTTCCGCTACTTCGCCTCGAAGGAGGACCTGGTCCTGCACCGCTTCGCCGACCACGAGGACGAGGCGGCCCGCGTGGTCACCGCCCGCCCGGCGAAGCGCACCGCGCTCGACGCCCTGCAGCGCCACTTCCTCGACGGCCTGGAGCGGCGCGACCCCGTGACGGGCCTCAACGACGCCGAAGGGGTCCTCGCCTTCCACCGCCTCCTGTACGGCACGCCCTCCCTGGTCGCCCGCCTCTACGGCTACCAGGACCGCTCCGAACAGGCCCTGGCCGCCGCCCTGGTGGGCGCCCACGGAGGCAACGCCCTGGAGGCCCGCCTGGCCGCGGGCCAGATCATCGCCGTACAGCGAATCCTGGCCGAGGAGAACTGGCGCCGCATCGCGGCGGGCGAGACGGCCGACGAGGTCCGGCCGGACGCGACGACGTCGGCGAACAGGGCGTTCGGCCAACTGCGTTCGGGCCTGGCGCGCTACGCGTGAGCCGGTGAGCGCCCGAGGGACTCAGATCCCCGGGCTCGGGCGCTCACCCTCGACCATCACGGCAACCCCGTCCAGCACCCGCCCGAGCCCGAACTCGAACTCCGCGTCCTCGGCGTCGGCCTCGCCGAACGTCCCCGCGGCGAGCAGTCGCCGCAGCACGGGAAAGCGGTCGGCATCGGCGGCGGTCAACGCGTCGACGGTGCGCTCGTACCGCCGCATGACCTCGTCCGGCGCGAGACCGTCCGCCCGCATCGCGGCGTCGAGGTCGGCCATGAGGGAGACCTCGTTGCGCACGTAGCCGCCGACGAGCATCAGGACGGAGATCATCCAGCCCTCGTCGCGGCCGCAGCTGTCGAGGACTTCGAGCCCCCGCTCCATCCACTCCAGGCCGTGCGGCGTGGCGGGCGGCGAGCTGATCGGGATGCGCAGCAGCCACAGGTTCCGCTGGAAGACGGCGCGCTGCTCCCGCGCCCACCACTCGAGACCCGCGCGCCACCCGACCACGGAGTCGGGCCGCCGCGGGGGCGCGCCCGTGGCGGCGTCCTGCATCAGGACGTACAGCTCGCCCTTGGCGGCGACGTACCGGTAGAGGGACATCGTCGAGACGCCGAGTTCCTTGGCGACGCGCCCCATGGAGACCGCGCCGATCCCCTCGGCCGCGGCGACCTCGATGCCGGTGGCGACGATGCGGTCCAGAGCGAGCCCGCGCTTGGGCCCCTTGGAGGGGCGCTCCCGCAGCCCCCAGGCCGTTTCGAGGCCGGCGGACAGACCCGAGCCCTCGGTGCCACCGCCCTCGCCACCGCCAGTCGTCACGCCGAACCCCTTCCCGACCCGTTCCGCACCGCGCCACCCAGCCACGCTTGACGCACATCCTAGTTCTGCGTAACCCTTACACAGTAATGCGTATACCTAACGCAGTAGCTGTTGCGGTAGCTGAGGAGCACCCATGCCACCCGCCATCGAGACCCAAGCCCTGACCAAGTCGTACGGCGACGTCACGGTCCTGCGCGGCATAGACCTGCACGTCCCGCCCGGAACCGTCTTCGCCCTGCTCGGCCCGAACGGCGCGGGCAAGACCACGACCGTCCGGATCCTCACCACGCTGACCGAGCCGGACGCGGGCACGGCACGCATCGCAGGGCACGACATCCGCACGCACCGCCGCGAGGCCCGCCGCGCCCTCAGCCTCACCGGGCAGTACGCGGCGGTCGACGAGAAGCAGACCGGCGCGGAGAACCTCCGGATGATGGCGCGCCTGGCGGGCCTGTCCCACCCCGCGGCACGCGCCCGCGCCACCGAGCTCCTGGCCCGCTTCGACCTGGCCGACGCGGGCGACCGCCTGGTCGCCACGTACTCGGGGGGCATGCGGCGCCGCGTGGACCTGGCGGCGGGACTCGTCGCCGACCCCGAGGTGATCTTCCTGGACGAGCCGACGACGGGCCTGGACCCGGGCAGCCGCCGGCGGATGTGGGAGGTGGTCCGCGAGCTCACGGCGCGCGGCACGACGGTCTTCCTCACCACGCAGCACCTGGAGGAGGCGGACCGACTGGCTGACCGCATCGCGGTGTTGAACGACGGCCGCGTGGTGGCGGAGGGCACGGCGGCCGCGCTCAAGGAACGCGTGGCGGGCCATCGCCTCGACGTCACGCTCACCACGCACGACGCCTATCTGCGCCTGACGCACAGGGCGGTCCACCGCGCCCCCGAGACACTCACCCTGGGCATCCCGACGGACGGCACCGCGCCCCACGTACGCGCCCTCCTCGACGAACTCGACCCGCACCGCACGGAGATCGCGAGCTTCGAGGTCCACACGGCAAGCCTGGACGACGTCTTCCTGACCCTCACCAAGTCCGCGAGCACACGCCCGCCGAGCACACGCCCGACCGAGGAGCCGACCCATGCCTGAGGCCACCGCAGTCCTCCACTCGCTGACGATGACGGGCCGCTCCCTGCGCCTGAGCCGCCGCAACACGGACGCGCTGATCACGGCGCTCGCACTGCCGGTGATGCTGCTCCTGATCTTCGTCTACTTCTTCGGCGGAGCGATCAACACGGGTACGGAGTACGTCACTTACGTCGTCCCCGGGGTGCTCCTCCTCTGCGCGGGCTTCGGGTCCTCGAACACGGCGATCGCCGTCACGGAGGACCTCAAGGGCGGCATCGTCGACCGCTTCCGCTCGCTGGACATCGGCGGCGTCCCGTTCCTGACGGGCCACGTCCTCGCCTCCACGGCCCGCAACCTCGTCGCCACGGCCCTCGTCCTCGGCCTGGCCTTCGCGATCGGCTTCCGTCCGACGGCGACCCTGTCGGGCTGGCTGGCGGCGACCGCCGTGCTCATCGCCTTCATCCTCGCCCTGTCCTGGCTCTCGGCGACGGTGGGCCTCCTTGCCAAGTCCACGGAAGCGGCGGGCTGCTTCACCTTCTTCGTGAGCTTCCTGCCCTACCCGAGCACGGCCTTCGTCCCCACGGACAAGATGCCGGACTGGCTCCGCCCCTACGCGAACCACCAGCCGGTGACCCAGGTGATCGAGTCCCTGAGGGGCCTGCTCCTGAACGGTCCGGTGGGGAACACGCCGTGGGTGGCGCTGACGTGGTGCGCGGGGATCCTCGTCACATCGGCGGCGCTCTCGGCTGTCCTGTTCAGGAGGCGGTCCCGCTAGTCCGCTTCTGGTGGCGGTCCCGCTAGTCCGCCCGCCCGTCCCGGGCACGCCGGTCCGCGGCCGCATCCATCCGGGCCCAGCCCCTCAGGGCCTCCATGACCTGCCATTGGGTGGGCACTTCGTCCAGGCCGAGGGCACCGCGAGCCCTCGCGAGCACTCCCTGGATCTTCCGGCCCGCGTGAAAGAGGGGCCACCACAAGAGTCCGGGACGCGTGTCGAGGGTGAGGGCGGCGCGGATGACATCGGTGAAGACCGACTGCGCCCTCTTGTAGTCGAGGAGGATCGGCAGGTCGCGCTCCCACCCCCGGGAGCTGCCGGGCCTGACGTCCTCGACGGCCTCGCGCCAGCGGCGCGTCACTTCCTCCGCCTGGTCGGGGCGGTACCGCATCAGATGGAGATGGGTGGCGAGGTCGTACAGCGGATCGCCGACCATGGCCAGCTCCCAGTCGATCGTCCAGAGCCGGCCCTCCGCGTCGACGATGAAGTTCTCCCGGTGCAGATCGCCGTGGAGCAGCGCGAAGGGTCTCTCCGTCATCCCCGAGACGTTTCTTCTCAGTCTCTCGAAGCAGCGTTCACCGATCCCGAGCGCGTGGAAGAGCGCCCCGAATCGCTGCTTGTTCCGTTCGTAGACCTGCTCTTCGGTGAAGCAGATCAGCCGCTCGATGAAGCCTTCGCTGTCTCCGTCGGGCGGCCGGTCCTCCCGTACGCATCGGCGATCCACGGTCAGCTTCTCGGGGTCGACCGCGGTGAGTTCCTCGAACAGCTCGACGATCTGGTCGACCATCCGTTCCGGAATGACATCGCCGAACTTGAAGCGCGAGCCGAGGGTGCGGCCCTCGATGAACTTCTGGAGACCGAATTCGCCGACATCGATGACTTCCGGAATCCGTGTGATGTGCCCCCACAGGGCGCGCACCAGATCCTCCTCGGAACGGAAGCAGCGCCGGTCGAACCAGAGGAGATTCCTGCGCGGCTCCCGGCACTTCCACCGGGACCGACCCGCCCCTGACGGCGCGTCCGGCAGGGGAAAGACGTAGGTCTCGTGGTGATAGCCCTTGAGGGGTCCGACAAGGGCCCGCTCACCACCACTCACCAGTGCGGCACGTTCCCGGGCCGCGGAGGTCGATTCGGATGTCATTGCCCGTCTTTCAGCCTTGGACTGATCCGATGATGAAGGAGTGGAGCAGGATACTGGTGCGGCCGGGAACACCATGCCCTTTGTCACTCAAGTGACAGCTTCCGAACTCCCCATGAGCGAATCTGCGCTCGCTCGTGCGAGCATGCCATTCGCCGTGATGGGGACGGCCCTTTCGGTTCTGCCCGCTGTCCGACCGCCGTCTGCTTCTGTCAACCGCCTTGGAGAATTCGCAGCACGGGCTCCCAGGAGGTGACGACCTGCTCGGCGCCCGCCGTGCGCAGCAGCCGCTCCTTGCGCCGGTTACGCGCGTAGCCCAGGAAACGCACCCCTGCCCTGCTCGCCGCCACGAAGTCCGAAGGAGCATCGCCGATCATCAGGGTGACCCGCGGGTCCGCGCCCATGGCCCGCACCGCGCGGTTCACGCAGTGCGGGTCGGGCTTGAGCAGTCTGAGGTCTTCCGTACGGCCGTAGATGTGCGGGGTGAAGCACCCCAGAAGGCCGCGGGACTGGAGGTAACTGCTCACTGCGCGCGGGGAGTTGTTGGTCGTCACGGCGAGCCGGGCGCCGATCGCCCACCAGGTGCGGATCAGCGGGTCGACGTACGGCGTGGGCCAGGCGGAGGACACGGCGGTCAGCTCCTCCTGGGTGAAGCGTTCCTCCAGCTCGGCGACGAGGTCGCTGTGGGGATGCCGCCGGTCGACGGCGCGCAGGACGACGTAGGGGTCGGGGTCCTCACGCTCGTCAGGAGTAAGGAGGCCGCGCAGCCCTCGCCCCTCCAGCCACTCGACCTGGTTCTTCGCCAGCTGCTCCACCGGGCGACCGGCGAAGAGGCGGCAAATGGGTCCGTCGAAGTCGAAGAGCACGAAGCGAGCACGATCGGTCATTTTGCGCAGAGAAGCGATCTCATCTGCCGCTTGTTCGGCTCGCGTTGCATCAGACTGCGTCGAATCGGATGTCATTTAAGAGAGTGTCAGGTCAGTCGTGATGGTTGCCCAGAGTGCGTCGAACCACTTCTGCGACTCCTCGACGAACACGGCGTCGCGCGAGGGGTTCCCACGCTTCTCGAAGGAGAAGAGCGGGGCCTTGACGCCCCCCACGTCGTAGAGGCTCACTGCCCCGTCCGCACCGTCGTCGGCCTCGTCCAGCATCAGCTCCTGCGGACCGAGCGTGTAGTAGGCGAGCAGTGCCTCGCGGCCGTTCAACAGGTAGAGCTTGACCGGAGTGGTGAAGGGCAGCGCCCTGAACTGCACCGACACGTCGATGCCGTGCGAGGCCCGCAGAGCACGGAGGTTGTGGCGCAGCACCTGGCCCTGGGCGTTGCGCTGGGCCAGCCAGCGCTGATGGAGCCGCGCCCTGTTCTCCTCGTCGCCTTCGACCGGCACCGGAAAGGCCAGCTCGATGTCGCTGCTGGGCAGCAGGATGCGCACCTCGATCGACTCAGGCCTGATCCGCCCCTCGTGGATGAGCCGCACCGGCTCGCCGAGTGCGATCATCAGCGTCTCCGCCGTGAAGGAGACCACGTCGATCCGCACGTTCTGCTCCGCGAACGCCGACGCCAGCCGCGGCGCCAACGCCACCATCGAAGGCTGGGGCCCCATGCTCACCGGCGTCGGCCCCGCCTCCGCCACCCGCGGCGGACTCCCCTTGCTGACGTTGGTCAGGAGGCCTTCGCTCTGGAGTTTCTTCATCGCCTGGCGTACGGCGCCGCGTTCGACGCCGAACTCCTCCGCCAGTTCGGCCTGGGTCGGCAGACGGTCTCCCGCTTTGAGTTCGCCCGCCCGGATGCGGTCGCGGAGGGTGTCGGCGATGTCCTGAGGTGAGAGCTTTCTGCTGCCGTTCACTGCAACGTTCTCCTGGGTCACGACCAGACGATACAACTGACCGCCATCTTGCGGGAGTTGCAGGGAAGTTGAAGCGGAGTTGTTTATGCCTTCACGCCAAGTGGGGACAACTTAAACAGAGTTGGTTGCCAACTGACTCAAGATGGCAGAAGGAGGAACCACCATGCCCGCCCTAGCCCTCCTCGCCGCCGTGGTCGCCGTCACCGTCGAACAGCTCGTGCAGTGGAAGTACGGCCCTATGGGCATCATCGGCCTCCTCCTGCTGACCATCGGCGTCAAGGCGAAGAACCCCGCGTGCAGTTCCGTCGGCGCCGCCGTCCTCGCCCTGATGGTGACGGGCCCGGCCATCTGACCGAGTCGGCGGCCGGGCCTCAGCCCGCCGCCAGCTGCAGGTCCTGACTGATCGTGTTCCAAAGGGCGTTGAACCACAGGTGGGACTGCTCCACGAACGTCGCGTCCCGCAGCCCGTCCCCCTGCTGGAACGGGAAGAGCATCGACTGCGCCCCCTGCGCGTCGTACATCTCCAGGGACGCCTGCCCGATCTCCTCGTTCCGCTTGCTGAGCGTGTAGTACGCGAAGAGCGCCTCCGAGCCGTTGATCAGGTACAGCTTCACCGGCGGCGTGAACGGCAGCGCGCGGAACTGCACCGACACGTCGATGCCGTGCGAGGCCCGCAGGGCAAGGAGGTTGTGGCGCAGCACCTGCCCCTGTGCGTTGCGCTGGTCGAGCCAGCGCCGGTGGACCTGGTTGCCCTCGTCGTCCCCGCCGTCGACCGGCGCGGGGAAGGCGAGGTCTATGTCGCGGCTCGGCAGCAGCACCCGGACGTCGACCTTGGCCGGTTTCCGCTGCCCGGCGTGGATCTGCCGCAGCGGTTCGCCGATGGCCATGGTGAGGGAGATGGACGTGAGGCAGAGCGCGTCTATCTCCACGTGCGGCGAGTCGAAGGCCGCCGCGATGCGCGGGGCAAGCCCGACCATCGTGGGCTGCGGACGCACCGCGCCGGGACCCGCGAGGGCACGCTCCGAGGCCTCCGCGACCGTGGCCGGGCTGCCCTTGGACACATTGGACAGCAGATGCTCGCGATGCAGGATGCGCAGCGCCTCGCGCACCGCCCCGCGCTCCACACCGAACTCGTCGGCCAGCTCGGCCTGCGTGGGCATGCGCTGACCCGCACGCAGCGCACCGGACCTGATCCGGTCGCGCAGCACGTCGGCGACTTCGCGGTGGGACCGCTGCGACCTCTTGCGCCCGTTGACGGCAGCATGTTCGGTGCTCACAACCAAACAGTACAACTTCGCGCCATCTTAGGGGAGTTGCAGGAAAGGTGGTTATGAGTCGACTCCCAGCGGAGATAAGTCAGTTGAAGTTGGTAGCCAACTTTGGCGACATGGTCAGACCCTCCCGGGGTTGGCCGCCACCGGTTGGCCACCGACCAACGGGGTCCGCCGCCCCGATCCCGAAGGAGGGAACGTCATGCCGCTCATCGCCCTTGCCGTCGCCGCCCTCGCCATCGGTTTCGAGCAACTCGTCCAGTGGAAGTACGGACCGCTCGGCATCGTCGCCTTCGTCCTGCTGACCGTCGGAATCAAGGCCAAGAACACCAAGCTCAGCGGCCTCGGGGCCGGCCTCCTCGTCCTTCTTCTCGCCCAGTCGGGCTGACAGGTCGGGCTGACCGGGCTCCCATCCGGAGGGGAGCCGGGAGTCCGGCCAGCCGTCACCAACCGGGCCCCGGCTCCCGGCTACGGGGGAGCCGGGGCCCGCCACGCGCACCTCAGAACAGGTCCGGGCACCACGGCCGCCGCGCCGTACGGAACAGCGCGTCGGCCGCCGCGGCGGTGCCCGGACCCCTCTCCGTCACCCTCCCCAGCGCCACGAGCCGCGCCACGGACGCGTCCCCCAGCCACAGCTCGCCCAACTCCCTTACGTCCAGGACGAGATCGGCGGCTTCGGAGGTCGGCGCGCAGGACGCCCCCTGCGACGACGCGTCGAGGCGATAGCGCCCGCCGGCGAGCCCCGCACCGTCGAGGACCTCCAGGACGAGCGACCCCGCCCCGTCGTACGTACGCGACTCAAGGGCCCGTACGACATCCAGGATCCGCACCCAGAGCCAGTCCGCGTGCCGGACGACCTTGGCGGCGCGCGGGTCCGGCAGGAGGTCGGGGAGCAGGTCGTCCGGGGCGAGCCACCCGGTCCTGACCGCGACGACCTTGTCGATCGCGCAGAGGTAGTGCCACAGAGCACGCTCGGCGGCGGGCGTCGCGGCCGTCATCCCCAGCACGGTCAGGGTGTTCTGCGGCAGCCGCGATCCGCCCCACCGGTCCTCCGTGGTGCTGTACGCGACCAGCCCTTCGACGCGGCCCGAGGCGTCGCGGTAGAAGGCGTAGAAGGGCTCCTGCCACGGATATTCGGGGCTGGCCCGCTCGCCGGTGTTGCGCAGCCACCACTCCTCGGGGCGGTCGATCGCGCCGTGCCGCGCGGCCCGGAACCGCTCGTGCAGCTCGGGCCCCAGCTTGCGCACCTCGGCGCCGTCCACGAGGTCGATGCGGGCGCCGGTCTCCTCGGGCCCCGACCAGCGCGGGTCGAGCCCCGAGCGCGCGACGTCGACCTCCCACTCGGTGACCCGGGTCGCGGGCCCGAAGCCGTACCGGCCGTAGATCGCGTACTCGGCGGAGATGAGCGTGGCCACGACGTCGCCGCGCTCCTTGGCCGCGGCGAGGTCGGCGGCCATCATGCGGGTCAGGATGCCGCGGCGGCGGTGGGTGGGGGCGACGGTGACCCCGGAGATCGCGTCCGCGGGGACGAAGGCGCCGCCCACCGCGGTGACCTCCTGCGGGAAGGACCGGAAGGTGCCCACGCAGCGCCCGCGGTCGAAGGCGCCCTGGACGCGGGTGAGATCGACGTGCTCCCGGAAGTGGGCCACGGCCTCGTCCGACATGGCGGCGAGGGGCCTGAGGAATCCGGTGTTGACGGCCCGCTGCCAGGCGGGCAACTCGGCGTCGGACACGGCTCTTACGTCGACATCGCTCATGCCCGAACGCTAGGCAGAGGCGGCACGGTCCCGCACATGGGTTTCCGCCCCGCCTCCGCACCCGCACCCGCACCCGCCACAGGCCAGGTCACGTCACGTCACGTCACGTCACGTCACGTCACGTCAGCAGGTCGTCGACCTGCGCCTCGCCCTCGCGGTACCGCCGCGCGATCTCCGCGCTGCAGTCGTCCGTGGTCCGCTGAAGGAGCTGGCGGCGGCGGGACACCTGCTGTTCGTACCGCACGAGGCGGCCCATGGCCGTGTGCAACTCATCGTCCGTGCGCGCCGCCAGGTCGGAGAGCTCGACCTCGGCGAGCATCTCCGTGGCGAGCAGGCGGTACTCCTCGCCGTGCGGGGTGCCGAGCGTGACGTGCCGGGCCGATGAGCGGTGCCGGGCCGGGGCGTCCGTGAGGATCTCCGGGAGCCGGGCCACCAGCGGCGCCTCCGGCTCGGGCGCCGGCGGATGCGGCTGACTGCGGCGCGCGATCTCGGCCCGCAGGATGTCGATGCGCCCCTGCAGAAGGCGCCGTACATAGCTGAGGTCGGCCTCGTCCTGCTGCGCGGCCCTGCGCACCTCCCGCAGCTCGGGCAGGCGCAGCGCGGCCAGGTCGTGCCGGGGCACGTCCGGCAGCAGCCGCTCGGCGGCGCGCTGCTCGCCCGTGCGCTGCGCGGGCGGACGCGGAACCGGCGTGCGGCGCAGCGAGATACGGCCGGGCGACTGCCCGGTACTTGGTGTACTCATGTGGCTCTACCCGTCCCCTCGACCGGCCGACGCGGAGCACCGCGTGTGAGCATCGTGCCACCCCGAGTGGCCGCTATGTGAATGAGTGCCCGGAATCGGCCCCAGATGGGGGGATCCGGAGGGGGTGGGGGGACCCGATTCGGGCGTCCCGCGCGGCACGGCATGATGACCGTATGCGAGCAGTGGTGCAGAGGGTGGACGGCGCGAGCGTGGCCGTCGACGGCGAGACGGTGGGCGAGATCGACGGCGAGGGCCTGTGCGTCCTGGTGGGCGTCACGCACGACGACACCAAGGAGAAGGCGGCCCAACTGGCCCGCAAGCTCTGGTCGTTGCGGATGCTGGCCGACGAGAGGTCGTGCAGCGACATCGACGCGCCGCTCCTGGTCATCAGCCAGTTCACGCTCTACGGAGACGCCCGTAAGGGCCGCCGCCCCACCTGGAACGCGGCGGCCCCCGGCGATGTCGCCGAACCCCTGGTCGACGAGGTGGTCGCCCAACTGCGCTCCCTGGGCGCGACGGTGGCGACGGGCCGCTTCGGGGCGCAGATGCGGGTGGGGCTGACCAACGACGGCCCGTTCACGGTGCTCCTGGAGATGTGACGGTGCTCCTGGAGCGGTGACAGCGCTCCAGGAGCGGTGACAGCGCTCCAGGAGCGGTGACAGCGCTCCAGGAGCGGTGACAGCGCTCCTGGAACAGTGACGCGGCGCCGTACTACGGCTCGACCACGACCTCCTGGGCCGCCGCGGTGTCCCCCGCGATCAGCTCCGCGTCCACCGGCACGTTCCGCTTGACCAGCGCGAGGGCGATCGGGCCCAGCTCGTGGTGGCGTACGGAGGTCGTGATGAACCCCAGCTTGCGGCCCTCGGTGCCCTCGCTCGCGAGGTGGACCGGGGTGCCCGCGACCGGCAGGTGCACCTCGCTGCCGTCCAGGTGCAGGAAGACCAGGCGGCGCGGCGGCTTGCCCAGGTTCTGGACGCGGGCGACGGTCTCCTGCCCGCGGTAGCAGCCCTTCTGCAGGTGCACCGCGGTGCCGATCCAGCCCAGCTCGTGCGGGATGGTGCGGTGGTCGGTCTCGAAGCCGAGCCGCGGCCTGTGGGCCTCCACCCGCAGCGCCTCGTACGCGAGGAGTCCTGCCGCGGGGCCGTTGTCCGCGGCGTACGCCTCCAGGTCGGCGCGCGGCAGGAAGAGGTCGCGGCCGTGGGCCGTCTCGCGCACCGCGACGCCCTCGGGGGCCGGGGCGATGGATCCCGCGGGCAGATGGACGACGGCGAACTCGTCCGTGCGGTCGGCGACTTCGACGCGGTAGAAGAACTTCATGCTCTCCAGGTACGCGATGAGGGCGTCCTGGGTGCCGGGCTCGACGTGTGCCCAGACGGTCTCGCCGTCGTCGACGAGGGCGAGGTGGTGCTCGATGTGGCCGTTGGCGGAGAGGATCAGCGCTTCGGTCGCCTGGTTCGCGGGCAGCTCGCTGACGTGCTGGGTGAGCAGCAGGTGCAGCCAGCTCAGCCGGTCGGAGCCGGTGACGGTGACCACACCGCGGTGCGAGAGGTCGACGAAACCGGTGCCGTCGGCGAGGGCGCGCTGCTCGCGGAACAGTTCGCCGTAGTGGGCGGCGACGCCTTCGTCCACGCCCTCGGCGGGGACGGCGCCGGGCAGGGACAGCAGGGGGCTCTTCATGTTCACAAAGACTACGACCAGCGGGGCGCCGCTTTTATTTCTGGGAGCCCTTGTCCGCCCCGCCGCCGGCTTCCCCGCCGCACTTCTCGCACTGCCCGAAGATCGCGAAGTGCTTCAGGTCGGTGTCGAAGCCGAAGGTCTTCCGCAGCTTGGCGGTGAAGTCCGCCGCGATCTCCGTGTCGGCCTCGATGACGTCCGTGCAGTCGCGGCAGACGAGGTGGATGTGGTGGTGCCGGTCCGCCAGGTGGTACGTCGGGGCGCCGTGCCCGAGGTGGGCGTGCGAGACCAGGCCCAGCTCCTCCAGGAGCTCCAGGGTGCGGTAGACCGTGGAAATGTTGACCCCCGACGCCGTCTTCCGCACTTCGCAGAGGATGTCGTCGGGGGTCGCGTGCTCAAGGGTGTCGACGGCTTCGAGGACAAGCTGGCGCTGCGGGGTCAGGCGGTATCCGCGCTGCCGCAGGTCGCTCTTCCAGTCGGTGCTCACCACACCTCAGAGTCTAGGTCTACTTGAAGAAGGCGATGCCGTCGTCCGGCAGATCACCGAGGTTCCGCGCCATGTCGGCGACCTCCTCGGGCGTGACGACCTTCTTCAGCTGCGCCGACATGTACGGCCGCAGCGGCACCTCGGGGGTCTGCTTCTCGCCGACCCACATCAGGTCGCCCTTCACATAGCCGTAGAGGCGCTTGCCACCGGTGTAGGGGCCGGAGGCCGCGGTGCGCGCGACGGCGTCCGTGACCAGGTCGATCTGCGGCTTCTGGTCGGCCAGCTCGCCGTACCAGACCTCGACGACGCCGTCGTCGCGGACCATCACGACCTCGACCTTGCGGTCCTTGTCGATGCGCCAGAAGCCGGACTCGCTCTCCAGGGGCTTCACCTTGTTGCCCTCGGAGTCGAGCACCCAGGTGTACGAGCGGTACTCGATGAAGTCCCGCCCGTCGTGCGTGAAGGAGACCTCCTGGCCGAAATTCGCCTTCTCGGCGCCGGGGAAGTCGGTGACGCCCGCGCCGGCCCAGTTGCCGAGGAGGAAGGCGAGGGGCACGAGGTCGGGGTTCAGGTCGGACGGAATCTCGATCATGGGAAGCTCAGGCGATCTGTGGTGGAGGTGACGGTGGTCAGCGCTGGCCCTGGTACAGCTTCTTCACGGTGAGCCCGGCGAAGGCGAGAACGCCGACGCAGACAAGAACCAGCAGGGCGGAGAAGAAGGCCTCAAGCACGGGGTGCTCCTCGGTGAGCTGTTGGGGCAGGTATCAGAGCCGGTCCCACTGTAGTCGGGCGGCGCCCGTCCCTCTCTGTGAGGGCCCTCCGGACGTACGCTGGATGTATGTACGCGCGCAGGCGCCATGTGTACTTCGCCATGATGGGGACCTGCGTCGGTCTCTTCGTCCTGGCCTGGGGGGTCGTACGGCTCTGGTCGGTCCCCGTCGCCGTCGGGATGTGCGTCGTGGCGATGGTGATCCCGCCGCTGGCCGCGATGGTGGCGAACCGGCGAGGGCCCGAGGACCGCTGGTGGGACGACCCCAGCGGGGACCCGAAGTCCGACGAGTGGTGGGACGAGCTGGACGGCAAGCGCAGGCGGCAGCAGTAGCGGCAAGCGCAGGCAGCGGTAGCGGCGACAGCCGAAGGGCCGCACCCCGTCCAGTGGCGTCCAACCCCCTGGGGTGCGGCCCTTCAGCCGTTCTCGGTGCGGCGGTGGATCAGACCGCGATCGCGACCTCCGCGAGGCCGCCCGTCCGGGCGACGACCGTGCGGTCCGCGGTGCCGCCGGGGATCAGCGCCCGGACGGTCCACGTGCCCTCGGCGGCGTAGAAGCGGAACTGGCCGGTCGCCGAGGTCGGGACCTCGGCGGTGAACTCGCCGGTCGAGTCGAGCAGGCGCACGTAACCGGTGACGGGCTCGCCGTCGCGGGTCACCTGGCCCTGGATCGTGGTCTCACCGGGCTTGATCGTCGAAGCGTCGGGGCCGCCGGCCTTTGCTCCACACATGTGTACTCCTAGGGGGAAGGAAGGTCGGGGCTTACTTGTTGGCGCCGAGCTCGATCGGCACGCCGACGAGCGAGCCGTACTCGGTCCAGGAGCCGTCGTAGTTCTTGACGTTGGTCTGGCCGAGCAGCTCGTGCAGGACGAACCAGGTCAGGGCCGAACGCTCACCGATGCGGCAGTACGCGATGGTGTCCTTGGCCAGGTCGACCTGCTCGTCCTCGTAGAGGGCCTTGAGCTCGTCGTCCGACTTGAAGGTGCCGTCGTCGTTGGCGTTCTTCGACCACGGGATGTTGCGGGCGCTGGGCACGTGGCCCGGACGCTGCGACTGCTCCTGCGGGAGGTGGGCCGGGGCGAGCAGCTTGCCGCTGAACTCGTCGGGCGAGCGCACGTCGACCAGGTTCTTGGAGCCGATGGCGGCCACGACGTCGTCGCGGAAGGCGCGGATCGAGGTGTCCTGGGCCTTGGCCTTGTACTCGGTGGCGGGACGCTTCGGCACCTCGGCGCCGTCGACCAGGTCGCGGGAGTCGAGCTCCCACTTCTTGCGGCCGCCGTCGAGGAGCTTCACGTCCTGGTGGCCGTAGAGCTTGAAGTACCAGAAGGCGTACGAGGCGAACCAGTTGTTGTTGCCGCCGTAGAGGACGACGGTGGTGTCGTTCGCGATGCCCTTGGCCGACAGGAGCTTCTCGAAGCCCTCCTGGTCGACGAAGTCACGGCGGACCGGGTCCTGCAGGTCCTTGGTCCAGTCGATGCGGATCGCGTTCTTGATGTGGTTCTTGTCGTACGCGGAGGTGTCCTCGTCGACCTCGACGATGGCGACCTTCGGGTCCTCGATGTGGGCCTCGACCCAGTCGGCGTCTACCAGGACGTCGCTGCGGCTCATGCTTCTCTCCTCCGGGGCAGTTGCGGCGGTGCGGCTGTGCTGCGGTGCACGAGGGGGCGGCCGGTACGGGCCGGTGGTGCGGGGAGGCACTGCGGGCGTACGTACGGCGCGGGGCGGCCTGCCGGAAAGGCGTCAACAGGCCTGAGGGAAACGGGGAGGTGAGGTCCCCGTCAGAAGGTGCGACAGAGCATGGCGGCGACGCGGCACAGGTCCACTGCCCGCCGCTTCGTGAGATCCGCCTGTCGTTGCATGCGTCCGATCGTAGGGACGGAGGGGCGGCCGTGTCACCGGTGCTCCGCATAGTGAGACGCAATCATCCACATGCCGAGAATTGTTGAAGCCCGGGGCCGCCCCGGCGGGGCCCCGGGCCCGGTGTCGTCCCCGTCACATCCGACCGCCGGACGCCTGCGTCTCGTACTGCGGACGTAGGCGGGGGTGGGAACCCCGGATCAGCCGGTCAGGCTCACGTTCGAGCCCGTCACCGACATGTCCACGCCGTCGGGGGCCGCCTCGACCTTCTCCAGCTCGATGCCGGCCGGCAGGTCGTCGATCTTCTGCTCGAAGTCCGTCACGTCACGGGCCATGCCCTCGGGGAGCGGGATGGCGACGCCGAGGACCTCCAGCTTCTTCGGGATGCGGTCGGCGTGGACCTTGATGGTGTCGCCCTCGACGCGCACCGAGCTCAGCACGTGGACCGGCTTCGGCAGCTTCACGCCGCCCTTGCTGACCTCGACCTCGACCTTGATCTTGCCGTTGCCGCCGTCGGAGAGGCCGACGACCTTGCCGGTGGCGCCGAGCGGCAGCTCGACGGGCTCGGACTTGCTGGCCTTCAGGAGCTCGTCGTACGAGACGCGCGCCGTGCCCGTGGCGGTGGCGGCGGTCGCGGAGCTGTAGTCGCCGGAGAACTTCACGCCCTTCATGTGGGCGGTGAGGTCGGCGATGCGGATCGAGTCCGAGCCCGACCTGGCGTCGTAGTCCTTGATGCCGACCTCCACGTCGTCGAGCTCGCCGCCCGCGACCTGGGTCAGGAAGGGGAAGCCCTTGATGGAGACGTCGGGCGCCTCGCTCAGCCCCTCGCTGGACTTCAGCTTGTCCGCCGCCTCGCCCTCGGCGAAGCTCACGGCGAGCCGGTCGGCCGCCACGAAGAGTCCCCCGAGGATCACGACGACGATCAGAAGTATTCGTACGGCGCGCTTGCTCATGTCCGGTGTTCCCCCACCTTGGTCCCCCGATTCGACTGTCGTTCCGCGAGCCTAAAGGAACAGGTCCCCGGCCGAAGAGCTCGGCCGGGGACCTGTCGATCACCTGTGACGATCGCCCGTGGCGTTCGCTCGCGCGGGCGGTCAGCCGATGGCGCGGCCCAGGACGTAGACCGCGGGGGCGGCGGCCGCGAGCGGCAGCGCGACGCCCGCCGTCATGTGCACGAAGCGGGACGGGTAGTCGTAGGAGGCGGCGCGGTGCCCGATCAGCGCGCAGACACCGGCGCCGAGGGCGAGCAGCGCGCCCTCGCTGCCGTAGTCCGTCATGCCGCCGACGGCGACGCCCGCACCGGCGGCCGCGAGCAGCGCGACGACCACGGAGGCGGGCGTGGGCAGCGGCAGCGCGCGGGCGAGGATCGCGGCGGCGACGGCGGCGCAGCCCACGGTCACGGCGTCGGACGCGGCCGCGAGGTGCCCGGCCGCGATGATCGCGAGCGCGGCGGAGGCGACGGTGGCCATGAGCCCGTACATCCGCTCGTCGGCACCGGCGTGACTGCGCAGCTGCAGGACGAGGACGAGCAGGACCCAGACGCCGAGGGTGCCGAGGATGGCGGCGGGCGCGTGCTCCTTGCCCACGGTGAGCAGCGCCGCGTCCGCGACGACACCGCCGAGGAAGGCGAGGGCGATGCCCTGGCGCGCGGGCCACATCCCGTTGAGCCTGAACCATCCCGCGGCGGTCACGGCCTGCAGGATCACCAGCGGTACGAGCAGCGCGTACTGTCCGGCGGCGGCGCCCCCGGCGAGCAGCAGACCGAGCAGGGCGGTCAGCGCGGCGGGCTGCATCCCCGGCTCGATGATCGGCGACCTGCCCTCGGCACGGGCGCGCTGGGCGTCGGTGATGCGGGCGTTGCCGGTGGTGGTGGCTGGGCCGTAGGAGGGCGCGTCGGAGCCTGCGGGCTCAAGGGACGGCTCCGGCTGGGGGGAAGGCTCCGGCTGGTACGAGCTCTGCGGCGGCAGGTACGCCGTCTCCGTCACGTCCACCGCGGCAGCGGGCGGCTGCACCGACGTCTCCCAGGTCTGCCCCTGCCACTGCTGCGTGTACTGCTCCGAGCCGTACTGCTGCGGCTCGGCGTAGTAAGGCTGTTGCTGCTGCGGGTACGGCTGCTGGGCGTACTGCTGCTGCTCGGGGTAGGGCTGCTGCTCCGGGTAGGACTGCTGCTCCGGGTAGGACTGCGCGTACTGCTGCTGTTGCTGTTGCTCGGGGTACTGCGGCTCCGCGTAGGGCTGCTGGTACGGCTGCTGATACGGGTCGTACCCCTCGTACGGCTGGTTGGACATGGCGCTCATCCTCCTGCGAACGGCGGGAGCACCTCGACCGTGCCGCCCTCGGCCAGCCGTACGGTCTCATGCCCTCGGGTGCCGACGGGGTCGCCGTCGACGAGGAAGGAGCAGCGCTGCAGGACCCGGACGAGCTCACCGGGGTGCCGCTCGCGGGCGGCCTCCAGCGCGTCGGCGAGCGTCACCGCGGCGTACGGCTCCTCCGCGACGCCCGCGGCCGCCTTGGCAGCGGCCCAGTAACGAATGGTGCCGTTCACCATGCGACTCCCCTTTCAGTCGGCGTTCGCCGATGTCTCCTCGGCGGTTGCCGACGTCCATGATGCCGTGACCCAGGAGGCGATCCGTCCGACGAGTTCGTCGGAGGCCGCGTGCTCCGCGTGCCCCATGCCTTCTTCCAGCCACAGCTCGGCCCCGCCGTCGGCGGCGGCCGCCAGCATCCGCGGATGGTCGACGGGGAAGTACGGATCCCGGTCGCCGTGCACGACCAGCAGGGGCGTCGGTGCGATGAGCGGAACGGACTCGACCGGCGAAAGGGGCACGGGGTCCCACTCGTGCGGGTGGATTCTCGTCTTCAGGCCGAAACGGCCGACCGCGCGGCCCGCGGGACGCGTGACCACCCAGTGCAGCCGCCGCATCGGCGCGGTCCCCCGGTAGAACCAGCGCGCCGGGGCGCTGACCGACACCACGGCATCGGTCCGCGCTTCCGTGCGCCCCCTGTGCAACGCGGCGTGACGGAGGGCGACGGAGCCGCCCATCGAGAAGCCGACGGTCGCCACGCGCGCGTGCCCGAGCGCGCGCGCCCACTCCACCGCCGCGGCCAGGTCGAGCACCTCGCGGTCACCGACGGTGGTGCGCCCTCCGGAGCCGCCGTGCCCGCGGAAGGAGAACGTGATCACGGCCGCACGCTGGGCGAAGACCCCCGCGACGCGGCGCACGTGGGGCCGCGAAAGCTCCCCGGAGAAGCCGTGCGCGACGACGATCGCGAGCTCTCCCGCGGGGTCGGGCCCGGGGTCGTAGGCGGCCTCGATGGCCACTCCGTCATGTGTACGAAGCGTGGCGCGCTGCTTAACGCGACCCTGACGCCGAGTGATCGGAGGCACAGAAGATCGCGCCGCTTGACCTGCCGGACCGGAACTCATGTGGGCTATTCTGCTCGGCAGAGGATCCGGGCAGCGCAGCCCCCGGGTCCTTTTGTGCTTTCAGGGCTCCGGGCGCGGGTCCCGAAAGCACCGTACGAAGCAGTGCCGTAAACGCCCCCAAGCTCTAAATGAGCAGGGGGGACCCCCTCCGCAGGGACCGAGGAGGAACCAGACGTTATGGGCGAGCGAAACGTGCACGACAGTCGGACGACCCGGGCAGGTGGGGTGCGATGAGCTCTCTGCTGCTCCTCACCAATGCCCTCCAGCCGTCGACGGAGGTGCTCCCCGCTCTCGGCCTGCTCCTTCACAACGTGCGCGTCGCCCCCGCGGAGGGCCCCGCTCTCGTCGACACCCCCGGTGCCGACGTCATCCTCATCGACGGACGCCGCGATCTCCCGCAGGTGCGCAGCCTCTGCCAGCTGCTCCGCTCCACGGGGCCCGGCTGTCCGCTGGTCCTGGTCGTGACGGAGGGCGGCCTCGCGGCCGTCACCGCGGACTGGGGCATCGACGACGTACTCCTCGACACGGCGGGCCCCGCCGAGGTCGAGGCACGTCTGCGGCTCGCGATGGGCCGGCAGCAGATCACCGCGGACGACTCCCCCATGGAGATCCGCAACGGCGACCTCTCCGTGGACGAGGCGACGTACAGCGCGAAGCTGAAGGGCCGGGTCCTCGACCTGACCTTCAAGGAGTTCGAGCTGCTCAAGTATCTGGCGCAGCACCCGGGCCGGGTCTTCACACGGGCCCAGCTGCTCCAGGAGGTCTGGGGTTACGACTACTTCGGCGGCACGCGCACGGTCGACGTCCACGTGCGGCGGCTTCGCGCCAAGCTCGGCGTCGAGCACGAGTCGCTGATCGGCACCGTCCGGAATGTCGGATACCGCTTCGTCACCCCCGAGAAGGTCGAACGCGCGGCCGACGAGGAGCAGGCGAAGGCGGCGACTCCCCGCCCCGAGGAGAACGGCGGCCGGAAGACGGCGCCCGCTCCCGAAGCCGCGAAGTCCGCTCCGAAGGAAGCTGCCGTACGCCCTGCCCAGCGGTAGTTCCATCCGCGTAGACTCCGCGCGTGGCCAAGGTGACTCGGGATGACGTGGCAAGACTTGCGGGTACTTCGACCGCGGTCGTCAGTTACGTCATCAACAACGGACCCAGGCCGGTCGCCCCGGCCACGCGCGAGCGGGTACTCGCCGCGATCAAGGAGCTGGGCTACCGGCCCGACCGTGTTGCCCAGGCCATGGCCTCGCGGCGCACGGACCTCATAGGCATGATCGTGCCGGACGCACGCCAGCCCTTCTTCGCGGAGATGACCCACGCCGTCGAACAGGCCGCGTCCGAGCGCGGAAAGATGGTCCTCGTCGGCAACTCCGACTACGTGGAGGAGCGCGAGACGCACTATCTGCGCGCCTTCCTCGGCATGCGGGTCTCCGGCCTCATCCTCGTCAGCCACGGCCTGACCGACCAGGCCGCCGCCGAGATCGACGCGTGGGACGCGCGCGTGGTGCTCCTGCACGAGCGGCCCGAGGCCATCGACGACGTCGCGGTCGTCACGGACGACGTCGGCGGCGCGCAGCTCGCGACCCGCCACCTCCTGGAGCACGGCCACGAGTACGTCGCCTGTGTCGGCGGCACGGCCGAGACCCCGACCGTCGGCGACCCCGTCTCCGATCACGTCGAGGGCTGGCGGCGCGCGATGCGGGAGGCCGGGCTGTCCACGGAGGGGCGGCTCTTCGAAGCCCCGTACAACCGCTACGACGCCTACCAGGTGGGCCTCGACCTGCTCGCGCGGCCCGACCGGCCCACCGCGATCTTCTGCTCCACGGACGACCAGGCCATCGGCGTGCTCCGGGCCGCGCGCGAGCTGCGCATCGACGTGCCGGGCGAGCTGGCCGTCGCCGGCTTCGACGACGTCAAGGAGGCGGGCCTCACGGACCCGCCGCTGACCACCGTCGCCTCCGACCGGCCCGCGATGGCCCGCGCCGCGGTCGATCTCGTCCTGGACGACGGGCTGCGGGTCGCCGGGTCCCGGCGCGAGCGGCTGAAGCTGTTCCCGTCGCGCCTTGTCGTACGGCAGTCCTGCGGCTGCCGGTAGCGCCCTCCGCGACAGCGCCCCGACCTGGCTTTATATCGGGCATACGCACTTCTGCCGGGCTTCTCAGGACGTACTCAGCCGACTCTCATGTACGGCGGAGAGTCTCGATGACATGACCGAGACCTTCCGCCCCAGCGGCGAGTACCACCAGCAGCAGTCGTCAGCGCCTGTGCACCACGGCGGTACGCAGGGAGGCTACGCGCACGGCGCGTACCCGCCCCCGCCCGCCTTCGCGCCGGAGGAACCTCAGGCACCCGCCCCGCGGCGCCGCCGGGCCAAGGGCCCCGTGGCCCTGCTCGCCGCCGTCGCCATCGCGGCGGCCGCGGTCGGCGGCGGCACCGCGTACGCCGTGCAGACGCTGACCGACCGGGACAGCGGCACCACCGCCACCAGCACGGACGTCGTGCCGACCAGCAAGAAGGGCACCGTCGCCGGGGTCGCCGAGGCGGTCAGCCCCAGCATCGTCGAGATCAGCGCCACCACCGGGCAGGGCAAGTCCACGGGCTCCGGTGTGATCACCAAGAGCGACGGCGAGATCATCACCAACAACCACGTCATCGCGGGCGCCTCGTCGATCAAGGTGCAGACGAACGACGGCAAGACCTACGACGCCGAGGTCGTCGGCACCGACAGCAAGAAGGACCTCGCGCTCCTCCAGCTGAAGGACGCCTCCGGGCTCAAGGCCGCCACCCTCGGCAACTCCGACAACATCAAGGTCGGCGACGAGGTGGTCGCCATCGGCTCCCCCGAGGGCCTGACCGGCACCGTCACCAGCGGCATCATCTCCGCGCTCGACCGGGACGTCACCGTCTCCACGGGCGACGGCCAGGAGCAGCCGCAGAACCCGCAGGGCGGCTGGCCGTTCGAGTTCGACGGGCGGCAGTTCAACGGCGACACCGGGTCATCGAAGACCACGTACAAGGCGCTGCAGACCGACGCCTCGCTGAACCCCGGCAACTCCGGCGGCGCCCTCATCGACATGAACGGCAACATCATCGGCATCAACTCCGCGATGTACTCGCCCAGTTCGTCGCAGGCCGGTGCCGACTCCGGGTCCGGCAGCGTCGGCCTCGGCTTCGCCATCCCGATCGACACCGTCAAGGACGACCTCGGCAAGCTGCGGTCGGGTTCGAAGACGTGACCTTCGTCAACCGCGCCCGGCACGTCCTCGCCGTCACCGTCGGCCGGGGCTCCCCGGCCGCCCCCGCGTGCGAGGCTGATACCGGCCCCGTTCCGCCCCCTGACCCGAGGAAGTCCGAAGCCCATGAGCCCCGCCGAAGGCGACCGCACCGGTGACCGCGAGCAGCTGCGCATCCTGATCGTGGACGACGAACCCGCCGTGCGGGAGGCGCTGCAACGCAGCCTCGCCTTCGAGGGGTACGGCACCGAGGTCGCGGTCGACGGCGCCGACGCGCTGGAGAAGGCCGCCGCGTACCACCCCGACCTCGTCGTCCTCGACATCCAGATGCCCCGCATGGACGGCCTCACCGCCGCGCGCAGGCTCCGCGCCACCGGATCGACCACGCCGATCCTGATGCTGACCGCGCGCGACACCGTCGGCGACCGCGTCACGGGACTCGACGCGGGCGCCGACGACTACCTGGTCAAGCCCTTCGAGCTGGACGAGCTCTTCGCCCGCATCCGCGCGCTGCTGCGCCGCAGTTCGTACGCGGCGGCGGCCGGGCAGGCCGAGGAGGGCGACGTCCTCTCCTTCGCCGACCTGCGGATGGACCTCGCGACGCGCGAGGTGACGCGGGGGCCGCGCACGGTCGAGCTGACCCGCACCGAGTTCACCCTCCTCGAGATGTTCCTCGCGCATCCGCGCCAGGTCCTCACCCGCGAGCAGATCCTCAAGGCGGTCTGGGGCTTCGACTTCGAGCCGTCCTCCAACTCCCTCGACGTCTACGTGATGTACCTGCGCCGCAAGACGGAGGCGGGCGGCGAACCGCGGCTCGTGCACACGGTGCGGGGCGTGGGGTACGTGCTGCGGGGCGGCGAGTGAACAGGGTGGTGCGGCGTTATCGTGCGCTGCCGTTGCGCTCGCGCTTGGCGTTGCTGGTCACGGTGGCCGTCGGGTTCGCGGTGGCCGCGAGCGCGGTGGCGTGCTGGTTCGTCGTACGGAACGTGTTGATCAGTTCGCTGGACGACGCGTTGAGCGAGGCCAAGGTGTCCCCGGCCAAGGTGTCCGCCTTCATCGAACCGGACGGACAGTGCGCGCAGACGATCATCAGGGGCGGCGCCGACAACCCCGACATCTTCAAGTCGACCGTTCAGGTCGTCGACGCGAGCGGCGGGCACTGCGTCATCGTCGGAAAGCAGTCCCTCGAGGTCGTGTCGGCCGACACGGACGTCGCGCGGGGCAACGCCACGCACGCGTTCCACAACGCCACTGCGTCCAACGGCGACAAGTACCGCGTCCTGACGTACCCGCTGGACGGCCGCCCCGGCCTCGCGATCTCCCTGGCCCGCCCCCTCAACGAGGTCGACGACACCCTCAACAACCTCGCCATCGTCCTCTCCGTCGTCGCCGGCATCGGCGTCCTCGGTGCCGGTGCCGCCGGGCTCTGGGTGGCCCGCACCGGGCTCAGGCCCGTGGACCAGCTCACCGAGGCCGTCGAACACGTCGCCCGTACGGAGGACTTGAACCTGCGCATCCCCGTGGACGGCGACGACGAGATCGCCCGGCTCTCGGAGTCCTTCAACTCCATGACCGCCTCGCTGGCCTCGTCCCGCGACCTCCAGCAGCAGCTGATCGCCGACGCGGGCCACGAGCTGCGCACGCCGCTCACCTCCCTGCGCACGAACATCGAGCTCCTTGCCCGCAGCGAGGACACCGGCCGCGCCATCCCGCCCGACGACCGCAGGGCGCTGCTCGCCTCGGTCAAGGCGCAGATGACCGAACTGGCCGCGCTGATCGGCGACTTGCAGGAGCTGTCACGCCCCGACGCGGGCCAGGGCAGCGGCAAGGTGCAGGTGATCGCCCTGCACGACGTCGTGGACACGGCCCTGGAGCGGGCCAGGCTGCGCGGCCCGGAGCTGACGTTCACCGCGGACCTCTCGCCCTGGTACGTCCGCGCGGAACCGGCCGCCCTGGAGCGCGCCGTGGTCAACATCCTCGACAACGCGGTGAAGTTCGGGCCGTCCGGCTCCGCCATCGAGGTCGCCCTCAAGGACGGCGAGCTGACGGTGCGCGACCACGGGCCCGGCATCCCCGCCGAGGATCTCCCGCACGTCTTCGACCGGTTCTGGCGCTCGCCCTCCGCGCGGAGCCTGCCGGGCTCCGGGCTCGGCCTGTCGATCGTGGCCCGCACGGTGCGGCAGTCGGGCGGCGAGGTGGCGCTGGGGGCGGCCGACGGCGGCGGCACGGTGGCGACGGTGCGGCTGCCGGGGGCGGCGACTCCGCCGCCGGAGACTCCGCTTTCCTGAGGGGCCCGCGAACAAACGAGACGGTACGTCTTGCGTGCCGCTCCACCATGAGGTACGTTCATTTCAACGAGACGAACCGTCTCGCCTCGCAGGACCGCCCATGCCGTCGACCGAAGAGGACGT
The DNA here is from genome assembly GCF_040647455.1 of Streptomyces sp. NPDC041068. Lineage (NCBI taxonomy): Bacteria > Bacillati > Actinomycetota > Actinomycetes > Kitasatosporales > Streptomycetaceae > Streptomyces > Streptomyces sp. NPDC041068. The sequence goes on from NZ_JBEZCG010000029.1 coordinate 58,913, forward strand.
ACTTGTACCCAGTCACCGCCACCACCGCAGCCGCCACCCCCGCCGCCACCGCCGTCTCCCAGCTCGCCCTCACCGACGTCACCAAGCGCTACGAGGACCGCGTCGTCCTCGACCGCGTCTCCCTCGCCGTCCGCCCCGGCGAGAAGGTGGGCGTCATCGGGGACAACGGCTCCGGGAAGTCCACCCTGCTGCGGATCGTCGCCGGAGCGGAGCCGCCGGACAACGGCACGCTCACCGTCGCCGCCCCCGGCGGCATCGGGCACCTCGCCCAGACCCTCGACCTGCCGGACACGGCGACGGTCGGCGACGCGATCGACACGGCCCTCGCCGAACTGCGGTCCCTGGCCCGGCGGATCGGGGTCGCCGAGTCGTCACTGGAGGGCGCGGACGAAGCGGCGTACGAGCAATACGCCGCTCTGGTCGCCGAGTTCGACGCGCGCGGCGGGCACGACGCCGACCGCCGCGTCGAGGTCGCCCTGCGCCACCTCGGCGAGCACGCGCCGCTGGACCGCGCACGGCCGCTGGCCACGCTCTCCGGCGGGCAGCGCTCCCGCCTGATGCTCGCGGGGACCCTCGCCTCCTCGCCCGAGCTGCTGCTCCTGGACGAGCCGACGAACGACCTCGACGACGAGGCCGTGCGCTGGCTGGAGGACCACCTGCGCGCGCACCGCGGCACCGTGCTCGCGGTCACCCACGACCGCGCGTTCCTCGACCGCGTCACGACGACGATCCTGGAGGTGGACGGTGACACACGTTCCGTACGTCGCTACGGCAACGGCTACGCCGGCTATCTGACCGCCAAGGCTGCCGAACGGGCCCGCCACGAGCGGGAGTACGAGGAGTGGCGCGCCGAGGTGGCCAGGCACTCCGCGCTGGCCGATGCCAACATCGGGCTGCTCTCCGCGATCCCCCGCAAGGCACCGGCCGCGTTCAGCGGTGCGGGCGCCTTCCGCGCGAGGTCACGGGCGCACGGCGCGATGGGCCGGATCCGCAACGCGCGGGAGCGGCTGCAGCGCCTCACCGAGAACCCCGTCGCCCCGCCCCCACGGCCCCTGCGCTTCACCGCGCGGGTCGAGGGCGAGGCCGCGGGCGCGGTGGAACTGACCGACGTGCGCGTGCCGGGGCGTCTCGCGGTCGAGGGGACGTTGCGGATCGGCGCGGGCGAGCGGCTGCTGGTCACCGGGCCGAACGGCGCGGGCAAGTCGACGCTGCTGCGGCTGCTCGCCGGTGAACTGGCCGCGGAGAGCGGTGAGATGCGGCGCCCCGCGCGGGTCGGCTTCCTGCGGCAGGACAACTCCCTGTGGCAGGAGGGGTGTTCGGTGCTCTCCTTCTACGGAGAGGAGCGGGTCGAGGAGCTCCTCGCCCTCGGGCTCTTCCGCGAGGCGGACCTCCGACTGCCGGTGCGCTCCCTGTCCGTGGGCCAGCGGCGCCGCCTCGAACTGGCCCTGCTGGTCTCGCGCCCGCTCGACCTGCTGCTCCTCGACGAGCCGACGAACCACCTCTCCCCCGCCCTCGTGGAGGACCTGGAGGCGGCTCTGGCCCACTACGAGGGCACGCTGGTGGTCGTCAGCCACGACCGGCGGCTGCGGGCGGGCTTCCGGGGCGCACACCTGGCCCTGGAAGAGGGCCGTCCCGTCTAGCGGCCGAAGCCGATCCCCGACCCCGCGAGCCGCACCCGGATGCCCTCCTTCTCCACCGTCACGTCCCGCAGCGCCACCGTCCCGGCCCCCGGCAGCTTCGGCAGCTGGAAGGCGAGGGTCAGGCGGTCGGCGAGGACGGGGCGGGTGAGCTGGGAGAGGCCCTTGAGGAGGGCGGGGTCGAGGCCGAGCTTCTTGAGCAGCCAGGGGTGGCCCATCGCGACGTCGATGAGGTTGAGGCCCATCACGTCGTTCACGAAGCGCGGCGAGCCGGTGAGTTCGTTGAGCTTGGCGTCGCTCTCCAGGGCGCCGCGGACCACGGACTCGGGGATGCCGAGCCGCTCGACGATCGCCGGCACGGAAAGGAGTGCCTTCGCCTTGGCGGTCTCCTTGGCCACGCGGTCGGCGGAGCTCTTCGACAGGTGCAGCCCTTCCGACTTCCGCGCCCCCGGGCGGTAGGTCGCCAGATCGCCGAGCTGCAGGCTCATGCCGCCGATGTCGGTGGAGATGCCGCGGTCGCCGTTGCGCTGGATGCGGGCGTCGGCGCGCACCTTCAGGTCGTGGCCCGCGACGGGCAGCGTGCCGCGCGCGAGGACCTGGTCGCGGCCGTGTCCGGTGAACGTGACCTGGGACGCGCCCAGTTCGCGGTTGAGGTCCTCGAAGGAGAGCAGCACCTCGCCGTCCATCCCGCCGATGGTGGCGCCCTTGATGGAGGTGGGCCCGTCGCCCTCGATCGTGACGTCCGTGGCGGTCGCGGAGACCTTGGCGAGCGAGACACGGTCGGCCGCGACGTCAGGGACGGTCACCTTCACCTTGTCCAGGCGCTTGTCGAGGACCTGGGTGAGGAAGGGGAACCCCTCGATGTCGACCTCGGGTGCCGCGCTCAGGTTCATCTGGTCCTTGAGCTTGTCCGCGGCCTCGTGCTCGGCGTACAGGAGCGCCCAGCGGTCGCCGAGGGCGAGGAAGGCGGTGGCGACGAGGACGGCGACGACGGCTTTCGCGGCGAGCGGCAGGCCCGCGAAGCGGTTGCGGCGGCGGCTGCCGCGGCGGTGGTTGGGCGGCGTCCAAGGGGCCTCGCCCGGGTCCTCGTCCTTCTCCTCGTGGAGGAACTCCTCCAGCGGATTGGGTGCGAGCTCGCCGAGCTCTTCGTACGGATTGGTGTACTTGGGCTGGTCGTCGCGGTCGTCGTCAATAGGCGCATCCGGAGGATGCGTGGCTATGCGGTGGGGGGAACGCATCGAGCGATCTCACCATACGTTCACACCCCACCCCAAGCCTTACTCCCGGTAAGCACCGCTTTCGGCCACTTACTTAACGCATCGCTTACTCAACGCATCGTCTACTTCACGATCGTGATGCGGTCCGCCTTCGGCGGCGCAATCGGCTTGTCCGCCGAGGAGTTGGCGGTCAGGTAGTCGTTGAACGCCTTCAGGTCGTCGCTGCCGACGAGCGGCTTCGTGCCCTTTCCGAGCTCGGGGAAGCCGTCGCCGCCGCCCGCGAGGAAGGAGTTCATCGCGACGCGGTAGGTGGCCGCCGGGTCGATCGCCTTGCCGTTCAGCTTGATGGAGTCGGCGACGACACGGTCCGCGCCCGTCTTGGTCATGTCCAGCGTGTACGTCAGACCGTCCGAGATCTGCAGGATCTTCGGCGAGGCCTCGTTCGGACCGCTGACCTGCTGCTTCAGACCGGTGACGAGCTGCGCTCCGGTCAGGTCGACGAGGTTGACCGTGTTGCTGAAGGGCTGCACGGTGAACGCCTCGCCGTAGGTGACCACGCCGTCGCCCTCGCCGCCGCTCGCCTTGTACACGATGTCGGAGCGGATGCCGCCGGGGTTCATCAGGGCCAGATCGGCTTCCGGGTCGAGGGACTTGGCGTGCGCGAGCTGCGCGTCCGCGACGAGGTCGCCGAGCGGGGACTCGGGGACACCGGCGCCGCGCCCCGGGATGTCCGCGGAGATGTAGCCGACGGGCTTGTTGGCGACGGGCGCGGCCAGCTTGTCCCAGCGCGAGATGAGCGAGGTCATGTCGGGCGCCTTGGCCTGCTCGCGGCTGACGACGTGGTTCGCGGACTTCACGCTGGTGCGCACGATGTCCTTGGTCCTGCGGTCGTACGTGAGCGTGGTGTCCGTGTAGAGCTTCCCGTAGGAGGACGCCGAGGTCACCATGCGCGGCTTGCCCGCCGGGTCCGGGATCGTGCAGACGTACGCGTTGTGGGTGTGGCCGGTGACGAGCGCGTCGACCTTCGGCGTGATGCCCTTGGCGATGGCGGTGATCGGCCCCGAGATGCCGTCGCCCGCGCCCGGGGAGTCGCAGTCGTAGTTGTACGTCTGGCTCTTCGGCACGCCGCCCTCGTGGATGAGCGTGACGATCGACTTCACGCCCTGCTCGTCGAGGATCTTCGCGTACTTGTTGACGGTCTCGATCTCGTCGTGGAACTTCAGGCCCTTGACGCCGTCGGCGGAGACGATGTCCGGGGTGCCTTCGAGCGTGACGCCGATGAAGCCGATCTTCACGCCCTTGTGCTTCCACACCCAGTAGGGCTTGAGGACGGGCTTGCCGGTCTTCTCGTCGGTGACGTTCGCGGCGAGGTACGGATAGTCCGCGCCCTTGAACTTCTTGCCCTTGCCGCTCTTGTCCTTCTCGAAGCAGCCGTCCTTGGGGTGGCAGCCGCCGTTCTGGATGCGGGCCAGTTCCTTGGCGCCCTCGTCGAACTCGTGGTTGCCGACGCTGGTGACGTCCAGGTCGAGCTTGTTCATCGCCTCGACGGTGGGCTCGTCGTGGAAGAGGCCGGAGAGCAGCGGGCTGGCGCCGATGAGGTCGCCCGCGGCGGCCGTGACGCTGTAGGGGTGGGCCTTGCGGGCGGTGCGCAGGGACGTGGCGAGGTACTCGACGCCGCCGGCGTCGATCTTCTTCTCCGTGCCGTCGGCCTGCTTCTCCGTGACCTGACCCGAGGAACCCGCGGGCGGCTGCAGATTGCCGTGGAAGTCGTTGAAGGACAGCAACTGCACGTCCACCGTGCGCTTCTTGCCGCCCTTGCCCGCGGCCGCGTGGTCCTGCCCGGCACTGGCGGGCAGCGCGGCGACGAGGGCGCCGACGGTGGCGAGCCCGGCCGCCACGGCGAGGACGCGGGTGGTTCGGCGCCTGGGCCTTTGTTGCTTCTGTACGGCGGACAAGTGTTCCCCCGGGGGTGGTGTGAGACGACTGGGGCCGTCGGGCAGCCTAAGTTCAACGCGCGTAGCGCAATAGAGGGTTGCCGGTTACATCCTGGTTGCCGTTGGGCGGACGAGGCGGGAAGCGAAGCAGAGCCCGTACTCTCGATCCCATGACTGACGACCAGCCCGCTCCCGCTCCCCTTCGGAAGATCGAGACCCTCGCCGCGCTCACCCCGGCGCAGGCCGACGCCGTACTCGGACTGCTCGCCGAGGCCGCCCGCTCGGACGGCCGGCAGGCGGTCTCCGAGCAGGGCAGGCTGCAGCTGAAGGGCGGCGCGCGGGAGGGGGTGCGGCACCTGCTCCTGAGCGTCGACGACCATCTCGTCGGGTATGCGCAGCTGGAGGACACCGACCCGGTGGAGGCACCCGCGGCCGAGCTCGTCGTGCACCCCGCGCACCGCGGCCGCGGGCACGGCAGGGCGCTGGGCACGGCGCTCCTCGGCGAGTCGGGCCGCCGCCTGCGGGTGTGGGCGCACGGCGGGCACTCCTCCGCACGGCACCTCGCGCAGGTGCTCGGCCTCGCCCTCTTCCGTGAACTGCGCCAGATGCGGCGCCCGTTGGCGGACCTGGACCTGCCCGAGCCGACGCTGCCCGAGGGTGTTTCCGTACGTGCCTTCGTCCCCGGGCAGGACGACGCGGCGTGGCTCGCGGTGAACGCCGAGGCCTTCGCGCACCACCCCGAGCAGGGCTCCCTCACCCAGCGCGACCTGGACGACCGCAAGGCGGAGCCGTGGTTCGACCCGGCGGGCTTCTTCCTCGCCGAGCGCGAGAGCGACGGCGAGCTGGTCGGCTTCCACTGGACGAAGGTGCACGAGCAGGAGCGGCTCGGCGAGGTGTACGTGGTCGGCGTGCGCCCCGGCGCCCAGGGCGGCGGCCTCGGCAAGGCCCTGACCACGATCGGCCTGCGCCACCTCGCGCGGGCGGGCCTGCCGACCGCGATGCTGTACGTGGACGCGGACAACAAGGCGGCCATGAGTGTCTACGAACGCCTCGGCTTCGTCACCCACGAGACGGACCTGATGTACCGCACGGAGTCCTGACGTACCGCACGGAGTCCTGATGTACCGCACGGAGTCCTGACGTACCGCACAGATTCGTGACGTACCGCGCGGAGTCCCGAGCGGGGCGGCTCCGGGTGTGGTGACCTACTTGGCCGCGACCTCGGTCAGGCACATGGAGAACTGCACCCGGCCCCGCCGCGTCTGCTCGTAGCGGGACTGACCGGGCTCGCACTCGGTCTCGTGCATGCTCGCGACCTTGTACTCGGCCTTGGCGTCACCGCAGTCGATGACCTCCATGTCGGGGCTGCCCTCGGACCCCTTGTTCTGGACGCAGTCACCGACCTGGGCGGAGGCGGGCTGCTTGGCCGTCTCGCTGTCGGGTCCCGTGGTGTTGCCGCGGCTCGTGTACATCCAGACACCGGCGATGACCGCCGCGATGACCAGGACCGCCACCTTCATCAGGGGCGAGAGGCCGTTGAAGGCCCCGCCGCCACCGCCCTGCGGCAGGTTCGGCCGACGGCGCTGCTGAGACATGGACAAGGCAAGTCCCCCGTATTTCGTACGTGTTCACGTCAATGCTGAGCGGCAGAGATTACAAGATCGCCGAGTCCTCCCCGAAACCGGTTCCGGCCGCTCCTCGAAACCCCCCACACAACTCCCCCTTGACTGCACACCCACCCTTGCACCACCCTTTCACTACTCAATTAGTGAAAGGGTGGTGCAAGGCGATGGTCGAGTACCGCATCGACCGGCGCAGCGGCGTCGCCACCTATCTCCAGATCGTCCAGCAGACCCGACAGGCCCTGCGCCTCGGCCTGTTGGAGCCCGGCGACAAGCTGCCCACGGCCCGCGAGGTCGTCGAGGCCACGGCCATCAACCCGAACACGGTGCTGAAGGCCTACCGCGAGCTGGAGCGCGAAGGCCTGGTCGAGGCCCGCCGCGGCCTCGGCACGTTCGTCCGCCGGACGCTCGGCGGCGCACCGGCCGACTCGCCGCTGCGGGGGGAGCTCGTCGAGTGGGCCACGCGGGCCCGGCAGGCGGGGCTGGAGAAGGACGACGTGGCGGCGCTGTTCACGGCCGTACTGGAAGAGCAGTTCACCGAGTTGCAGATCCATGAGCAAGGTTCCAGGGGGGACTTGGCATGACCGACACCGCCATAGAGGCGACCGCACTGACCAAACGCTTCGGGCGGGACCGCTACGCCCTGCGCGACTGCGCGTTCCGCCTGCCCACCGGGCGCGTCTGCGCCGTCGTCGGCCCGAACGGCGCGGGCAAGTCGACCCTGCTCGCCCTCGCGGCCGGCCTCGACCGGCCCACTTCGGGCAGGCTCACCGTCCTCGGCGTCAGCCCCGCAGAGGCCCGTACCCGTGTCGCGTACGTCGCCCAGGACAAGCCGCTCCATCCGCAGCTGACCATCGCGGAGACCCTGCGGCTCGGGGCCGAACTCAACGCGGGAATCTGGGACATGGGGGCGGCCGAGCGGGTCGCGAGCGGCGGCGGGCTCGAGCCGAACGCCCGCATCCGTACGCTCTCCGGCGGCCAGCGCACCCGTGTCGCGCTCGCCCTCGCGCTCGGCAAGCGGGCCGAACTCCTGCTCCTGGACGAGCCGATGGCCGACCTCGACCCGCTCGCCAGGCACCAGCTCATGGGCACGCTGATGGCGGAGGCCGCCGAGCACGGCACGACGGTGGTCATGTCCTCGCACATCGTGAGCGAACTGGCGGACGCCTGCGACCACTTGCTCCTCGTGTCGGAGGGCGGCATCCGGCTCGGGGGCGGGATCGACGACCTCGTCGCCGCGCACGCCCTGGTGACCGCCAGGCGGCCCCTCGCCGACCTGGCCGTGCACACGGTCGTGGAGTCTCGCGCCACGGGCCGCGGCCTGACCGCCCTGATCCGCACCGAAGTCCCGGTCGGCGAGGGCTGGGAGGTCCAGGAACCCTCCCTGGAGGAGCTGTTGCTGGCCCATCTCCGCTCACCCGACGTACCGGCGCTCCTGACGCCGGGCTCGACGGCCCGCCCCGCGAAGGGAGTGACGGCATGAGCCTGCCCACCCTGCACGGTCCCCGCTGGGCGGAACTCCGCCTGCACCGCACCGCCCTGCTGACCGGCGGCGCCCTCGTCGTCGTGGCACTGGCCTACACCGGCTGGCTGCGCTGGGCCGCCGACGCCTACCCCGAACCGAAGGGCGCCTGCTCCTCCCACGGCACCTGCGAAACGTTCCTCGGCTTCACCAGCGCACGCGACCTGCTCAACATCAGCATGTCGAACGGTGCCGTGGCCCTGCTCCTTGTGCCCCTGCTCATCGGCGTCTTCGTCGCGGGCCCGATGATCGGGCGCGAGATGGAGTCCGGGGTGTACAAGCTCTCCTGGACCCAGTCGGTCTCCCCCACACGCTGGCTGGCCACGAAGGTGACCACGGCCGCCGCGTTCGCCGTGGGCGGCACGCTCGCCCTCATGGCGGTCTTCCAGCTCGGCGCCTCCGAGATGGTCGGCACTCACTGGAACCTCCACTGGGCCGACCGCGGCGTCTACGAGACGACCGGTCCCGCCCTCGTCGCGTACGCCCTTCTCGCCGTGGCCGTCGGCACGCTCGCCGGACTCCTCGTACGCCGGACGCTGCTCGCCATGGCCGCCACCGGCGTCGTCACCGGGCTCGTGCTGCTCGTGCTCAGCAGCACGCGCTGGCACCTGGTGCCCACGCTCACGCGCAGCCGGCCCGCGACCGCGGACTCGCCCTGGGGCACCATGTGGCCGATGGACTCCTTCGTCATGGACCAGGGCGTCGCCAACGCCGCGGGCGACCGCTTCTACCCGGGCCAGTGCCTCCCCGAGCCGATCTCCGGCTACTCCTGCCCCACCGACACCAAGGTCGTCAGTGCGTACGCGGACTTCCACCCCCGATCCCACTTCTGGTACGTCCAGTTGATCGAGACCGGGATCGTGCTGGCCCTCGCGGCCGCGGCGACGTACGCCGCCTTCCGCCTCTTGCGCCGCCGCGTGGCCTGAACCGTACGATCGGCCTGAACCCTGCGATCGGCCGGAGGCTCCCCGCTGTAGACGCCCGGGAGCCTCCGTCCGATGTCCCGCACGTCATGTCGCCGTAACCGGTGATTCAGACAGCCTTGCGAAGCTCGCTCAATGCAGCCCGCCGTGCCCGACCCGTCCCCGGCGAACGGGAGCGCCTCCCCGAAGAACGGGAAGATCGTTCTCGCTCCCGCGCTCTCCGACGCGCCCATCGGCGTGCCCGCGCGGAAGAATGGCTCCATGAGCCAGCCGAACACGCAGGGACCGGTCCAGCACGCCCAGCCTTCCGTGGGTTCCATCGCCGCGCACCGGCCGCACACCATCGCGGCCACCGTCTCCGACCTCGACCCCGACATCGACGCCGATCTCGACGCGTACGACGAGGACGCCCAGGTCGGACACGACGGCGCCGAACTGCCACAGGGCCGCTTCCTGGACCGGGAGCGCAGCTGGCTCGCCTTCAACGAACGGGTCCTGGAGCTCGCCGAGGACCCGCACACCCCCCTCCTCGAACGGGCGAATTTCCTGGCGATCTTCGCCTCGAACCTGGACGAGTTCTTCATGGTCCGCGTCGCCGGCCTCAAGCGCCGCATCGCGACCGGCGTCGCCACCCGCTCGGCCTCCGGCCTGCAGCCCCGCGAGGTCCTCGAACTCATCTGGAACCGCTCCCGCGAGCTCATGGCCCGGCACGCCGCCTGCTACCAGGACGACGTCGCCCCCGGCCTCGCCGACGAGGGCATCCACCTGGTGCGCTGGCACGAGCTGACCGAGAAGGAGCAGTCCCGGCTCTTCACGCTCTTCCGGCAGCAGATCTTCCCCGTCCTGACGCCGCTGGCCGTGGACCCCGCGCACCCCTTCCCGTACATCTCGGGGCTCTCGCTCAACCTCGCCGTGGTCGTGCGCAACCCGGTCTCAGGACATCAGCACTTCGCACGTGTGAAGGTCCCGCCCCTGCTCTCCCGCTTCCTGGAGGCCTCCCCACAGCGGTACGTCCCCATAGAGGACGTCATCGCCGCGCCCGCGCACCTCCAGGAGCTCTTCCCCGGCATGGAGATCCAGGAGCACCACATGTTCCGGCTCACCAGGAACGAGGACCTGGAGGTCGAGGAGGACGACGCCGAGAACCTCCTCCAGGCCCTGGAGAAGGAGCTCATGCGGCGCCGCTTCGGCCCGCCCGTGCGCCTGGAGGTCGAGGAGTCCATCGACCCGAACATCCTCGGCCTGCTGGTGCGCGAGCTGAAGATAAGCGAGTCCGAGGTGTACCCGCTGCCGGGACCGCTCGACCTCACCGGCCTCTTCAGCATCGCCAAGCTGGACCGGCCGGAGCTGAAGTACCCCAAGTTCGTGGCGGGCACCCACCGCGACCTCGCCGAGGTCGAGTCGGCGTCCGCGCCCGACATCTTCGCTGCCCTTCGCGAACGCGACGTACTCCTGCACCACCCGTACGACTCGTTCTCCACCTCCGTGCAGGCGTTCCTGGAGCAGGCCGCCGCCGACCCGGACGTCCTCGCCATCAAGCAGACGCTGTACCGCACCTCGGGCGACTCCCCGATAGTGGACGCGCTGATCGACGCCGCGGAGTCCGGCAAGCAGGTCCTCGTCCTCGTCGAGATCAAGGCCCGCTTCGACGAGCAGGCCAACATCAAGTGGGCGAGGAAGCTGGAGGAGTCCGGCTGCCACGTGGTCTACGGCCTCGTCGGTCTGAAGACCCACTGCAAGCTCTCCCTCGTCGTACGCCAGGAGGGCGACGCCCTGGTCCGCTATTCGCACGTGGGCACCGGGAACTACCACCCCAAGACCGCCCGCCTCTACGAGGACCTCGGCCTGCTCACCTCCAACCCGGAGGTCGGCGCGGACCTCTCCGACCTCTTCAACCGCCTCTCCGGCTACTCCCGCCGGGAGACCTACCGCCGCCTGCTCGTGGCCCCCAAGTCCCTGCGCGACGGCCTCGTCTCCCGCATCAACAAGGAGATGCAGCACCACAGGGCGGGCCGCCCCGCCTACGTCCGCATCAAGGTCAACTCGATGGTCGACGAGGCGGTCGTCGACGCGCTGTACCGCGCGTCGCAGGCGGGCGTCGAGGTGGACGTGTGGGTGCGCGGCATCTGCGCGGTGCGCCCCGGTGTGGCGGGTCTGTCGGAGAACATCCGCGTACGCTCCGTACTCGGCCGCTTCCTGGAGCACTCCCGCGTCTTCGCCTTCGGCAACGGCGGCGAACCGGAGGTGTGGATCGGCAGCGCCGACATGATGCACCGCAATCTCGACCGCCGCATCGAGGCGCTGGTCAGGGTCCAGGACCCGGCGCACCGGGCGGCCCTCAGCCGGCTCCTGGAGACCGGCATGTCGGACACCACCGCCTCCTGGCACCTGGGCGCGGACGGCAACTGGACCCGCCACTCGGTGGACCCGGAAGGCCAGCCCCTGCGGAACGTACAGGAGATGCTCATAGACGCCCGGAGGCGCCGGCGTGGCACAGCAACACCATGAGATGACGACGGGTTCGGCGGGTACGGCGGGCGCCGCGGGGAAGGTCCTGGAGGCCTACCTCCAGGACCAGGCCACGGAGTTCCTCCGCTCCCTGCGGCTGCACCGCGAGTCCACGACGGACGCGCAGGGCGCCGAGGAGTCCCAGGAGGCGGCCCGCTCCCTGCGCCGCGCGGCCCGCCGCATCGGCGGCACCCTGCACACCTTCCGCCCGCTCCTGGACCAGGAATGGGCGGCCTCGCTGCGCCCCGAACTGGCCTGGCTGTCAGGCACGTTGGCCCAGGAACACGCGTACGCAACCCGCCTGACCCGCTTGCTGGACGCCCTGCACCGCTTGTCGGGCCCGACACCGGTGCCCGGCCCGGCGGAAGAACCGCAGACCCCTGCCGCTCCCGCCGTGGGCAGGCGTTCCGCAGGGCGAGGGGGGTCCCCCCTGCTCGAGCGAAGCCGAGAGCTTGGGGGAGGGTGGGCACAGCCCGAAGCCGCCAGGGGCGATACACCTGGCAGCACCCCGCGAGGCCTCACCGTCGGCGCGGCCAAGGCCGCAGCACTCCTGGAACGGCAACTCACCCTCGCCAGGACCCGCGCACATTCGACGGCACTGCAAGCCTTCGGCTCCTCCCGCTTCCACGCGGTAGCGGACAACGTGGCCGTACTGGCCAGCGAGGTCCCCCTCAGCAACGCCACGGACGACCTGAAACGCCTGGCCGCCAAGGCCGAGGCAGACCTCGCCGAAGCCGTCTCCGCGCTCCCCCTCGGCCAGGCGGGCCACCCGTACAACGCAGGCGCCCTCTCCCACGGCCTCGCCCCGACCGACACCGCCCCGGACGCCCAGGACGCCCCCTGGCTGAAGGTCCGCTCCCTGCTGCGCCTGCACCGCTACGCCCAGGAACTCCTGGACCTCGCACCCCCGGAGCCCCGCATCACAGAGGCGAGCCACGCCCTCGACCTGCACCGCGAGGCCGCCGCCGCAGCCGCGGCCGCGGCCCACGCGGCCCGCACCCCCCGCATCGCCCCGGCCACGGCGTACGCCCTCGGCGTGCTCCACGCCGACCAGCGCCACGAGGTCGAGGCGGCACGGTTCACCTTCCAACAGGCCTGGCTGCACGAGGCGGTGAGTACGCGGTGACGCACAACGAAGCACCCCGGAGCGATCAGGCGGCGGCCCAGGGCAAGCAGACCACCGTCCAGGCGGCAGGCTGCGTCCTGTGGCGCCGCTCGCCCATCGACGGCGAGCTGGAAATCTGCCTCGTCCATCGGCCCAAGTACGACGACTGGTCCCACCCGAAGGGCAAGCTGAAGCGCGGCGAGGACCCCCTGGACGGCGCCCTGCGCGAGGTCGAGGAGGAGACCGGGCACCGCTGCGCCCCCGGCGCCCGTCTGCCCACCGCCCGCTATCTCGCCCAGGGCCGCCCCAAGCAGGTCACCTACTGGGCCGCCGAGGCCGCCTCGGGCAGCTTCACGCCCAACAGCGAGGTCGACCGCATCCTCTGGCTCCCCCCGGCCGCGGCCCGCAACCGCCTCACCCAGCCCCGGGACCGCACGCTCGTGGACGCCCTGCTCAGCACACTTAACCTGGCGTAGTCGAGCCACTACGTTTCGTCACGCATTGTCTAACCAGGCCGACCGCCGAGGTTCACCCGCCGTTCACTCATGCCCATCGGCCGCTTCACCTGTCCTGCCTAATTTCGGCCTTACAACACGACGTAAGACCTCAACACGCAAGACATCGCACGCCGCCAGCAAAGGGTCGGCGGCTCCCGGAAGGAAGACCCGAAGTGAAGCTTCAGCGCAAGAACCGGCTCCGCGCCCTCTCCCTCGGCGCCATCGCCGTCTCCGGCGCCCTGGCCCTCACGGCGTGCGGCTCCGACGACACGAGCGGCGACGGCGGCGGCAAGGAGACCAACGCCAACGCCAACATCAAGTGCGATGACGCCAAGGGCCAGCTCGCCGCGTCCGGCTCCTCCGCGCAGAAGCCCGCGATCGACGCCTGGCGGAAGGTCTACACGGCCAACTGCAAGGACGTGCAGCTGAACTACAACCCGACGGGTTCGGGCGCCGGCATCACCGCGTTCCTGCAGGGCCAGACCGCCTTCGCCGGTTCCGACTCGGCGCTGAAGCCCGAGGAGATCGAGAAGTCGAAGAAGGTCTGCAAGGACAGCCAGGCCATCGACCTGCCCATGGTGGGCGGCCCGATCGCCATCGGCTACAACGTCCCCGGCGTCGACAACCTGACCCTGGACGCCAAGACCCTGGCCGACATCTTCAACGACAAGATCAAGACCTGGGACGACAAGGCGATCGCGAAGCTCAACCCCGACGTCAAGCTTCCCAGCACCAAGGTCCAGGCCTTCCACCGCTCCGACGAGTCGGGCACCACGGACAACTTCACCAAGTACCTGAAGGGCGCCGCCCCCAGCGCCTGGCCCTACGAGCCGGGCAAGCAGTGGGAGCCCAAGGGCGGCCAGTCCGCGAACGGCTCCTCCGGTGTCGCGAGCCAGGTGAAGCAGACCGCGGGCGCCATCTCGTACTTCGAGCTCTCCTACGCCGGTGACGGCATCAAGACCGTCGACCTGAAGACGGGCGCCAAGGAGCCGGTGAAGGCCACCGTCGACAACGCCTCCAAGGCCATCTCCGAGGCCAAGGTCGTCGGCAAGGGCAAGGACCTCGCCCTGGAGCTGAACTACAAGCCGACCGCCGAGGGCGCGTACCCGATCACCCTGGTGACGTACGAGATCGTCTGCGAGAAGGGCAACAAGGCGGAGACGCTGCCCGCCGCCAAGTCCTTCCTGAACTACATCGCCAGCGAGGACGGCCAGAACGTCCTCAAGGAGAACGACTACGCGCCGATCCCGGCCGAGATCATCGCCAAGGTCCGCTCCACCGTCGCGAGCCTGAGCTAGCTGAACCGAGTGCGGCCGGCCCCCCGTACGAAGCAAGGGGCCGGCCGCACCGTCCGGTGCACCGCCGCCACGGAGCGCCTGCGACACCCGCACGGCGTCTCCGCAGACCGGAGAACCCCATGGACATACCAAGCAATACGACCGCACCTCCCCCCGTAGACGACGCGCAGCCCGTGGCTCCCGTCAGCAAGGCAGCAGCCCGCGGCGCCACCCGCGCCGGCGACCGGATCTTCCTCGGGCTCTCCCGTGGCTCCGGCATCGTGCTCCTCGTGATCATGGGCGCCATCGCCGCCTTCCTCGCGTACCGCACGGCGCTCGCCCTCTCCGACAACACGGGCAACTTCCTCACCACCTTCGAGTGGGACCCGGCCGGTTCGACCACCGGCGGCAAGCCGTTCTTCGGCATCGCCGTCCTGGTCTTCGGCACCGTCGTGAGCTCGCTGATCGCCCTGGTGATCGCGGTTCCCGTCGCCATCGGCATCGCGCTCTTCATCTCGCACTACGCGCCGCGCAAGCTGGCCGCCCCCATCGCGTACGTGATCGACCTGCTGGCCGCCGTGCCCTCGATCGTCTACGGCCTGTGGGGCGCCCTCGTGGTCGCACCCAACCTCACCGGCCTCTACAGCTGGCTCGACGACTACTTCGGCTGGACCGGCATCTTCGAGTACCAGGGCGGCGCACCGCGCTCCCTGATGACCGTCGGAATCCTCCTCGCGATCATGATCCTGCCGATCATCACGAACGTGACCCGCGAGGTCTTCCTGCAGGTCCCGAAGATGCACGAGGAGGCCGCGCTGGCCCTCGGCGCCACGCGCTGGGAGGTCATCCGCATGTCGGTGCTGCCCTTCGGCCGCTCGGGCATCATCTCCGCCTCGATGCTGGGCCTCGGCCGCGCGCTCGGCGAGACGATCGCCGTCGCCACCGTGCTCTCCCCGACCTTCGTGATCCAGGCCTCCGTGCTCGACTACGGCGGCGGCACCTTCGCGCAGAACATCGCCAGCAAGTTCAACGAGGCGACCGAGTACGGCCAGGACGCGCTCATCGCCTCCGGCCTGGTCCTCTTCGTCATCACCCTGCTGGTCAACGGCGCGGCCCGCCTGATCATCGCGCGCCGCAAGGAGTACTCGGGGGCCAACGCATGAGCACCACGACACCCACCCCGTCCGGTCCGTCCCACCCCCTCGTCAAGCGCCCCTCGACGCTCAAGGCGGCCAGCCTCCCGCGCTGGTCCCCCGCGGCCGTCGCGCTCGGCTCCGCCGCCGTCGCCATCGGCATCGGCGCGGGCGCGGGCCTGGACAGCCGCATCCAGTGGGGCCTGATCGCCGCCCTCCTCTTCATCGTCGGGTCGTACGTCCTCGCGGTCGCCGTCGAGGGCACCCGCCAGGCCAAGGACCGCCTCGCCACCTCGATGGTGTGGGTCATGTTCCTGATGGCCGTCGTCCCGCTGGCCTCGCTGATCTACGAGACGTTGCAGCGCGGCATCAAGGTCTTCGACGTCTACTTCCTCACCCACTCGATGGGCGTCCTCTCCGACGACGAGACCGGCGGCGGCATCTACCACGCGATCATCGGCACCCTGGAGCAGGTGCTCCTGGCCTCCGTGATCGCCGTGCCGATCGGCCTGCTCACCGCGGTCTACCTCGTCGAGTACGGGCGCGGGAAGCTCGCCAAGACCGTCACGTTCTTCGTGGACGTCATGACCGGCATCCCCTCGATCGTCGCGGGCCTGTTCGTCCTCAGCTTCTGGATCCTGATCCTCGGCTTCGGCTACTCCGGCTGGGCCGGCGCCATGGCGCTCGCCATCCTGATGATGCCGGTGATCGTGCGCTCCACCGAGGAGATGCTCAAGCTCGTCCCGAACGAGCTGCGCGAGGCGTCACTCGCCCTCGGTGTGCCGAAGTGGCGGACCATCCTCAAGGTCGTCCTGCCCACCGCGATCGGCGGCATCACCACGGGCGTCATGCTCTCGGTGGCCCGCATCGCCGGCGAGACCGCTCCCGTCCTGCTCCTGGTCTGGGTGAACCCCATGATCAACACGAACCCGTTCGACGGCTCGCAGGGCTCGCTGCCGCTGTACATCTACCAGCAGTACGCGGCCGGCACCGACGCCTCGTACGACCGTGCCTGGGCGGCGGCCCTCGCCCTCATCGGCTTCATCATGATCCTCAACCTGGCGGCCCGCGGCGTAGCCCGCTGGAAGGCCCCCAAGACGGGCCGCTGACCGCGGCCACTCAGCGACCCTTCTCGTACATTCTCGAAAGAAGCAGTGATCCCCATGGCCAAGCGAATCGACGTATCGGGCCTGACCGCCTACTACGGCTCCCACAAGGCGATCGACGACATCTCGATGACCGTGGAGCCCCGCTCCGTGACGGCCTTCATCGGCCCGTCCGGCTGCGGCAAGTCCACCTTCCTGCGCACCCTGAACCGTATGCACGAGGTCACCCCCGGCGGCCGTGTCGAGGGCAAGGTGCTCCTGGACGACGAGGACCTCTACGGCAACGGCGTGGACCCGGTGGCCGTGCGCCGCACGATCGGCATGGTCTTCCAGCGCCCGAACCCGTTCCCCACGATGTCGATCTTCGACAACGTCGCCGCGGGCCTGAAGCTCAACGGTTCGTACAAGAAGTCCGAGCTGAACGACATCGTCGAGAAGTCCCTCAAGGGCGCGAACCTCTGGAACGAGGTCAAGGACCGTCTGAACAAGCCCGGCTCCGGCCTCTCCGGCGGCCAGCAGCAGCGTCTGTGCATCGCGCGGGCCATCGCGGTCGAGCCCCAGGTGCTCCTGATGGACGAGCCCTGCTCGGCCCTGGACCCCATCTCGACCCTCGCGATCGAGGACCTGATCGGCGAGCTGAAGGAGCGCTTCACGATCGTCATCGTGACGCACAACATGCAGCAGGCGGCCCGCGTCTCGGACCGCACCGCGTTCTTCAACCTCGCCGCCGTCGGCCAGCCCGGCAAGCTCGTCGAGATCGACGACACGGAGCGGATCTTCTCCAACCCGTCGGTGCAGGCGACCGAGGACTACATCTCGGGCCGCTTCGGCTGAGCCGGCCCCCGACTCCCCGCGGTGCTGCATGGCGGTGCCACCGCAGGGGCAACAAGAAGGGCCCGCCCCTGGCTCCCGGGGGCGGGCCCTTCCTACGTTTCCACGTTGCTGTACGCGACCCGAAGGGGCGCGGGGAACTGCGCGACCAGCCACGGCGGGCCCGCGGTCAAAGAGCTACAAGAACGCGAGATTCACGACCCAGAAGCTCAACGCGGCGACGATCGCCGCAGCCGGCATCGTGATGAACCACCCCAGGATGATGTTCTTGGCGACACCCCAGCGAACCGCGTTGACCCGCTTGGTCGCGCCCACACCCATGATCGCGGAGGTGATGACGTGAGTCGTCGAGATCGGCGCGTGGAACATGAACGCGGTCGTGAACATGATGCCCGCGCCGGTCGTCTCCGCGGCGAAGCCCTGCGGCGGGTCCAGCTCGATGATCTTGCGCCCGAGAGTCCGCATGATGCGCCAGCCACCCGCGTACGTACCGGCGGACAGCATCACCGCACAGGCGATCTTGACCCACACCGGAATCGGCGCGTCCGCGCTCTGCACGTCGGAGATGACCAGGGCCATCACCACGATGCCCATCGTCTTCTGCGCGTCCTGCAGACCGTGGCCGAGCGCCATGCCCGCCGCGGAGACCGTCTGCGCGATGCGGAAGCCTCGCTTGGCCTTGTGCGGGTTGGACTTGCGGAACATCCACATGATCGCGCACATCACCAGGTAACCGGCGACGAGGCCGACCACGGGCGACAGGAACATCGGGATGACGATCTTGTCGACGACCCCGGACCAGATGACGCCGATCCCGCCGGCGAGCGCCGCGCCGACCATGCCGCCGAACAGCGCGTGCGACGAGGACGAGGGAAGCCCGAAGTACCAGGTGATGAGGTTCCACACGATCGCGCCGATGAGCGCGGCGAAGAGGATCCACATCCCCTTGTCGCCGTGCGGGGTCTCGATGATCCCCTCACTGACGGTCTTGGCGACGCCGCTGCCCATGAAGGCACCGGCGAGGTTCATCACCGCGGCCATGGCGAGCGCCGCGCGAGGCGTCAACGCACGGGTGGAGACCGATGTGGCGATGGCGTTCGCGGAGTCGTGAAAGCCGTTCGTATACGTAAATCCGAGCGCGACGCCAATGGTCACGACCAAAGCAAAGGTGTCCATGGCGGGGCCTCAGGACTCCTTGACCGCGATGGTCTCCACAGTGTTCGCCACGTGCTCGAAGGCGTCGGCGGCCTCTTCCAGCACATCCACGATCTGCTTGAGCTTCAGCACCTCGATGGCGTCGTACTTGCCGTTGAAGAGGTGCGCGAGCAGCTTCCGGTGAATCTGGTCGGCCTGGTTCTCCAGGCGGTTGACCTCGATCCAGTACTCGGTGAGGTTGTCCATGGTCCGAAGGTTCGGCATGGCCTCGGCCGTCAGTTCGGCGGCCCGGGACAGGACCTCGATCTGCTGCTCGACGCCCTTGGGAAGCTCCTCGACCTGATAAAGGACGACCAGGTCGACGGCCTCCTCCATGAAGTCCATGATGTCGTCGAGGGACGACGCGAGGGAGTAGATGTCCTCGCGGTCGAACGGCGTGATGAAGGAGGAGTTCAGCTGGTGGAAGATCGCATGCGTGGCGTCGTCTCCCGCGTGTTCCGCGGCCCGCATACGCTCTGCGATCTCGGCCCGTGCGGACGAGTCCGCTCCGAGCAGTTCCATCAGGAGCTTCGAGCCCGTGACGATGTTGTCCGCGGATGCGGCGAACATGTCGTAGAAGCTCGTCTCCCTGGGGGTCAGACGAAAGCGCACGTGGGGTCCTCGGGGTGCTTTGGATGCGGTCAGGCTGATGCTAGGCGCATCATCCGGCCACGGCTAACCGGCCGCCCCCCAGTGTCGCCCATCAGGCACAGTGATCAGCACACCCCCCGAGAAATCGGCTATCATATACCCACCGGGGGTATATGGATCTGCAGAAATGCGGGAATGCCCGCAGTAGCTCCCACAACAGACAGAAGGAGGACGCGATGACGACCACCGAGGCGGCCGACGCGGCCACGACCCCGACCGAAGCGCCCTCCGACCACGCTCACGGCGTGCACGGCTACCACAAGCAGAAGGACGAGCACCTCAAGCGCCTGCGCCGCATCGAGGGCCAGATCCGTGGCCTGCAGCGCATGGTCGAGCAGGACGTCTACTGCATCGACATACTCACGCAGGTCTCGGCGAGCACGAAGGCCCTGCAGTCCTTCGCGCTCCAGCTCCTCGAGGAACACCTGCGGCACTGCGTGGCCGACGCGGCGGTCAAGGGCGGCACGGAGATCGACGCCAAGGTAGAGGAAGCGACGAAGGCGATCGCCCGCATGATGCGCACGTGACGCTCCGCTGAGGGGGGGCGGCGGGGCTACGGGGCTCGGCCCACGCCCCCGCCGGGCGCGGCTTCGTGTGACGCGGGATCTCTGCATGGCCCGCGTCGGATGCGTACCTCGTGCCCGCTCCGCGGGCTTTCCCCCACCCACCCGCCCACGATCCCTGCCCAAACTGGCGGGTGAGTGGGAAACATCGCCGCGAAGCGGCGTTCAGGTCCCCCCGAACGCACCGCAAGCAAAGGAACAACGACGGGACGACTAGCGACGGTCCTCGTCGACGCCGCCGTCATCCCGCCCGTCGGAGACCCTCAGCACCTCGTCGATCCGGTCGAAGCTCATCCGCTCGGCCGCGGCACTCGCCGCGATGATGAGGTCGCCGCACAGCTCGATCTCGGCGAGGGCGACGTGGTCCTGAACAGCCGTACCGCCACGCATCGGAGCCACGTTCATCACCTCTTCCTGACCCGTTCCTGCCGATACCGATTTCCTAGAGTAGGGAGCGGTCTACACAACGCGCATGGCACGGACGGACCATTTCCACCAGCCGTACGCGACTACTGCCCCGAAATCTTCCCGGCGAAGATGTCCTCGTCGGCCGGAAGTCGCACCTCCACGGGCGCCCCGAAGTCGTACAGCAGCGTGGTCGACGCCACGTTCGCCTCGGCCACGGCGAACTGCTGCCGCAGCTTCCGCACCCGCCCCCGCTCGTCGAGGTACACGTCGAACGGCACGCTCCCCTTGCTGAACCCTTTCGCCGCCGCAACCCCCAACGCACCGCGCTGACCTGCGGAGGCCGCCTTCGCCGCGGCCCGCAGGTCCGCAACCCCGCGATAGTGCCGCACCTCGGCGCCGCCGACCCGCTCGTCCCCCACGAACACCACCTTGCGCGCCCCGCGCAGCAGTTCCGCCGCCGCGAGGGGATCCGTCGCGCCGCCGGTGACGAGATTCCCGTCGGACAGCGAACGTGTCTCGATCCGCACCCACTTGTCGGACGGCACCCCGGCCCCGCGGTTCTTCATGAAGAGCGCCCCTGCGGAGAGGAGTTCGGTGATGGGCCGGTGCTCGTCGTCCCCCGCGGGGTCCTGCGGCAGCACCACCTCGAACCGCCCGATCTGCCGCTCGAAGTCGTAGACACCCTTGCCGCGGATGGTGACGCGCGTACCACCACTGGCCATCTCCATCGACGTACGCGCCTTGGAACTGCCCGCACGGACAAGGGAGTCGGCGGACCGCCGCACCACCTCCGTGGGGTCGCCGCCGTGAAGGCCGTCGGCCGCGGCACCGGTGTCCGAACAGCCGGCGGTGACGGCCACCAGCCCCGCCACCGCGACAGCGGCGACCGCCCCGCCCGTGCGCCCGTGCCGATGCAGCCGATGCACCATGGCCTGTCTACCCCCAAGCGTTGCCGCGCCTGTCGTTCCCCCCGTCGTTCCCCTAACGATCGGTACGTTGACCCGTCACGCGGACGAGTCCCCCATGGATCCGTCGGTGCCCGTTCACCCGGGCTCGGTACGGTGACGGCGTGGCCGATCAGCAAGCCCCCGCATCCCACCGCACAGCGACGGTCGAGAAGGGCCGTTTCGTCTCCGCCCACTGCACCTGCGGCTGGCGCGGTCCGGCCCGCAGGGCCCGCAGCAAGGCCCGCTCGGACGCGGCCGAGCACGAGGCGTCTCCCTAGCGGAACCTGTAGACGAGGAACCCGTCCGCCCCGCACACCGTCTCGTTCTGCGGGAAGCAACGGGAGGCGTCATGGAACGACGTACGTTCATCGGTACAACGGCGGCCACGCTGGCCGCGGCCGCGGTGGCGGGCTGCACGAGCGGCAGCGAAGCAGGGGCCGGTGCGCGCAGCAGCGGCACCGGCAGCAGCACCGGCACCGGCAGCAGCACCCCCATCAGGACGTCTAGCGCCGCCGCCTCCTCCCCCGCCACCCTCAAGGCCCTCGCCCGCGACCTGGACGGCAGCCTCGTACAGCCCGGCGAGGCCAAGTGGGCGGCGGCCCGCCAGCTGTACAACACGCGCTACGACGACCTGAAGCCCACCGCCGTCGCGTACGTCGCGCACACCGACGACATCCGCACCGCCCTCTCCTACGCCCGCGCCCACCGCACCCCGGTCGCGATCCGCAACGGCGGCCACTCGTACGCGGGTTGGTCCTCCGGCAACGGCCGGCTGATCATCGACGTATCGAAGCTCGGCAAGATACGGGCGAGCGGTGGCTCCGCGACCATCGGCGGCGGCGCCAAGCTCATCGACGTCTACCGCTCGCTCTCCGCGAAGGGCGTCACGATCCCCGCGGGCTCCTGCCCGACCGTCGGCATCTCCGGCCTCACCCTCGGCGGCGGCCACGGCGTGGTCTCCCGGGCGTACGGCCTGACCTGCGACAGCCTCACCTCCGCGAAGCTGATCACGGCGGACGGCAAGGAGCTCACCGCCTCCAAGTCCGAGAACAAGGACCTGTTCTGGGCGCTGCGCGGCGCGGGCAACGGCAACTTCGGCGTCGTCACCGAGCTGACCTACCGCACGCACGCCGCGCCCCAGGGCGTCTCCGCGTACATGACGTGGCCCTGGTCGAAGGCGGCCGCGGTCGTCAAGGCCTGGCAGGAGTGGGGCCCCGGCCAGCCGGACGAGATCTGGTCGTCCCTCCACCTGGCGAACACCCCGGGCGGCACCCCGAACGTCTCCGTGGCCTGCTTCTCGCTCGGCACGTACGGCGAGCTGCAGAACGCCGTCGACCGCCTCGCCGACAAGATCGGGGCGCCCGCGCGCAGCGTCTCCCTGAAGCGGCGTACGTACGAGGAGTCGATGGAGGTCTACGCGGGCTGCTCCTCCTTCGCCTCCGACGCCCAGTGCCACCTCCCCGGCGCGACGCCGGGCCGCAGCCCGCAGGGCGCCCTCAACCGCGAGACATACGCGGCCAGTTCGGACTTCTTCGACCGTTCCCTGTCGGCGGCGGGCATCCGCGCGCTGCTCTCGCAGGTCGAGAACGTGACGGGCGCGAGCGCGGGCAGCATCGCGCTCACCGCGCTCGGCGGCGCGATCAACCGCGTCGACCCGACGGCGACGGCCTTCGTGCACCGCCGCTCGCGGATGCTCGCGCAGTACATCGCGTCCTGGCGCGCGGGCACCTCCGGCAAGCCGGCCCAGTCCTGGCTGAAGAAGGCCCATACGGCGATGGGGCGGTACGCCTCCGGCGCGGCCTACCAGAACTACGCCGACCCGACGCTGACGAACTGGCGCACGGCGTACTACGGAGACGCGGCCCCGCGCCTGAAGAAGCTGAAGAAGCAGTACGACCCCGGACGCTTCTTCGACTTCCCCCAGGCGCTGTAGCCCCCTCGGTCGCCGCAGCCCCGACCGCCCCCATACGGCCGACATCGCAACCCGTTCGGCCCCGCCCGACACGCCCTCAGGTGGCCCACCCCGCTGGACAGCGCTGGCCTGAGGGCATGACCCCGCCCCACAGCACGCCCCGAATAGCCGCCGTCACCGCGACGGCGGCCGCAGCTCTCGTCCTCGGCCTGGCAGGCCCCGCCGCCGCCCTGGACAAGCCCACCGAGCCCGGCCGGCTGACCCTCGTCGACACCCCGAAGGGCAAGGCCCTGGCCGACAAGGACGGCAACCCGCTCTACACGCGCGACGCCGACAAGGCCGACACCCCCGACTGCACCGGGGAGTGCGCCACGAACTGGCCCGCCGCGATCGGCTACCCCACCAAGGCCGACGACGTCACGGGCCAGACCGCCCAGACCGAGGACAACGCCCAGAACGCCGACCAGCCCCAGGTCATCTACGAGACCCGCCCCCTCTACTACTTCAAGAACGACGAGAAGGGGCAGGACCCCAAGGGCCAGGACGTCGAGGGCTGGAGCCTGCTGGGCGCGGACGGCAAGGAACTGGGCGGGGGTGGCTCGGGCGACTCCACGGACGAGTCGGCGTCCCCCGAGGCATCCCCGTCGTCCTCGCCGGAGGAATCCCCGGATTCGTCCGCGTCCCCGGCCGAGTCGCCGACCATGCTCCCCTCACCGACGAAGCCGCACGCCAAGAAGTCCCCGGACTCGGACTCGGACTCGGACGCGGGCACGGGCACGGGCACGGGAACGGGAACGGGAACGGGGACGGGTAAGGACACCGGCACCGGCATGGACTCCGGCGCCCTCGATGCCACCCCCTCCGGCGCGGCCCGAGGCGGTGCCGTGCACGCGACGGCCGCCGATGAGCACCCCGAGGCAGGCCCGCTCGCCGTCGCCTCCGCGGGCGTCGCGGGAGCCGCGGCCGCCGCCGGCTTCTGGCTGCTGCACCGCCGCCGGACCCGCGGCACCGGGGCGGAGCACCGCTGAGCCGCGCCCTGCGGCGCACGGTGACGCCCCTGCTGCTCGCGGCGGCCGCGCTCCTCGCGGCGGCACCTTCCGTGGGCGTCGGGACACCGGGCCGAGGGGAGCGCGTACGCATCCCCTCGATCGGCGTGGACGCCGCCCTCCTGCCGGTCGGCCTCGACCGGCAGGGCGCCCTCGAGGTCCCGTCGTACCGGGACGCCCTGAAGGTCGGCTGGTACACCCTGGGCCCGCGCCCAGGAGCCCGGGGCCCCGCAGTCCTGGTGGGCCACCGGGACGCGCCCGCCGAGCCGGGCGGCAAGGGTTACAGGGACGCCGTGTTCGCCCGCCTGGACCGGCTGCGCCCCGGTGCCCGCATCGAGACGACGACGGCTGCGGGGCGGCGTACGACGTTCGAGGTGACGGCAGTCGACACGTACCGCACGACGGCCTTCCCCACGGCGAAGGTCTACGCCCCCACCACCGACCCCCAACTCCGCCTGCTGACCTGTGGGGGCCGCATCGGCAAGGACGGCCACTGGGACTCGAACGTCGTGGTGACCGCCCGAAGAACACCGCCGAGGGCAGCGCCCCGTCAAGGGGCGCGGGGAACTACGCGCCCAGCCACGACGCACCCGCACCTGATGGACCGCACACCCCAGCGGAGCGCCTACGCGGCGAGATCCCTCTCGTCCGGGTCGGCCGAGGCGGCAGGCGACGGCTTCGTCTCGCTCAACGGCGCGGCGACAGGGCCCACTTTCCGGTCCCACACCAGCCACCCCACGCGACCGGACCGGCCGATCGCCTTGGTGAGCGGGGTGAGCAGGGCCATGGCGAGCGGTGAGAGGAGCAGGGCGACGGCGGTGCCGAGCGCGAAGCCGCCGACGACGTCCGTCGGGTAGTGCACGCCCATGAAGACCCGGCAGAAGCCTTCCAGGGCGGCGAGCCCGATGCCGATGAGCCCGAACTTCCGGTTGGCGACGAAGAGTCCGGCGCCCATGGCCATGGCGAGCGTGGCGTGGTCGCTGACGAAGGAGTAGTCGGTCTTGCCGTCGAGGAGCAGCTCGATGCCCTGGTGGTCGTGGAAGGGACGCGGTCGCTCGACGAAGCCCCGGATGGGGATGTTCACGAGCACCGCGATACCCGCGGCCAGCGGCGCCCAGACGACGGCGGCGACGGACGAGGCGGCGTCGTCGAGGGTGCCGCGCTTGCGCTGGCCCCACCAGCACCACACCACGAGGAGCACGAGGGCGAGCAGCAGACCGTACTCCCCGACGAACGTCATGACGCCGTCGAACCAGGACGGGGTGTCCTTCGCCAGGCCGTTGATGTCGTAGAGCAGGCCGACATCGGGGTTCGACCCGGATTCGTCGAGTCCAGCCATGGCGCTGCGGCCCCTTGTCTTCTCGCCCATGGGCGCACCTTTCTGTGCGCCCGTTCCATCAACCCCCGTGGTCGGTCCAGTCAAGGGAACGCGCAGTCCCCTCTCCTACGTTCCACTCTCCACCGAAAGATCACGCAGACGTTATCGAAGAGAGATACATCGCCGCAGCTCAGGGGAGTGTGCTAACGGAGGGTTCAAGCCACATCACACCCCGCGTACACCCTTCACGCGCCCCTCGCGAGCCCTCTCAGACCTCTGTCGGCTTGGCGGGGACGGCCTTCGCCCCGTCCTTCGTGACTCGAGTCGCGCCAAAATAATCGGGGGTGTCGATCGGGTCGAAACGGATCACGGCGCCGGGCCGCGGAGCGTTGATCATGTATCCCCCGCCGACATAGATCCCGACGTGCCGGATGGCCCGCGAGTTGGTGAGGTCGTCCGAGAAGAACACCAGGTCACCCGGCAGGAGTTCGTCCCGCTTGGGGTGCGGACCCACGTTGTACTGGTCGTTGGCGACGCGCGGCAGGGTGATGCCGACGGAGCGGTAGGCGGCCAGGGTGAGGCCGGAGCAGTCGAAGCGGCCGTTCTGCTCGGGGGTGCCGTTGCCGCCCCACAGGTAGAGGGTGCCGAGCTTCTTCTGGGCGTAGTAGATGGCGCCGGCCGCCTGACGCGAGGGCTCCACGCGGCCCACGGGCCTGGCGAAGCTCTTCGACAGATCCGTGATCGTCTTCACGTAGTTCTGGGTCTCGCGGTAGGGCGGCACACCGCCGTACTTGATGACGGCGTACGCCCCCGCGTTGTAGGCGGCGAGCATGTTCTTGGTCGGGTCCCCGGGGGCGTCCTTCACGTACCCGGCGAGCTTGCAGTCGTAGGAGGCCGCGGACGGGATGGCGTCCTCCGGATCCCAGACGTCACGGTCGCCGTCCCCGTCCCCGTCGACACCGTGGGCGGCCCAGGTCCCGGGGATGAACTGCGCTATCCCCAGCGCTTTGGCCGGGCTCTTGGCGCGCGGGTTGAACCCGCTCTCCTGATACAACTGGGCCGCGAGCAGCGCGGGATTGATGGCTTTGCACAGATTGCCCCACTTCTGTACGAGGGGCTGATAGGTCGCGGGCACGGCGCCCTTGGCGAGCCCGACGGATCCGCCGCTGCCGCCCGCGATGCTTCCCGCGGCCATGTACGTCCCGACGACGAGCAGCGCGATGAAGCTGAGGGCTCCGCCGATCCCGACGGACGCGACCAGCCACGCCTTACGCACCGTCAACCACCCCTCACCCACCGGCAGTCCGCCGGAGTCAGTGTAGAGGCCCCGTGCGACAGTGACAGGGACCAATCAGGGATCAATCAGGGATTGATCCACGAGAAAACTTCCCCGAATCCGGGAACCGCCCCTCCCCCGCGGACAACACCTCACGTGACGTACTCATTCTCATTGCACGCCCGGATCAGGGACGGGGACCCGGAGGCGTTCCGCGAGCTGTTCCGCGACCACTCCCCGCTGGTCTACCGGCACGCGCTGCGCGTGAGCGGCGACTGGGCGACGGCGGAGGACGTGGTCTCGCTGACGTTCCTGGAGGCGTGGCGGCTGCGCGGAAAGCTGCGGGACGAGGGCGACAGCCCACGCCCCTGGCTGATGGGCATCGCCGTGAACGTCCTGCGCAACACCTCCCGCGCCGCGCGCCGCTACCGCAACGCGGTGGACCGCGTGCCCGCCGCGGACACCGTCCCCGACTTCGCCGACGAACTGGTCGGCCGCATGGCGGACGCCGACCAGCTGGCCGCCGCACAGGCGGCCCTGAAGCGGCTGCGGCGCGGCGAGCGCGAGGTGTTCACGCTGTGCGTCTGGTCGGGCCTCGGCTACGCGGAGACGGCACAGGCCCTGGGCGTGGCGGTGGGCACGGTGCGCTCGCGCCTGTCGCGAGCGAGAACGCGCCTGCGGAAGCTGACGCAGGAGGAGCTGACGAAGAACAGGGAACTGCCGCAAAGGGCCGGACAAGTACAGGTTGACCGCGTAGAGGCGGTCAGGTCGGAGAGGGAGGGAAACGAATGACACGCATGCTGCGCACTCCGTGGAGCCGCTGCCGCAGGTCGCGCCAAGAGCCGCTGGACCACGTGGAGTTGGCCCGGCTGCTGCCGGCGCCGGCCGACCCGGCCCTCCCGCCCGACCGCCAATTCCTGCTCGAAAGGCACCTGATGACTCACATCCAGCGGCAGACGGGCCCCTCGACCCCGGAGTTCCCCGCCCCGCCCGCGGGCCCGCGACCGCGCCCGCTGCGCCGCGCGCTGTTCATCGGCGTCCCGGTCACGGCGGCGACGCTGGCCGTGGTGATCGGCGTGAACATGGTCGGCGGCAGCACGGGCGGCGGAGGACAGGACGGCGGCCCGAGCGAGATCGCCCCCGTGGTCCAGCTGGAGCCGGGCAACGCCAGGACGGTCTCCACGGTCGCGAAGAAGGCGTCCCACGCGGCGGAGACCCAGAACCTGACCGCACCCCGTCAGGACCAGTACATCTACGTGAAGAGCAAGGTCTCGTACCTCTCGATCGACGTGAACGTGGACACGAACACCACAAAGACCATGGTCCAGAAGCTGCACCCGCGCGAGGTCTGGAACTCCCCCGACGGCCTCAGGGGCTGGCTGTTCGAGCCCGGCTTCCAGCCCGATGAGGGCATCACGCTCGACGGCGACGTGGAGGGCTGGTCGTACAACAAGGTGAGCAAGCTGCCCACCGACACGGACGCGCTCCTCAAGAAGATCTACGCCGACTACAGCGGTGAGGGCGACCGCGACCAGCAGGCCTTCGACACGATCAGCGACATGATCTCCGAACAGCTGGCCCCGCCGAAGGTCAGCGCGGCGCTGTACCGCGCGGGGGCGAAGATCCCCGGCGTGGTCGTGGTGGACCACGCCAAGGACGCGGCGGGCCGCTCGGGCATCGCCCTGGCCCGCATGGACGAACAGACCGGCGAACGCACGGAGTGGATCTTCGACAAGAAGACGTACGAATACCTGGGCAGCCGGGGAGTCCAGGTGAAGGCGGCGGGCGGAGTGAAGCCGGGCACGGTGGTGGAACGCACGGCGATCCTTGACCGCGAGATCGTCGACGAGAAGAAGTCCCGGACGCCGGCGAGGGGGAAGTCGGCGTAACTCCGACCGGGAGCAGCGCCGTCCTGGCGTTGCGCGATGGATACAAGCCAAGTGTGATCGGCGGCAGGCCGAAAGAAGCGGTTTTGCTCATGTACGTGCCAGTGCTCGCCACCCCTGCCGCTGGTATCGGCCATGCCTCCTGGATAGCTTGGTTCACTCCAGCGAACCCTCGTCCCACCAGGAGCCGACCGTGAACCGCCGCCCCGCACTGCTCGCCGCGGCCGCCTTGACAGCGGCCGCGGCCCTGTCCCTCTCCGCCTGCGGAGGAAGCGACGGGGACTCCAAGGACAACGAGAAGATCGCGGGCGCGGACCAGGGAGCGGAGAAGAAGGAGTCCCCGTCCCCGAAGGCGTCGGACGACGGGATCGACCGGCCGGAGATCAAGCTGCCGAAGGACGTGGACAACGTCTTCGAGGGAGCCAAGACCGGAGATCCGAAGAAGGACGCGGTGCTGGCAGACAACGAGCGTTGGCTCGACGCTCTGATCGAGGCCACGGTTGTCGTCGATGCCAAGGACCATCCGGCGCTGAAGTTCTACGGATCGGGCGACGCCCTGTTGTCGGCGGCGGACTACATCCAAGGGTTCCGGAAGAAGGACTCCAGTTTCATCGGGTCTATTCGGTACTACGACCGTCAGGTCACCTTCCTCAAGGATGGCGTCGCAGCGGTGTCGTACTGCCAAGACGGCACCAAGACGTATCCCAAGGACCTCAAGTCCGGGAAGGTCAACCGATCCATCCCTGAATCGGAGGCCGATTACGGCTTCTACAACACCCGCGTGAGGAAGAACGCCAAGGGCGTCTGGCAGACGGAGTCTGTCACGTACGTGAAGGAGGCGGTCAAGAAGTGCATGTGAGCGCGCCGAAGTCGTCCGCCCGCTGGACCGCTCCTGTTCTCGCCACAGTTATGGCGCTGCTCCCTGGTACCGCCTACGCCGCCGGAGGCAACACCGACGGAGGGGGAAACGTCGCGGACAGCCAGCAGTCGAAGGGCACCCGCCAAGACAAAAACCTCGGCATCGAGACAAAGATCCAGACGACGGTCGAGGGCAGCCCGCAGTCCACGAAGACCGGCACCCTCACCCCCGCCAACTCCAACTGGGACCCACCGGCCTGCTGGTACGAGCCCGCCTACACCCCGAAGCAGATCGAGGCCACGGTCAAGGCGATCCGGCAGATGAAGTTCTTCGGGATCGGCGACATGGTGGGCGGGGTCTTCGACTCGTACTTCAAGGATGGCAACCCCTACAAGGACTACAACCTCGACAAGCAGGGCGAGGGACAGTTCTGGGCGGCGGCCGTAGACGACGACCGCAAGGACGAGCCCGAGGCTCAGGCCTGCGACAAGCTGCCGTTCTGGGTGGAGGACGGAGAGACCCCGGACGAGCCGCTCGCGGTCTCCCCCCGGATCCTCGCCGAGTACGCCTACGGCCAGATCCCGGTCCCGGACACCAAGATCGAGATGGCGCCCGAGGGTGAGACGAAGGTCAACCTGCCGACCTGGGTATGGCTGGACAAGGCGAAGTTCAAGAAGATCTCGGTGACCGCGACCCTGCCGGGAACGGGCCTGTCCGCGACGACGACCGCGGAGCCGGTCTCCCTGAAGCTCGAACCGGGCACATCGGATGCCGAGACGTACCCCGCCTCCGGCGAGTGCCTGATCGAGGGCGGCCGCATCGGCGAGCCCCGCGCCAAGGGCACACCGGCGGACACGGACCCGCCGTGCGGCGTGAAGTATCTGCGGTCCTCCGCCGATAGTCCGTACGAGCTCCAGGCGACCATCACTTGGAGGGTCAAGTGGACGAGCACCAACGGACAGGGCGGCGGCCTGCCTCCGGGTGAGTTCGGTGGGGCCCAGGACGTCGTCGTACGCGAGATTCAGTCCATCAACCGCTGAACGCGGCAACGCTCGGAAGCCAGAAAGACAACATGAGCGACTTACGACTCGACGGGACGGTCTTCGAGAACCTCAAGAAGACGTTCTCGTCGGTGAGCGACCGCATGGACGCAGCGCGCCGCACCCTGAAGAACACCGACGGCTCGGTCGTCGGCACCGGGAAACTCGCCGAAGACGTCCAGGAGTTCGCCGACGAGTGGGGCTACGGCGT
>NZ_JBEZCG010000030.1:0-85261 GCF_040647455.1 Streptomyces sp. NPDC041068
CCCTGCGGGCTTTGGCCCACTCTGTGTTGTTCTTTTTTTTCTAAACTATTCTGGGGGGGGGGTGGGGGTTTTTTTCTTGTTTTTTTGTTTAAAACAGCGCCCCTCAGCACATAACGGACCAGTGGTTGTTTCACGTGAAACAACCACCGCCCGCCTCAGCTCTGCTCGGCCCACCACTCCTTGAGCGCAGCCACCGCCGCATCCCGCTCCATCGGCCCGTTCTCCAACCGCAGCTCCAGCAGGAACTTGTAGGCCTTGCCGATCACTGGGCCCGGGCCCACGCCCAGGACCTCCATGATGTCGTTGCCGTCGAGGTCAGGGCGGATCGAGTCCAGCTCCTCCTGCTCCTGGAGGCGAGCGATGCGCTCCTCCAGGCCGTCGTACGCACGCGACAGGGCGTTCGCCTTGCGCTTGTTACGCGTCGTGCAGTCGGAGCGAGTCAGCTTGTGCAGCCGGTCCAGGAGCGGTCCTGCGTCCCGTACATAGCGACGTACGGCCGAATCGGTCCACTCACCCGTGCCGTATCCGTGGAAGCGCAGGTGGAGCTCGACCAGCCGCGAGACGTCCTTCACGAGCTCATTGGAGTACTTGAGCGCCGTCATCCGCTTCTTGACCATCTTCGCGCCCACCACCTCGTGGTGGTGGAAGGAGACCCGGCCGTCGCTCTCGAAGCGTCGTGTCCTCGGCTTGCCGATGTCGTGCAGCAGCGCCGCGATCCGCAGCGTCAGATCGGGGCCGTCCGTCTCCAGTGCCATCGCCTGCTCGAGGACGATCAGCGAGTGGTCGTAGACGTCCTTGTGACGGTGGTGCTCGTCCCGCTCCAGACGCAGCGCCGGCAGCTCGGGCAGGACGCGCTCGGCGAGCCCTGTGTCCACGAGGAGCGCCAGGCCCTTGCGCGGGTGTGCGGAGAGGATCAGTTTGTTCAGCTCGTCCCGCACGCGCTCCGCGGAGACGATGTCGATGCGCTCGGCCATCGCCTTCATCGCGGCGACGACGTCGGGGGCCACCTCGAAGTCCAGCTGCGCGGCGAAGCGCGCGGCCCGCATCATGCGCAGCGGGTCGTCGGAGAAGGACTCCTCGGGAGTGCCAGGGGTGCGCAGAACGCGCTCCGACAGGTCTTCGAGCCCGCCGTGCGGATCGATGAACTCCTTCTCGGGGAGCGCCACCGCCATCGCGTTCACGGTGAAGTCACGGCGTACGAGGTCTTCCTCGATGGAGTCGCCGTAGGACACCTCGGGCTTGCGCGAGGTCCTGTCGTACGCCTCGGAGCGGTACGTCGTGACCTCGATCTGGTAGCCGTCCTTCTGGCTGCCGACCGTGCCGAAGGCGATCCCGACCTCCCACACCGCGTCCGCCCACGGCCGGACGATCTTCAGAACGTCCTCGGGGCGCGCGTCGGTCGTGAAGTCCAGGTCGTTGCCGAGCCGCCCCAGGAGGGCGTCCCTGACCGAGCCACCGACCAGGGCGAGGGAGAACCCCGCCTCCTGGAATCGACGGGCGAGATCGTCCGCGACAGGGGACACACGCAGCAGTTCGCTGACCGCGCGGCGCTGCACCTGGCTCAGTGCGCTGGGATTGTCTTCATTGGCGTTCGGCACAACAGAAAAGGGTACGTGGCCCGGGCGCCCGGGGCCGACCCGATTCCCGCCGGGCCCCGCAAGGCCCGCACCGCCGCCCCGGCCAGGTCTTCCGATCATGTGGAGCAGTCCGCGGCACTTCGCCACAGCGCGCATCGTTACCATGCGTGGACGCACAACCGACGACCACTGACGACGACGAGGGACGGGCGAACGCGTGGCCGAGGCGGCAGACTTCCCGGGGACCAGTCCCTCACCTGCCCGCCGGTGGCTGCGGCGCACCGCAGCACTGCTGGTGGGCACCCCTTTGCTGGCCGGACTCCTGCAGGTCCCGGCAGACCCCGTCGCGCATGCCGCCCCACCGAGCGCGAAGGCGGACGCGACCGGGTCCCGCACCGTCGACGTCTCGCTGGACAAGCTCACCCCGACCACGCCCGGTGAGGGCGACACGCTCGTCGTCTCGGGCACCGTCACCAACAACGGCAAGCAGACGGTGACCGACGCCCAGGTCGGCCTGCGGGTGGGGCCCGTCAACAGCCGCAGCGCCATCGACGCCGCCGCGAAGCGCACGGGCTTCCAGCCAGGCACCGAGGGCACGGAGGTCGGCGGGAAGTACACCGAGAAGTTCTCCAAGCTGGTCCCCGGTGTGCGCCAGGACTTCAGCATCTCCGTACCGGTCAAGGAGCTGAGCCTCGGCGCCGACGGCGTCTACCAACTGGGGGTCGCCCTCACCGGGCAGAGCAGCGCCCAGCCCTACCCCCAGGTGCTCGGCATCGAGCGCACCTTCCTGCCGTGGCAGCCCGATGCCGCCGACACGAAGACGAAGACGACCTATCTCTGGCCACTGATCTCCTCCACGCACCTCACGGCGAAGAACGAGTCGGACGAACAGCAGACGCCTGTCTTCAAGAACGACGACCTGGCCGACGAACTCGCGCCCGGCGGACGCCTGGAACAGCTCCTGTCCCTCGGCAGTGACCTCGATGTCACCTGGGTCATCGATCCGGACCTGCTCGCCTCCGTCGAGGCGATGACGCATAGCTACCGGATCCAGAACCCCGACGGGACGACCACCAGGGCCGGCAGGCACCAGGCCGTCGCCAATCAGTGGCTCAACGACCTCGAGACCGCCGTCAAGGGCAAGAAGGTCGTCGCGCTCCCCTTCGCCGACCCCGACCTCGCGTCCCTCGCGCACAACGGCAAGGCCGTCTCCGGCTCCCTCGGCCACCTCAAGGAGGCCACCGACGCCGCTGCCGAGACGGTGGACACGATCCTCCACGTGAAGCCCAGCACCGACTTCGCGTGGCCCGCCGACGGGGCGATCGACCCGTCGATCGTCGACGTCGCCACCTCCGCGGGAGCCCACTCGGTCATCACCCGCAGCGACAGCCTGCGCGAGGCCAATCTGCAGTACGCGCCGACCGCGGCCCGGCCCATCGGTGGTGGCACGACGGCCGTGGTGGCCGACGCACGCCTCTCGACGGCCTTCGAAGGCGACATGACGGAAGCCGAGAACTCCACGCTCGCCGTGCAGGAGTTCCTCGCCCAGAGCCTGATGATCAACCTTCAGGACCCCGACAAGCAGCGCAGCATCGTCGTGGCCCCACAGCGCATGCCCTCGGCGAGCCAGGCCCAGTCCATGGCGAAGGCACTCACCGGCCTCTCCGGCGGCCAGTGGTCGCAGCCCGAGGACCTGACCGCCGCGGCGAAGGAGAAGCCGGACCCGCAGGCCACCACGCAGGTGCCGTCGGCCGGCTCGTACCCCGCCTCGCTGCGCAAGCAGGAGCTGCCGCAGTCGGCCTTCGAAGACATTCAGAACACGCAGAACCGGCTCGATCGCTTCCAGGTGATCCTCACCGAGAAGCACCGCGTGGTCACCCCGTTCGGGAGGGCCATAGACCGAGAGATGTCGACCTCCTGGCGCGGGCGCCCGACGGAGGCGAGCGACTATCGGACGAGCGTGTGGGGCTATCTGAAGGAGCTCACCGGGCAGGTGGGTCTGATCCAGAGGTCCGATGCGAAGCTCTCCGGACGCAGCGCGACCATTCCGATCTCGGTCCAGAACAACCTGGTGCAGGAGGTCGACCACCTCGTGCTGCGGCTGTGCTCGCACAACCCCACTCGCCTGAAGATCGGTGACGGGCAGTGCGAGGAGAAGCCGATCAAGGTCTC
The DNA here is from genome assembly GCF_040647455.1 of Streptomyces sp. NPDC041068. Classification (NCBI taxonomy): domain Bacteria; kingdom Bacillati; phylum Actinomycetota; class Actinomycetes; order Kitasatosporales; family Streptomycetaceae; genus Streptomyces; species Streptomyces sp. NPDC041068. The sequence continues at coordinate 3,750 of NZ_JBEZCG010000030.1, forward strand.
GGGCGGCCACTCCCAGTCGGTGAAGTTCACGACCACGGCCAACGCCAACGGTCCGGTCCCGGTGTACGCCCAGCTCTACACGGAGGACGACCAGCCCTACGGCGACGCCGTGCGCTTCGAGGTCAACGTCACCGAGTTCACCCTCACGGTGATGCTTGTCATTGCCGGCGGCCTCCTGCTGCTCGTTCTCGCCGGATTCCGGATGTACACCCAGCGCAAGCGCGCGGCGCGCAAGCAGGCCCAGGAAGGCCCTGACGAGGGCCCTGACGAGGGCCCTGAGGGCGATTCCGGCTCCGAGTCGGGGGAAGACGACCCCGAGCAGCCGAGTGACCCGACACCGGACACCGCTCCGGAAAGCACCGACCCGTCGGACACGGGTGAGAGAGTGGACCGTTGAGCGATGTCGTGGCCGGTGGGCCCGGGGACGATGAGGTGGGGTAACCATGAACGCGCCGTACGACGGTGACCGTGGCCAGGGCGCGGGCGGCTCCGCCTCGCCCGGGGGCCCGCCGCCCGGCTCCCCCGAGCACGGGCAGGTGCCGCCGCAGCCGGCGCCGGACATGTATCTCCAGGACGCCTACGACCAGGACCCCTACCGGGCCCAGGACCTCTCCGCCCAGGACCCGGTGACCGAGGCGCTCTACGACCGTGCGGCGCACCCCCCGCCGCCGCCCGGCACCTATCAGCAGCAGCCGCTCTACGCCCAGCCGCCCAGCCCGCAGCACGCCCCGGACCCGCGCGTGTGGGCCCAGACACCCGCCCCCGAGCCGGACGGCCCCACCCGCCACCTCCCGTACGGCGACGACGCCCGTACGACGCAGTTCGTGGGCGTCGACGACCTGGTCACCCAGGCCGGCGAGGAGCACCACGAGCCGGACGCCTTCGCACACCTCTTCCGCGACCAGCAGCCCGGCGGCTACCGCAACCAGCAGGCCGGCTACCAGCAGAGCGACTACCAGCAAGGTGGCTATCCCCAGGGCGACGGCTACCAGCAAGGCGGTGGCCATCCCCAGCAGGGCGGCTACCCCCAGGGCAACGGCTACCAACAGCCCGTCAACGGCGGCTACCCGCCCGCCGAGCAGCAGCCGATCGTCCCGGCCCCCGCGGCGGCCCCGGCACCGGCTCCCGCGCCTGCGCCCGCCCCCAAGTCGGGCGGCCGCGCGTCGGGCCTGCTGAAGTCGAGCGCCGTCATGGCAGCCGGCACGCTCGTCTCTCGGCTCACCGGCTTCATCCGCTCCGCCCTGATCGTCTCAGCGCTCGGTGTGGGCCTCCTTGGTGACACCTTCCAGGTCGTCTACCAGATCCCGACAATGATCTACATCCTCACCGTCGGCGGCGGCCTCAACTCCGTCTTCGTGCCTCAACTGGTGCGCTCCATGAAAGAGGATGAGGACGGTGGCGAGGCCTACGCCAACCGCCTGCTGACCCTCGTCATGGTGGCGCTCGGTGTCCTCACCGCCCTGGGCATCGTCCTGGCTCCGCAACTGGTTCAGGTCATGTCCGTACCGGTCGCGAACAATGCGGAAGCCACCGAGGTGGGCACCACCCTGCTGCGCTACTTCCTGCCCTCGATCTTCTTCATGGGTGTCCACGTGGTGATGGGACAGATCCTCAACGCACGCGGCAGGTTCGGCGCGATGATGTGGACGCCGGTCCTCAACAACATCGTCATCATCTTCACGCTCGGCATGTTCATCTGGGTTTACGGAACGTCGGCGGAGTCCGGCATGACCGTGAACAGCATCCCGCCGCAGGCCGAGCGTCTCCTCGGCGTCGGAATTCTGCTGGGTCTGGTCGTCCAGGCCCTGGCCATGGTCCCGTACCTCCGCGAGACCGGCTTCCGACTGCGTCCCCGCTTCGATTGGAAGGGCCACGGTCTGGGGAAGGCCGCCAAGCTCGCCAAGTGGACCATCCTCTTCGTCCTGGCCAACCAGGCAGGTGCGATCGTCGTCACCCAGCTGGCCACCGCAGCCACGACCGACCTGCCCTCGACCAGCGGCATCGGCTTCGCCGCCTATGCGAACGCCCAGCTCATCTGGGGCCTCCCGCAAGCCATCATCACGGTCTCCCTCATGGCCGCCCTGCTTCCCCGGCTGTCCCGGTCCGCACACGACGGGGACACCGGTGCCGTGCGTGACGACATCTCGCAAGGCCTGCGCACAACGGCCGTGGCGATCGTCCCCATCGCCTTCGGATTCGTCGCGCTCGGCATCCCGATGTGCACCCTGATCTTCGGCTCCTCGGGCAGTGCCCAGGCCACGAACATGGGTCTCATGCTGATGGCCTTCGGCCTCGGCCTGATTCCCTACTCCGTGCAGTACGTCGTGTTGCGGGCCTTCTACGCCTACGAGGACACACGAACGCCCTTCTACAACACGGTCATCGTCGCCGCCGTCAACGCCGCCGCCTCCGGTGCCTGCTACATGCTGCTGCCGACCCGCTGGGCGGTGACCGGCATGGCAGCCGTGTACGGCCTCGCGTACGCCATCGGCGTGGGGGTCGCCTGGCGCCGACTGCGCAAGCGTCTCGGCGGCGATCTGGACGGGGGCCACGTCCTGCGTACCTACGCTCGCCTCGGGATCGCCGCGCTGCCCGCCGCGCTGCTCGGCGGCGGCGTCGCCTACGCCGTGACCCAGGCCCTCGGGCAGGGGGTCCTCGGGTCTCTGGCGGCGTTGCTCGCGGGTGGTGCGGTGCTGCTCGGGGTCTTCTTCGTGGCCGCCCGAAAGATGCGGATCGCGGAGCTCAACTCCATGGTCGGCATGGTCCGCGGGCGTCTCGGTCGCTGAGACAAGTCGGTTCGCACAACCATCGTCGGCCACCGTGTGTCGTGCATAGCGCCGGACTGTGGGCACAATTGGCTTTGGCGTCTGACGAAGCGCAATGGATGGGGAGGCAGGAACGACGGTGGCGGAACGGAGCACGGCTGCCGTCGACGTGGCAGACAACAGCGGCGACGAGCCGCTGACCGCCAAGGCGGAGCAGGCCACGGCCGACGGGGTGGCCCAGACCCGGGAGCGGGACACGGCAGCAGACGAAGACGCGGCGGACAACAACGACAAGCCCACGAGCCGCGGGGCGGCGTCCTCACCCCCAGAACTGCACAGTGGTCACAAGCTCGCCAGACGCTATCGACTGGAAGAGTGCGTCACCCGTCTGGACGGTTTCAGCAGCTGGCGTGCGGTCGACGAGAAGCTCCGTCGCGCCGTCGGCGTGCATCTCCTGCCCGCGGACCATCCGCGGGCCCGCTCGGTGCTCGCGGCGGCCCGTTCCTCGGCGCTGCTCGGCGACCCGCGCTTCGTACAGGTCCTGGACGCGGTCGAGGAGAACGACCTCGTCTACGTGGTCCACGAGTGGCTCCCTGACGCCACGGAGCTCACCGCGCTCCTTGCCGCCAGCCCGCTCGAGGCGCACGACGCGTACCAGCTCGTCAGCCAGGTCTCCCAGGCCATGGCCGCCGCGCACCGCGAAGGCCTCGCGCATCTGCGGCTGACGCCGAGCGCGGTGCTGCGCACCTCCACCGGCCAGTACCGCATCCGCGGCCTCGCCGTGAACGCCGCGCTGCGCGGCATCAGCTCCGACACCCCGCAGCGCACGGACACGGAAGCGATCGGCGCACTTCTGTACGCCTCGCTGACCCAGCGTTGGCCGTATGAGGACGACGCATACGGGCTCTCCGGGCTTCCCAAGGACATCGGCCTCATCGCCCCCGACCAGGTGCGGGCGGGCGTCCACCGCGGCCTGTCGGAGCTCGCCATGCGCGCGCTCGTCAACGACGGCGCGACGGCGTCACGCCAGGAGCCTCCGTGCACGACGCCGGAGGAACTGGTGAAGGCGATCGGCGAGATGCCCCGCATCCGTCCGCCCGAGCCCGCCTTCACCGCTCCGCCGGAGTACCAGCGCACCACGTACCAGCAGGGCACGTACGGCCGTCCGGCGCCCCCAGGTGTCACGCAGCCCGTACCGACCCCTCCGCCCCCGCTGCAGAGCCGCACCGGCAGGGCTCTCAAGTGGGCCGTGTCCGCGCTGCTCATCGCCGCGCTGGGCCTAGGCAGCTGGCAGCTGGCGGACGCCCTGATGGACCGCGAGAACTCCGGAGACCCCGGCACGTCGCACACCAACGGAGGCGGCGACAAGGGCCAGCCCAAGCCGAAGAAGCCCATCGCCATCAAGGGCGCCGAAGAGTTCGTCCTGAAGGGCGACCCCCAGAACCCGGGCACCGTAGGCAACACCTACGACAAGGACCGGTCCACGCTCTGGCGCACCAAGACCTTCAACGAGGGTCCGAGGCTTGCCCCGTACAAGCCCGGTGTCGGTATCGTCTACGACCTCGGCTCGGAGCAAGACGTCTCCGAGGCGTCGATAGCCCTTCGCTACGGCGGGAACCGCACCACGGTCGAGCTGTACGCGACGGACTCGCTGACGCCTTCGACGGCAATCGGGGCCATGAAGAAGATCGGCGCCGCGACCACGTCGGGCCAGACCGCGAAGATCGAGGCCAAGAAGCCCGTGAAGTCGCAGCACGTGCTCCTCTGGATGACCGAGGTACCGAACTCCCCTCGCGACGGGTACTACGGAGCGGGATACAAGCAAGGCATCACGGACGTGAAATTCAAGGGCTGAGAAATCGGCTCGGCGACGCTCACCGAGGGGGGAGGGGGTTCGACGGTGGACAGCACCGAACACCGCGACATGAGCGACCAGGACCTCCTCGCCTGCCACGTCGCCGGTGACAAGGATGCCTTCGGCGAGCTCGTGCGGCGCCACCGCGACCGGCTGTGGGCCGTGGCGCTGCGCACGCTGGGGGACCGCGAGGAGGCGGCCGACGCGGTGCAGGACGCCCTCGTCTCCGCCTACCGAGCGGCCCACACCTTCCGTGGGCAGTCCGCCGTGACGACGTGGCTGCATCGGATCACCGTGAACGCCTGTCTCGACCGGGCGCGCAAGGCGGCCTCGCGCAAGACCTCGCCGATCGATGACACCGAACGTCTGGAGCAGCTCCTGGAGCCGGAGGAGTCCGCGGCCGCTCCTGTCGAGCGGGGCGATGTCCACCGGGAACTCGTGGAGGCGCTGGGCACGCTTCCTCACGATCAGCGTGCCGCCCTCGTCCTCGTCGACATGCAGGGCTATCCGGTGGCCGAGGCAGCCCGCATGCTCGACATCCCCACCGGCACGGTCAAGAGCCGCTGCGCACGCGGCAGAGCCAGACTGCTGCCGCTGCTCACTCATCTGCGTACGGAAGCACCCGCACGGAACGGGGACAGCGGCGACGACGGCGGAAGCAAGAAGCCCGTCTCAGGAAGGAACCGGACGCAGGGGACATCCGTCCCACCGGCAGCAGGGCCAAGGGATTCAGGACCAAGCGATTCAGCTGCTGTGAAGGGCGGAGGTGGGCGAGCGTGACAACCACGACCGACTCGGCCGGGCACCCGGAAGTCGCTGAGATCTCCGATCTGACCGAGGGTCTGCTCTCCCCGTCACGCACGAGCGACGTGCGACGGCACCTGGACAGCTGCGAGCTCTGCGCCGATGTCTATGCCTCCCTGGAGGAGATCCGCGGCATGCTCGGCACCCTGCCGGGCCCTCCGCGCATGCCGGCCGACGTCGCGGGGCGCATCGACGCCGCACTGGCCGCCGAAGCACTGCTGAACTCCACCGCCCCCGACGGCCCCATTGCGGTGGACGAGACGTCCGAAGCAGGGTCTGAGACGGGGTCCGAGGTGGATCCCGAGCCCGCGCTCGCCACTTCGCCGCCCGCCGCCGCGCGTGTTTCACGTGAAACATCGCCTTCCCACGCATCCTCCGGAGCCACCGACCGTCCTGCCGGACGCCCGCGTGCCGCCACCGGTCCAGGGCGTGGCAGCCGCCTGCGGGGGATGCGTCGACGTACCGCCGTGCTCAGTGCCGTCTTCACTGCGGCCGCCATCGGTCTCGGCACCCTGCTGATGCAGACCATGGGCGGCGACTCAGGAGGGACCTCCGATACGGCCTCGGGCCGGGAGACCGCGAACCCCTTCTCCGAGGAGAAGCTCCAGGGGCAGGTCGCCGATCTCCTCGCGAAGAACTCCGTCAAGGGATCCGGGGGAAAGGTGGAGGGTTCCACGCCTTCCTACGACACGCGCACCGCGCCGGAGTCCCCCAAGACGAAGTTGCGTGAGGAGTCCGAGGAGAGTCAGAAGGGCACTGTCGAGGTCCCCGAGTGCATTGAGCGCGGCATCGACGACAAGACACCTCTCGCCGCCGAAGCAGGCTCCTACGAAGGCAAGCCCGCCTACCTCGTCGTCGTGCCCCACGATTCCGACAGCACCAAGGTCTCCGCGTACGTCGTCGACGCCAGCTGCGTGGGCGAGTCCTCGCCGTCCACGGGGAAGGTCCTTGTGACGCACTCCTATCCCCAGAGCTGACGTCTCGGGTATCCCCGGAGCTGACGTCCAGGGCCTTTTTCACAGCGCTCTTTCACGGGCGCTCGGCGCTGCGGCCAGCAGTCTTGTGGTGCAAGGCACTCTCCGTCCTGACACGCTTCCGTGCGCGCGGACACGTCGGGGAATGCACGCCCCGTAGGATCCGTTGGGTGGGGTGAGAGTCCTGAGACAGGCACCCACGAGCAGTACGCAGCAGTCCCCAGAGACGAGGAATCAAGCCGTGACCGACGTCCGTAACGTGATCATCATCGGCTCCGGGCCCGCCGGCTACACGGCGGCGCTCTACACCGCGCGCGCGTCGCTGAAGCCGCTGGTGTTCGAGGGCGCCGTCACCGCCGGCGGTGCGCTGATGAACACCACCGAGGTGGAGAACTTCCCCGGCTTCCAGGACGGCGTCATGGGCCCCGAGCTCATGGACAACATGCGGGCCCAGGCCGAGCGCTTCGGTGCCGAGCTCGTGCCCGACGATGTTGTCGCCGTCGACCTCAGCGGTGAGATCAAGACCGTGACGGACACCGCGGGCACCGTGCACCGCGCGAAGGCCGTCATCGTCACGACCGGCTCGCAGCACCGCAAGCTCGGCCTGCCGAACGAGGACGCCCTCTCCGGACGCGGCGTCTCCTGGTGCGCCACCTGCGACGGCTTCTTCTTCAAGGACCAGGACATCGCCGTGATCGGCGGCGGCGACACCGCGATGGAGGAGGCCACCTTCCTCTCGCGCTTCGCCAAGTCCGTGACGATCGTGCACCGCCGCGACAGCCTGCGTGCCTCCAAGGCGATGCAGGAGCGTGCCTTCGCCGACCCGAAGATCAAGTTCATCTGGGACAGCGAGGTCGCCGAGATCAAGGGCGAGCAGAAGCTCTCCGGGCTGACGCTGCGCAACCTCAAGACGGGCGAGACGTCCGAGCTGCCGGTGACCGGCCTGTTCATCGCGATCGGCCACGACCCGCGCACGGAGCTCTTCAAGGGACAGCTGGAGCTGGACGATGAGGGCTACCTGAAGGTCGACGCGCCCTCGACCCGGACGAACCTGACCGGTGTCTTCGGCGCCGGCGACGTCGTCGACCACACGTACCGCCAGGCGATCACGGCGGCCGGCACCGGCTGCTCCGCCGCTCTCGACGCAGAGCGCTTCCTCGCTGCCCTCGCCGACAGCGAAACCGCGGCTGCCACCGTCTGACCCCTCTCTTCCCCCACCGCAACAAGTTAAGGAGACTGCCGTGGCCGGCACCCTGAAGAACGTGACCGACGCCTCCTTCGAGGAGGACGTCCTCAAGAGCGACAAGCCCGTACTGGTGGACTTCTGGGCCGCCTGGTGCGGTCCGTGCCGCCAGATCGCCCCGTCCCTCGAGGCGATCGCGGCCGAGCACGGCGACAAGATCGAGGTCGTCAAGCTCAACATCGACGAGAACCCGGGTACGGCCGCCAAGTACGGCGTCATGTCCATCCCGACCCTGAACGTCTACCAGGGTGGCGAGGTGGCCAAGACCATCGTCGGCGCCAAGCCGAAGGCCGCGATCGAGCGTGACCTGGCGGACTTCATCGCCGAGTAATCGGCGGCGATGTTTCACGTGAAACACGAATGGACCAGTCCCTCGGGGACTGGTCCATTCGCCGTGCATCGGCCGGAAGGCGCCCTCACAGCGGCCGCAGCGCCGGCTCCTTCTGTACTGCTCCCAGCAGGCGGTCGAGCGCCAGCTCGACGTCCTCCTTCCAGGAGAGCGTCGTCCGCAGCTCAAGCCTCAGCCGGGGATAGGCGGGGTGTGGGCGGACCGTCTTGAAGCCCACCGCCAAGAGATGATCCGCCGGCAGCACACACGCGGGCTTCTCCCAGCGCGCGTCACCGAAGGCCTCGATCGCCTTGAAGCCTCTACGCAGGAGATCCTTCGCGACCGTCTGGACGATCACACGGCCGAGCCCCTGCCCCTGATAGCCGGGCATGATCAAGGCCGTCATCAGCTGGACGGCGTCCGGCGACACGGGGCTGGTGGGGAACGCCGTGGAGCGGGGGACGTATGCCGGAGGCGCGTAGAGCACGAAGCCCACCGGTACGTCGTCGACGTAGACGACACGACCGCAGGAGCCCCACTCCAGCAGAACAGCGGAGATCCAGGCTTCCTTCTCCAGCTCCGCGGTTCCGTCCTTTACCGCGGCCTGGCCGCTGACCGGGTCCAGCTCCCAGAAGACGCACGAACGGCAACGCTTGGGAAGGTCCGGGAGGTTGTCCAGCGTGAGCGGTACGAGCCGACGCCCCATGAAGGCGGTTCCTCACTTCCTTCACCCGCCGCGCTGAGGGCGGCTGTCAGAGCGCTGCGTTCCCTGAGCAAGCTGCCGACGAACCCGCCGACCGCACCCAGCCCGAGGCTCGCTGTCATCAGTCCGGTGCGGCTCATCGATCGCATGGCCCCTGCCTCCCCAATGAGGTGCCGTCAGGTGGATGCGCCATACCTCAACGCATCGTATCCACGATGGGATTGCCTCGATACCGTAAGAAAGCAAAGAGCGGGCCGTGTTCCGGTACACACCGGACACGGCCCGCTCTCGCGGTGCCGACCTTTGCGACTCAGGCCTTGCCGTCCTCGGAGTCGCTCTCCGCCTCGGCCTCGGCGAGGCCGTTCTGCAGGACAGGCCCCTCTCCCGGAGCCAGCGTGCTGAGGATGCGCTCCAGATCCTCCAGAGAGGCGAAGTCGACGACGATCTTGCCCTTCTTCTGCCCCAAGTCCACCCTCACCCGCGTCTCGAACCGATCGGAGAGACGAGTGGCGAGGCCGGTCAGTGCCGGCGAGAGCCGGGTGCCGGCACGCGGCCCCTTGGCCTTCGGAGCGCTCTGCGGCCGTGAACCCATGAGGGTCACGATCTCCTCGACGGCGCGTACCGAGAGACCCTCGGCCACGATCCGGTGAGCGAGCCGGTCCTGCTCCTCCGAGTCCTCGACGGAGAGCAGCGCGCGAGCGTGTCCCGCGGAGAGAACTCCGGCGGCAACCCTGCGCTGCACCGCCGGCGAGAGCTTCAGCAGCCGCAGCGTGTTGGAGACCTGCGGGCGGGAGCGACCGATGCGGTCCGCCAGCTGATCGTGCGTGCAGTTGAAGTCCTTGAGCAACTGGTCGTAGGCGGCGGCCTCTTCCAGCGGGTTCAGCTGGGCGCGGTGCAGGTTCTCGAGCAGCGCATCCAGGAGGAGCTTCTCGTCCTCCGTGGCCCGCACGATCGCGGGGATGCGCTCCAACCCCGCCTCACGGCAAGCCCTCCAGCGCCGCTCGCCCATGATGAGCTCGTAGCGCGCGGGGCCCAACTGCCGTACGACGACCGGCTGGAGAAGACCGACCTCCTTGATGGAGGTCACCAGCTCCGCGAGGGCGTCCTCGTCGAACACCTCACGCGGCTGCCGCGGGTTGGGCTTGATGGAGTCCAGCGGCAGCTCGGCGAAGTGCGCACCGGCCACGGTCGAGCTCTCCGGCGCCTCCGCCGACTGCTGGGGCGGCTCCACCGTTTCATGTGAAACGGGGCTCTGCGGGAGCGACGCCACCTTCGCGGCGGCCACCCCCCGCTCGGCGGTGAGCACAGGCACGGCAGTGGGGGAGGTCGAGGCTCCTCCCCCCACCGTCTGCGGGGCCTGCTTCTCCGTAGGGGCTGCAGGGATCAGGGCGCCGAGGCCTCGCCCCAGCCCTCTCCGTCGCTCGCTCACTGCATCCCCTCCGTCATGCTCTGCTGGCTGTTCTGAGCGCCCATGTGGGCGTGCTGGACGTCGTAACGCACCCCGACTCCGCGCAGCGCGATCTCTCGTGCCGCTTCGAAGTAGGAGAGGGCTCCGCTCGATCCCGGATCGTAGGTGAGCACCGTCTGGCCGTAACTCGGCGCCTCGGAGATGCGGACCGATCGCGGGATGCTCGTCCGCAGGACCTCGTCGCCGAAGTGGTTGCGCACCTCGTCCGCCACCTGAGAGGCGAGCCGGGTCCTGCCGTCGTACATGGTGAGGAGGATCGTCGACACATGCAGGTTCGGGTTGAGGTGACCCCGCACCAGATCGACGTTGCGCAGGAGTTGGCCGAGGCCTTCCAGTGCGTAGTACTCGCACTGGATGGGGATCAGCACCTCCGCACCGGCCACCAGCGCGTTGACCGTGAGCAGACCCAGCGACGGCGGACAGTCGATGAGGATGTAGTCCAGCGGCTGCTCGTACGCCTGGATCGCTCGCTGCAGTCGGCTCTCACGAGCCACCAGCGACACCAGCTCGATCTCCGCACCGGCGAGATCGATGGTGGCGGGGGCGCAGAAGAGACCCTCGACGTCGGGCACCGGCTGGACGACTTCGGAGAGAGGCTTGCTCTCGACCAAGACGTCGTAGATGGACGGCACTTCGGCGTGATGGTCGATACCGAGAGCCGTGGAGGCATTGCCCTGCGGGTCGAGGTCGATCACCAGGACGCGTGCGCCGTGCAGAGCGAGCGAGGCGGCGAGATTGACGGTCGTCGTCGTCTTGCCCACCCCGCCCTTCTGGTTGGCGACCACCATGACGCGGGTCTGCTCGGGGCGCGGCAGGCCTTCGCCTGCGCGGCCAAGCGCTTCCACCGCCAGTTGGGCAGCACGACCGATGGGTGTGTCGTCCATCGGGGTCGGTGTTTCACGTGAAACATCCTCCCCCGCCGACTCGGTACGGGGACCGGGGACCGGATCGGTCATCGGTCCCGCGATGTTGGCGTCGGACCGCAAGGATTCACTCTCCTCGACATCAGGCTCGCAATGAACAGAGCCTCCCATGCTTTCGGGGTCGTGAACCAGCGAGGCCCGGTCTTCTGTGGACGAATCCACCTCTGTGGACAACTCCGTTCCCTTATCGAGGGAACCAAGTGGTCGACGGTCGCGAGGTTCCGCAGCGCGGCCGCGACTGATGATGCCATGCAGCAGTGAGCGACGTTTCACGTGAAACACGATGCACCGCAGCCGGGGTGCCGCTTGTGCGACACCCCGGTATGCGTACGTTTGACAGCTTTTGTGGAGTACGGCTCGTCGTCAGGACGGATCAGCGGCCCCGCGCCGCAGTGAGCGGATCCGAGTCAGCCTCGGCGTCGCCGAGCCCGTCCGGTGCGAGCCGCCTTGGCCCGCTTCGCGGCGAAGCGCACGCCACCAGGGCTCTCCCCGACCTCCACCCGTACGACTGTGGACTGCGGGTCCACCACGCCCTCGCCCACGTGCAGGACCGAGGTGTCCACGGCGCCGAGCTTACTCAGGGCAGCTCCCGCGGCCCTGACCTCTTCCTCGGCGGTGTCGCCCTTGAGCAGAAGCATCTCTCCATACGGGCGAAGCAGCGGAACGCCCCAGGCCGCCAGGCGGTCCAGCGGCGCCACGGCGCGCGCGGTCACCACATGGACCGGCGGCAGCTTGCCGAGGACCTCCTCGGCGCGCCCCCGCACGACCGTCACATGGTCGAGGCCGAGCAGCTCCACGACCTCGGTGAGGAAGTTCGTGCGCCGCAGCAGGGGCTCGAGAAGCGTGATCTTCAGGTCAGGGCGGACCAGGGCCAACGGGATACCGGGCAGGCCGGCGCCGGAGCCGACGTCGCACACCGTGACGCCCTCGGGCACCACCTCGGACAGCACCGCACAGTTCAGCAGGTGCCGCTCCCACAGCCGGGGCACTTCGCGAGGGCCGATCAAACCTCGCTGCACTCCCGCGTCGGCGAGCAGCTCCGCGTACCGGACCGCGTCCGGGAAGCGCTCACCGAATACCGTCCGGGCCTCTTCAGGCGCCGGGGGGAGCTCCGCTGCCTCCGTCACGGGGACCGTCCTTCCGTACCGCACTGGGGTGGCTGACTAACAGGCTGACAAAGATCGGCCCCGCCTGCGAACAGACGGGGCCGGAAATACTCGGTGCCGCTCAGGCGGGGAGCACGACGACGAAGCGCTGCGGCTCCTCGCCCTCGGACTCACTGCGCAGACCGGCGGCCTTGACCGCATCATGCACGACCTTGCGCTCGAACGGCGTCATCGGCTTGAGCTTGACCGGCTCGCCCGAGCTCTTCACCTCGGCCGCGGCCTTGGCGCCCAGCTCCGAGAGCTCTTCGCGCTTCTTGGCGCGGTAGCCCGCGATGTCCAGCATCAGGCGGCTGCGGTCGCCGGTCTCACGGTGCACTGCGAGACGCGTGAGCTCCTGGAGCGCCTCCAGGACCTCGCCGTCGCGGCCGACCAGCTTCTGCAGGTCGCGGCTGCCGCTGTCACTGATGATCGAGACAGCGGCCCGGTCGGCCTCGACGTCCATGTCGATGTCGCCGTCGAGGTCGGCGATGTCCAGCAGACCCTCGAGGTAGTCCGCCGCGATCTCCCCCTCCTGCTCGAGGCGGGTGAGGGTGTCGCCGGCCTCAGCTGCGGCGGAGGTGGTGGTGCCTTCCGTCACGGGATGGGCTCCTTCTACTTCTTGGAGGACGGGTGCTTGGGCCGCTGCTGGCCCTTGCGCTGCTGTCCCGACTTGGCTCGGCTGCGCTGACCGGAGCCGGGCTGCTTGCCCGTGGTGCTGCCGCCGGCCTGCTTGGTCTTGGGGGTGCTGTCCTGGGGCTTGTCGGCCTTCTCCAGGGAGGGCTTCGTCTCGGGGGACTTGTCCTCGGGAGCGTCCGTCTTGGCGGTGCCCTGCGCGGTGCCGGACTGACGCTTCGCCTTGCTCTGGCGCTTGGGCTGCTGCCGCTTGGGAGCACCGGAGCCGGGAGCGCCGTCCTCGGTCTCCGTGGCGACGGCCGCTTCGCTCTCCACGACGGTGCCGTCGGCCTGGGCCGCGAGGCCCGCCTTGGTCAGACCGTTGATGAACTTCCGCTCGAACTCGTTGCGGTCACGGCCCTTGGCGACGATCGCCTTGATGACGTTGGTCTTGCCGCGGCCCCGCACCTTCTTGGTGTGCGTGATCTGCTTCTGCAGGCGCTCCAGGAACGCGGCCTGGGCCTTGGAGCCCGGGGTCGGGTTCTGGCGGATCACGTACATCTGCTGGCCCATGGTCCACACGTTGGTGGTCAGCCAGTAGACGAGGACACCGACGGGGAAGTTGATGCCGAAGACGGCGAACATGATCGGGAAGACGTACATCAGCAGCTTCTGCTGCTGCATGAACGGCGTCTTGACCGTGGTGTCCACGTTCTTCGTCATCAGCTGGCGCTGCGTGAAGAACTGCGACGCCGACATCAGGATGATCATGATCGCGGTGACGACGCGGACGTCCGTCAGCGTGGCGTTGAGCGCAGCGACCTTGTCCGCACTGTCAGTGAACTTCGCGGCCAGCGGGGCGCCGAAGATGTGGGCCTTACGCGCGCTCTCCAGGAGCGGGCCGTCGATCTCGCCGATCTGCTTGCCCGTGGCGATGCCGTTGAGCACGTGGTAGAGGGCGAAGAAGAACGGGGACTGCGCCAGGATGGGAAGGCACGAGGAGAGCGGGTTGGTACCCGACTCCTTGTACAGCTTCATCATCTCTTCGGACTGGCGCTGCTTGTCGCTCTTGTAGCGCTCCTGGATCTTCTTCATCTCGGGCTGCAGCGTCTGCATCGCCCGAGTGGCCTTGATCTGCTTCACGAAGAGCGGGATCAGGCAGATCCGGATCAGGATCACCAGGGACACGATGGACAGGCCCCAGGCCCAGCCCGTGTCGGGGCCGAAGATCTTCCCGTACACCGAGTGGAACTGGACGATGATCCACGAGACTGGTGTCGTGATAAAGCTGAAGAGACTGGCAATCGTGTCCACTAATCAGGCTCCTTGAGCATGGGACGGGGTCTCGGTCTCGGCGGCCGGTCCAGGGGGAAGATCCCCGGTCGGCGCGCCTGCGGCGGAGGGCCCGCCCTTGCGTTCGCGCCAGGCAGCGCGCAGCATCTCGTGCCACCGCGGACGCTTGCGCGGCGGAACGTGGTCGACACCACCGAGCGACCACGGATTGCACCGCAGAATGCGCCAGGCGGTGAGCGCCGTTCCCTTGATCGCGCCGTGCCGGTCGATGGCCAGGTAGCCGTAGCGGGAACACGATGGGTAGTACTTGCACACTGGGCCCAGGAGCGGACTGATCGTCCACTGGTACAGCTTGATCAGAGCCAGCAGCGGGTACTTCATCGCGCGCCCCCTCCCAGCAACCGCTCCAAGGCGGCGTCCAGGTCTCGGGCCAGCTGTGCATGGTCGGCGTCGCCCGCTCCGGGCAGCGCTCGTACGACTACCAGGCTACCGGGGGGCACCAGGGCCAACCGGTCACGCATCAAGTGGCGAAGCCTGCGCTTCACGGAGTTGCGTACGACTGCCCCGCCCACGGCCTTGCTGACGACGAAACCCGCACGTGTCGGGGGAGAGCTCTCCCCTGGCACGTGCGGGTCCGTTGCACCGCTACGCAGATGGACGACGAGAAGCGGGCGTCCGGCCCGGCGTCCTCGGCGTACCGCGGTCGCGAAGTCTTCGCGCCGCCTCAGCCGATGCTCGGTAGGCAGCACGACGTCATGACCTGACTGGGATCAGGCGGACAGGCGGGCGCGACCCTTGCCACGGCGGGACGCGAGAATCGCGCGGCCGGCACGGGTGCGCATGCGCAGCCGGAAGCCGTGGGTCTTGGCGCGACGACGGTTGTTCGGCTGGAAGGTGCGCTTGCTCACTCGGGGGCTCCAGAAATGATTCGTAGATGGCGGGACATCGCCTGGCTGTCACCGTGCGCCCACGAGAAGCTCGCGAATACGCACCGAGTGCACCGCTTCACAATCACAGATCGTGATCTTTGCCCATCGGAGGCAGGCGGCAGCAGCCATCGACAACTCGACCTGGTTACGGTACGCGGGGCTACGCCATCCGGTCAAACCGGCCGTCAGGGAGAGACACTGTGCACAGCCTGTGGACAACAACTTGAACCGCAGCCGTCGCCCTGACTACCGTGGCTGAACTCCGATTCGTTCCCTTCCTTCTCCCCATCCCGATTTCCGTCCCATGAACCACACCTTCGTGGGACCCCGTGAGAGAGCGTGCCCTGTGGCTGACGTACCTGCCGATCTTGCCGCAGTGTGGCCACGAGTTCTGGAACATCTGCTGGGTGAGGGCCGCGGGCAGGGCGTCGAGGCGAAGGACGAGCGGTGGCTCAGGAGCTGCCAGCCACTGGCCCTCGTCGCCGACACCGCGCTGCTGGCCGTTCCGAACGAATTCGCCAAGGGCGTACTGGAGGGCCGTCTCGCGCCCGTGGTCAGCGAGACCCTGAGCCGCGAGTGCGGCCGCCCCATCCGCATCGCCATCACGGTCGACGACTCCGTGGGCGAACCCGTGGGTCCGCCGGCGCCGCCGATCCAGCAGCAGCCCCCCCAGCAACAACAGCAGCACCAGCAGCGCTACGAAGAGCCCGAGCTGCCGCCTGCCTCCGGGCAGGGCCGCGAGCAGTACGAGAGCTACGGCCGCCGCCCGACGGACGAGCACCAGGCGGGTGCCCGTCCCGAGCAGCTGCCGACCGCGCGCCCCGCCTACCCGGACTACCAGCGCCCGGCCCCGGGCGCCTGGCCGCAGCAGCCCCAGCCCCAGGACGACTACGGCTGGCAGCAGCCGCGGCTCGGCTTCCCCGAACGGGACCCGTACGCGAACCCGGTGCAGCCGCCGCAGCACGACTACCGCTCGCAGCCGCCGCAGGAGCGTTCGCCGTACGAGCAGCAGCGCCCCGAGCCGCAGGACCGGCGCGAGCGCCACGACATGCCCGAGCCGTCCGGCGACCACCGGGGCAACGGTCACGGCGTGCACCGGGGAGGGCCGGTCGGCCCCACCTCGTCGAGCGGCGCCCCCGGCCCGCTGGCCGCGCAGCCGGCGCCCGCGACGGGGCCGGGCGAACCCACCGCGCGCCTCAACCCGAAGTACCTCTTCGACACCTTTGTCATCGGTGCGTCGAACCGTTTCGCGCACGCGGCCGCGGTCGCCGTCGCCGAGGCACCCGCGAAGGCGTACAACCCCCTCTTCATCTATGGGGAGTCGGGGCTTGGCAAAACGCATCTGCTGCACGCGATCGGGCACTACGCCCGCAGCCTCTATCCCGGCACGCGCGTGCGCTATGTGAGCTCGGAGGAGTTCACCAACGAGTTCATCAACTCCATCCGCGACGGCAAGGGCGACAGCTTCCGCAAGCGCTACCGCGAGATGGACATCCTGCTCGTCGACGACATCCAGTTCCTCGCGGACAAGGAGTCGACGCAGGAGGAGTTCTTCCACACCTTCAACACGCTCCACAACGCGAACAAGCAGATCGTGCTCTCCAGCGACCGGCCGCCCAAGCAGCTGGTGACCCTGGAGGACCGGCTGCGCAACCGGTTCGAGTGGGGCCTGATCACGGACGTCCAGCCGCCCGAGCTGGAGACCCGTATCGCGATCCTTCGTAAGAAGGCGGTGCAGGAACAGCTCAACGCGCCTCCGGAGGTGCTCGAGTTCATCGCGTCGCGCATCTCGCGGAACATCCGTGAGCTGGAGGGTGCGCTGATCCGGGTGACCGCGTTCGCGTCCCTCAATCGACAGCCTGTGGACCTCGGTCTGACGGAGATCGTCCTCAAGGACCTGATCCCCGGCGGCGAGGACGCCGCTCCGGAGATCACGGCGACGGCCATCATGGCCGCGACCGCCGATTACTTCGGTCTGACGGTGGACGACCTGTGCGGATCCTCGCGCAGCCGCGTCCTGGTGACAGCGCGCCAGATCGCCATGTATCTGTGCCGTGAGCTGACGGACCTCTCCTTGCCGAAGATCGGCGCGCAGTTCGGCGGCCGCGACCACACGACCGTCATGCACGCGGACCGCAAGATCCGCGCGCTGATGGCCGAGCGTCGCTCCATCTACAACCAGGTCACCGAGCTCACCAACCGCATCAAGAACGGCTGACAGCTACAGGGAACAACCACAGCGACACGTCGAAGGACACGTCGTATACGTCGCTGAAGGCGCCTCAGGACACCTCCTGAGGCGCCTTTTTGCTGCCTCAGGGCACCTTCCGGGGCGTCCCGAGGGGGGCTCCGGAGCACGAGGGAGCCGTACCGGGACCAGCCGGTGTTCGATTTCCCCTGTTCAGACGGGGGTTCTCCACAGATGTGCGAACTTTTTTGCTTCCACACCCTGGGGACCGGGAAGTTGTCCAGACACTGTCCACAGGGGACCCTGCTGAGGGATCATCAGGCCAGGTCAGGTGGCTGTGGATTCGTGGACGAAGATTCTCCACAGGGTGTGGATCAAAATTCTTTCCACAGGCTGTGCATGAAGTTGTCCACCGGCTGCCCACAGGCTCGAGCTCGTTGTCCCCAGTCGTCGCCAGCTTCTCCACACGGCTGTCCACTGTTCGGCAACGCAACGCGCGCTCTCACTGGGTCGAGTGAAAGGCGTCACACCAAGGTGGTCGGTTGGCCTGTGGGGAAGCTGGGTAAAGCTGGGGACAGCGCTGGGGAGAAGTGCCCCCTCCCTGTGCATCGGGTGTGCAGAACTTTCGCCCGTCCACAGAAACCCCCGGTTGTCCACGGGTGCCGCCCACAGGCTCAGTGGATAAAAAACCGGCGCTGACCTGCGCTTTCACGGTTATCCACGGTTTCCACAGGCCCTACTACTACTCCCAACTAGAGAGTCCGGGGAAATCGTTTGGAAGGGGGGCCTGTGCACAACTCGAGGTCCGGAGCTCCGGTGCCGCTCGCCACGACTTGACCCCGACGGGCACCGACTGTCAGTGCGGTGCGTCAGACTGGTCCCCGGTGTCCTTCCCACGGCATGGCTGAGAGACACCGAGTCAGACGACGAGGGCCACAGGCCCAGCGGGCGAGAGCAGCCAGCAACAGCAGGAGGGCGGCTTACGGTGAAGATCCGGGTTGAACGCGACGTACTCGCGGAGGCGGTGGCCTGGGCGGCGCGCAGCCTCCCGGCCCGGCCGCCTGCGCCCGTCCTCGCGGGCCTGCTGCTGAAGGCCGAGGAAGGCGCACTGAGCCTGTCGAGCTTCGACTACGAGGTCTCGGCACGCGTCTCGGTGGACGCAGAGGTGGACGAGGAAGGCACGGTTCTCGTGTCGGGCCGGCTGCTCGCGGACATCTGCCGCGCGCTCCCCAACCGCCCGGTGGAGATCTCCACAGACGGTGTACGGGCGACGGTGGTCTGCGGCTCCTCGCGATTCACACTCCACACCCTTCCTGTGGAGGAGTACCCCGCGCTGCCGCAGATGCCGACCGCCACGGGCACCGTCCCCGGTGAGGTCTTCGCATCCGCCGCATCCCAGGTGGCCATCGCCGCGGGCCGCGACGACACGCTGCCCGTGCTGACCGGCGTACGCATCGAGATCGAGGGCGACACGGTCACCCTGGCCTCCACCGACCGCTACCGCTTCGCGGTCCGTGAGTTCCTGTGGAAGCCGGAGAACCCCGAGGCGTCCGCGGTCGCCCTGGTCCCCGCCAAGACGCTCCTGGACACCGCCAAGGCGCTCACGAGCGGCGACACGGTCACCCTGGCGCTGTCCGGCTCGGGTGCGGGCGAAGGCCTGATCGGTTTCGAGGGCGCCGGGCGGCGTACGACGACGCGTCTGCTCGAGGGCGACCTGCCGAAGTACCGCACGCTGTTCCCGACCGAGTTCAACTCGGTGGCCGTCATCGAGACCGCCCCCTTCGTGGAGGCCGTCAAGCGTGTGGCCCTGGTCGCCGAGCGGAACACCCCGGTGCGGCTCAGCTTCGAGCAGGGCGTGCTGATCCTGGAGGCGGGCTCCAGCGACGACGCACAGGCTGTGGAAAGGGTCGACGCCCAGCTCGACGGCGACGACATCTCGATCGCCTTCAACCCGACGTTCCTGCTGGACGGCCTGAGCGCGATCGACTCCCCGGTCGCCCAGCTGTCGTTCACGACGTCCACGAAGCCGGCGCTGCTGAGCGGCAAGCCGGCCCTGGACGCCGAGGCGGACGAGGCCTACAAGTACCTGATCATGCCCGTACGTCTGAGCGGCTGAGCCCACAGGTGTGTGCGTGCGTCCGGGCGTAGGCTCGGACGCAGGTACGAAAGTGCCGTAACGCCACGTCGCTAGTGAAGGAACCTCTGATGGAGCTCGGTCTCGTCGGCCTCGGCAAGATGGGCGGCAACATGCGCGAGCGCATCCGCCGCGCAGGTCACACCGTCATCGGATACGACCGCAACCCGGACCTCGCGGATGTCCACAGCCTCGAAGAGCTTGTGGGCAAGCTCAAGGGCCCGCGAGTGGTGTGGGTGATGGTCCCGGCCGGTGCCGCGACCCAGTCCACCATCGACGAGCTCTCCGAGCTCCTCCAGCCCGGCGACATCGTGGTCGACGGCGGCAACTCCCGCTGGACGGACGACGAGAAGCACGCGGAGGAGCTCGCGGCCAAGGGCATCGGCTTCGTCGACTGCGGCGTCTCCGGCGGCGTCTGGGGCCTCGAGAACGGCTACGCGCTGATGTACGGCGGCGACAAGGAGAACGTCGCCAAGGTGCAGCCGATCTTCGACGCGCTGAAGCCCGAGGGCGACTTCGGCTCGGTGCACGCGGGCAAGGTCGGCGCGGGCCACTTCGCGAAGATGGTCCACAACGGCATCGAGTACGCGATGATGCAGGCCTACGCCGAGGGCTGGGAGCTCCTGGAGAAGGTCGACTCCGTCACGGACGTCCGCGAGGTCTTCCGCTCCTGGCAGGAGGGCACGGTCATCCGCTCCTGGCTGCTCGACCTGGCCGTCAACGCCCTCGACGAGGACGAGCACCTGGAGAAGCTGCGCGGCTTCGCGCAGGACTCCGGTGAGGGCCGCTGGACCGTCGAGGCCGCCATCGACAACGCCGTGCCGCTGCCGGCGATCACCGCGTCGCTCTTCGCGCGCTTCGCCTCGCGGCAGGACGATTCGCCGCAGATGAAGATGATCGCCGCGCTGCGCAACCAGTTCGGCGGCCACGCGGTCGAGAAGAAGTAATCCACAGCCTGTGCGCTGAGCGCGGGTTTGCCGGGGGAGGTCGGCGCACACCATGCACGTCACGCATCTGTCGCTGGCCGACTTCCGCTCGTACGCCCGGGTCGAGGTCCCTCTCGATCCGGGCGTCACCGCGTTCGTGGGCCCGAACGGACAGGGCAAGACCAACCTCGTCGAGGCCGTCGGCTATCTCGCCACGCTCGGCAGCCACCGGGTCTCCTCCGACGCACCGCTCGTCCGCATGGGCGCCGAGCGCGCCGTCATCAGGGCCCAGGTCCGCCAGGGCGAGAGGCAGCAGCTGGTCGAGCTCGAGCTCAATCCCGGCAAGGCCAACCGCGCCCGCATCAACAGGTCCTCGCAGGTCAGGCCGCGCGACGTGCTGGGGATCGTACGCACTGTGCTGTTCGCGCCCGAGGACCTCGCGCTGATCAAGGGCGACCCCGGTGAGCGCCGTCGTTTCCTCGACGAGCTGATCACCGCGCGCTCCCCGCGCATGGCGGGGGTCCGGTCCGACTACGACCGGGTCCTGAAGCAGCGCAACACCCTCCTGAAGTCGGCCGCCCTCGCGCGTCGTCACGGCGGGCGGTCCATGGACCTGTCCACCCTCGACGTCTGGGACCAGCACCTCGCGCGCGCGGGTGCCGAGCTGCTCGCCCAGCGGCTCGACCTGATCTCGACGCTGCAGCCGCTGGCCGACAAGGCGTACGAACAGCTGGCACCCGGCGGCGGACCGATCTCCCTGGAGTACAAGCCGTCGGCGCCCGGGGACGGGCACACGCGCGAGGCGCTCTACGAACAGCTGATCGCCGCCCTGGAAGAGGCCCGCAAGCAGGAGATCGAGCGGGGCGTCACCCTGGTCGGCCCGCACCGCGACGACCTCGTGCTCAAGCTGGGCCAACTCCCCGCGAAGGGGTACGCGAGCCACGGCGAGTCCTGGTCGTACGCCCTCGCGCTGCGCCTGGCCTCGTACGACCTGCTTCGGGCCGAGGGCAATGAGCCGGTGCTCGTCCTCGACGACGTCTTCGCGGAACTGGACGCGCGCCGCAGGGAACGGCTCGCGGAGTTGGTGGCTCCGGGCGAGCAGGTGCTGGTCACCGCCGCGGTGGACGACGACGTCCCGGACGTACTCACCGGCACGCGGTACGCGGTGTCGGACGGCGCGGTGGACCGCGTATGAGCGCCGAAGAGCCTGCCAAGGACACTCTCCAGGCCGCCGGTGACGGGGCCGCAGGCAAGCCGAAGACTCCTGAACCCTCCGGTGTCGACCTCGCCCGGGTCGCCCTGCGTGCCGCCAAGGAACAGGCACGCGCGCGTGGAGATGCCGCACAGCAGAAGAAGCAGGCACGCCGCGGCGGCCTGCGCTCCGGTGCACGCGCGGACGGGCGCGATCCGCTGCCGCTCGGCTCCGCCATCAACCGTCTGATCACCGAGCGCGGCTGGGAGACGCCGGCCGCTGTGGGCGGGGTGATGGGCCGCTGGCCGCAGATCGTCGGCGACGACCTGGCCAAGCACTGCGTCCCGCAGAGGTACGACGAGGACGAGCGCGTCCTGACCGTGCAGTGCGACTCGACGGCCTGGGCGACGAACCTGCGCCTACTGGCCCCGCAGCTGGTCGCCCGCCTCAACGAGGACCTGGGCCACGGCACCGTACGCCTCATCAAGGTCCTCGGCCCCGGGGGTCCCGCACGCCGCTTCGGCCCCTTGCGCGCACCCGGTAGCACGGGCCCCGGTGACACCTACGGCTGAGGGTGCTCCGGGCGGTAGCTGGGGGTTGACGTCCCGAAGCGCTGAGTGCCGCTGTGAGCGTTCTGGAGCCCTGGGCCGCATATGGGGAGTCGGCCGAGGCCGGTTCAGGGCGGCACATGCGGACTCAGGTACCGGCAAACCCCCATCACTGTCAGCGCTACCGGTAGACTGGAAGCTAATCCCGCCCCACTTGTGGGACGCACCGAGCAACGCTGACTATCGCTGAACGACGCAGCCGCTCCGGCCACCGCCGGGAGCTTGGCTTGTGCTGTGCCAGAAAGGGCGCTTCGTGGCCGATTCCGGCAACCCCAACGAGAACATCCCGTCCACCGACGCCGGCGAGAACGAGGCAAACGCCTCGTACGACGCCAGCGCCATCACCGTCCTCGAGGGTCTGGACGCGGTTCGCAAGCGACCCGGCATGTACATCGGCTCGACCGGTGAGCGAGGCCTGCACCACCTGGTGCAGGAGGTCGTCGACAACTCCGTCGACGAGGCCCTGGCCGGACACGCGGACACGATCGACGTCACGATCCTCGCCGACGGCGGCGTGCGCGTGATCGACAACGGCCGTGGCATCCCCGTCGACATCCACCCCGTGGAGAAGAAGCCGGCCGTCGAGGTCGTGCTGACCGTGCTGCACGCGGGCGGCAAGTTCGGCGGCGGTGGCTACGCCGTCTCCGGTGGTCTGCACGGCGTCGGCGTCTCCGTCGTGAACGCCCTGTCGACGAAGGTCTCGGTCGAGATCAAGCGCGACGGCTACCGCTGGACCCAGGACTACAAGCTGGGTGTGCCGACGGCCCCGCTCGCCAAGCACGAGCAGGTCGAGGACTCGGGTACCACGGTCACCTTCTGGGCCGACCCGGACGTCTTCGAGACGACCGAGTACTCCTTCGAGACGCTGGCGCGGCGCTTCCAGGAGATGGCGTTCCTCAACAAGGGTTTGACGATCAAACTCACTGATGAGCGCGAGTCGGCGAAGGCCGTGGCGGGCGCGGACACGGCCGAGGCGGCCGACGACGAGGTCCGCACGGTGACGTACCACTACGAAGGCGGCATCGTCGACTTCGTGAAGTACCTCAACTCCCGCAAGGGCGAGGTCGTCCACCCGACCGTCATCGACGTCGAGGCCGAGGACAAGGAGCGCCTCCTCTCGGCCGAGATCGCGATGCAGTGGAACTCGCAGTACAGCGAGGGTGTGTACTCCTTCGCGAACACGATCCACACGCACGAGGGCGGTACGCACGAAGAGGGCTTCAGGGCCGCGCTGACGGGTCTGGTCAACCGCTACGCGCGCGACAAGAAGCTGCTGCGCGAGAAGGACGACAACCTCACGGGTGAGGACATCCGCGAGGGTCTGACCGCGATCATCTCGGTGAAGCTGGGCGAGCCGCAGTTCGAGGGCCAGACGAAGACCAAGCTGGGCAACACCGAGGCGAAGACCTTCGTCCAGAAGGTCGTGCACGAGCACCTCACGGACTGGTTCGACCGCAACCCGAACGAGGCCGCGGACATCATCCGCAAGGGCATCCAGGCCGCCACGGCCCGCGTCGCCGCACGCAAGGCACGCGACCTGACCCGCCGCAAGGGCCTCCTGGAGACGGCGTCCCTGCCCGGCAAGCTCTCCGACTGCCAGTCGAACGACCCGACGAAGTGCGAGATCTTCATCGTCGAGGGTGACTCCGCAGGTGGTTCGGCGAAGTCCGGCCGCGACCCGATGTACCAGGCGATCCTGCCGATCCGAGGCAAGATCCTGAACGTCGAGAAGGCGCGCGTCGACAAGATCCTGCACAACCAGGAGGTCCAGGCCCTCATCTCGGCCTTCGGCACCGGTGTGCACGAGGACTTCGACATCGAGAAGCTCCGCTACCACAAGATCATCTTGATGGCGGACGCCGACGTCGACGGCCAGCACATCAACACGCTGCTCCTGACCTTCCTGTTCCGCTTCATGCGGCCGCTGGTCGAGGCCGGTCACGTCTACCTGTCGCGTCCGCCGCTCTACAAGATCAAGTGGACCCGCGACGACTTCCAGTACGCGTACTCGGACCGCGAGCGCGACGCCCTGATCGAGCTGGGCCGCCAGTCCGGCAAGCGCATCAAGGACGACTCGGTCCAGCGCTTCAAGGGTCTCGGCGAGATGAACGCCGAGGAGCTGCGCGTCACGACGATGGACCAGGAACACCGCGTTCTCGGCCAGGTGACCCTGGACGACGCGGCGCAGGCCGACGACCTGTTCTCGGTGCTGATGGGAGAGGACGTCGAGGCACGGCGCTCGTTCATTCAGCGCAATGCCAAGGACGTTCGCTTCCTCGACATCTGAGTCGGCCGTACAAGCCGCACCTCGAAAGGACTTTGACCAGCAATGGCCGACGAGAACACCCCTGTGACGCCCGAAGAGGAACCCGCCGTTCCCGGTGTGGGCATGCGTGTCGAGCCCGTCGGGCTCGAGACGGAGATGCAGCGCTCCTACCTCGACTACGCGATGTCCGTCATCGTGTCCCGCGCGCTGCCCGACGTACGTGACGGTCTCAAGCCTGTGCACCGCCGCGTCCTGTACGCGATGTACGACGGCGGCTACCGCCCCGAGAAGGGCTTCTACAAGTGCGCCCGCGTCGTCGGTGACGTCATGGGTACGTACCACCCGCACGGCGACACCTCGATCTACGACGCCCTGGTGCGCCTCGCCCAGCCGTGGTCGATGCGGATGCCGCTCGTCGACTCGAACGGCAACTTCGGCTCTCCGGGCAACGACCCGGCGGCCGCCATGCGCTACACCGAGTGCAAGATGGCGCCGCTGGCCATGGAGATGGTCCGTGACATCGACGAGGAGACCGTCGACTTCACGGACAACTACGACGGCCGCAACCAGGAGCCGACGGTCCTGCCGGCGCGCTTCCCGAACCTGCTGATCAACGGCTCCGCGGGCATCGCGGTCGGCATGGCCACCAACATCCCGCCGCACAACCTCCGCGAGGTCGCGGCGGGCGCGCAGTGGGCGCTCGAGCACCCGGACGCCTCGCACGAGGAACTGCTCGACGCCCTCATCGAGCGCATCAAGGGCCCGGACTTCCCGACCGGCGCCCTCGTGGTGGGCCGCAAGGGCATCGAGGAGGCCTACCGCACGGGCCGTGGCTCCATCACGATGCGCGCGGTCGTCGCGGTCGAGGAGATCCAGAACCGCCAGTGCCTGGTGGTCACCGAACTCCCGTACCAGACCAACCCCGACAACCTCGCGCAGAAGATCGCCGACCTGGTGAAGGACGGCAAGGTCGGCGGCATCGCCGACGTCCGCGACGAGTCGTCCTCGCGCACCGGCCAGCGCCTGGTCATCGTCCTGAAGCGGGACGCGGTCGCCAAGGTCGTGCTGAACAACCTCTACAAGCACACCGACCTGCAGTCGAACTTCAGCGCCAACATGCTGGCCCTGGTCGACGGCGTGCCGCGCACTCTCTCGCTGGACGCGTTCATCCGCCACTGGGTGACGCACCAGATCGAGGTCATCGTCCGGCGTACGAAGTTCCGGCTGCGCAAGGCCGAGGAGCGGGCCCACATCCTGCGCGGCCTGCTCAAGGCCCTGGACGCCATCGACGAGGTCATCGCGCTCATCCGCGGCAGCCAGACCGTCGACATCGCGCGCGAGGGCCTCATGGGCCTCCTGTCGATCGACGAGATCCAGGCCAACGCCATCCTCGAGATGCAGCTGCGCCGGCTCGCCGCCCTGGAGCGTCAGAAGATCGTCGCCGAGCACGACGAACTCCAGGCGAAGATCAACGAGTACAACTCGATCCTGGCCTCGCCCGCGAAGCAGCGCCAGATCATCAGCGAAGAGCTCGCGGTGATCGTCGAGAAGTTCGGCGAGGACCGTCGCTCCGCCCTTGTGCCCTTCGACGGCGACATGTCCATGGAGGACCTGATCGCCGAAGAGGACATCGTCGTCACCATCACGCGCGGCGGCTACATCAAGCGCACCAAGACGGAGGACTACCGCTCGCAGAAGCGCGGCGGCAAGGGCGTTCGCGGTACGAAGCTGAAGCAGGACGACATCGTCGACCACTTCTTCGTGTCGACGACGCACCACTGGTTGCTGTTCTTCACCAACAAGGGCCGTGTCTACCGCGCCAAGGCGTACGAACTGCCCGATGCCGGACGCGACGCCCGCGGCCAGCACGTGGCGAACCTCCTCGCCTTCCAGCCGGACGAGCAGATCGCCGAGATCCTCGCGATCCGTGACTACGAAGCGGCGCCTTATCTGATCCTCGCCACCAAGGGCGGCCTCGTAAAGAAGACCCCCCTCAAGGACTACGACTCGCCCCGTTCGGGTGGCGTCATCGCCATCAACCTCCGTGAGACGGAGGACGGTTCGGACGACGAGCTGATCGGCGCCGAGCTGGTCTCGGCCGAGGACGACCTGCTGCTCATCAGCAAGAAGGCCCAGTCGATCAGGTTCACCGCAACGGACGACGCGCTGCGCCCGATGGGCCGCGCCACTTCGGGCGTCAAGGGCATGAGTTTCCGCGACGGCGACGAACTGCTCTCGATGAATGTTGTCCGTCCCGGTACGTTCGTCTTCACCGCCACCGACGGTGGGTACGCGAAGCGGACTGCCGTCGACGAGTACCGCGTTCAGGGTCGCGGTGGCCTCGGCATCAAGGCCGCCAAGATCGTGGAGGACCGCGGCTCGCTCGTCGGCGCGCTGGTGGTCGAGGAGACCGACGAGATCCTCGCCATCACGCTGTCCGGCGGTGTGATTCGTACGCGAGTCAACGAGGTCAGGGAGACGGGCCGTGACACCATGGGCGTCCAACTGATCAACCTGGGCAAGCGCGATGCCGTGGTCGGTATCGCTCGTAACGCCGAGGCCGGACGAGAGGCCGAGGAAGTCGATGGCGATGTCGTCGTCGACGAATCGGACGCCGCCGAGCCGGCCGTCGGTACGGACGAGGGAACGGACTCCTCGGCCGAGTAGCGCGAGGAGTGAGTCATCGTGAGTGGAGCCACGGGCGCCGGGGCGAAGAGGACCGGCACTACCGGCACAGACGGTGCCCGTGGCTCCGCCACTGATGCACACGACTCTCATGAGTCTCATGGATCCCAGGGGGGGACTGTGACGGACACCCGAGGGCCAGGGACTTCTGGTCAGGCTTCTGGCCAGTACGACGCCGCGTACAAGGGCGGCAAGGGCGCGCAGGGCGGCGGGGCGCTGCCCGGGGAGCGTCAGCCTCAGCAGCAGGGTTCTCAGCCGTACCACCCGCCGCAGGCCTATCAGCAGGGCTCCCAGACGGGCTCTGTGCGTCGGCCGCGCACCGGGGCGCGCACGACGCCGCGTACGCGCAAGGCGCGGCTGCGGGTGGCCAAGGCCGACCCGTGGTCGGTGATGAAGGTCAGCTTCCTGCTCTCCATCGCGCTCGGCATCTGCACGATCGTCGCGGCGGCCGTCCTGTGGATGGTCATGGACGCGATGGGCGTCTTCTCGACGGTCGGTGGCACGATCTCCGAGGCGACGGGCTCGAACGAGTCCAACGGCTTCGACCTGCAGTCCTTCCTGTCGCTGCCGCGCGTCCTGATGTTCACGTCGATCATCGCGGTCATCGACGTCGTCCTGGCGACGGCGCTGGCGACGCTCGGCGCCTTCATCTACAACCTCTCCGCGGGTTTCGTGGGCGGCGTCGAGCTCACCCTGGCCGAGGACGAGTGACCCCTGCTTTCCCAGGGGCTTCGGTGCGGGGTTCCCCGCGCGCGGGTATCGATTTTGGGACTGGCCCCCAGGTGCGCTAATCTTCAGAGGTCAGCGCGCGGGACACACACCGAAGCGCGGCGGGGCTATAGCTCAGTTGGTTAGAGCGCATCCCTGATAAGGATGAGGCCACAGGTTCAAATCCTGTTAGCCCCACCAGCACGAAGACCCCCGGTCCACTTGGGCCGGGGGTCTTCGTCGTCTTGGGGCGCTGTGTCGTCATGGGGCATCGCGTCGTCTTGGGGTGCCGTGCTCGATCCTGTGTCTCAATCTGCGACTCCCGTGGTACGCCGCCGCCATCCCGGAACCGACTCCCGCGACTGCGAAGATCAGTGTCCGCACCGCGGCTCCCCCGGCGGTGAGCGAGTCGTGCTGTACGTACTCACCGGCGAGCGTGCGTGTCACAGGTATGGGGTGACCGTCCCGGCCGTCCTCGGAGTCCACCTCCGCGTGTTCGTCGACCGTGTCATCGCTGTTGGAGCGGAAGGTGCCCAGGCAGACGCGTTTGTCTCCACTGCGGGCTGCGGATCTCGTCTCGCAGCGATCGACCCACAGGTTTCCGGTCGACGTGCCTGCGCCGAGGGCGGCTACCAGTTCGAGAGCGCCGAACACGACGGAACCCCCGAGCATCAGCAGGGCGGCCGCGAGATAAGCGGTGGCGTACAGAGCACGCCGACGTCGCGACGGCGCACGTCTTGCGGCGCGACGGTTCACGTGCGCTCTCCTGAGATCTTCCTGGCAGCCGGGTCGGCCGAGAAGATCAAGGACGACAAATGCTGATAACGCCTGATCAGATCATCGCAGGCCGACGATGAGCTGGGACTATCGGGCGGCATCGGTAGCTGCCGTCGCAAGAAGACCCCCGGCCGGTGGCGGCTGGGGGTCTTCTGAAGGCGGGGAGGGCGTGTGCCCTGGTGTGGGGGCCGGGGTTACGGCTCCGCGGCGAGCCCTGGCTCCTGGGCGGTGTTCTCAGCCTCGGCTTCCGTGTCCGTCGGGGGCAGGTGCCGGCAGCTGGGGGACGAGCCATGGGCCTCGGCCCGGATGCGCTGTTTCATCGTCGGGGGCAAGGACCGTTCGTACGCCGCCGACCAGAAGGCCATGGCCTGCGCGGGCGCGCTCGCCGTGGCGTTGCGTGTGTTCGTGGTCTCCTGCGTCGCCGTGGCCGCGGTGGCCGTCGTGGTGAGCCCCAGCGCCGCGAAGAGCGCGAGGAAGGCGGTGACGATCGTGGTCCACAGCTTCATGGCCTTGTTGCCGGTCATGGCCCCTCAATTCAGGTTGGGCGATTTGCGTACTTTCCTCATGATGTGTATGCGGGGCCGAGAGTGGTGGACCGACGCACGCGCCGCGTCGATGTTCAGATGAACACCACCCGGATGGCCCCAAGAGCCCCGAGAAAGGGGCAAGAGCGGCGAAAGTCACAGTGGGCGGGATCGGCACGGAGGATCCGCGTCCGGTTCGACTGCTGTGCGCGGGGCGGGAGTTGGGGTGGATCCAGGTCACCGATCGATATCGATCGGTGTGTATAGTCGGGCGCCAGAAGTCCCCTACGTCAAGGAAAGACGAGGTCGCGCGGTGAAGAAGCTTCTCCTGGTCGCACTGGCCGCCATCGGCGGGCTCCTCGTGTACCGCCAGATCCAGGCGGATCGCGCCGAGCAGGATCTGTGGACGGAGGCGACTGACTCCGTGCCCACGGGTTCGTGAGTATCGACAGCAGTCACTTCACAGGCCCCGGTCGCTTTTGCGGCCGGGGCTTTGTGTTGCCCTCCTTGTGTCGCTCCGGAGCACAGTCTTCGCGTACGTAAATTTCTTGCTTGCGTAAGCGAATGTGGATGGCGGTGCGATGGCGCGGTTGCGTCGGTGGCGGGTTCGCGGTGGTGTTCGCGCGGTGCCGGGCGGGCAGGACGGTCGGGACGGGTGGGACGTCTGGGTTCGCGACGAGGGGTGGCGCGTGATGAGGCGGCGGCTGGGTGGGGGCCGGGGAGCGCGGAGACGGGGCCGTGGCCGGGCCGTGCCGGTCGTGGTGGCCGCACTGTGCGTGGTGGCGGCGCTTCCGGGCCGGGCCGGGGCCGCGGGGACGCCCAGTCCGTATGCCTTCGCCGAAGGCGCTGAGACGGTCGACGGCACGACGAGCAATGTCGAGGGGCACCGGCTCAGCCCCGGGAAGACGTACAAAAGCTCTCTCCCGCGCGTGGGGCAGCGTTTTTACCGCCTGGAGCTCACGGCCGAGGAGAGCGCGTACGTCTCGGTGACCGCCGTCCCGAAGCCAGGCACCAAGGTGACGTACGCCGACGGAGTCGAGGTGTCCGTGCAGGACGCGGACGGCAACAACTGCAGTCCCCTGGAGGCGCAGGAGGCGCGGTACGGCTCTTCGGAGAGCCCTCGTCCCATCACGGCCACGGCGGCACGCAGGGTCGGTCCCGACGAGAAGAGCTGCGAGGGAGCCGGCACCTACTACGTGGCCGTCGAGCGGATCGGTGACTCGGCGGCCGCCAGGGACAACTGGGACCTGGAACTTCACGTCGCGTCAGAACCCGCTCTGCGGGCGGACGGTGGGACGGCGCCGCCGAGGTCGTGGGACTCGTCGACGCCTGTGCCGCCGTCGGGCGAGCGGAAGCCGCGTGAGGGCGGCACGAGCTTCAACAGGGCGCGAGGGCTTGAGAGCGGGGTATGGGGGGCCGCGATCGAGTCCGGGGAGACCCTCTTCTACCGCGTGCCGGTGGACTGGGGGCAGCGGCTCTCGGTCGCCGCGGAGCTCGGCAGTTCGGGCGGGGGCGGTGAGCGGGGCGGTGCGGGACGCGGTAGCGCGCGTGGCACGGGCTATGTCTCGTCCGCGCTGGTCATGTCGCTGTACAACCCCGTGCGTGCGCATGTCGACGACGCGGACACGGCGTACGACGGCAAGCAGAAGTCGGCGGTGATGGATCCGCTGCCGCCCGTCGCGTACGAGAATCGCTTCGCCCTCACCGACGAGGTGGCCGCGATGCGGTTCGCCGGCTGGTACTACCTGTCGGTCCACCTCAGCCCGGAAGTCGCCGAGAAGCTCGGTGCGGGGCCGCTGGAACTGACGCTGCGTGTGGATGTGGACGGGTCGCCGAAGCCGGGGCCCGCGTACGCGGGATCGCCTCGGCCCGCCGACGAGTTCGGAGTGACGGAGCGGGACACGGCGGCCGCGAAGCGAGGAGAGACGCCCGCCGGGAGCGGTGCGGGGGGCGTCGACGAGGCGATGGTGGTGCTTGCCGCCGGTGGGATCGGGACCGGTGTGGTGCTGCTGGGGATCCTCGGTGTGTGGACGCTGGTCGCGC
Organism: Streptomyces sp. NPDC041068; assembly: GCF_040647455.1. Taxonomy (NCBI): domain Bacteria; kingdom Bacillati; phylum Actinomycetota; class Actinomycetes; order Kitasatosporales; family Streptomycetaceae; genus Streptomyces; species Streptomyces sp. NPDC041068. Next base: position 34,843 of record NZ_JBEZCG010000030.1, read on the forward strand.
GGCGGAGGGCGGCGGTCGCGGCTTCGGCCGCCGTGGTGCCTGGGCCTGCGGCCGAGCATGCGCCTGCGGAGTTCGGGCCGCCGCGGGGTTGGTGAAGGGCCGGCGAGGGCCCGCAGTCAGATCCGGGTCAGCGCCCAGGTGCCGATCGCGAGGCAGATCAACGCGATGAGCAGCATCGGGACCGCGACCTTCGCGGGCGGTCCGGGGCGCCTTGGCGGGGCGGGGAATGCCATGGCGTGGGGCTGGGGAACTGTTTGGTTCTGGGGTGGAACCTGAGCGGCCTGAGCGGTGTATGGATAAGTAGGAGCGTGGCTGCGGTGCACCGCGGACGTCACGGCTTGTGCGGGGTCGGGAGTGGGTGCCTGCGGGGGCGCCGGAGTGGGCGTGGGGGGAGTGGACGGCTGAGGCGGCTGCAGGGGCGGAGGCAGGTGGAAGCTGCCCGTCTCCGAGGCGACGGACGGGAGGGGATCGGATGGCGTGGGTGTGGACGTCGGAGTGGGAGTTGGAGCCGGAGTCGGTGCCGGAGTGGGGGACCGAGTCCATAGCGAGGGGTCGGTGGGGGTCTCCGGCCTTGCGGTAGGGCGCATGTGACCCGAGGCCGGGCCCGGCCTCGGTGCGGATGCGAGAGGGCCGTCGGGGCCGAATCCGGTGGGCAGCGGGGCGAGTTGGTCGAAGATCTCGATGAGCTCGTCGTCGGGCCCCGGCTCGGGCAGCATCTCGGCAGCCGAGGCCAGCGCCTTGCGCGCGCCCGTGGCGGTGCGGAAGCGCGTCTGGGGGTCCGGCTGGAGGAGGGTGGCGATGACCTGCCAGAGGGGCTCGGGCATGCCTCGTGGGGCGCGTGGCGTGCCGTGCTCGGCGAAGTGTTCGATCAGCGCCCTGGCGTCCGGCTTGGCGCCCTCCAGGAGATACAGGGCGACCAGGCCGACGGCGAAGAGGTCGGCGGTGAAGTCCGGTTCGGCGCCCAGCATTTGTTCGGGGGCGAAGTAGCCGGGAGTGCCCACCACATAGTCGGTCTCGGTGAGCCGGGGCTCGCCCTTGCGCATCGAGATACCGAAGTCGGACAGGCGCAGATGAGGGCGCCCGGCGCCGGTGGCTTCCAACAGGATGTTGCCCGGCTTGATGTCGCGGTGGACGACGCCTTCGGCGTGGACGGCCGCGAGGCCGGAGAGCAACTGGTCGAGGAGGGTGCAGACGAAGCGGGGCGGCAGTGGGCCGTAGTCCCCGATCACATGAGCCAGCGAGCCGCCGCCGACCAGGTCCATGGTGAACAGGACCTTGTCGTCGTCGGCGGCCCAGCTGGCGGGCGCGAGCACGTGGGGGTGGTCGATCCGTAAGGCCTGTTCTCGTACGAACCTCAACAGGGCGTGTGCGTCGCTCTGTTGGAGGACCTTGGCGGCCACATACCGGTGGCGGCGGCGGTCCCAGGCACGCCAGACCGCTCCGACTCCCCCGTGTCCGATCGGGTCGACCAGTTCGTACCGACCGGCGAAGACCTCACCCATGGTCGCGCTCGCTCCCCTTCCGGGCCGCGTGGCGGCCCGGTCGACGGCTCAGGCTCAGCTCTGGTGCGCCTCGTAGTGGGCGACCGCGTCCGCGGTGCGCCCGGCGCCGTACACCCGGAGGAACTCTGCCAGTTCCGGATGGGTGGGGGCGAGGGAGTCGGCGGCATCGATGATGTCGCCGGCCGCCGCGACGGAGCGCAGCAGCGACTGGATCTCGCGCACCACGCGCTTGACCGTGGGGGCGCCCGAACTGGTCGCCGTCTGTGAGGTGTTGGTGAGGACGGAGCCGCCCTGGGACTTCTTGATCTCGTCCATGCGTTCGGTGGCCTCGGCGGCGCTCACGCTGCCGTCCGCGACCTGGCCGGCCAGTTCCTGGAGGAGCTGGACGCGCTGGACGACCGCGGGGTTTCCGATCTTGGCACGCTGACCGCTCATCAGCTGGGACAGCATGGGCGCGGACAGGCCGAGGACCCCGGCGAGGCGCGCCTGGTTCAGGCCCAGATCATCGATGAGGCGACGGAAGAGCGCCCCCAGCGGCTCCCCGTACCAATTCCGCTGGAGCTCCCGTGCTCTCGCGGTGGTGTCTTGCTGTGCGGCGTCCATTGCGTCTCCCCATCGCTTCCCCTAAGACCGCGGTTCGCTGCCGCGAACCACGTCGAGCATCTTACGGAGCGTGGTCGTGGACCGGGACCCCCAATCCTTTTGCGAGATCCGGGGGGTGACCCGGTACTCTGGTCTGCGATGCACGCCGGGACGTGATTCTTCCGGTCCGACGTATCACCCGCGGGGCCTTAGCTCAGTTGGTAGAGCGCTGTCTTTGCATGGCAGATGTCAGGGGTTCGACTCCCCTAGGCTCCACATCCGGAGAGGCCCTCTGACCAGCGGAAACGCTGGTCAGAGGGCCTCTCCGTGTTTATGACGTCAACACAGTGTCAACACCGACCTGCCGTACGGTCCCCTCGTGGCATCGATCAAGATGCGGAACAAAAAGGACGGCACGGCGAGCTTCACCGTGCTGTGGCGGGCTGGCGGCGCGCGAGACGCCAAGCAGGAGTCGGAGGTTTTCAGCGATGAGACCGCCGCCGAGCGCTGCAAGGAACTGGTGAACGGACACGGCCAGCAGTGGCCGCCCCGCGGGTGCGAGGTCAGGGATTCATAGCGGACCAGCGCAGGCCGGGCACGATGTTCGAACCCTTGGCCCTCGCCTGCGTGGACCGGTTCACCGGTATCCAGGGCGATACGCGCGCAAAGTACAAGAAAGACGTTCTGGACAACATGGTCCCCTGGTTCGGCCCCTACTCCGTAGAGGACGGTGAGGGGAGCATCCTCCGCTCCATGGTTCAGGACTGGGTCAACGACATGGAGGCCGGGCGCCTTGCTCCGCTCGACCCTCGCGACCGGAATCCCCGGACCGCGTACAAGCCGAAGACCATCCACAACAAGTACGGCCTGCTCTCGGCGATCTTGCAGTCCGCCGTCGATGCAGAACCGTCACTGCGGGCGTCTAACCCCTGTGGGCAGACGCGCCTCCCCCGGCTCGACGGAACCGAGGACGAGGAAGAGATGGTCTTCCTCGAACGCGAGGAGTGGGCATGGCTGCACGAGTGCCTCGCCGACGATGCCAAGGAACTCGGCGAGACGATCGCCGAGACTGGCTTCCGGTGGGGCGATGCCACCGCACTCCAGCCCCGCGACCTGCGACGCCGCAACGGCAGACCCGCCATCCGAGTCCAGAGGTCCTGGAAGAAGGACGAGGACGGCAAGTCCATACTCGGCCCGCCCAAGACCCGGAAGTCCCGCCGGACCGTCGTCATTACCCACAAGCTTGACCGGATGCTGCGGCGTCGTGCCAAGGGCCTGGCGAAGGACGACCTGATATTCACCGGCCCTGAAGGGGGTGAGTGGGACCCGGGCACCTTCCGCCGTCTGCGCTGGATACCCGCGATCGAGCTGGCCGCGGAGAAGTACGGGCTCATCAAGCGACCGCGTATCCACGACCTCCGTCACTCCCACGCGTCCTGGCTCATGGCCGCAAAGGTGCCTCTGCCGGCCATCCAGGGACGGCTTGGCCACGAGTCCATCACCGCCACTGTGGACCGATACGGACACCTCCTGGACGCGCTGGACGACGAGGTCATGGCCGCAGTCGAATGGGCCATGGACCCGAACGCACCGCTGCCCGGATTCCTCGAACACTCCGGCCTGGCGTCCGCGACGGACGGACTGACCAACGTGCCGCGCCAGATGTCCGGCCTGGCTCAAGAAGCCTGGAAGGACGCGAGCAGCATGGTGCAGTACGGCGCGGAGGACGACAGCGAGACGGTCTTCGTGGTCACCGTCGACGGTCGCGATGTGCCCTTCGCGGACCGCCAGCACGCTCAGGACGTCGCCGACCAGTGGAACGGCGACCACGCAGACGAGATCGACGCCATGCGTGCAGACGGCTGGTCCGAGGACAAGATCACGCGACGTGGAGCCATCGGCCCGGAGGAACGCGAGCAGTGGTCCGGTGGCGGACCGGTCTGGACACGGATGCCAGACCGGGAGTTCGTACACACCGCCCTGGCGTCGTACGACCCCGACGGTGCCCTCTCCTACGAGTCTCTTCCGGTGACGAGCCGGTGGGCGTGGGAATTCGAGCCCGACAGCTTCACCACGAAGGCCGCCGAGTTCCGGACCGAGTTCCGGCCCGGCGGCACCACGGAGGCTCACGCCCGCGGAATCAACAGAGCCGCCGTGACTAGGGCCTTCGAGCAGGCACGCGCGGATGCTCTGGCGGTCTGCTCGCAGAACCCGAACCTCGACTCAGTAGGCGCCCAGGCATGACCCGCGGCGTGCCACGATGGAGCCGCACAGCGAAATCTGCGAGGGAGGGATCACCAGTGACAGAGCCCGTTCCCAGCACCGTCGTCCCCAACGACGTCGTCCGTCGTCTGACTGCGATGCCCCAAGGCGTTGACGAGACGCGCGAGGTGATTCGGGCCCGGCACGCGATCATCCTCATGGCGCAGAAGGCGTACGGTCCGGCAACCTCCCCTCAGTAACCCGCGCCGCACTGGTCCCCAGCAAGCCAGTCGCGATGCGCGTCAGGCCGCTGCCGATGCCAGCCTCGGTCGCCAACGTCATCATGCGCCCGTACCTGGACGCTCGCCCCCTCCCGCAGCACGTCTCCGAGCAATTGACCGGCTCCGCCTTTGGCCGGACTCCGACATCACGAAGCTGATGCACACGTCAGGCCCGTTCCTCGGAGGAGCGGACCTTCGTGCGTTGCCTGCTTCACCGGCCGCAGTGCGGGCACCGGCCACTCGGGCGGCCGCGGCGAAGCTGCACCCGGCGGCGACTCCGATTCCGAGGATGGCGCCGCTGTGCTGTGTGATCCAGACGATGACGGGTCTTGGGGGAACCGTCCGCTCACGCATCGCTCACGCAGTCGGCTGGCGTGACCAGCTGACTGCCCTCGGAGCTCCCGCTGCTCGTCCTTCGGACCGCCACCCTGCGCATACCTCATGACACTCTGGCTCGGGCATGGCGCTCCTCTTTCGCAATGCTAGTCAGGCGGAGGCCGGGGGCCGGTTCCGCAAACTCGTCATCGATGTCTTCTCTGTGGCGGGCTTCACAGCACCGCGCGTGTTCCCGGCAGTGGCTTCGTCGGGGGGGGGCACGCCGGGTGACGGAGTGCCGGTGTTCTGTGGCTGGTCTCGTCGCCACCTGCCTCAGCGCACTGCGCTCGGTGCCGACGCCACCGTGCGGTCGATCGGCGTCGCCACCCTCAGCTTCTTATCCCGCAGCGACGTCAGCTGGGCCGCCGGTACTGCGCCCGCGAGCAGTGCTCCCGGGACCCGGGAGCACTGCTCGCCACGGCATCGCCTGACTCAGTGGGTGAAGGGCTATTCGTCAGGGGCGAGGCTAGGACTAGGGCCGCCGTGTCACACTCTCGCGCTGGAGTAGCCCCTGGCTGTGGGGGCGGATCACAGTGGGGGCGGTGGGGGAAGCGGAGGCTCGTCAGGTCGGCGTGACGTGCCGAGAGCCGTCACAAACTGGGCTGTTGCCGTTCTACGTCGTGGCGTTACACCGAGCCCTATCTTCGAGCCATGGCTCTTGACAGTCAGGAGCCGTCCGTCCGCCCGGAGTTCGGCAGAACTCTTGCCTCGGTCGGCTACCCACAGCACACCTGTGGGGATGTCGAGGACCCTATTGTGCGCGAGCACCAGGACCTGGCGCTCAGTGAGGACGACGAAGCAGCCGCGAACCGTCCGCCACGGCAGTGCGGTGCGGGGACGCCGGGCCGGGAACACCACAACCGGGGATTCACCCTCGTTGAGAAGCTCCTGTACTCGTCTGCTGTTCTTCCATGACAGCCCGCTGTAGGAGATGGTCCACCACGCCGCGATCAGAAGCGCATAAACAACGAGACCATCGCCGGCGCCTACGGTGTGCACGAACAACACGGCAGTCAGCGGAAAGCAGGCCCACAGAGCGACGATCAGCATCAGTCGCTTCCAAACTGCCTTAGGTGTTACCTGACGTACGCGCGTATCGATGTCGTCCAACGTGCCACTCCCAAGATGCTGCCACTATGGGCGAGGTGGCAGGACGAGGTCCTGCCACCTCAAGAGTCCAGGACTGGCGCCTACCTGAACACGTGGTTGAGTCCGAACCTGAAGCCGGTCGTGCCGAGTCCCCCGAATATGGTGCCGTTGAGGAACGCATCCTGCCGGTCGGCGTTGTCGCCGCCACCCAGAGCGGATCCGATGGACGCTCCGGACCCGGTACTCAGGCCGACGATCACCGCTCCTCCGATGATGCAGCCGACCGTGGCGGCCGTGCAGACGGCTGCTGCCGCAAAGCCGCCTACCACACCGCCGATCGCTCCACCGAGCCCTTCAGTGAGGTCGGAGAATCCCCACAGGCCAGTGGGATCGATGATGTTGGTGGGGTCGCCGGAGGCGTAGAGGTACGGGTTGGTTTCGAGCCCGGCCGGGTCGGGCTGAGTGAAGCGTCCGGTGCGCGGGTCCATGTACCGGGCAGACAGGTGGTAGAGCCCGGTCGGGTCCTGGTAACCGGCGGCGAACCGGTAGGGCTGGGGGACCTTCTCGTTGATGTTCCGGGTGACGCCGCGCGGGCTGTAGTCGTAGGTGTTGACCTTCTCGCCTTGGTCGTTGACGACGGCTCGGGTGGATCCGATGGCGTCGGTGAGGTAGTAGTACGTGCTCTGCGTCCTCAACGGGCTCTCTGTACGGAACGAGTTGAGGTTGCCGCCCGGTTCGCGGGTGAAGCTCATGTCCATCCCGGCCGTGGTCTTGGCAGAGAGGCCGACCGGGCCGTGGTGGAAGGTGGTGTCGCCGAACTGGGTGCGTTCGGACTGGTCGGTGGAGGCGTAGCGTCCCTTGAACTCCTGGCCGCCCTGGGTGATTGAGGTGAGCTGGGAGAAGTCGTTCCACTGACCGCCGGTGCGGGTGGTCTCGGGGGTCGGGGCGGCCGCGGTCTCGTTGCCGGCCTTGTCGTAGGACCAGCCGCTGGTGTCACCGTTCTTGCCGGTGAGCTGGGAGGCGTCATTGTAGGTGTAGGTGGTGCCGCCGGGGCAGCCCGCCTTGACGCCCTGGGAGGTGAGGTTGCCCGTCTTGTCGTAGCAGTACAGCCAACTGTCGTTGACCGTCGACCCCTTGGTTTCGTTGGTGAAGGTCAGGCGGCCGGCGGAGTTGTAGGTGTAGGTGCGCTTCAGGCTCGCAACGGCGTCGGTCTCGGTGCGAATCTGGGTGCCGTCCTTGGTGGTGCCGCCGCTGGTGTACGCGTAGTCGTAGGCGAGGTCGACCAGGGTGCCGGACGGTGAGGTCGCCTTGATGCGCTTGGCGCGGTTGGCCTTGTCCGGGGTGATGGTCTCGACGGTGCCGCCGGGGAAGCTGGTCTTGGTGCGGAAGTCGTTCGCGTTGTACTCGTAGCCGGTCTTCTTGCCTTGGGCGTCGGTGAGGGTTTCGAGCTTGTTGACCTTGTTGTACGTGTACTTCACCGTGCCGGACGGATCGCTGTACGTCTCGACGTTGCCCTCGGGGTAATAGGTGAGGACGGTCTGCGAGCCGTCCTGCAGGGTGCGGATCGTCTCCCGGCTCAGCGGGTCGAAGTCGTACTTGGTGACACCCGTGGCGTCCGAGCGTTGCCTGAGGTTGCCGTCACCGTCCCACTCGTAGGTGACGGTCATGTTCGTGCTGGAAACTTTCTTGATCCGGTCCCGGTTGTCGTACACGTAGACCGTCTTGATGCCACGGCCGTCGACGCTGGTCTCCGGGCGACCGAGGCCGTCGTAGGTGTACGTGGTCGCACCCATCGGGTTCGGCGGGGTGACCTTGGACAGATTGCCCTTGGCATCGTAAGTGGACTTCGTCGCCTTGCCGTTGGCGTCCTTGACCTCGCAGCGCTGTCCCTCGAAGCCGCCGCAGGTAGGGGACTTGGGGTTGTAGGTGAAGGTGCGGGTGCCGCCATCGGCCCCGGCGACGGTCTCCTTGGTGGTGTTGCCCGCGTCGTCGTAGTCGTAGTCGACCATGACGCCGTCGGCGGACGTGATCTTGCCGGGGACGTCCGCGCCGGCGATGGTCTTGTAGCCGGTGAGCGTGGAGGTGGCGCCGGTGGGCAGCTTGGCGGAGGTGGGGTTGGAGCGGGTGTCCCAGCCGTACGCGGTGACGTTGCCCGGGGTACCACCCACGCCCATGGCGTCCACGGCCGTCTCAAGGTTGAGGTTGGCGTCGTAGGTGCGCTCGCGGTTGCGGCCCAGCGCGTCGGTGACCTTGGTGATCTCACCGTCGGCGGCGTGCGCGTAGGTGGTGGTGTTCCCCGCCGGGTCGGTGACCTTGGTCGTGCCCGCCCTGCCCTCTCCGGCGGTGTACGTGTAGAGGTACGTCGGTCCGGTCTCGCCGGAGCCGTCGAAATGGGTGGCTCGCTTCATCGAGGTGACGCGGTTGTCGCTGTCGTAGGTGAAGACGGTCACCCGGCCTTCCGGGGTGGTGATCTTCGTCAGGCGGCGACTGGTGTCGTAGCCGAAGTGGGTGGCCTTGCCCTCGGTGTCGGTGACCTTCGCCAGGTCACCGGCCGGGTTCAGGTCGTAGACGGCGGTGCGGCCGGTGTTGTCCTTGGCCTGCCATTGCGAGGCGTCGGTCTTGACCAGGTCGACGAAGCGGCCGGAGCGGGACTCGGTGAGCTTGAAGCCCTTGTGCTCACTGCCCGCATCGTGCTGCTCGACCAGGACGTGCCCGCCGTTGCGGTCGGACATCTTCACCAGCGTGCCGGAGGCACTGTAGGTGTCCTTGCCGCCGGAGCCGCGTTCGGTGACCGTGTACTCGCCGTTGGCCGTCTTCTTCAGGTCCAGGCGGTAGCCCTTGGGGGTGCTGTAGGTGCCGTCTGCCTTCTTGGTGAAGGTGACCGCCCCGCCCGTGGCGTCGTACAGCACGACCTGGCCGTCCTCGACCTGCAGGTAACGCTCGTAGTTGGCCCACCAGCGCTGCGACACCTTCCCCCACGGCGCGTCCAGGGAGTTGTAGGTGCGGGTCAGCTGCAGGGAGTTGCCGACCCCGGCGACCTGGAAGTCGGTGGCGGCAAGCATCAGGTTGCCGGTGGAGTAATTGATCCGGGCCACCAGGGAGTCGGTGACCCGGACATCGGATATCTGGTGCCAGGGCACGTCCCCCTGCCCCTTGGGCACCACCGCGGCCACGGCCTTCGCGGCGGGCTCCCGCTTCCCGGTCGCGGTGCGGGCGCGCTCCTCCTGCGCCTTGCGCCATGCCGCCACCTGGCCCGAGACCTCTTCACCTACGGAGTCCGGGGCCTTGGTCTTACCGACCTTCACCGGCGGCATCTCCGCCTTGGCGCCGCCCTTGCCCCAAGCGGAGGAGGAGGGGCCTGTGGGCTCGGGCTGAGCCATGGCCGCCGGGACCACTCCGGCCATGAGTGCCACGCTGACCGAAGCCGCCACGGCGATGCGTCTCGCGCGAACCTGCGTGCGTCTGTGCGCTGTTCCTGTGGTGCGTGAAGACATGCTTCTCCTCAGGAAGACAGAGCCCAGTGACCCCCACGGTCACTGGGCTCTCGCACGCTAGGCAGCACCACACGGATATCGCACAGCCTTTCCCGCCGGTTGCCCTGCCTTTCAGCCCTGATCTTTACCGCGAAAGCGACAAGTGGCCCGCCGCCCGACGCGCGTAGATGCCTGGTTGCTCACAGACCAGCAGTGGTTGCTCCCAGGAGCTTTGACTTGAAATCAGCCCCATCGCCCCATGACCACCACTCACCGAGGTACGCACGTGTGCGGCTGAACGATGCGACTACCGGTACAGGAAGCGGGACTCGACCTCAGAGGAGCGGAGTTGATCCATCTTGAGGATGGGAGAACGCGCTGTTCCGGCTGGCCCCTGTGCCAGTGATCACGCACGTGGCCTGTAGGGAGGAGTAGCTGCCCAGGGCGCACGCCGAGGTTGCTGTCTCGCGATGATGAGATGCTCCAGGAGCCCAAGGAGTTCGCGGCGAGTGTGAACCGCGTCTACCTGTCGGCAGAGACCAAAGGGGACCCTACTTCTCTGGCTCGCATACGAGTTGGTCGCTTTGGTTGTTGACAGGATTGCTCTGCCCCGCGGCACCCACCAGCTGACCGGCAGCAAGGCCCCGCGTGACGCTAGGCGCGGAGGTGTCGGTGCGTCGGCGACGCCGAGCATGAAGGCCGCGGAGATCAGATCGCGGTTCATACCGAAGCCCGTCAGCAGCAGGACGGGGATGTACTGCGTCTGTTCCAGGCGCCGCATGTAGCGCATGATGTCCAGGCCGCCGGAGCCGGGCGTGTGCCGCTACCGACCTCGACGGCCGCCGCTGGCGCCCCCGAGTACCGAAGGTCCGCGTCAACTGGGGCGGCATGCGCAGCCGCCTGCGGAACAGCATCGGCGGACGGGCCCTTCGCAAAGTCAAGCGCGTGGGCTCCCGGACCTGGCTGAGGGCGGGAGTGAGGTACTCACGGACCGTTTCGTACTGGTCTCCCCGCGGGCGGCACTGCAGGGTGAAGGCTTCATCGGAACTCGCTAAGTACGGGTGGAAGTTCGGCCAGCACGCCGGATGGACCACAGGCATGCGGACAGGTGGCTCCATCGCCGGCTGGCTCTCCGGACGTTTCCGCCGATGATGAGAGCGCAGAGTGGAAGGCACAAAGAGGGAAACGATGGGAAAGACAGGCGGAGCCCTCACTTGATCACTGGAGTCGAGGACGCACAGAGGACGCTCGGGAGTGAGAGCTCCCCGGAGTCCTACATCGAAGCCCTGCTGTATCTGTACCGGCTTGGGCCCGAGGCCGACGACACGGTGATGGGCTTCATCCGCCGGATGGGCCGGGCCCACGGCAAGGAGCACGACGTCGTCAGCCACGGCACAGCTATCAGGATCGCCGCCGAGTTCCACCCCGACCGTGACCCGTCCCCCTTCATGGACTTCCTCTTCGCACCCCCTCCCCGAAGCCGCATCGCACGGCTCGTGCTGCGACGATGGAGCTTGGCATGGGTCTACCCGGACGTAGTGCCGGGCGGTTCCGGATGGGGGTACACGCGGCTGCGCCGCCTGGACCCGCCCCCAGTGGAGCGGTACGCCCAGCGTCTGACCGTCTCCGACAACAGAGTCCGGACGTTCGCGACCGCTGCGCTGGGAGACACCGCCGATCTAGCCGCTATGAGCCCGCTGACCACCGCGCTTGAGGACGGCGACGCCAACGTCCGAGGCAGTGCCGCAGCCGCCATCCGCCGCTTGCGGCATGCCGGGGCAGCCGCCTGGCTCGGCGGGCAACCGGCCGAGACCCGGCTGATCGGTCTTCTGCAGGACCCCAAGCGCCGCGTCCGCCACGTGGCCGCGCAGAGCCTGGTCCTCCTCGACCGCGCCGATGCGGTGCGCGACGCAGTCAGCACAGCAGATCCCCTGGACGCCGAAGCCTTCGGTGACTTCCTGAAAGGAAAGGTCAAGCCACTGGGTCAGACATGGCCTGGAGACACAACGCAGCTGTGAACACGCAAGTCATGAGAGGCCTCGCAGCGGAGACCATTCCCTAACCCCTGTGAGCGGCTCCCGCAGCCGATCATGCCGCGGTCGACGCGACTTCAGGGGTAGGGGGACGCGTCGCGATACCAGCCAGCAGTGAGGGGTTCGCTGCGGGGGACATGGACGTTTGTCGCCTCCCAGCAGGTCGTCAGCTCCACCGTTGTCGAACCCTGGCACGCTCTACGAGCGTGCTTGCATCCTGGATCTGGACGAGCTGCCTCGGTTTGAGCCCGACCAGTGCAAACTCTGTGACGGATAGCTCTGAGGCCGGTCTGAACAGGCGTATTCGCTCTGTGGATCAACCATCCGCAAACGTCGGCGGGCGCGTGCGCACGTGTGCGCACGCGCCCGGGGCAGAGCCGGATCGAGGCGGATCGAGCCGGATGGAAACAGGGGTGTTTGTCCCGGTTCTTTGATAAAACCGCAGCTCAGAACGGTAACGATTTCGGGTTCGACTCCCCTGGGCTCCACAGTAAGGAACCCCCCCCTGACCTGGGAAGACAGGCCAGAGGGGGTTCCTTGTTTCACGTGAAACGAGGTCGGGCCCCGGTGGGTCAGCTGCGTTCGTCGCGGTCCGCTGCCTCGGCTTCGGCCTGCTTGGCCTGGACCTCGGGGTCGAGGGATGCCTGGCCGCTGCCGTCGACGGAGGTCAGTGGCGTGCGGTCCGGGACCTCTGTGGCCGCGGGGGGCTCGACCAGCCAGTCGGGGTTGGCCTGCTTGTCCCACCACTTCCAGGCGGCGATGGCGCCTCCCGCGAGGATGCCGATCACGGCGAGCCTCTTGGCGAGGCGACCCGCCCTGGCGCGCCGCTTGTGCTTGCGGGCCAGGCGCTGGATCTCCTGCGGCGAGACCTGACCGCGCAGCGCGGCGAGGGCCGCCGTGCCACGGGACGCGGCCTCCTCGCGGACCGGCTGAGCGGCGGCGACCGCGTGCTCGATGCGGGGCTTGGAGTAGTCGGCGGCCTGTCGGGCAGCCTTGCGGGTGCGGGCGGCGGCCTCGTGCGCGGCTTGGTCGACCTTCGGCGGCACGTGCGTACGCGCCTGCTCGACGCGCGGGGCGACATGCGTGCCGTACTGGGAGCGTGCTTGCTCGGCGGCCTGATGCGCGGCCTGTGACACCTTGGGGGCCAGCCGTGTGCGCACCTCGTGCGCATAGTGGGCGGCCTGGTCCTTGGCCGTGCCGGCATAGGGGGCCACCGCCTCCGCGGCGTGCCGGACGCTGTCCTTCGCCGAGCCGGTCGCGGCGCGCACGCTGTCGATGCGGGTCACGGGATCCTCCTCCTCGGTGGCGTATAGGTATGTCACCTTTCCACCCTTTCAGGGATCATGCCTTCCGGATCGCTCCGAGGCATGCGAGGGCGGGCATCCGGGTCACGACAAATACGGACTCCGGCCGATCTGTGATCAAGGCAAATCTCCGCTCGGCATGATCGATCGGATGCTTCCGTTCAATTCGATCGAATCGGTGCAAGAAGAGCTCTCGGCCGACAATGCCACGGATCGCTTCGGCGCGCGCCTACTCGGTGGCTACTCGTCGCAATCCGGTCCGTGCGAGGATCGGGGTGTCACAGAAGACAACGGAAGGCAGATCGTGGCTGAGCAGCTTTACGCCACCCTGAAGACCAACCAGGGCGACATCGAGGTCCGGCTTCTGCCGAATCACGCGCCCAAGACGGTCAAGAACTTTGTGGAGCTCGCCCAGGGCGAGCGCGAGTGGGTTAACCCGCAGACCGGCAAGAAGACCACGGAACGGCTCTACGACGGCACGGTCTTCCACCGGGTGATCAGCGGCTTCATGATCCAGGGTGGTGACCCGCTGGGCAACGGCACGGGCGGCCCGGGCTACGAGTTCGAGGACGAGTTCCACCCGGACCTCGCCTTCGACAAGCCGTACCTGCTGGCGATGGCCAACGCCGGTCCGGGCACGAACGGCTCGCAGTTCTTCGTGACTGTGTCGCCGACCGCGTGGCTGACCCGCAAGCACACGATCTTCGGCGAGGTCACCAACGACGCCAGCAAGAAGGTCGTGGACGCCATCGCGACCACGCAGACCAACCCGCGCACCGACCGTCCGGTCAACGACGTGGTCATCGAGTCCGTGGTCATCGAGACCCGCGACGCCTGACCTGCGCGTATCCGCGAGGGAACCAAACCGCCCCGCCCGTCCGTAAAGGAAGGGCGGGGCGGTGCGTTGCCACGTGTGCCGTCACAGTGCCTTCGTACGGAGATTGAGGGGACCCCATGGACCAGGCGCCAGGCAGCCCGCAGGAGCCGCAGGGGGCGTCGGGCCTGCCCGGCTGCTACCGGCATCCGGACCGTGAGACCGGCATCACCTGCACGCGCTGCGAGCGACCCATCTGTCCCGAGTGCATGATCAGTGCCTCGGTCGGCTTCCAGTGCCCGGACTGTGTCCGTGGCGGCTCGGGCACCGGTCACACGCCGGCGGCCACCCAGCCGCGCACGATCGCGGGCGGCACGATCACCTCCGACCCACGGCTGGTCACCAAGATCCTGGTCGGGCTGAATCTCGCTCTGTTCCTGGTGCAGCTGACGGTCGGGGACCGCTTCACCGACCAGTACGACCTGCTCGGGCGGGCCTTCGTGCCGGAGCTCGGCTCGGTCGAGGGAGTCGCCGAAGGGCAGTGGTATCGCCTGGTGACGGCGATGTTCCTGCACAGCAGCATCATGCACATCGCCCTGAACATGCTCAGCCTGTGGTGGATCGGCGGCCCGCTCGAAGCGGCGCTCGGCCGCGCCCGCTTCCTCGCGCTGTACATGGCCTCGGGCCTCGCGGGCAGTGCGCTGACCTATCTCCTCGAAGAGCCGTACCAGCCCTCGCTCGGAGCGTCCGGCGCGATCTTCGGTCTGTTCGGCGCGACTGCCATCCTGATGCGGCGCCTGAACTACGACATGCGGCCGGTGATCGCGCTTCTGGCGATCAACCTGGTCATCACGGCCTTCTGGCCCAACATCGCATGGCAGGCCCACATCGGTGGTCTGGTGGGCGGCGTCATCGTCGGCTATGCGATGGTGCACGCGCCCCGTGAGCGGCGGAGCCTCATCCAGTACGGCAGCTGTGCGCTGGTGCTCGTCGCGGCTGTGGTCATGGTCGTCATCAGGACCGGGCAGCTCACCTGACGTACTCGCGTTGTCCACAGCGTGTGCCGGATCTTGTGCAAGCCGTGGGGAACAACCGTGCCCCTCGTCGCTGACCTGGGTTTCCCCAGGAAGGACAAGGGGCGCGGGGCGAACAGAGATCCGGTGGACCAGTCACACCGGCGTCAACCGTCTGAGAGTTATCCACAGATCTTCAGACCTTTTCCCCATGTGGATAGCGCTGTGGATAACTCAGGGCAAGGCTTGTGCGCGGAGCGCCTGGGTGCTCCACGCCGTGGGGCCTACTTCCACTGCGTGGAGACGCCGAATCCCGCCGCGATGAAGCCGAAGCCGACCACGATGTTCCAGTTGCCCAGCGGGTCGATCGGCAGCTTTCCGTCCGTGACATAGAAGACGACGATCCAGGCGAGGCCGATGATGAACATCGCCAGCATCACCGGCGCCACCCAGCTGCGGTTGGTCAGCTTGATGTTCGTCGCCTTCTTCGAGGGCGGCGGCGTGTAGTCGTCTGCCTTCTTGCGGATACGTGACTTCGGCACGAGGGTCTCTCCTGTCGATGCGCTGCGTGGCCGCGCAGGTAACTGTGGTCTGGCGCCGGGCGGGACGCTACGGGGAGCTGAGGCCTCCCCCGGGCGTCCGTTAGCGTAGTGCTTCCGCGGCGCTGAAGGAGATAAGGGTACGTTGAGCAATTCTGCCGACTCCCACAAAGGTGCCGGTCGCCGCCCCCGGTGGCGTCCGGTTCGCGTGCTTACGGGTGCCGTTTTCGCCCTCGCCGGGCTGATCTTCTTCACCAGCTTCAACACGGCCAAAGGCACCAACATCCGTACCGATGCCTCCCTGTTGAAACTCTCCGACCTCATTCAGGAGCGCAGTCACAAGAACGGCGAGCTCGACGAGTCCAACGGCTCGCTGCGGGACGACGTCGAATCACTCGCTCAGCGTGACAACGGCAGCACCAAGGCCGACGACGCGCGGCTCAAGGCGCTGGAGGAGAACGCCGGCACCAAGAAGCTCAGTGGCAAGGCGGTCACGGTCACCCTCGCGGACGCCCCGCCCAACGCCACCGCCAAGCTCCCCGGCTATCCCGAGCCCCAGCCCAACGACCTCGTCATCCACCAGCAGGACCTCCAGGCCGTGGTCAACGCCCTCTGGCAGGGCGGTGCCGAGGGCATCAAGGTCATGGACCAGCGCCTGATCTCCACCAGCGCCGTGCGCTGCGTCGGCAACACCCTGATCCTCCAGGGCCGCGTCTACTCGCCGCCGTACAAGGTGACCGCGGTCGGTGACCCCGACAAGCTCAAGAACGCCCTCGCCGCGTCCCCCGAGATCCAGAACTACATGCTGTACGTCAACGCGTACGGCCTCGGCTGGAAAGTGGACGACGACGGGGCGGTGACTCTTCCCGGCTACTCGGGCACAGTGGATCTCCACTACGCGAAGTCCGCGGAATAGCACCCGGAGCAGCACTCAGGGAGGGCCGTCCTGTGTCGGTGCGTGTGCTCGTCAGGACGTTCAGCGAACTGTGCATCACCGTCGGCACCTTGATCGTGCTCTTCGTGGTGTACGTCCTGTTCTGGACCGGCGTGAAGGCCGACAACGCCATGGACGGCGAGATCGACAAGCTGCAGGACCAATGGGCGCAGGGCTCCGTGCCCACGGGGACGGGCGGCGGCGGTGGCGACGACGCCGTCGACAGTGCCCCGAAGAAGCCCGCCGCTTATAAGGACGGCAAGCCGTTCGCCGTCATGTACATCCCGCGGTTCGGTTTCACGTGGAACAAGCCCGTGCTCCAGGGCACCGGCACCGACGTACTCAAGAAGGGCCTCGGCCACTACGCCTCCACCGCCCAACTCGGGCAGAAGGGCAACTTCTCCGTGGCGGGCCACCGGCGTACCTACGGAGACCCCTTCAAGGACTTCCCCGAGCTCCGCCCCGGTGATGCCGTCGTCCTGACCGACGGCACGACCTGGTTCACGTACCGCATCGACAAGAAGCCGTACAAGACGCTCCCCAGCGACATCGGTGTCATTGATCCGGTCCCGCGCAAATCCGGCTATGACGGTCCGGGCCGTTACCTCACCCTTACGACCTGTGAACCAGAGTGGGGCCACAGTCACCGGCTGATCGTCTGGGCACACCTGGATGCCACCCAGCCTGTGGAGGCCGGGAAACCGGAGGCACTGCGCCGTTAGTCTGGTGCCGTACGGCGAGGGAGGCCTTGGCCGTACGCGACGGAAGGGACGGCATGTACGGCTGGATCTGGCGGCATCTGCCGGGAAACGCATGGGTGAGGGCACTGATTTCGCTGGTGCTCGTCCTCGCGGTGGTGTACGTGCTCTTCCAGTACGTCTTCCCGTGGGCCGAACCGCTGCTGCCCTTCAACGACGTGACCGTGGACGGCCAGTGAGCACCGCCGGCGGCCGCAGCCGCATCCTGGTCGTGGACAACTACGACAGCTTTGTCTTCAACCTCGTCCAGTACCTGTACCAGCTGGGTGCCGAGTGCGAGGTCCTGCGCAACGACGAGGTCGAGCTGAGGCACGCGCAGGACGGCTTCGACGGCGTCCTGCTCTCGCCCGGCCCCGGCACCCCGGAGCAGGCGGGCGTCTGCGTCGAGATGGTGCGGCACTGCGCCACCACCGGCGTGCCCGTCTTCGGCGTCTGCCTCGGCATGCAGTCGATGGCGGTGGCGTACGGCGGCGTGGTGGACCGCGCCCCCGAGCTCCTCCACGGCAAGACCTCGCTCGTCCGCCACGAGGGCAAGGGCGTCTTCGCGGGGCTGCCGTCGCCGTTCACCGCGACCCGCTACCACTCGCTGGCCGCCGAGCCCGCCACCGTCCCGGCGGAGCTCGAGGTCACCGCGCGCACGGAGGACGGCATCATCATGGGCCTGCGCCACCGTGAACTGCCGGTCGAGGGAGTGCAGTTCCACCCCGAGTCGGTGCTGACCGAGCACGGCCACCTCATGCTCGCCAACTGGCTCGTGGAGTGCGGCGACACCGGTGCCGTCGAGCGATCGAGCGGGCTCGCCCCGGTGGTGGGCAGGGCCACGGCGTGACCGCCCTGCGCCCCGAGCGCGACTCCTCCGGAGCCCCGTACGGCGCGAGTGACGCGCAGGGGGGCGCCGGTGACGTCGCTTCCGGTGGCGTCGCTTCCGGGGACGGCGGGGCGTTGGAGGGCGGGGCGTTGGAGTCGGCCGTCGATCATCTGGCCGACCCGCTGACCGATCCGCTGCCGGGGCAGCACCCTTCGCCGTGGTTCCGCAGTGCGTCCGCCGAGCCACCGCAGGCCGTGGCTCCGGAGCCGCAGGAACAGGAGTGGTACGACCCCGAGGGGTACGCCCGGGACTGGTACGGGGAGCGGCAGGCGCAGCCGCAGGAGACGGCCGAGACGGCTGAGACAGCTGAGACGGCCGAGCCCACGTACGAGCAGCTGTACGGCGCGTACGCCCCCGAGAGGCGCACGCCCGAGCCGGAACCTGTGCCCGAGCCGGAACCCGCGTACGAGCCGGAACCCGCGTACGAGCCGGAACCCGCGTACGAGCCGGAACCCGCGTACGAGCCGCTCGAAGCGCACGAGCCGATACCCGACGACGAGACGGTGGCGTTGCGGACCGAGGACACCCGCCGAATAGCCGAGCCGGAGCCCGATCGGCCCACCGAGGGTCGGGCGGCTCGCCGCAAGGCCGCCAAGAAGGGCGGCACACGCCCACGCGGCACACGCCCCGCGCCGCCCCCGCAGAGCGCGCAAGGCGCGCCGGGCGCCCCTCTCTCCCGCCTGGAGGCCCGCCGTGCGGAGCGCGCCCGCAGGCCGTCGCCGGGCGCGGTCATCAGCCGGGGGCTCGGCGAAGTCTTCATCACCGTCGGCGTCCTGATGCTGCTGTTCGTCACGTACCAGTTGTGGTGGACGAACATCCGGGCCCAGCAGCAGGCGGACGGCGCCGCCCACGACCTCCAGGAGAGCTGGGCGAAGGGCAAGGGCAAGCCGGGGGCCTTCGAGCCCGGTCAGGGGTTCGCGCTCCTCCACATCCCGCGCCTCGACGTCGTCGTGCCGGTCGCCGAGGGCATCGACAAGCAGAAGGTCCTCGACCGCGGCATGGTCGGCCACTACAACGAGGGCGCCACCAAGACCGCGATGCCGGAGGCCAAGCAGGGCAACTTCGCGGTCGCGGGCCACCGCAACACCCATGGCGAACCGTTCCGCTACATCAACCGTCTGGAGCCGGGCGACCCGATCGTCGTAGAGACGCAGGACAAGTACTTCGTCTACAAGATGGCGAGCATCCTGCCGCAGACCAGCCCCGGCAACATCGGTGTGATCGGCCCCGTTCCGCCGGGCTCCGGCTTCACGAAACCCGGCCGGTACATCACACTGACCACTTGCACCCCGGAATTCACGAGTAAGTATCGAATGATCGTCTGGGGCAAGATGGTCGAGGAACGGCCGCGCAGCAAGGGAAAGCCGAGCGCGCTCGTCAACTAGCAGTGTGAGAACGGGGCAGATCCAGTGGCAGCCACGACCGACCACGACGAGAAGAAGGCCGAGGCGCCCGTGCCCGCGCCCGCGCCACGGCAGCGGGGCCGCGGCCCCATCGCCACCGCGGTCAGCGTCTTCGGTGAACTCCTCATCACCGCGGGCCTGGTGCTCGGCCTGTTCGTCGTCTACTCGCTCTGGTGGACCAACGTCATAGCGGACCGCGAGGCCCACAAGCAGGGCGACCGGGTGCGCGACCGCTGGGCCGGTGGCCCCGGCACCATCGACACCAAGGACGGCATCGGCTTCCTGCACGTCCCCGCGATGGGCAACGGCGAGATCCTGGTCAAGCGGGGCACGACCAGCAAGATCCTCAACGACGGCGTCGCCGGCTACTACAAGGACCCGATCAAGTCGGCCCTTCCCGAGGACAAGAAGGGCAACTTCACGCTGGCCGCGCACCGCGACGGGCACGGCGCGAAGTTCCACAAGATCGACAAGATCAAGAAGGGCGACGCGATCGTCTACGAGTCCCGGGACAAGTGGTACGTCTACAAGGTGTACGCGACGCTGCCCGAGACCTCGAAGTACAACGTGCGGGTCCTGGACCCTGTCCCGAAGGAGTCGGGCAAGAAGAAGCCGGGCCGTTACATCACGCTGACGACCTGCACGCCGGTCTACACGTCGAACTACCGCTACATCGTGTGGGGCGAACTGGAGCGGATCGAGAAGGTCGACAACAAGCGGACGCCGCCGGCGGAGTTGGAGTAGCCCGCCGGCAGGGCTCGGCTAGGTTCCTTGGCCCCAGGCCTTGCAGGACTTGACGACCCTTGTCCCGTCCATGACGGCAGCCTGTATGCCTATGTAGCTGAGCCCGGATTTCCCCGTCGATGCAGAGGTTTCCACGACGTCCTTCTTGTTGTAGCCCTTGCGGTTGTGGTGCCAGGCCCAATAGCGAATCTTGCCGTCGTAATCCTTCTTCGAGATGAGTCGAATCGCTACGTGCCGGTGGTCTTGCTGGGTGTCGTACGTCACAAGGGATATCTTTGCGCTGTTGTGGGTCCAGTTCTTGAAGAAGCCTCGCCCGTCGACCCCGTTGACTGCACAGCCTGCGTGCCCCCCGCTGCCGATCGCATGCGCGTTGACTGTGGATGTTGCGATGAATATCGCCGCCGCCGTGGCTCCGACCGCTGCGATGCGCTGACTCGTCTTCTGCATAAGTGGAAGCTATCACTCTGAGGTCGATGTTGATCAAGTCGCTTTTTTAGCCATCTGCCAGTGGTGCAAGGCCTGTCAGGGGTAAAGGAAATGCCCGGCACACCTGGATTGGAGTGCCGGGCATTTCTTTTCGACTGGTGCGGGTGCGAGCGCTTTCTTCTTCGGGTCAGTCCCTGTCGTGGCGGCCCCAGCCGCCGGCGCCCTCGATGAAGCCGCCGCCTCCGTTGTCACCGCCGTTTCCGCCGGTGTCGTTGCCGCTGCCGCCCGCGGTG
The DNA here is from genome assembly GCF_040647455.1 of Streptomyces sp. NPDC041068. Lineage (NCBI taxonomy): Bacteria > Bacillati > Actinomycetota > Actinomycetes > Kitasatosporales > Streptomycetaceae > Streptomyces > Streptomyces sp. NPDC041068. The sequence continues at coordinate 55,476 of NZ_JBEZCG010000030.1, forward strand.
GTCAGGTTGACCGCCGTGCCCGGGGCCGCCTTCTCGCCGGCGTTGGGCGTGGACAGGACCACGAGGGCGTCGTCGTCCTGCGGGCCGGTGATGGTGCCGACCGTCAGACCGGCGTCCTCGATGGCCTTGCGGGCGTCCTTGAGCTTCTGTCCCGTCAGCGGCGGGACGGTTGCCTCTTCGGCCTTCTTGGCGACCTGGACGGTGACGGTGGAGCCGGGGTCCGCCGGGGTGCCGGCAGCGGGCGTGGTCTTGATGACCTTGCCCTCCTCGACGTCCTCGCTGGCTACGTCCGAGCGTGCGGGAGTGAAGCCGTTGTCCGTGATCCGCTTCGCGGCGGCTTCGTAGTCGAGGCCGGTCACGTCGGGGACCAGTTCCTGCTTCTTCTCCTTGGCGACGGTGAGCGTGATGGTCGCGCTCTTCTCCGCCTTGGTGTCACCTTCCGGGTCCTGGCCGATGACCTTGCCGGGGGTCCGGTCGGACTCCTCGGTCTCCTGCTCGATGTTCGTGAAGCCCTTGTCCTTGAGAAGCTTCTCGGCCTCGGCGTAGCTCAGACCCTGGACATCCGGGACCATGATCTTCGGCGAGCCGGTCGACACCGTCACCGAAATGGTGTCGCCCTTCTTCACCTCGGCATCCGCCCCGGGCTCCTGGCTGCAGACCTCACCCTTCGGGTACTTCTCACACGGCTCGCGCTTGCCGATCTCCAGCTTGAGTCCGACGTTCTCAGCTGACTTCTTGGCCTCGTCGTACTGCTCGCCCACGAAGTTCGGCGCCTTCGTCGTGTTGTCGCCGCTGCCCCCGCTGAACGCCCACTTCCCGATGAGGATCGCGCCCACCAGGACCAGGACGCCCGCGAGGACGAGCAGCCACGTCGACGTGTTGCTCTTCTTCTGGCGGCGGCCGCGGCCCTCGTCGTAGCCGTAGCCGTCGTCCGGGTTGACCGGCGGCATCATCGACGTCTGGCCGCCGCCGTTCTGCGGGCGGAGCATCGCCGTCTGCTGGTCGTCCGGGTGGCCGCCGTAGCCGACCGCGCCCATGGCGGCGGTGGCCGCGACCGGCTGGCCGTCGAGGCAGGCCTCGATGTCGGCGCGCATCTCGTCGGCCGACTGGTAGCGGTAGTCCGGGTCCTTGGTGAGGGCCTTCAGGACGATGGCGTCCATCTCGGGCGTGATCTCGCCGTCGAAGACGCTCGGGGCCTGCGGCTCTTCCCGTACGTGCTGGTAGGCGACCGCGACCGGGGAGTCCCCGACGAACGGCGGGCGGACGGTCAGCAGCTCGTAGAGGAGACAGCCGGTCGAGTAGAGGTCGCTTCGCGCGTCCACCTGCTCGCCCTTGGCCTGCTCCGGCGAGAGGTACTGCGCCGTGCCGATCACCGCGGCGGTCTGCGTCATCGTCATGCCGGACTCGCCCATCGCACGGGCGATGCCGAAGTCCATGACCTTGACCTGGCCGTTGCGCGTCAGCATGACGTTCGCGGGCTTGATGTCGCGGTGGACGATGCCGTTGCGGTGCGAGTACTCCAGGGCCTGGAGGATGCCGATCGTCATCTCCATGGCCCGCTCCGGCAGCAGCTTGCGGCCGGAGTGCAGCAGCTCACGCAGCGTGGAGCCGTCGACGTACTCCATCACGATGTACGGGATGGAGACCCCGTCGACGTAGTCCTCGCCGGTGTCGTAGACCGCGACGATCGCCGGGTGGTTGAGCGAGGCGGCCGACTGGGCCTCACGGCGGAACCGGGCCTGGAAGGACGGGTCACGAGCGAGGTCCACCCGCAGCGTCTTCACCGCCACGGTGCGACCGAGCCGGGTGTCGTGCGCGAGGTACACCTCGGCCATGCCACCACGGCCGAGCACCTGGCCCAGCTCGTACCGGCCGCCGAGGCGACGCGGCTCTTCCATAGCTAATCCAGCCCTCTCCGTCGGTCCCGACCGCACCGTTGTGTGGTCCGGCGGTGTGCTGTCCGGGCATACCGTACCCGGCTCGACTTGCGTGACCCGGACGCGACCGTCACCCGATACCGGACCGGTACCGCAACGTGCACCGATGTGGAGGGAGCGTGATGGGGGTCACTTCTTGCTTTCGATGACTGCCTTCATCACGTTCTTGGCGATGGGCGCGGCAAGTCCGCCACCGGAGATGTCACCCCGGTCGGCGTCGCTGTCCTCGACGACCACGGCGACGGCGACCGGCGAACCGGAGTCCGTCTTGGCGTACGAGATGAACCACGCGTACGGGTTCTTGCTGTTGGCGACGCCGTGCTGGGCCGTGCCCGTCTTTCCACCGACGGTGACGCCGGGGATCTTGGCGTTGGTTCCGGTGCCCTCGTTGACGACCGTCTCCATCATTTCCTGGAGCTTCTGGGCGTTCTCCTTCGAGAGCGGCTCGCTCATCTCCTTCGGCGAGTGCTTCTCGATGACGTCGAGGTTGCGCGCCTGCAGCTCACTGACCATGTACGGCTCCATGAGCGTGCCGTCGTTGGCGATCGCGGAGGCGACCATGGCCATCTGCAGCGGGGTCGTGGCCGTCTCGAACTGACCGATGGAGGACAGCGCGGTCTGCGGCTTGTCCATGTCCTCGGGGAAGTTGGAGGCGTTGGATCGGACGGGGACGAACTGTTCGGAGTTGAAGCCGAACTTCTTCGCCGTCTCCAGCATCTTGTCCTTGCCGAGATCGGAGCCGATCTTGCCGAAGACGGTGTTGCAGGAGATCCGCAGCGCCTCACGCAACGAGACGTTCTTGCAGGGGATGTTGTTCTCGTTCTTCAGCGGGGTGCGCGTGTTCGGCAGCGTCCACGGGAGCGGGGATTCCGTCTTCTCGTCGATGCTGTCGTAGAGGCCGTGCTCCAGGGCGGCCGCCGCCGTGACCACCTTGAAGGTGGAGCCGGGCGGGTAGGTCTCGCGCAGCGCGCGGTTGACCAGCGGCTTGTCCTTGTCCTTGTCGAGGTCCAGGAACTTCTGGGCCTCGTCGTTGGTGTTGCCCGCGAAGGACCCGGGGTCGTACGACGGCGTGGAGGCCAGTGCGAGGATCGCGCCGGTCGACGGGTCGATCGCGGCGACGGCGCCCTTGCCCTTGCTCTTCAGGCCGTCGTACGCGGCCTTCTGCGCGGCGGAGTTGAGGGTCGTGACGACATTGCCGCCCTCCTTCTTCTCGCCGGTCAGCATGTCGAGCGTGCGGCGGAAGAAGAGCCGGTCGTCGTTGCCGGTGAGGATGCCGTCGTCGATGTACTCCAGCTGGTTGGCGCCGATGCGCTGCGAGGAGTAGCCGGTGACGGGGGCCCACATGGGCCCGTCCTTCCAGGTGCGCTTGTACTTCAGGTCGCTGCCCGGGGTCGCCTTCGAGCCGGTGATGGGCTTGCCGTCGACGATGATGTCGCCGCGCGGCTGGGAGTAGCGCTCGATGGTGACGCGGCGGTTCTTCTCGTGCTTCGCGAGGGTGTCGGCCTGGACGTACTGGAGCCAGTTGTCCCGGGCGAGCAGGGCGAGGACGAGCAGCCCGCAGAAGATCGCGATCCGGCGCAGGGGCTTGTTCACGGTCGGACCACCTGGGTCATTTCGGCGTCGGGGTTCGGTGCGGGGGACGGGGCGGGACGGCGCGCGGTGTCGCTGATCCGGATCAGGATGCCGACCAGGGCCCAGTTGGCGATGACGGAGGAACCGCCGTACGCGAGGAAGGGCATGGTCATACCCGTGAGCGGGATCAGGCCCATGACGCCGCCGGCGACGACGAAGACCTGGATGGCGAAGGCTCCGGAGAGGCCGATCGCGAGAAGCTTGCCGAACGGGTCGCGGGCGGCGAGTGCCGTGCGGACGCCGCGCTCCACGATCAGGCCGTAGATGAGCAGGATCGCCATGACGCCGGCCAGACCCATCTCCTCGCCGAAGGTGGCGAGGATGAAGTCGGAGTTGGCGGCGAAGCCGATGAGGTCGGAGTTGCCCTGGCCGAGGCCGGTGCCGAGGACGCCGCCGGAGCCGAACGCCATCAGGGACTGGGCGATCTGGTCGGTCTGGGCGAGGGTCTCCGGGGCGAACGGGTTCAGCCAGGCGTCCACACGCTGCTGCACGTGGGGCTCGAACGAGGCCACGCCGACCGCGCCGACGGCGGACATCAGCAGACCGAACACGATCCAGCTGGTGCGCTCCGTGGCGACGTACAGCATCACGACGAACATGCCGAAGAACAGCAGCGACGTACCGAGGTCGGTCTCGAAGACCAGGATCAGGATCGACATCGCCCAGACGACGATGATCGGTCCGAGGTCACGGCCGCGCGGGAGGTAGAGGCCCATGAAGCGGCGGCTGGCCAGGGCGAGCGCGTCGCGCTTCACCATCAGATAGCCGGCGAAGAAGATCGCGATGACGATCTTCGCGAACTCACCGGGCTGGATGGAGAATCCGCCGACGCTGATCCAGATCTTGGCGCCGAACACGTTCATGCCGAGTCCGGGCACGAGCGGCAGGAGCAGCAGGACCAGGGCGCCGACCATGGAGATGTACGTGTAGCGCTGCAGGACGCGGTGGTCCTTGAGCAGGAGCAGCACGCCGACGAAGAGGGCGACACCGATCGCGGAGTACATCAGCTGGTTCGGTGCGGAGGGGCTGAACGCGCCGAACTGCGCCTCGGCGCGCTGCTGGAGCTTCTCCGACTGGTCGAGCCGCCAGACGACGACCAGACCGAGGCCGTTGAGCAGCGTCGCCAGCGGAAGCAGCAGCGGGTCGGCGTACGGCGCGAACTTGCGTACGACGATGTGGCCGACGCCGGCCAGCATGCCGAGGCCGAGGCCGTAGCCGAGCATGCCCGTGGGCAGCTCACCGGTGAGGGCGAGCCCCACGTTCATGTAGGCGAACAGCGGGATGACGACCGCGAAAGCGAGCAGCGCGAGCTCGGTGTTGCGCCGGCTGGGCGCACCGATCGCGCCGATCGTCGACGTGTGTGTAGTACTGCTCATGGCGTGCAAAGGCCCCCAACGGCTGCTTACTGCTTACCGCACAGCGGGACCAGCTTCTGCTCATCCTCGGAGAGGCTGGGGCCGGGTGTGGGAGTCGGCTTCTCGGACTTGTTCTTGTCGTTCGTGTTGTTCTTGTCGGTCGCGTCGCCCTTGTCGGTCGGCGACGAGGTCGGGTCCGGGGCCTTGCGAAGGCCGGTGGTGCCGCCCGCCTCGCCCTCGCCTGTCCTGGCGTTGTTCTCGCGCTCGACCTCGCGACGCTCGGCGTCCTTCTTGCAGGCGGACGCCTGCCGGCCCAGCTCCTCGATCTTCCCCCGGGCCGCGTCGAAGTCGTCCTCGGGGATGGTGTTCTCGACCTGCTTGCGCTGGTACGGCGGCAGGTACTTGAGTTCGATCTCGGGGTGGTCCTTCTCGACCTTCGACAGACTGACCCAGGCCAGATCCTGGTCGATGCCGCGGTAGAGGGCGACGTGCTCGTCCTTGGTGCCCACGTAGTACTGGGTCTGGGTCCAGCGGTAGCCGCCGTAGAGACCGCCGCCGATGACGGCGAGCGCGAGCACCCCGTACAGGGATCTCTTGAGCCATTTGCGGCCGCCGCCGGGCTTGATGAAGTCCTCGTCGTCGTACGCCCCGAAGCCGCCCTCGGGGACGTACCCCGCGGTGTCGCCGCTTCCGGGGGGACCGAAGCCGCCTCCGGAGGGCTGCGGCGGCACCGGGCGGCCGAGGCCGGACGCGCGGCCCGCGGGCGTCTGCATGGCGCCGTCGTCCTGCGCCTGGAGCTGGTTCTCGGCGACCGCGCCGACCACCACGGGGGTGTCGGACAGCTGGCCCGCGAGGGTGTCGCCGCTGTCGATGTCCAGGACGTCCGCGACGATCACGGTGATGTTGTCGGGGCCGCCGCCGCGCAGCGCGAGCTGGATCAGCTCCTGCACGGTCTCCTGCGGGCCCTGGTAGGAGGCGAGGGTGTCCTCCATGGTCTGGTGCGAGACGACTCCGGAGAGACCGTCCGAGCAGATCAAGTAACGGTCGCCGGCGCGGACTTCACGGATGGAGAGGTCCGGCTCGACGTGGTCGCCGCTGCCCAGCGCGCGCATGAGGAGGGACCTCTGCGGGTGGGTCGTGGCCTCTTCCTCGGTGATGCGGCCCTCGTCGACGAGGCGCTGCACCCAGGTGTGGTCCTGCGTGATCTGCGTGAGCACGCCGTCCCGCAGCAGGTACGCGCGGGAGTCGCCGACGTGTACGAGACCGAGGCGCTGCCCCGTCCACAGGAGGGCGGTCAGGGTCGTGCCCATGCCCTCGAGCTGGGGGTCCTCCTCGACCATCAGCCGCAGCTGGTCGTTGGCCCGCTGCACGGCGGTGCCGAGCGACGTGAGGATGTCCGAGCCCGGTACGTCGTCGTCGAGCGTGACGAGCGTCGAGATCACCTCGGAGCTGGCCACCTCGCCCGCGGCCTGTCCCCCCATGCCGTCGGCGATCGCGAGGAGACGCGGTCCGGCGTAACCGGAGTCCTCGTTCCCCTCCCGGATCATGCCTTTGTGCGATCCGGCGGCGAAGCGCAAAGACAGACTCATGCGCACCTCGCCCGTCGGCTCCGGGTACATCCGCACGGTGCCCACCCTCCGGTCGGGAGCGCGCCGGCGTCCAGTCCCTGGACAGCCGCTCCGGCTCGCTCGCTCCGCTCGCTCATTGTCGTACTACTTCCGCAGCTCGATGACGGTCTTGCCGATGCGGATCGCCGTGCCCAGCGGAATGGGCGTCGGGGTGGTGAGTCGGGTCCGGTCGAGATACGTGCCGTTGGTGGACCCGAGATCCTCGACGATCCACTGGCCGTCACGGTCCGGGTAGATCCTGGCATGCCTGCTGGAGGCGTAGTCGTCGTCCAGCACGATCGTGGAGTCGTGCGCACGGCCCAGCGTGATGGTCTGGCCCTGCAGCGCGACCGTCGTCCCGGCGAGGATGCCCTCGGAGACGACCAGCTTGGTGGGGGCGCCGCGGCGCTGGCGGCCACCGCCGCCCTGCTGCTGGCGCTGCTGCGGCGGTGCGGCCTGCTGCTGGCGGCCGGACTGCTGCGGCCGCGCCTCACGGCGCGAACCACGCTGGGTGACGCGCGTACCGAACAGGTCGCTGCGGATGACCTGGACGGCCACGATCACGAACAGCCACAGAACGGCCAGGAAACCCAGCCGCATGACCGTCAGGGTCAGCTCTGACATTGCCCCCGCTTCACCCTTCGGCTTGCCGGTAAATGATGGTGGTGCTGCCCACGACGATCCGCGAGCCGTCGCGGAGCGTAGCGCGGGTGGTGTGCTGCCCGTCTACCACGATGCCGTTGGTAGACCCGAGATCCTGGATCGTCGAGGGCGTTCCGGTCCGGATCTCACAGTGCCGACGGGATACGCCGGGGTCGTCGATCCGCACATCGGCGTCGGTGCTGCGGCCCAGCACCAGCGTCGGGCGGGAGATCTGATGGCGGTTGCCGTTGATCTCGATCCAGCGCCGCACCTGGGCGCCCGGAAGTGGTCCGGCACCGGGACCCGAGGGTCTGCTCGGAGCCGGGGACTGCCCGCCCGGCCGACCCGCGCCGCCGGGTGGCGGTGCGGCCGGCATGGGCGGTGCGCCGCCTCCGGCGCCGGGGGCGCCGGAGGGCGGGTAACCATAGCCGCCGCCACCGCCGCTCGCGCTGCGGCCGGGGCCTGCCGGACCGCTGGGGCCGGGGCCCGCGGGGGCGTGGTCGGGAGTCTGCGAGGTGCTGGACGCGAGCGTGCGGCTGCGTACGCGGTACAGGCCGGTGTCGAGGTCCTCGGCCTTCTCCAGGTGGACCTTGATGGGGCCCATGAAGCTGTAGCGCTGCTGCTTGGCGTAGTCACGCACCATGCCGGAGAGCTCGTCGCCGAGCTGGCCCGAGTACGGGCTCAGGCGCTCGAAGTCGGGGGCGCTGAGCTCCACGATGAAGTCGTTGGGGACGACGGTCCGCTCGCGGTTCCAGATCGTCGCGTTGTTGTCGCACTCGCGCTGGAGGGCGCCGGCGATCTCGACGGGCTGGACCTCGGACTTGAACACCTTGGCGAAGGTGCCGTTGACCAGACCTTCAAGTCGCTGCTCGAACTTCTTCAGGACTCCCATGGGGCACCTCCTCCGTCGTAGTCATCCTGGTACTGCTTACTGATCGTATCCACGCGCCGGGAAATCGGCTGGTTCCCCCTGTCCGCCCAGTCGACGAGTGTCGCCTCTCACAAGGCATGCCCGCACCAGGGTCCGCGGATCCTCCCAGGACTCCCTGATGAAGCCCTGATCCTCGGCTCCGGAACCCCTTCCGGGCAGCTGCTCGGGACGCCTGCTCGAGCCTCCTTTTACAAGGGATCGTAGAGGGGGCTCCAAGCCAGTGTCCCGCACCTGGCTGTGGACCCCGGTGAGCTCGGTCGGGGGCGGCGGTGGGTCCCGGCCGGGGCGGGCCGGATCCCCAGGGCAGGTGCCCGCAGATAGGGATGTGAATCCACCCTCTCCAGCGTGCTAATCTTCTGGATGTCGGCAGGCGCTCGCCCCAAACGGCGGGAAGCCCGAAGACAACACCCAATGCGCGGGTGGCGGAATAGGCAGACGCGCTGGATTCAGGTTCCAGTGCCCGCAAGGGCGTGGGGGTTCAACTCCCCCCTCGCGCACCATGAAGAACCGATGAAACGGGTCTTCACCGGAGACGAAAGTCCTGGTGAGGCCCGTTTCTCGCGTTCCGGCCGGATCGGCCCGGCGCTCGACATGGCAGGGCCGACCTCGACAAACACGGCAGGGCCCCGGCGGTGAGCTATCTCACTGTCGGGGCCCTGCTGGCTGTTTCGGTTGTTCTGCGCGGGCTTACGCCCGGTCCGTCGGGCGCAGGACGAGGCGGCCGGAGGCGGCGGTCCGGCCGTCCTGGGTCGCCTGGGCGGTGACGATCACGCCCTCCTCGGTCACGGCTTCCACCTGGGCGGAGATCGCGCAGGGCGAGTCGAACTCCACGTAATGGGCGAACTCCGCCGTATAGGAGACGGGCGCGCAGGGGGCCGGTCCTGCCGCCAGCTGCGCGGCCTGGCGCATGGCCTCCATGACGGCCATGCCGGGTACGTGGTCCACGGCGTGGTCGAACAGCACGGGGTGGCAGGTGTCGGCGCGCAGGTGCCAGGTGTTGTCGTGCTCGGAGGGGGCCAGGGTCACGTCCTCCGCGCGGTCGCGGCCGAGGAGGGCGGGCTCGACGGGGGCGGGCAGCGCGGTCTCGGTCGCCTCCGTCCAGGCGGCGAGCAGGTCGACGGGGCGCAGTCGGCCGTAGGCGGCGGGTGAGGTGCAGTGGAAGGAGGTCCCGCCGCCGCCGACGCGTATGCCGCCCCGGAAGAGTTCGACCTCGAGGCGCATGCCGGCCAGCTTGCCGCCGCGGGTCCGGACGTCGTGACAGGTCACGTAACCGGTGATCTCGGAGGGAGCGCCGTCGATGCGCAATGCCTCTTCGGAGACCTCGTACCGCAGGTTCCACATGAGGAACTTGTGGCCGAGCGGCACGGCGTACTCGGTGTGGGCGATCAGCAGGCCGATCTGCCGGACCGTCTCGGCGACCAGCATCGGGTCGTGGCGGCGGTTGCGCTCGAGGGTGAAGAAGGAGTGGGCCCGCGGCCACTGGGCCGACACGAGGAACGCGTCCTCGCCGATGGCGGAAGCCCCGGTCAGGAAGACCTCCGAGAGCGCCGAGCGGTGCACGAACTGCCGCGGGACGGTCTGGTCGTACGCGCCCCCGCGCGCCGCACTGACGACGTCCTTCGCTCCTCGCGCGGCGAGCGGCGTCTCTTCTCTGACGGGCGTCACAGTCATCCCGAGTCCCCCTGAAAATATGTGCGTTCTGTGTGTGTTGCACCGACACGGCCTAAGATACCGGTCAGCTGGTTTTTTTCAAGAGTCAAGATCAAACAGCTCGGCACGGATGAACCACGCGGTCTTTTCCGAGGTGGGAGGCCATGCTTCGCAAGGGGGTTCCCGGCCGATTGCCGTGGTTTTTTGGCACTTCCTTTATGCTGAGGGCTACGGAACCGGGCCAGTGGGCATGGAGGATGTGAGTCAGGTGGCAAGACAAGAACGAGCGGTCCGGACCCGCCGTGTGGTTTTGGAGGCGGCTGCCGAGGTCTTCGGCGAGTGCGGATACGAGCGGGCCGCCATCCTGGACATCCTGAAGCGGGCCGGGGTGACCAAGGGCGCGCTGTACTTCCACTTCCCCTCCAAGGAGGCCCTCGCGCACGCCGTGATCGAGGAGCAGCTCGGGGTGGCCGCCGAGGCGCAGACGGGACACGGCCTGCAGGGGGCGATCGACCTCACGCAGGAGATCGCCCACGGACTGCAGCACGACGTCATGCTGCGGGCGAGCATCCGGCTCACCCTGGAGGCCACCTTCGATTCGCCGGTCCCGGCCCCGTACCACGCATGGGTGGGCGTCATCGAGCGGCTGCTCGCCGAGGCCCAGGAGCGCGGTGAGGTGATGCCGCAGGTGGAGCCGAACGACACCGCGATGATGATCGTCGGCTCGTTCACCGGTATCCAGGTGATGTCGGAGATCCTCACCGGGCGCGTGGACCTGTCGGCGCGGATCACCAAGTTCTGGCAGCACGTCCTGCCGGGCATCGCCTTCCCCGGTGCGCTCGCGCACATGGATCCGCGGGGAACGGGCGAGTACGGTGCGGCGGCCGCCGAGGCCGCGGGGGCGGACGCGGAGGAGTTGCCGGCCGCGTCGTAGCCCGACGGCGTCGTGGCCCGGCGACTCGCGGGAGAGGGTTTTCCTTATCCGTTCTCGGAGGCCAGCCGGATATCGCGGGCGAGGGTGGGCGGGACACCATGGAGCGGGTGACGGGGAATCCGTCGCCGTACGTTCCGTTGGTTGGAGGTGCCTTGTCGTCCAGTGCAACGCCGGTCCCCGGGGCCGAGCACGTCGACCGCGCCGCGCACGTGGTGTGTCACGTCTGGGGCGCGGCGCCGCTGCCCGCGCCGCACCGCTTCCTGCCGCTGCTCGGGGATGCCGAGCGCGCCCGTTTCGCCGCCTACGCGCACGAGGGCGACCGCGCCCGGTTCGTCACAGGGCGGATGCTCGCCAAGGCCGCGCTCTCCCATGAGTTGGGCACCGACCTCGAATCCGTCGTCCTGCGGGCCCAGTGCCCGGACTGCGGTGGCCCGCACGGCAAGCCGCGACCCCAAGGGGCCGCGGCCGACTGGGAGTTGTCCATCTCGCACTCGGAGGACCGGGTGCTCGTGGCCGTCGCCCAGGGCGGTCCCATCGGCCTCGACGTGGAGGAGCTCGCGGCTCCGGTGGACCTCGCCGCTCCTGGCGACGCCGATGAGCCCGCCGAGGCGGCGCTCGTGCTGACCCCGGCCGAGCGCGAGGCGCTGCGCGCGCTGCCGCCGGGCGCTCGCCGGCGGGCCTTTCTCACGTACTGGACCCGCAAGGAGGCCGTGCTCAAGGCCACCGGGCACGGCCTTGCCGTGCCCATGACCGACTTCACGGTCTCGGCACCCGACCGCCCCGCCGCGCTCGTGGAATGGAACGGGCCGGGCGGCGACTCCGTACGGGCCGTCCTGACGGATCTGACCGATCAGGAGCAGGGCGAACTGGCTCTCGGCGACGCCTATTTGGCCACGCTCGCGGTCCTGGGTACCGCGCCCGTCGAGGTGCGCGCCCACTCCGGTGCGGAGCGGATCGCCGCGGCGGTGCCTGCGCTCAGGTAGCGCAGCACCGCGAGGACGCGGCGGTTGGAGACGGCGGACTGGGCGAGGCCCAGTTTGGTGAAGATGCCCGCGACCCGTTTCTCCACCGTTCCGTTGGAGACCACGAGTTCGCGGGCGATCGCCGTGTTGGTGCGCCCTTTCGACATCAGGGCGAGGACCCCCAGCTCCTGGGGGCTGAGGGCGGACAGCGGGTCCGCCGCCTCGTGGACGCGCAGGGAGGCCGCCACGGCGTCGGGGTCAAGGACGATCTCGCCGTGGGCCACGCGGTTCAGGGCGCCCAGGAACCGCGTCTCGTCGAGGGTGCGGCGATGGAGGAGGTAGCCGGTGCCGGGTGCCGCGCCTCCGCTCGTCGACAGCAGGTCCGGCACGTGGTGTGCCTCCAGTTGGCGGGCGAGGACCAGTACGCCGGTGGCCGGGTGATCGCGGCGCAGTGCCAGGACTTCCGGCAGGTGTTCGGCATCGGCGACGACCATGTCCGGGCGGTGGGCGGCGACGGCCGTACGCAGGGTCGCGGCGTCGCCGGTGACCGCGACGACTTCGTGGCCGCCGCTGGTGGTGAGGGTGTGTGTCAGGCCCGAGCGGAGGAGGGGGAGGGGTTCGTCCACGACGATCCGCAGGGCGCGGGCAGGCGGGTGGACCGGTGGTCCGGTCAGTGCTGTCGGGAGCACGGCTCCTCTTCTCTGCGGGGGTACGGCTTCGGGCGGGGCCGGGGCGCGCTCAGATGCGCCGCCCGGCCCCGCCCGTCGGTGGTGGTGCCCCGCTCAGTCCAGTACGTAGCCGTCGTTCTCGCGGTGGGCGCGTGAGCGGCGGAGGTCGTTGAGGACGAAGGTGCGCTGCAGCCAGCGGTCGCGGCCGTCGTAGCGGGGGCGGAAGGCGGTGCGGCCGTGGACGGCCACGCGGTTGTCGACGACGGCGAGGTCGCCGGGGACCAGCTGGACCGTCTGCGCGGTCGACTCGAAGAGGTCCTGCAGCTCCCTCAGCGCGCGGGCGGCGCGGTCGGTGAGCGGGGTGGTCGCCGCCATGTCCACGCACAGGTCGGGGTCCTCGGGGGCGCCGAAGAGCACGGCGTGCGGGGCGTCGGCGCCGCCGGAGCCGAAGGAGGGCGGGGCCGCGGTGACGAACTCGTGGCTGAACAGCGCCTCGCGGCTCTCGTCGGAGAGCAGCGGCAGCACCTCGCGCACGCAGGCGGTGCGCAGACCGGCCACCCGCTCGTGGTCGGCCCGCAGGCAGAGCAGCATCACGTAGTCGGGGCGGTGCGGGTGGAAGGCGTTCTCGGTGTGGAAGGTGAGGAAGACCGAGCCGGCGTTGCCCTGGAAGTCCTCCTGGCCCGGACGGGGGATGACGTCCTGCACCAGGGCGCCGGTCTTCTCCGGGCGGAAGGCGGCGGGGTCGCCGAGGCCACAGGCGACGGCGGTCAGCACGCCCGCCGAGACGGTCGCGGTGCGCTGCACCGAGTTGGTCGCCGGCGGTGTGTCGGGCAGCGCCTCCTCGTCCACCGGAAGGCCGCGCACCAGCAGGGCACCCGTCCGGCCCGAGTCCCTGCGGTAGTCCCGCAGCGCCCGGCGCAGCTCGCCGGGGAACTCCGACCAGGCGTCGCGCGCCGCGGCCACCCACTCCGGGCTGTCCACCCGGCCCTGGGCCACTGTGCGAAGGCCGCGCGCGATCCGCTCGACGGCCTGCGCGCTGTACGGGTCGACCGTCACCGTCGGCGCGGAGACCCGGGATTCGAGTATTGCGGTCATTGATTCATCACCGTCTGATTGAGAAGTGAAGTGAAGTGAGTGGAGTGCGGGCGCCCGGGGCGGCGGGCCGCCGTCGACTGTTCGGGCGGCCGTTCAGGCGGCCGTGCCCGCCATCGCCGCGGCGACGCTGCGCGGGCGCATGTCCGTCCAGTTGGCGGTGATGTAGTCCAGGCTCTCCTGGTGGCCGGACTCGCCCTGGGCCACCTGCCAGCCGGCCGGGACCTCGGCGAAGGAGGGCCACAGGGAGTGCTGGCCCTCGTCGTTGACGAGGACGAGGTAGGTGCCGTCGGCGTTCTCGAAGGGGTTGGTCATCGGTGCGGTCCTTAGCGAGGAATGAGGAATGAGAAGTGAGGAATGAAGAAGAGGCGCGGCTGAAGGAGCGCCGGCGGGGTCAGACGGTGGCCGTGGCCAAGGGCGCCGTGGGGCCTTCCAGTACGTCCGGGCCGTACACGCCCTGCAGCCAGTTGGTCTGGTAGATGGTGTCCAGGTAGCGCTCGCCCAGGTCCGGGGAGAGGGCGACGGCTGTGCCGGTCGCGGCCCGGTCGGCCAGCCAGGATGCGGCGCCGCTGACGACCGTGCCGGTCGAGCCTCCGACGAGGAAGCCGCGGGAGGCCAGCCGGTGGCACGTCCGTACGGTCTCGGGCTCCGGCACGAGCACCACGTCGTCGACGAACGACTCGTCGAGCAGCGGCGGGCGGACGCCCGCGCCGAGGCCCGGGATCATGCGCGGGGCCGGTGGAGCGCCGAAGGTGACCGAGCCGACGCTGTCCACGGCGACGATCCGCACGTCCGAGCGGTGCTCCTTGAACCACCGGGCGCAGCCCATCAGGGTGCCGGTGGTGCCGGCGCCGACGAAGAGCGTGTCCAGGTCCGGGAACCGGCGGGCGATGGCCGGCGCGGTGTGCTTGTGATGAGCGCGCCAGTTGTTGGGGTTGGAGTACTGGTTGAGCCAGACGTAGCGCTCGTCGCTGTCGCACAGCTTCTGTACGTGGGCGATGCGGGCGCCCAGGAAGCCGGTCTCCGGGTCGGGCTCGGTGACGGTGTGCACCCGGGCTCCGAAGGTCTCCATCAACTGCCGGGTGGCGAGGTTGCAGCGGGAGTCCGTGACGCACAGGAAGCCGTAGCCCTTGCTGGCCGCGATCATGCTGAGCGCGACGCCCAGGTTGCCCGACGAGGACTCCACCAGGATCGAACCGGGGCGCAGCCGTCCTTCCCGCTCGGCGGCCTCGACCATTTCGGCCGCGGCCTTCTGCTTGACGGAGCCCGCGAAGTTCAGACCCTCGATCTTCAGGTAGAGCGGCAGGCCGAGGGTGGCGCGCAGGTCGACGTAGAGATCGTTCTCATTGAATTCCTGGGGTACCGAAATGATCGGCACGTTGTCCTCCTGTTCTCGGGGACGGTGGGACGGGCGGCCGGCGGCCGCCCGGAGCGGGTCAGCCGTAGCGCCGCATCTCGTGGAAGAAGTCCTCGACGACCGCCAGTTCGCCGGAGTCGAGCGCGGTGTCGTAGACGTGCTTGCCGAGCGCCAGGTCGAGGACGCCGAGGCCGAACGGCGAGAAGATCACCGGCCGGTCGGCGGCCGGCCGCAGGGCGCCGGTGAGGACGTCGTGGAGGGTGCCGTCGACGAAGTCGCGGTTGCCGACCTGCTGTTCGGCCAGGTGCAGCGAGGTGTTGGCCTTCAGACAGTGCTCCACGTCGTCCACGACGTTCGTCGCGCCGAGGACGACCTCGGGGGACAGGTCGCGCAGCGAGACGTGCAGGACCAGGGGGTTGTGCGCGAACCAGGCCGGGTCGGTGACGTGCGGGGTCGCCGCGACCGTGGCGAAGACGACGAGGTCGCAGGAGCGGATGAGGTCCTCGGCGCTCTCGCGCACGGTGACCTCCCCCGCGGTGCCCGTGCCGCGTACGTACGCGCTGAAGCCCGCGGCGTGCTCGGCGGAGAGGTCGTGCACCGCGACCTCGTCGAACTCCCAGCCGGTGCCCACCAGATAGGTGTGCAGGTAGCGGGCGATGAGGCCGGTGCCGAGGAAGCCCACGCGACGGGGGCGCTCACGGCCCTCGCGGGCCGCGCTGAGCTTGTCGGCGGCGAGCGCGGCCGAGGCCGCGGTGCGCGCCGCGCTGATGATGGAGCTCTCCAGGCAGGCCAGCGGGTAGCCCGTCGCGTGGTCGTTGAGGATCAGGACGGCGGAGGCGCGGGGGATGCCCGCGGCCACGTTCTCCGGGAAGCTGGAGATCCACTTCAGGCCGTCGACGCGGTTGCCTCCGGCGACCGAGGCGGGCAGCGCGATGATGCGCGAGCTCGGGCGGTCGGGGAAGCGCAGGAAGTACGACGGCGGGTTCTCGGTGGCGCCCTCGCCGTGCAGGCGGTAGGCGTCCTCGACGATTCCCATGACCTCCCGCTCCCGGCCTTCGAGGATGCGGTGCACCTGGGCGCCGGGGATCACGGCGAAGGAGGGGGTCGGGGGTGCGGGGGGTGTGGCTTGCGGATGGGGCATGGTTGTCTCCGTGTCGCCTGCGCACGCGGGGGCGCAGGGGAGTTGCTGGTGCTTTCTGCGAGTGCGGGCGGGTGCTGCCCGCGGACCTGCCGTCAGCTCTGGGCCATGACGTGGTCCGTGAGGCGGACCGGGTCGCCCAGGACCACGGCCACCTCGCGGTCGCCCTCGTAGGGCTCACGGCTGTGGGCCGTGCGGAGGTTGTCCACGAGGAGCACGTCGCCGCGCTGCCACGGCTCGCGGCGGGTGGCCGCCCGGTACGCCTCGTTGATCGTCTCCACGACGTCGGCGGGGACCGGCGTCCCGTCTCCGTACGCGGTGTCGAACGGCAGGCTGCCCGTGCCGTACATGTCCGTGAGGTACTCGCGGATCATCGGGTCGAGGGTCAGGCCGTTGAGGAACGCCGCCTGGTTGAACCAGACTTCCTCGCCGGTGACCGGGTGCTCGATCACCGCCGCCCTGCGCTGACGGGTGCGCAGCATGCCGTCCGCGAGCCACTCGGCCGCCACGGCGTGCTCGGCGCAGTAGGCGTCGACCTCCGTCTGGTCGGTCGTGCCGAACGCCTCCGTCCAGGCGACGCCGACCTCGTGGTAGCAGCGCTTGAGCAGCCAGCCATGGCGCCGGAAGGGCTCCACGACCTCGGCGGGCAGCGCCCGCAGCACGTCCTGGGAGTCGGCGACGGCCGTCGCGCCGCCCTCGGCGGGGGCGGTCAGGCAGCCGAAGACGGCGGTGGCCGGGACCTCGGCGGCATAGCTCAACTCGTGGTGCATGCACATCGGTTCGTCGTGCGGCCACTCGGAACCGGAGTGGACGCCGGCGCCCAGCTCGCGTCGGCTCGCGAAGCGCTCGTGCTCGGTCATCGGCCGGACGCCGAGGGCCTCGGCCACGGCCGCGACGTCGGCGGCGGTGGCCGCGTTCAGGCCGCGGAGGAGGAGGGCGCCGTGTTCGGCGAGCGCGCCGCGGATCGCTTCGCGGTTCGCCGCGGTCCATGTCGCGGCCTGGCCGGCCGGGACGTCGACGGTCAGGACCGGTGTGCGGCCCTGTTCGACGGTGGGGTCGAGGGCGGCGGTGGGGTCGAGGGCCGCGGTGGTCACCGCGGGTTCGAGGAGGGTGGTCATGGTGGGTCCTCTGGTGCTGGGTTGCGTTGCGGTCGTCGTTCGGCGCCGGGGCTAGCTCGGTACTGCCGCGCGTTCGTCGATCAGCGCGGCGAGGTCGGCCAGGATCGGGGTGCGGGACAGTTCCGTCACCGTGATGAGGCGGTCCAGGGCGATGACGAGGCGGAGCGCGGACAGGGACGTGCCGCCTGTTTCGAAGAAGTGGTCCAGGCGTCCGACGCGGTCCTCGGGGACCTTGAGGGCGGTGGCCCACAGGGCGGCAAGGCGGCGTTCGCCCGGGGTCTCGGGGGCCGGGCGGGACAGGGCGGCGGAGTCGGCGAGTTCGGCGGCGAGGGCGGTGAGCGCCTTCTTGTCGATCTTCCCGTTGGGGGTGAGCGGCAGGGCGTCGCGACGGTGCGCGTGGTCCGGGACCATGAAGACGGGCAGGTCCGCGGCGAGCGCCTCGCGCACGGGCCGTTCGTCGTCGGCCGCGTAGAAGGCGACCAGGTGCTTGCCCTCGCCCTCGCCCGCGACGACGACCGCGCCGTCCCGCACTCCGGCCGTCGTCAGGAGCCGGTTCTCGATCTCGCCGATCTCGATGCGGAAGCCGCGGATCTTCACCTGGGAGTCGCGGCGGCCCAGGAACTCCAGCTTGCCGTCGGGCAGCCAGCGCCCGAAGTCGCCGGAGCGGTACAGCCGTCCGCCCTCGCTGTAGGGGTCGGGGACGAAGGCGGCGCGGGTGCGCTCCTCGTCGTTGACGTAGCCGCGGCCGACGCACACGCCGGAGAAGACGATCTCGCCGGGGGAGCCCAGGGGCACCGGGGAGAGCCGTTCGTCCACGATCAGTACGCGGGCGTTGCGCACGGGCGGGCCGAGCGGCACCGAGGGGTGGTCCGGGACGCGGTCCATCACCTCGTGGTTGGTGTCGTCACAGGTCTCCGTGAGCCCGTAGGCGTTGACGAGCCGCACCTCGGGGAAGGCGGCGAACCAGCGCTCCACCAGTTCCTTCTTCAGCGCCTCGCCGGTGGCGGACACGCAGCGCAGCGAGGGCAGTTGACGGGGGCTGTCCTCCAGGTGGGAGAGGATCACCTCCAGGTACGAGGGGACCAGCTGGGCGACCTCGACCCGCTCGGCGTCGATCTTCTCCACGAAGCGGCGTACGTCCAGGACGACGTCCTGCTCGACGATCAGGGTGGTGCCGCCCACCAGGAGCGCGGCGACCAGCTGCCACAGGGAGATGTCGAAGCCCTGCGGCGCGGTCTGCGCCACCACCTTGTCCTCGCGTACCCCCAAGTCCTCGATCTTGGCGAGGAGATGGTTGACGAAGCCGGCGTGCTCGCACATCGCGCCCTTGGGCAGGCCGGTGGAGCCGGACGTGAAGTAGATGTACGCGAGTTGGTCGGCGGACACCTCCAGGCCCAGGTCCGCGTCTGTGTCTGTGTCTGTGCCCGTGTCTGTGACTGTGCCTGTGTCCGCGTCCGTGTGCGCCGCGTCGCCGGCGGCGGCCATCAGGTCGTCCAGGTGGCCGGTGGTGACCGAGTCGAGTCCGGCGACGGCCTCGTCCAGGGCCGGGGCCGCGTTCCGCTGGGCGAGCACCCAGCGGCAGTCGGCGCGGGTGAGCACGGTGGTGATGCGGCCTGCCGGGAAGTGCGGCTCGACGGGCAGGTAGGCGCCGCCGGCCTTGAAGACCGCGAGGACCGCGGCCAGCCACGACAGGTTCCGCTCGGCGACGACGGCGACGACGTCCTCGTCCCGCAGCCCGCGCGAACGCAGGCTCCGCGCAATGCGGTTGGCCCGCCGGTTGAGCTCGTCGTAGGTCCAGCGCTCGGTGCCGTGCACGGCCGCGACGCGGTCCGGGTGCAGCCGCACCCGCTCCTCGAAGAGCTCGTGGAAACGGCGGTCCGGCAGCTCCCGCTCCGGCCCTGCCAGGCCCTGAAGCTGGTGGGTCGTCTCCTCGGCGCCGAGCAGGGACCGCTCGTGGTGCGGTCCTTCGGGGTCGGCGGCCAGCGCACGCAGCGCGGTGAGCAGATAGCCGGCGGCGCGGGCCGCGAACTCGCCGTCGAGGGCGTGCGGGCGGTGGCGCACGACCAGTTCGGCTCCTGCCTCGCCGTCCGTGCCGTCCGTACCGTCCGTGCCGTCCGTGGCCGCTTGGCCGAAGCCGGTCGCGAGGAGGGTGTCCGGGGCGAGGTCGCCGTCGGCCGGGGCGCGGTCGACGACCAGCACGGCATCGAACAGCGGCCCGGTGCGGCGCAGTTCGGTGCGCAGGCCGGCGAGGGGGTGGGCGTGGTGCCGCTCGGTGGCCTCCACCGCACGGGCCGCCCGCCCGACGAGCTCGCGCCAGCTTCCGTCCCCGACGGTGACCCGGCACGGCAGCGGCTCGGCGTAGCCCTCGCGCAGATAGCCGGTCACCACCTCCCGGTCCCCGGTGAGCGCGGCCAGCACCTTCGCGTGCGCGGCGAGCAGCACCGCGCCCACGGGGACGCCCAGTTCACCGGCCGTACGGGCGGCCAGCGCGGCGACAGCACCCGAGCCCGGAGCGCGGTGCGCCGCGCTCGCGGACGGGTGCTCCGTCGTGCCGGGCGCCTTCGTCCAACGCGGCAGTGCGGTGAAGCCGCCGGCGGTGAGTACCTCCCGCCAGTGGTTCTCTCCCTCCGCGGCACCGGCCGAATCCGGCCCGTGCTCGTCCGCCCAATTCACCACGCGCGTAACCCTCCACCCGGAAAATTCATCGGAATGCTTTGTCTCCCACCGATATCGCAGTGGTGTGAGAAACAGTAGGCGGCGGTCTTATCGCCGGAATATCAATTCAACTCTGGCCCGTGAAAAGGCCCTTCGGGGCCATTGCGCCGGGGGTCACCCGTGGGGGGTGCCGCCTCCGGACGTCCTGACGGTCGTAAGGCGCGGCGCCGGGCGTCGCTCCGTCCGGGCCGACCCACGGCCGTGTTCCAGGTGCCGGAACGACAGCACCAAGGCCACCAGGACCAGCGCGAACACGGGGAGCCACAGCAGCCGTTGGACCGCCCACGCGGCCGTGACCGGCGAGGTGTGCAGGCCCACCAGACGCCCGGCCGACAGACCCACGGACGTGGTCAGCAGCATCGCGGTCTGGTGCCACAGGAACACCGTCATCGCCGTGAGGTTCAGCGCGGCCACCGCCGCCCACGCCACGGGCCGGCTCATCAGGCGTCGCAAGGGTCCGCGCAGCGCCAGCGCCAGGCCCGTCTGGGCGAGGCCGAAGCAGACGGCCGCGAGCGTGGGCGGGTTGAGGTTGGAGGTCTCCTGACCCGGCACCCCGACCATGCTCGCCGGATAGCCGCCCCACACCACGAGCGCGACGGTGGCCGCGGCCCCGCCGGCCAGCAGGGCCAGGGGGACGCGCCGCCCCTTGAAGGCCCCGCCCGCCCAGGCCGCGCCCAGGGTGTACGGGACGAGCCAGCCGGCCACCACGTTCAGCCAGCCCAGCTGCTCCGGCGCCGCGAGCGCGAACCGCCCCGCGTCCACCGCCGCGACCGTGCCGACCGGCAGCGCCGCGGCCCACGGCCCCAGCGCGCGCACCAGCGCCACCACCGCCGGTGTGGCGGCCGTCAGCAGGGCGAAGACGCACAGGAACCACAGCGGGGAGACCACGAGGTTCAGCAGCGTGTGCACCGTGTACCAGCCGGCGTTGTCGGCGGTGAGCCAGACGGCGGTCAGCGCCCAGACGCCGAGCACGGCCAGCACGGGACGCGTCAGTCGGGCGAGTCGCCGCCCCATCCAGTGCCCGTACGGAACACCCTTCGCGCGGGCCGAGGTCCAGCTGCGGGCCGCGGAGAACCCGCCGACCAGGAAGAACACCGCCAGGGTCTGCAGCACCCAGGACAGCGGGGTGAGCGGGGGCAGATGGTGCAGCGGGCTGTCCGCGTAAAGGCGCCCGTCCGCGTCCTGGACGATGGCCGTCACCAGCCAGTGGCCCAGCACGACACCGCAGATGGCGAAGGCGCGCAGCGCGTCCACGGCGCGGTCGCGCTCCGGCGGCGTCGCGGCGTCGACGCGGCGTGCGAGCGCGCGTATCGGTTCACGCACGGCGGGCCCCCTCCGGGGTCACGGCCTCGGCACGCCCGAGGGCGATCCGGGCCAGGTTGTGCAGGGAGGTGCTGCCGGGCCGCAGATAGTCGCCGTGGCCGCCGGTGCCGGTCGCGAAGCGGCGGGCGCCGAAGGACGGGGACATCGGGTCGGCGCCCAGGCCCAGCGTGATGTCGAAGGGAAGCTGGATGGAGACGTGCGGGACGCGTGAGATGCCGTCGCCGCTCGCCCGGCCCGCCCAGATCCGCGCGGCCGTGTGCAGGCCCGACGCGGTGGTCACGCCGCTGCCGGGACTGCCGTAGAAGGCGATGTCCGTCACGTCGAGGCCGTGCGCTGCGCTGGCGCACACCACCGAACCGTAGGAGTGACACAGCAGGTTGGCGCGTGCCCGCGGCGCCGCGGAGCGCAGTTCGCCGAGGAAGGCGCGCAGGCTGCCCGCGCCGTCCTCGGCCCGGCCCGGGGTGATGACCGCGCCGCCGATGGTCTCCGGGGTGCGGTAGCCGAGCCAGGCCACCACCGCGTGGTGGCCGTGCGGGTCGTCGCGGCGCAGCTGCGCGTCCAGCGCGCGTGCTCCGCCGCCGGGGGCCGCCCAGGCGGAGCCGTGGGTGTCGAAGTGCCGCAGGGTGGTGTCCGCGCCGGGTACGAGCACGGTCACCGTCCTGGCGGTGGCGAGATCGCCGAGAACCTCCACTGCCCGGCCGCGGCCGTCGAAGGACAGGAACCGCCGGTCCGGCGCGGCGAGGGCGCGCAGTGCGCCGGCCTGCTCCGTGTCGTCGGCCCGTTCCGCGGCGAGGGCGGCGTCCTCGATCGCGCCGCGGTTCAGGGCGTAGCGCCGCGCAAGGGTGTCCGGGGCCATCGCGGGAAGCTCCGGGGGCGCGGGGGCCTGCCAGACGTCCGCGTTCGAGTGAGCGCCGGTCACCGGGACGACCACCGCGGCGGCGAGGGTGGCGGCGAGGATTCCCCGCCGCAGGGGACGGGGTATCGCCGCTGTTCGCCGTCTCCACGGTGTCCGGGGTCTCCATGGAGCCTGGTGCCCCCTTATGACGTTGTCCTCCGCTTCGTCCGGCACGAACACGACCTCCGACTTGCTGTGTCGCTGCGTCGGGGCCCGCGCGGTGCTTTTCGCCCGCGGAACGCTCCCGACATGGAACTGGTGGCCAGGAGCCTAAGGAGGCGAATTATCGGGGGACTATCGCGGCAATTCCCTTTCGGTAAGCGTGTTCGGTGAGTGTGTTCGGTATGCGTGTTCGGTGAGCGTGAAGGCCGGTATTCGTGGAATTCGGATGCGCCGGGCGGGCCGCACGCGCGGCCCGCCCGGCGTCCCTCGGGTCAGGCCAGGGCCGGGACCTTGGCGAGGCGCTCCTCAAGGAGGCGGCCGATCTCGGCGAGCGGACCCGGTTCCGTCATGCGCTCGTGGGTGGTGGCGACCTCCACGAGGTCCACGGTGCCGGTGATGTACGGCGTCCAGGCGCTCGGGTCGGCCCAGTCGCGGCGGTTCTCCGTGGCGACGACGAGGAGCATGTCCCCGTCGTACGGGGCCGGTTCGGCCGGGGTGACCAGGCGGACGTTGTTCACCAGGACGTCGAGGACCGCGGAGCGCTGGGACTCGTCCAGGTGGCGGGACTCGCTGTTGCCGCGGCCCATGTAGCCGACGATGCGGGAGCGCACCTCGTCGAGGCCCGCGGGCACCTCGTCGGACTCGCCGTGCATGCGGGCGTACGCCTGGAACATGTCGGTGAGGATGCGGTCCGCTTCGAGCGGCTCCTTGCGGTCGGCCTCCACGGGGTAGGAGTCGAGCAGGGCCAGCAGGCCCACCTCCTCGCCCTGGACGCGGAGTTCGGCCGCGACGGCCTGGGCGAGCGCGCCGCCCAGGGACCAGCCCACCAGGTGGTAGGGGCCCGACGGCTGCACGGCGCGCATCTGCGCCACGTAGTCGGCGACCATCTCCGCCAGCGACCCTGCCGGGCGCTCCTTGCCGTCGACGCCCCGCGACTGCAGGCCGTGGACCGGCTGGTCGACGTCGAGGGCGCGCAGCAGGCCCGCGTAGCACCAGCTGAGGCCGCCGACCGGGTGGACGGCGAACAGCGGCGGGCGCTCACCGGAGGCGCGCAGCGGCAGCAGGACGTCGAAGCCGCCGGCCGCCTCTCCCCCGTCGATCCGCTCCAGGAGCGCCGCCGGGGTGGGCGCCGCGAAGACGGTGCGCACCGAGACCTCGGCGCCCAGCGTCAGGGCGATCAGGCCCGCCAGCCTCGACGCGAGCAGCGAATGGCCGCCGAACTCGAAGAAGTTGTCGTCGATGCCCATCCGCTCCACGCCGAGGACCTCGGCGAACAGCCCGCACAGGACCTCCTCGCGGCCGGAGCGCGGAGCACGCCCCGCGGGGGCGGCCGGCGGCTCGGGCAGGGCCTTGTGGTCGACCTTGCCGTTGGGCGTCAGCGGCACCTCGTCGATGGCCACGAAGGCCGAGGGGACCATGTACTCGGGCAGGCGGCCGAGCAGCCGGGAGCGCAGGGCGGTGAGGTCGCCCGTGCCGGGGGCGGGGACCACGTAGGCGACCAGGCGCTGAACGCCGGGCCGGTCCTCGCGGATCATCGCCACGGCGCGCTCCGCCTCGGGCTGTGCGGCGACGGCGCTCTCGACCTCGCCGAGCTCGATGCGGAAGCCGCGCAGCTTCACCTGGTTGTCGGCGCGGCCGACGAACTCCAGCTGTCCGTCGCGGCGCCATCGCACCAGGTCGCCCGTGCGGTACATGCGCGATCCCGCCGCCCCGAAGGGGTTGGCGACGAAGCGTTCGGCGGTGATGCCGGGGCGGCGCAGGTAGCCGCGGGCCAGGCCGTCGCCCGCCAGGTACAGCTCGCCCGCGACGCCTGCGGGCACCGGGCGCAGGCCCGCGTCGAGGACGTACGCCTGGGTGTTGGCGATCGGGCGGCCGATGGGCTGCGGGCCGGGGGCGGCCGGGTCGCACAGGGCGGAGGCGACTTCGACGGTCGCCTCGGTCGGGCCGTAGCCGTTGACCATGCGGCGGCCGGGGGCCCAGCGGGCCACCAGGTCGGGGGCGCAGACCTCGCCGCCGACGATCAGGGTGCGCAGCTCGGGCAGGTCCACGGCGGGCAGCCCGGCGAGCACCGAGGGCGGCATGTGGGCGTGGGTGACGCGGTGTTCGACGAGGAAGTCCGCCAGCTCCTTGCCGACCGGGGTGCGCTCGGGCACCACGAGGGCGGCGCCCGAGAGCAGCGCCATGCACAGCTCCGAGACCGACACGTCGAAGCTGGGCGAGACGAACTGGATGACCCGGCTGCCCGGCCCCGCCCCGTGCAGCGTGCGGTGGCTGTGGGCGAGTCCGGCCAGGCCGCGGTGGGTGACCACGACGCCCTTGGGCGTGCCGGTGGAGCCGGACGTGTGGATCACATAGGCGGGGTGGTCCGGGCGCAGCGCCGCCCGCCGGTCGGCGTCGGTGGGGGCGGTGGCGGGCCGGGCCGCGACGGCGGCGGCGAACGCCGGGTCGTCGAGGAGCGCGGCCGGGGCGTCGCCGGGCAGACCGGCGGCCAGCGCCGTGCTGGTGACGACGCACACGGGGTCGGTGCCGGCCAGCATCAGCGCGAGCCGCTCCGCCGGGTAGGCGGGGTCCATCGGCACGTAGGCGGCGCCGGCCTTCACCGTGGCGAGCAGGGCGACGACCAGTTCGGCCGACTTCGGCAGGGCGAGGGCGACGAAGCGCTCCGGTCCTGCCCCCAGGGCGATCAGCTGGTGGGCGAGGCGGTTGGCACGCTCGTCGAGCTCGCGATAGGTGAGCGAGGCGCCCGCGCAGACCACGGCCTCGGCGTCCGGCGTACGGGCGGCCTGGGCCTCGAACAGCGTGGGCAGCGGGGCCCGGTCGAGTTCGAGGGCGGTGTCGTTCCAGCCGGTGAGCAGTCGCTCGCGCTCCTCGTCGGCGAGCGTGGTGAGCGCGCTGAGCGGGGTGGCCGGGGTGGCCGCGGCGGAGGCGAGCAGCCTGCTCAGGCGGTCGGCCAGGTCCTGGGCGCTCTCGCGGTCGAACAGCGCCGTGGCGTACTCGACGATGCCGCGAAGACCGGCGGGCTCGCCGTCGGCGGTGTGGCTCTCCGCGACGCTGAAGGACAGGTCGAACTTGGCGACGCCCGCGCCGGTGGCGCCGAAGTCGACGCTCAGGCCGGGCAGTTCGAGTGAGGGCCCGGTGTTGTTCTGGAAGGCCAGCATCACCTGGAACAGGGGGTGCGCGGCCGCCGAGCGGACCGGGTTGACGGCCTCCACCAGGCGCTCGAAGGGGATGTCCTGGTGCGCGTAGGCGGCCAGGTCGGCCTCCCGCACCCGGCCGAGGAGCTCGCCGAAGGTGGGGTCGCCGGAGGTGTCGGTGCGCAGGACGAGGGTGTTGACGAAGAAGCCCACCAGGTCGTCGAGGGCCTCGTCGCCGCGGCCCGCGACGGCCGTGCCGATCGGGATGTCGGCCCCCGCGCCGAGGCGGTTGAGCAGGGCGGCCAGGCCCGCCTGGACGACCATGAAGAGGCTGCAGCGGTGGGCGCGGGCCAGGGAGACCAGGGCGCGGTGGGTGGCGGCGTCCACCGACAGCTCCACGTAGTCGCCGCGGTGGTCCGCGACGGCCGGGCGCGGCCGGTCGGTCGGCAGGGGAAGCAGCTCGGGGGCGTCGGCCAACTGCTCGGTCCAGTAGGCGAGTTGCTTGCCCAGGACGCTCTGCGGGTCGGTGTCGTCGCCGAGCAGCTCGTGCTGCCACAGGGTGTAGTCGGCGTACTGCACCGGCAGCGGCGTCCAGGAGGGTGCGGTGCCCGCGGTGCGGGCGGTGTACGCCTCGGCCAGGTCGCGGACGAGCGGGGCGACCGACCAGCCGTCGCCCGCGATGTGGTGAAGGAGCAGGAGCAGGACGTGCTTCTCCTCGCCCTGCGAGTGCCTCTCCTCGTCCTGCGAGTGCTCCTCCCCGCCCAGCGTGAACAGGGTGGCCCGCAGCGGGGTTTCGAGCGCGAGGTCGAAGGGGCGGCGGGCGGCATCGGCCAGGACCTCGTCGAGCCGCTCGGCGCGGGTGTGCGTGACCGTCAGCTCGGGCCGGTGCTCCCGCGCGTCCAGGATGCGCTGGTGGGGGACGCCGTCGAGCTCGCCGAAGAGGGTGCGCAGACTCTCGTGGCGGGCGACGACGTCGGCAAGGGCGGCGCGCAGCGCGTCCGTGTCGAGGCGGCCGGTCAGGTGCAGCGGCATGGGGATGTTGTACGTGGCGCTCGGGCCCTCCAGGCGGTCGAGGAACCACAGCCGCCGCTGGGCGAAGGAGACCGGTACCTGCTCCGGGCGCTCCATGGCGCGCACCGGCTCCCGGGCGGTGCCCCCCTGGTGGAGGCGCTGGGCGAGCAGGGCGACGGTCGGGGCCTCGAAGAGGGCGCGCACGGGCAGTTCGGCGCCGAAGGTCGCCCGGACCCGGCCGAGCAGCTTGATCGCCGAGAGGGAGTGGCCGCCCAGGTCGAAGAAGTCGTCGTCCACCGTCACGGCGGGCTTGCCGAGGACTTCGGCGAAGAGCCCGCACAGGATCTCCTCCTGCGGCGACGGCTCGTGGGCGCGGCGTGCGCGGGCGCCGGGGGCTGCTTCCTCGTCGGCCGAGGTCTGCTCGTCGGCCGCGGTCCGCTCGGCGGTCACGACGGGCACGAGGGCGCGCTGCTCGTCGGTGAGCGGCTCGATGCCGGCGAGCGACAGCTCCGGCCGCTCCACGGCCGCACGGACCAGCTGCTCGACGCGGTCGACGACGACACCGGCCGCGGCCTCGTCGAAGAGGTCGGGGCGGTACTCCAGGCGGATGTGCAGTCGGCGGCCCGCCATGCCGGCGATCAGGCGCAGCGGGTAGTGGGCGGCGTCCTTGCCGGAGACGCGGGCGACCCGCACCCCGGCGATGTCCTGCTTCTTGGAGTCGTCGGACGGATAGTTCTCCACCGTGAGCGCGGTGTCGAACAGGTCGCCGTGCCCGGCCAGGCGCTGCACCTCGCCGAGGCGCAGCTGCTGGTGGGCGAGGAGGTCGGCCTGCTCCTCCTGGAGCCGCGAGAGGTTCTCGGCGATGGAGGCCGAGCGGTCGAGGCCGACGCGGACGGGGACGGTGTTGATGAACAGGCCGACCATCGTCTCGATGCCGGGGATCTCCGGCGGGCGGCCGGAGACCACCGAGCCGAAGACCACGTCGTCGCGGCCCGTCAGCTCGGCGAGGGTCAGCGCCCAGACGCCCTGCAGCAGGGTGTTGACGGTCAGGTTGCGGGCCCGCGCCATCGTCTCCAGGGAGGCGGTGAGCTCCTCGGGCAGATCGGTGGAGCGGTACTCGGGGAGCACGCCTGCCCGGTCCGGGTCGACCGGCGCCACCAGGGTCGGCCCCGCGAGGCCGGCCAGGGCGCGGCGCCAGGCGTCCTTGGCGGCCGCCGTGTCCTGGCGGGCGAGCCAGGACAGGTACTCGCGGTAGGGGGTGACCGGCGGGAGGGTCGCGTCCGAGCCGTGCTCCTTGTACAGCGTGAGCAGTTCGCGGAGCAGGACGGGCGCCGACCAGCCGTCGATGAGGATGTGGTGGTTGCTCATCACCAGGCGGTGAAGGCCGGTGGCGAGGCGGACGAGGGTGAAGCGGAGCGCCGGCGGGGCGGCGAGGTCGAAGCGGCGCACCCGGTCCGCCTCCAACAGCGCGGTCAGCTCCGCCTCTTGGGCACTCTCGTCGAGGCCGGACAGGTCGACGTCGGACCAGGGCAGCTCCACCTCGCGGTGGATCACCTGGATGGCCTGGCCGTTCTTGCGCTGCCGGAAGCCGGCCCGCAGGTTGGCGTGGCGGCGCAGCAGGGCGCGGGCCGCGGTGCGCAGCCGCTCGGCGTCGAGCGGGCCCTCCAGGTCCAGGAAGAGCTGGGTGTTGTAGACGTCCGTGCCCGCTTCGTCGGCGAGCGCGTGGAAGAGCAAGCCCTCCTGCAAGGGGGAGAGAGGCAGGACATCCTCAAGGCCTGAAGTCTTCATGCTCTTCATGCGATTTCCCTCAATTCCGCTTCAAGATCGTCGATTTCGTCCTGGCTCAGCTCGACCAGCGAGAGATCGGACGGGGTGTGGCCGCCCACACCCGTGGTGGCCGTGCTGTCGACCAGGGCCCGCAGCATGCGGAACCAGCACTCGGCCAGTTCGCGGACCTCGGTCTCGGTGAAGAGCGCCGCGGGCCAGGTCCACACAGCGCTGAGCTGCGGGCCCTGTGGGCGGTCCTCGGTGATCGCGTTGATTTCGAGGGCGTGCCCCACGGGCATGTCCTCGTCGCGGGGCGCCGGGCCCCGCACGCCGGGCGCGACGGCCCAGTCGGCGGTGGTCGCCGTCCCGCCCGCGGCGGGGAAGCGGCCCAGGTAGTTGAAGCCGATCTGCGGCGCGGCCCGTCCGGCGAGCCGCGGCGCGGTCTCCGGGTTGAGATGGCGCAGCAGGCCGTGGCCGATGCCGTTGTCCGGCAGTTCCCGCAGCTGTTCCTTGACCCGCTTGAGGGCCTGGCCGAGCGCGGGCCCGGCCTCCCGTACGTCGGTGGCGGTCACCGGTCCCGGGTCCAGGCGGACCGGGAAGAGCGAGGTGAACCAGCCGACGGTGCGGGAGAGTTCGGCCCCCTCGACGATCTCCTCGCGGCCGTGGCCCTCCAGGTCGAGCAGGAGCGGTCCCGCTGCCTGGCCGCGCCGCTCGCGGTGCTCGCGCACGGCGAGCGCGAGTCCGGTCAGGAGTACGTCGTTGACGCCCCCGTGGAAGGCGGCGGGCACGGAGGTCAGCAGGGGCTCGGTGACCTCGGCCGGCAGCCGCAGGGTGACGGAGACGGTGGTGCCCGCCAGGTCCCGCGCCGGGTCGAAGGAGACCTGGCCCAGGAGCGGGTCCGGGGTGCCCATGACCTCGGTCCACACGGGCAGTTCGGCCGTCCGGGCGGGGGTGGCGGCGGCCTCGGTGAGCCGCTGGGACCAGCGGCGGAAGGAGGTCGGCACCGGATCGAGGGCGGGGGTGGCGCCGCCCTCGGCGCCCGCCCAGGCGGCGGCCAGGTCGGGGAGCAGGATTCGCCAGGACACGCCGTCGACGACCAGGTGGTGGGCGACGAGCAGCAGCAGTCCCGGTCGGCCGGTCCCGGCGTCGAACCACACCAGCTGGAGCACGACCCCGGAGGTGGGGGCGAGGCGTCGGCGGGCGGCCTCGCCGTGCTCGGCGACGGCGTCGGCCAGGGCGGCTTCGCCCAGGCCCGTCACGTCGACGCGGCGCAGGCAGTCGGCGGCGGTGACCGAGCCGGGGGCGGTGATCTCGGCGGACCACGCGTCGCCGGTCAGCCGCATCCGCAGGGCGTCGTGCCGGTCGAGCAGGGCCTGTACGGCCCGGTGCAGGCGGTCCTCGTCGGCGCCCGCGGGCACCTGGACCACCATCGACTGGTTGAACCCGTCGCAGGAGCCGCCGAGTTCACGCAGCCAGTGCATGATCGGCGTCAGGGGCAGGGTGCCGACCCCGGCGTCGGGGGCCTCCTCGACGGCCGTGCCGGTCGCCTCCACGACCAGGGAGAGTGCCGCCACCGACCGGTGCTTGAAGACGTCCCGTGCGGTGAACACGAGCCCGGCCTTGCGAGCCCGGCTGACGAGCTGGATGGACAGGATGCTGTCGCCGCCGAGTTCGAAGAAGTTGTCGTCGATACCGGCGCTCTCGATGCCCAGGACCTCGGCGAAGAGCCCGCAGAGGATCTCTTCGCGCGGGGTGC